>NZ_DASYCB010000001.1:0-131161 GCF_036500425.1 Luteibacter sp.
GACGGGGGCAGCCGCAAGCACCCATCGCGCGCAAGCGCGCTCCTACAGATGCGGTGGGCAGCCTGGTGGGGTTACGCTTGCCCCATGCACGGCATCCATACCATCGACACCGGCTTCGGCCGCCCTTCCTTCGACGCTGCCTACCTCGTGGTGGAGCGCGGACATGGCGCCCTTATCGATAGCGGCACCACGCATTCCTTGCCGCGCTTCCTGGAAGCGATCGAAACGGCTGACCTGCGGCCGCGTGACATCGACTGGCTGATCCTCACCCACGTACATCTCGACCACGCAGGCGGTGCCGGCGAGTTGATGAAGCACCTGCCGAACGCCATGCTCGCGGTCCACCCGCGGGGCGCGCGGCACATGATCGACCCTTCCGCGCTGATCGCTGGCGCGACCGGCGTCTATGGCGAAGACGCCGTGCGGCGGGACTACGGCACGATCGTGCCCGTACCGAAGGACCGCGTGATTGAGGCCTCGGACGGTTTCGTCGTCGACCTTGCCGGGCGTGCGCTGCTCTGCCTGGACACGCCAGGCCACGCGAAGCACCACATCGCCATTCATGACGAGCGCGCCAATGCGTTCTTCACCGGCGATATCTTTGGCCTGTCCTATCGCGAATTTGATACGGCCAACGGCCCCTTCATCATCCCGACCACGTCGCCCGTGCAATTTGATCCGGACGAGGCCCACGCCTCGATCGAACGGATGATGCGCTACGAGCCCGAAGCGATGTACCTCACGCATTACGACCGGGTGACGCAGGTGAAGCGTCTGGCGAAGGATCTGCACGAACAGATCGACGCGATGGTGGCGATCGCGAAACGCCACGCGAGCGACCCGGACCGCGAAACGCGCATCGCGACCGCTTTCGCCGAACTCTACGTAGGCCGGGCGAAAAAGCACGGCGTGATGCTATCCGCCGAAGACATCACCAAACTCCTGAAGATCGACATCAAACTCAACGCCCAGGGCATCCTCGTCTGGCTAGACAAAGCCCACGCCTTGTAGAAGCGCGCTTGCGCGCGGTGGGTGCTCGCGGCAAGGTCCGATCGCGCGCAAGCGCGCTCCTACAGAGGCTTAGCCTTCGAGGCGGGATTTGAACCAGTCGGCTAGCTCGAGCTTCCAGTAGGTGCCTTGCGCGGCGAGATAGCCAAAGGGGCGGTGCACCGGTTCAAGGCCGAACGCTGCATAGGCGGGCACGGATTTCTCGCCCGAGGCAATGGCATCGGCCAGGGCTTCCCCTGCCGCGCAGGTCGGTGCCAGGCCATGTCCGCCAAAGGCCTGGGCGTACCAGAGGCCGTTGCCGTGGGTGCCGACCTGGGGCATCTCGTGACGGGCATAACTCATCAAGCCCGACCACGCATGCTCCACCTTCACCCCCTTGAGCGATGGAAAGACCCTCGCGAGATCGCGTGCGAGGAGCTTCTGGACCGCCCGTGGGTGGCGGTCGCGCACCGAGATCCGGCCACCCCAGAGCAGCCGCGTGTCCTGCAGGGGGCGGTAGTAATCGAACGCGAAGCGCGTGTCGTAGATGGCCGCCTGCGTCCGCAGGCATTCGGCCAGGCGCGGGCCCAATGGCTCGGTCACCATGACATACGTCGCGATCGGCAGCACGGCGCGGTCGATCGTACGGTCGAGGCCGGCCAGGTAACCGCCGCACGCAAGCACCACATTAGGCGTCTCGATCTCGGCATCGCCGACGCGCAACACCCAGCGCGGGCCCCGACGCTCGAGCATCCTGACCCGTGAGCCTTCGTGAATCGCAACGCCAGCCACCTCTGCCGCCACGGCAAGCCCGCGCGCATAGGCCAATGGATCGATATGCAGCGCGTTCCGCTCGTATAAGCCATCGTGGTAGCGGCGGCTGTGCACGAATTCGTGCACGGCATCCGCAGGTATCCACTGCCATTCGCTGCCGTAATGTTCGGCAAGCAACTGCTGGCGGGCCCGCAACAGGCGCGCGTCACGGAACCAGTTCGCCCAGACCACCCCGGCGTCGACCATGTCGCAGTCAATGCCGAGCGTCGTAATCCGCTGACGGATCAGGTTCACCGCGGCCACCGTGCGTCCGTACAGGTCACGCGCCTGTTGCTCCCCTAGTTTGTCGAGGAGCGCCCGCTCACCGAGTGAGTACCCGGCGAAGACGAAACCACCGTTCCGGCCCGACGCACCGAACCCGATGCTCCGCGCTTCCAGCAATACAACGTCGCGGACGCCGCGTGCGGCCAGGCCCAGTGCCGTGTTCAGCCCGGCGAAACCGCCGCCCACCACCACGACCGCGGCCTCGCGCTTGCCCTGTGGCGCGGGACGTGGCGACGGCTCAGGTTGACGGGCGTGGTACCACGACGCCATGTAGGCGAATCCTTACGAAACGGACCGCAGTTGTACGACACAGCGCGGCCGCCGGGAAGTACCGGTGCGGGAGTATGATCGCCGGACCACTCCTTGAATCCTCGCCAATGAGTCTTACGCCTCCCATCGACCTGCAACGCTGGATCGACGAAAACCGCGCCCTGCTCAAGCCGCCGGTCGGCAACAAATGCATCGTGGATGGCGATTTCATCATCATGATCGTCGGTGGCCCGAACGCACGTACGGACTATCACTATGACGAGGGCCCCGAGTTCTTCTACCAGCTCGAAGGCGAGATGGTGCTGAAGGTGCAGGATGACGGCGTCGCGAAGGACATCCCGATCAAGGCCGGCCAGGTGTTCTACCTGCCGCCGCGCATACCGCACTCACCGCAACGCATGCCGGATTCAGTCGGCCTGGTCATCGAGCGCCGCCGCCTCAACGGGGAGCGCGATGGCCTGCTGTGGTTCTGCGAGCACTGCAATACCAAACTCTTCGAAAAGTACTTCACGCTGGAAAGCATCGAAGCGGACTTCCCGCCCGTCTTCGATACCTTCTACCGCGACACGGGCGCCCGCACCTGCCCGACCTGCGGCACCCTGCACCCCGCTCCAGCCCGCTACCTGTAGGAGCGCGCTTGCGCGCGATACACCCTGACGTAACCCTGATCGCGCGTAAGCGCGCTCCTACAGGTCAGCGCTGCGCAAGCCACTTTCGGGCCATGCGGCGCAGCGAGGGGTCGCTCGCCTCATCCCTGGCAATGTCCGCGATTTCGCGCCAGGCCAGGCCTAGTGATTCTTCATTGGCTTCGAAGGCTTCGGAGCCGCGTGCCTGAACCACGTAGCGCGCGTCGTAGTGCCAGTGTTCCGGCTCCTGCCCGCGGGCAGGGATGACGTGGCGGTCCAGGTCGAACAGCGACGGCATCACGACCAGGTCAGTCAACCCCGTTTCTTCTTCCGCTTCGCGCAACGCCACATTGGCGAGATCAGCCTCGCCATCGGCGTGACCACCTGGTTGAAGCCAGCGCTGCAGCTTGCGGTGATGCATCAGCAGAACGCGCACGCCATCCGCACTGACCAACCAGGCCGAGCCGGTGAAATGGCCGGCCAGAGTCTCGCGGTGGAAAGGCTTCGCTTCCGTCGCCAGCCAGTCACGGAAGTGCCCCACATCGGGTTCATCCGGGTGGCGGCCGGCGTAATGGTTGATGGCGGAGGCAAGGGGAACGTAGGAGGGATCCATCAGGGAATTCCGATAAACAGGCGGGCATTTTCGCACAGCATTTTCAGACAAGTCCGATGTTGCCGGCGACAGCGCCGGCCTAGCATGGAGGTGTGCGCAAGAAGCGCACCGATATTCCTGCAGCCACCAGGCTGCCTTCATGCATGGACCCGCTCATGTCACCCTCTCTTTTCCGTTATGCCACCTTGTTCGCCCTCATGCCGCTCACGGCGTTCGCCACCACCGACCGTGACGCGCTCAACTTCACCGGCCCGCTGGTCACGCCAGCAATCAACACCCTGCCCGCCGGCAAGCTCAACATAGAGCCGTACCTGATCTATACGAACGTTCGTGGCGGCTACGACAACGCCGGCTCGCGCCACGCGCTACGCCACCACGCCCGCCAGTGGCAGGTTGCGCTACCCATGATCTACGGGTTGGGCGACACCACCGCCGTGCAGCTCACGCTAAGCGCGGCACGCACCTCCACGTATCGCGCCCACACCGACGGCCTGCGCATGGGCGACTCCGTCGTGCGCCTGCAGCAGCGCCTCACCGGTCCAGGCGATGACGGCACGGGATGGGTTTCGTCCGTCTCGGTGGCCCAGCGACTGCCGACCGGCGCGTACCACCACCTCGATACCAATCCGCTCAACGGCATGGGCAATGGCACCGCCCGCACCACGCTTGCCTACGGCGTCCAGAAGCTGCAATGGCTGCCGGATGGGCAGGCGCTGCGCTACCGCGGCCAGTTGGCGTGGAGCCCGAACCCGGCCCACGTCCGTGTCCATGGCACCAGCGTGTACGGCACGGGCCCGGGTTTTCACGGCACGGCGCACCACGGCCAGGCCTGGAATGCATCGTTCGCCGTTGAGTACGCGCTGGATCCGCGCTGGGTACTCGTGAACGAGCTCGTGTTCAATCGCAACGGCACCCTGCGCCTCAAGGATGCGGCGCACCATGCCTGGAAGCTCAACCCAAGCCACGACCTCAGCCTCGCACCGGCGGTGGAATACCACTTCAACGCCACCCTGGGCCTCATCGCCGGCGTGCAGTTCTCCGTGGCCGGGCGAAACGCACCCGCCTACGTGGCGCCGCAGGCCGCGCTCAACATGCTGTTCTGATACACCGCGTCCGTTCCATCACAACCGCCGTAAGTCATGGTGACTTCCGCCGCCCTCCGTGCAAGGCCTTGGAAGGCCTCGCAATGCAGCTTGTACGGCCGTGCCCCGCTGGGCTATGGTGCCGTGCCGACTCACCGGGGGCGGCGTTCCATCATGGCTGCCACGGCGGTCCCAATAATAAAGAGCACTTCCGGCAGTAGGGGAGACACATGTTGAAACACCTTTTCGCGACGCATCCTATCGAGGCCGCGCCGCACGTCGATGCTGGTGAGCATATCGATACTGGCGCGCATGGTGATGCGGGCCTCAAGCGCGTACTCACCGCAAAGCACCTGATCCTGCTAGGCATCGGCGCCGTGATCGGTGCGGGTATCTTCGTCATCACCGGCCAGGCGGCCGCGATGCATGCCGGCCCCGCGCTCGTCGTCAGCTTCCTCATCGCGGGCTTCGCCTGCGCACTGGCCGGCCTCTGCTACGCCGAGTTCGCGGCCATGCTGCCGGTCTCGGGCAGCGCTTACTCTTATTCTTATGCCACGCTCGGCGAATACGTCGCCTGGTTCGTCGGCTGGAACCTGGTGCTGGAGTACCTGTTCGCTGCGGCTACGGTGGCGGCGGGCTGGTCGGGTTACTTCAATGAACTGCTGGGTCTTATCGGCGGCATGATCGGCAGCGACATCTCCCTGCCCTCCACGCTCGCGTCGGCCCCGTTCCAGTTCATTGAAGGCCACATCCAGTCCACCGGCGCACTGATCAACCTGCCGGCGGTCATCATCATTGCCGCGCTTTCGGGCCTGTGCTACGTCGGCATCACCCAGTCGGCCTTCGTGAACTCGATCATCGTGGCCATCAAGGTCACCGTGATCCTGCTGTTCCTGGCGTTCGCGATCAAGCTGATCAACCCGGCGAACTGGCACCCGTTCATCCCGCCGAACGAGGGCGAAGGCGTCTTTGGCTGGAGCGGCATCTTCCGCGCCGCGACCATCGTGTTCTTCTCCTACGTCGGCTTCGATGCGGTCTCGACCGCGGCCGGCGAAGCGAAGAACCCGCAGCGCGACATGCCGATCGGCATCCTCGGCTCGCTGGCCGTCTGCACGGTGCTGTACATCGCCGTGGCCCTGGTGCTCACGGGTATCGCCCCGTTCCGCATCCTGAACACGCCGGAGCCGGTCGCTACCGCGCTGGGCCTGTACCCGCAGCTGTCGTGGCTCAAGGCCATCGTGGTCGTCGGTGCCATCACTGGCCTGTCCTCGGTGATCCTGGTCATGCTCATGGGCCTGCCGCGCATTTTCTTCTCGATGGCGCGTGACGGCCTGCTGCCCCCGGGCATGGCCAAGGTGCACCCGAAGTTCCGCACGCCGTACCTGGGCACCATCATCGTTGGCGTCGCCGCCGCGGTCATGGCCGGCCTGTTTCCGGTCAGCGTGCTCGGCGAACTGGTGTCCATGGGCACCCTGCTCGCTTTCGCCACCGTCTGCATCGGCATCCTGATCCTGCGTTACACCCGCCCGGACCTGAAGCGCAGCTTCCGCGTCCCGATGGTATGGCCCATCTCGATCCTCGGCGCGGTGTCCTGCGTGTACCTGTTCTGGCAGGCCTTCGAAGAGCACTGGCGCCTGATGGTCGGCTGGATCGTCATCGGCCAGCTGATCTACTTCGGCTACGGCTACGCGCACAGCAAGCTGCGCAAGTCGCTCGGCTGATCAGCCAGGGCTCATCCGGGAAGGCCGGCGGTCACTCGCCGGCCTTCCCTGTTTTGAAGCTATCCTCATCCACGTCACATTGATCCGAGCCATCCATGCTCAAGCAGTTACTCGCCAAGAAAGCCCCGACCATCGAATCCGATGATGCCCACGGCCCGGCCCTGCGCCGAACGCTGGGGCCGTGGGGCCTGACCGCGCTGGGCATCGGCGCTGTGATTGGCGGTGGCATCTTCGTCATCACCGGAGTGGCCGCGGCGGAACACGCCGGCCCGGCCATCATCCTCTCGTTCATCCTGGCCGCCATCTGCAGCGTGTTCACGGCGCTGTGCTACGCCGAGTTCGCCTCGCTGGTCCCGGTGTCCGGCAGCGCGTACTCCTATGCATACGCGACGCTGGGCGAAGGCGCAGCCTGGTTCATTGGCTGGAATCTCATTCTTGAATACGGCGTCTCCGCCTCCGCGGTCGCCGTGAGCTGGACCGGCTACTTCGTCAGCCTGCTCGACCATGTCGGCATTCATATCCCGCCGGCGCTGACCAATGCACCGGTGGATTTCGTCGATGGCCACCTCGTAGCCACCGGCGCGCTGTTCAACCTGCCTGCCGTCGGCATCACGCTGGCGCTGACCTGGCTTTGCTACGTCGGTATCAAGGAATCCACCGGCCTGAACATGGCCATGGTCCTGCTCAAGGTGGCGTTGATCGTCGTCGTGATCGTTGTCGGTGCCAGCCACATCGATACGGCCAACTGGCATCCGTTCATTCCGGCCAACCAGGGCGGCGACAAGTACGGCTGGTCGGGCGTCATGCGCGGCGCATCGCTGGTGTTCTTTGCTTATATCGGCTTCGAGGCGACCTCGACGGCCGCGCAGGAATCAAAGAACCCGCAGCGCGACATGCCAATCGGTACGCTCGCCTCGCTGGGCATCTGCACGGTGCTGTACATCGCCATGGCCGCCGTGCTCACCGGCCTGGTGCCGTTCTCGGAACTCGGTACGGCCGAGCCCGTCGTCACCGCCATCCGTCAGCATCCCGAACTGAACTGGCTGCGTGGCCTGGTTGAAATCGGTGCGCTCATTGGCCTGTCGTCTGTCGTGCTCGTCATGATCATCGCGCAGCCGCGCATCTTCATGATCATGGGTCGCGATGGTTTGCTGCCGAAAGTGTTCACGACCATCCACCCGAAGTACCGCACGCCTCATCTCAATACGGTGATCACAGGCGTTGGTATCGCCGCACTCGCCGCGGTGTTTCCGCTCAACCTGCTTGGTGATCTCACCTCGATGGGCACGCTCGTCGCCTTCTGCGCGGTGTGCATTGGCGTGTTGATCTTGCGTCGCACGGATGCGGACAAGCCGCGTACGTTCCGCGTTCCGTTCGCACCGGTCACGTGCACGCTCGGTGTGCTCAGCTGCATCGCGTTGTTGTATTCGCTGGGCTTGCGTAACTGGATTTTGCTTGGCGTATGGACGGCGCTGGGCGTGATGGTTTACTTCGGTTATAGCTTTAGGCACAGCCGGAATCGTCGCGCTGATTAACCCTGGATCGCGCGCAAGCGCGCTCCTACAACGGAACATTAACTTTTGTCGTTAAGTTAATGTTTTTGCGACGAAATACACAAAAACACGTTCGTCATTTAACTGCCATTGGCCGGTCGCGCCCCGAGGGGAGTATGATCCCGGTTCCGTGGGTAAATCACTTGGCAGTGGGCCCCGGATTGCCGCCCAGCGCGTCAGGCGGGTCAGCTCCTCGGCCTGGCGCGCTTGGGTAGCATTTTTGCGCGGTCCCTTGGATCGCGACGCATGAAAAAAGGCCAGCCCTTCGGCTGGCCTTTCTTTTGCCTGGAACCCGGTCGCGGGTCAGATCATGACTGCGTGAGACACGCACCAGCCCTTAGCGGCCACGGCCTTGCCCGGGAACAACTGACACGGACCCCACGCGGCTCCGGCCTTGCCCTGGTAAAAGTTACAGTTGAAACAAGCGTCGCTCGCAACCTTCTTTCCCACGGCCTTGCTCCCGTCCTCCACGTACTTCAGCGCCGAGGCGGTGGGGTCGGACGGGGACAGGTGCGGCAGGTCCTGGGCCTTGCTCACCCCAGGCAGGCTGCCCAGCAGGGTGGCGGCGGCCACGGAGCCGGCGGCGGCCTTCAGGAAGCGGCGGCGGCCCTCGATGTCGTTGGTGTCGTTCTGCGCCATGAAACAACCTCGTGCGAAAGATGCTGGCATCCTACGCAAATCCGGAAAGTGGAATGGTTCGTATTTTCGCAAGCTACCGCGATCGGGCCTGTAAACACCCCCATGGTATAGTCGCCTCCTGATTTAGACGTCCAAACCCATGACCAAGACTCTCGACCACATCGACCCAGCCCTGCTCGCCTCGCGCGCCGATGCCATCGCTGACGCCGCCCGTGAACTTGCGGCCTTCGGCTGGACCCCGGCGACGAGCAGCAACTTCTCCATGCGCCTGGATAACGACCTCGCCGCCATCACCATTTCCGGTCGTGACAAGGGCCGCATGGGCCGCGACGACATCATGGTCGTGGATATGGATGGCAAGGCGGTCGGCAGCGATTCGCGCCCCTCCGCGGAGACAGGCCTGCATACCCAGGTCTATAAGCGTTTCCCCGATGCGAACGTGGTGTTGCACACCCACTCACGCACGCAGAGCGTCGCCTCACGCCTGTTCGCCGCCGAGGGCCGCGTGCATCTCGAGGGCTGGGAGTTGCAAAAAGCGATCTCCGGCTACACAACGCATGAGAGCGTGCTCGACATTCCCGTCTTCCCCAACACTCAGCAGATGCCGGAGCTCGAAGCCCAGGTCGATGCGTGGATCGACAGCGGCAAGCCACTGTACGCCTACCTGATCAATGGCCATGGCATCTACACCTGGGGCCGCGACATGGCGGAAACCCGCCGGCACCTCGAGGCCCTGGAGTTCCTGCTGGGTTGCGAACTTGACCTTCGGAGGCTTTCCCCATGAGCCGTCTGCGCATTTACGACGACGCCAACCACGAACAACCCCTCGGGGTTTTTACCGACCACGCTGCCATTGCCACGGAGCTGAACGCCATTGGCGTGCGCTTCGAACAGTGGGAAGCGAACCAGCCCATCCAGCCGGGCGCGAGCCAGGACGAAGTCATCACCGCTTACAAGGGGGATATCGATCGCCTCATGCAAGAAAACGGCTATCAGGCCGTCGACGTCATCAGCCTGAAGCCGGATCATCCGGACCGAGCCGCCTTCCGCGCCAAGTTCCTGAACGAGCACACGCACAGCGAGGATGAAGTGCGCTTCTTCGTCGCCGGCGCCGGCCAGTTCACCCTACATAAGAACGGCAAGGTGTACGAGGTGCTGTGCGAGAAAGGCGATCTGATCGGCGTGCCCGATGGCACCCGGCATTGGTTCGACATGAGCGTGTCGCCCTATTTCGTGGCGATCCGCCTGTTCACGAACGTGGAAGGCTGGGTGGCGAGCTTCACCGGTGAAGACATCGCCGAGCGTTTCCCACGCATGGATCCGCACGCCTCAGCGAGCGCTGCTGCGTCGTAAAGCCGCTCCGGCTCGGCTATCCTGCGGATATCCCCGATCCGCAGGCTTCCCCCATGTCCGATATCCGCGCCGTCCTCACCGACATCGAGGGCACGACCAGCTCGATCGACTTCGTGAAAGACGTGCTGTTCCCCTATGCCCGGCAACACCTCCCTGCCTACGTGGAAACCCACGCGGACGAGCCGGAAGTTCAGCACTGGCTGCATGAGGCGGCGAAGGAAGCGGGGATCATCGAAGCCTCGCGTACCGAAATCATCGACCTGCTGATCCGCTGGATCGATGAGGACCGCAAAGCCACACCGCTCAAGGCCTTGCAGGGCATGATCTGGCGTGAAGGTTACGAGGCGCAGGCCTACGTTTCGCACATGTATCCGGAAGTCGCGAGTCGGCTGAAGGCGTGGCACGACGAGGGCCTGGCCCTTTACGTGTACTCCTCCGGTTCGGTGCCGGCGCAGAAACTGATGTTCGGTTACAGCGAAAGCGGCGACCTCACGCCCCTGTTTTCCGGTTACTTTGACACGCAGATGGGTCACAAGCGTGAGGCCGAGTCCTATCGGCGCATTGCCAAGGCCATCGGCCTCGCCCCGTCGCACGTACTCTTCCTTTCTGACATCCGCGAAGAACTCGATGCGGCGCGCGACGCCGGCATGCAGACCACGCACCTCATCCGCCCGCCCCTGCCCATGACGGACGCCGGCCATCCGGCCGTGGCGGATTTCAATGCCATCCAGCCTTGATCCACGCCGTCGCACGGCGATCTACACGCTTGCCGGGTTCATTGCCGGCGCGGTACTGACCGCGGCGATCCTGAATTTTGGGCCGCGACCGGTCGTCACGGGCGTAGCGCCCGTGGTCCCGGCGCCCCCGGTGGCGGCAGTCTCCCCGCTCGTCGCAGGCGCCTCGACGAGCGGCGGCAAACCTCCCGCGGTTGCCACCTCCGTACCGGCGGCGCCCTCGACGGCCTCCGACGCCGTCACCGATATCAGTGATGACCCGGGTCTGCAGCTGGACGCAAGCGACTGGCCGGAGAACGCGCCTTCGCCCGAACAGGTGTTCACGAGCCAGCCCGGCGCTATCCGTGAGGCTGTGGGCAAGTTGGCCAGGCGTTCGCCCGCCAAGCCCAACGTGTACGCGGTGGCCTTCGGTGCGGACGGGGCCGAAGATGTTTTCCGCAACGAGGCCGAATACCTCGACATGCTGATGGCAACGCGCTTCGGTAGCCCGAACCACACCCTGGTCCTGGAAAATAACCCGGCGACGCTCGCGACCCGGCCGCTGGCGAGCTGGAGCAACCTCGAGGCAGGCCTGGATGGCCTCGCCAAGGTCATGAACCCGAAGGAGGACATCCTCCTGGTCTACATCGCCACGCACGGCGGCAGCGACCACAGCCTGCTGGTCGACATGGATCCTATCCCGCTCGATCAGCTGGACCCCGACGGCCTCGCGCAGATCCTCGCCAAACATGATTTCCGCTGGAAGGTGGTGGTCGTGAACGCCTGTTATTCCGGCGGCTACCTACCCAAACTGCGTGGGAGTGGCACGCTGGTCATGGCCTCGGCGCGCACCGATCGCACGTCGTTCGGGTGCGGCACCGATTCCGACATCACCTACTTCGGTCACGCGTGGCTCGCCAATGGGCTCAACGCCACGCCCGATTTCATCGAGGCGTTCAACCAGGCGAAAGTCGAGATCGCCGGCTGGGAGAAGAAGGATGCCGTCACGCCTTCCGAGCCGCAGATCGATATCGGCGCAGGGATCGAGGACAAGCTGGCCGCCTGGCGTAAGGTCGCGAAGATCGGCCCGGTCGTGCCGTTCAAACCCGCCGCCAAATAACCTGCTCATGGTAGGAGCGCGCTTGCGCGCGATCCGAGGTTGCGGCAAGCACCCATCGCGCGCAAGCGCGCTCCTACGGGTCAGGTGATGGCCCTCTGGCAAGCCCCGGCTTGCGCGCAAGCGCGCTCCTACAGGTCAAGGGTGGTGTTGAGGGAGAAGGTGTCGGCGTCCATCCACGCGGGGAAGCGTTCGCGGTGGGCGAGCAGCGGCGCAGGGTCGATGGCGATGGTGACTACCTGCTCGACCGCACCCAGCTCCACCCATGCTTCACCGACGGGATCGATCACTGCGCTGTCGCCGCTGTACGAATGGTTGTTGCCGTCCACGCCGACGCGGTTCACGCCGATCGTATACGCCAGGTTCTCGATGGCGCGGGCACGCAGCAGCGTTCGCCACGGCCCACGTCGCGGCGAGGGCCAGTTCGCGACAAACAACGCCAGGTCGTAGTCCATGCCGCCGGCCGCCGCCTCGTTGCGGCTGTTACGCAGCCACACCGGAAAGCGCAGGTCGTAGCAAACCTGCGGCAGGATCCGCCAGCCCTTGAGCTCGACGATCAATCGCTCGGTACCGCCGCCGTAGCGGGTGTGCTCGCCGGCCATGCGGAACAGGTGGCGCTTGTCATAGCAGGCCAGGTCACCGTTCGGCGAGGCCCACATCAGGCGGTTATAGACCGTACCGTTCTCACGGATCACCAGGCTGCCGGTGATCGTCGCGTTGACCTCGACTGCCAGCGCCCGCAACCACGCGACGCTTTCGCCATCCATCGTTTCCGCGTTGGCGAGGGTGTCGTTGGTGAAGCCCGACAGGAAGGTTTCCGGCAGAACGAACAGATCGCTCGGTGCGGCGCCACGCACGAGCTTGCCGTAATACTCGCGGTTGGCGGGCGCATCGTGCCAGCGGGTGGCACCCTGGACGAGCGAGACGGTCAGAGTTTGCACAGCAGCTCCGCGGCGGCTTCCATGGTGGCATCGTTCTTGGCGAAGCACAGGCGCACCAGGCGGGTATCCGGCGCGGTTTCGTAGAACGGGCTCAACGGGATCGCCGCCACGCCGCCTTCGCGGACCAGCCATTCACTGAAATTGATGTCATCCGTATCGCGGATGGCGCTGTAATCCACAAGCTGGAAATAGCCGCCCGGCACATCGAGCAACTTCAACCGCGACGGGGCCAGCAACGCGCGGAAGCGATCGCGCTTGGCCTGGTAGAACGCAGGCAGCTCGAGGTAATGCTCCGGCGTGGACTCCAGGAATTCCGCGAACGCCCACTGCGCCGGGTTGAACGTGCAGAAGGTCAGGTACTGGTGCACCTTGCGGAACTCGGCGGTCAACGCCTTCGGTGCCACCGCGTAACCGAGCTTCCAGCCGGTGCAGTGGTAGGTCTTGCCGAACGAGGACACCACGATGCTGCGTGCGGCCAGTTCCTCGTGGCGCAGCACGCTCTGGTGTTCGGCGCCATCGAAGACGATGTGTTCGTACACTTCGTCGGAAAGCACCACGATCGACGTGTTGCGGATGATCGAGGCCAGCTCATCCAGGTCGGCCCGCGACAACACGGCACCCGAAGGATTGTGCGGCGAGTTGATCAGGATCATGCGGGTCTTCGGCGTGATCGCCTCGCGTACGCGCTGCCAGTCGATGCCAAAGGAAGGCACGTCCAGCGGGATATGTACCGCCGTGGCGCCCTGCAGTTCGATCGCCGGCTCGTAGCTGTCGTAGCACGGATCGAACACGATCACTTCATCGCCCGCACGCACCACCGCGGCGATGGCCGAGAACAGCGCCTCGGTGGCACCGGAGGTCACGGTCACTTCGGTATCGGGGCTGGCCCGGTGCCCGTAGAGGCGCTCGGTCTTCAGGGCGATCTGCTCGCGCAGCTTCGCGATACCGACGCCTGGCGCGTACTGGTTCTTGCCTTCGGCCATGGCCCGCGTAATCGCATCGCGCAGCGGTTCCGGCGGCTCGAAGTCCGGAAAACCCTGGCCGAGATTCACGGCCTTGTGCTCCAGCGCAAGCTGGCTCATGACGCTGAAAATGGTCGTGCCGACCTTCGGAAGCTTGGTTTCGATCTGCATCGAACGCCCTTATTCGTTTGGACGGCCAAACGCGGCCGTATTCTCCGATCCTAACATGCGGCGCATGGCGATCGCGCCCCTGCTGGCCGGGTCATCCGCCACCTTCTGGCAATCCTTGTGAAATTCGGCCTGCGCCTTCGGCAGGCGTTCGGCCAGGAAATCGACGAAGCTGCGCACGGCCGGCAGCAGGCCGCGGCGGCTGGGGTACACGAAATGCAGGGTGCCCTGCGCCGTGGTGAACTCAGGCAACACCCATTCCAGTTGGCCGTTGCTAAGCAGCGGTGCGCAGTAATCCTCGGGAAGCAACGCGACGCCGCAGCACTGGAGAGCCGCCGAGATCAGCACAGTGAAGTCGCCGCTGACCAGACGCGGCTTCACTTCCACGGCGGCTTTCTTGCCATGGGGATCGACCAGCTCCCAGACCTGGGCCCCCTCGTGCTCATACATGCTCAGGGCCGGAAGCTGGGCGAGCTCCTCCAGGGTCTTCGGGCGGCCGTGACTATCCAGGAACTTCGGGCTGGCGACCAGCAGGCTACGGGCGTAGCCGATGCTGCGCAGGACCAGGGTGGCGTCCGTGTCGAGTTTCTCGCGCACGCGTACGGCCACGTCGTAACCCTCGCCGATCAGGTCGACACGCCGGTTGGTCGCGGTCAGCCGGACCTGCACCTTGGGGTGTTCCAGCAGATAGGCCGGGAGCATGGGGCCGACGATATTCTGGGCGATCGAGATAGGGCAGCTGATGCGGACGACGCCGCGCGGTTCGGTGCGCAGCTCATCCACCGCGTCCTGGGCTGCCTTGGCCTCTTCCAGCACCGCCCGGCAATGCTGGTAGAAGCGTTCACCGATCTCGGTGACCACGAACCGGCGGGTGGTGCGCTGGAGCAGGCGGACGCCTAGCCGGTCCTCGAGTTGCGCGATGCGCTTGGAGAGGCGGGATTTCGGGATGCCCAGGGCCCGGCCGGCTGCCGAAAAGCCCCCGTGCTCAACCACGGAGGCGAAGAAGTAGAGATCGTTCAGGTCTTGCAGGGCGCCTTCCATCGGGACGTGCCTCGTCGTTTCCTATTCGGAACAATCAGTCTACTCCATGCGGACTAATCAAGTGATTGTCCGAAGCGTACCTTCTCCTCATTCCCGCTGCCTGCGGGACCGACGAACGAGGACCTGCCATGAAACTCCTGCATATCGACGCCAGCGCCCTGGGCGCCCATTCCGTCTCGCGCGGCCTGACCCAGGCCATCGTCTCGGAATTTGTTAACCACCACCCGGGCACCGAGGTCACCTACCGTGACCTGCACGCTGCCCCGCTCACCCACTGGGGCCTGCCCGCTGGCGAAAGCGACCCGAACGCGGCCGAAGGCGCGAAGGTCCTTGAAGAGTTCCTGGCGGCCGACGTGATCGTCGTAGGTGCCCCGATGTACAACTTCAGCATCACCAGTTCGCTGAAGGCCTGGATCGATCGCATCCTGGTGGCTGGAAAGACCTTCCAGTACACCGCGAATGGTCCCGAGGGTCTGGCCGGCGGCAAGCGCGTGATCATCGCTTCGTCGCGTGGCGGTATCTACAGCGCCGGCCCCGCGACGGGCATGGATTTCCAGGAGCCGTACTTGCGTGCGGTGCTGGGTTTCATCGGTATCACTGATATCGAGTTCGTCCGCGCCGAAGGTGTCGCGATGAGTGAAGACCACAAGGCGCAGGCGCTTGAAACGGCCACCGCCGGCATCGGCGGCCTGGTCCGCAAAGCGGCCTAAAACCCCGCTTTTGTAGGAGCGCGCTTGCGCGCGATAGGGGTTCCCTCACCACCTATCGCGCGCAAGCGCGCTTCTACCATCAGCTGCCTTGTTTGCCGGGCTTCTTGTCTGGCATGTTCTGGTGCTCCTGCGGGTGGCCCTCGCCCGGGATGTGTTCCTTGCCGGTGCGCGGCTTCGGGTTGTCTTCCTTGTAACCCGGGGTTTCCTGTTTATCGTCGTTCGTCATGACGTAACCTCCTCGCACTCAATGCCGCTGCTGGCACGCGGCGTGGCCGCACTCGCAGGTGCCGCCCACGTTCTGTGCTTCCGCCGCCATGCGGCACGCCTCGCTGCAGAAATCGCGCGAAATAGGAACCTGGCATCCGCAGCCAGCATGGTCGCAAGGCTTGGTCGCTTCGTTCATCACCTCGTCTCCTGGCCTTCAACGCATCCCGCAGCCTGCGCGGCGTAACGTCTATTTTTCGTCACCGGCCGGCGAAGCGGCCTGCGCATCCGTTGCCGCCCAGCCATGTGCCTCGACAAGCAGCCCACTCAGGCTGCGCACATCCTGCAGGTTGTGTTCAGCCACGCGCACCAGGTCCGTCGATGAACCGCCACGCAGATAGGTGAGCCACGCCCGCGGCGCCTCGGAACCCGGCAGATCGTCCTCGCGCACGATGCGCAAGAGCTTGCGCTCGGCTGTTTGCATCTTGCAGTTCTCCCACACCTGCCGGTAGCGGCGCCGCATGGGATGCAGCAGGTCGACGTGGGTCAGGCCGGTCAACGGGTTCGGCAATCGTGCGAGCCGGTAGCGCGTGGAAAGCAGGGGCGCGTCGTAGGATTTGCCGTTGTAACTGACCAGCACCGTATCCGCATCGATCCAACGTGCAAACTCGCTGAGCATGGCCGTCTCGGCAGCCATGCTTGTCATGTACAGCTGGCGCACCCGAAGGCGGCCGGCGAACCAGTCGGCGGCGCCGATCATGAAGGCGCGCGTGCCCGTGCCGCCAGCAAGCCCGGTTGTCTCCGTATCGAAATGCAGCAGGTGCTCGCGCCGCGCGCTGGTGAGCCGCGCGAACGTAAGGTCAAACTCATCGGGCGGTTCGGGCCAGGTCGTATGGTATTCGAGGTAACGCAGGCCGGGCGCGATCTCATCACCCGGCACGTCACGCGTCACGGGCCGTGAAGGCACTGCGCGCACGACACCCAACCGATCACGAACGCCCGCCATCCGCCGCAGCGCCGCCAGATCCACCCCACCTTGTGGGAGCGCGCTTGCGCGCGATGGGTTCTCGCGAGGCGTTTCGGATTTTGCGGCGTTGTCGCCAGCAGGGATCGCGCGCAAGCGCGCTCCTACAGGTGGGGTCGTGGCACCGGCTTGTTTGCGGAGCGCGGCGAGTTTGGCGGCCAGGTCGGTCACGCGTTGGCGCCGAGCAGCTCAAGCACCTTCGCGGTGAGGGCCTTGGGGGTCTGGTCGCGCTGTTCGTCGGCGGCGAGCACCGGGCCGACGCAGGCGGGACAGCCGGCCTTGCACTCACAGCCTTGCACAGTCGCCAGCGCGTGCCGCACCAGCTCAGGCGCGCGACGGAACAGCGGTTCACTCAGGCCAACACCGCCGGGGAAGTTGTCGTACAGGTACACGGTAGGCAGGAAGCGTTCGAACGCATCCGGCAGCGCCAATGAGCCATCGGGTGCACGAATCTGCCCTCGCCCGCCCGCATCGACCTGCGCGGACCAGCCACCATCGCCCGAGCCCACAGCCTTCTGAAGGTCGCGCGACTCCGCCATCACCGCGACGATCGCCGCGGTGTGCAACGCATAGGCTGCACCGAGGAATCCATCGAGCGCATGTTGCCGCGAGCGGAACACGGCGTCGAGCACGCCCTGCGGTAACTGCCACCACACGGCAGTGGAATGCAACTCCTGGTCGGGCAGGTTCACCGGCCCGTAGCCAATATTTTCATGCGTGTAGTAACGGATCTTCTTGTATCCCGAGACACGGCGAACCACGTGCACTTCGCCATGCCGCGCCGTGCCCTCACCCACGTTCGAACCATCGAAGCATTCGAGCTCCTTGAGCTTCGTGTAATCGATGGCGTCCGTGTAGTAATCGACACGAGTGCGCGTGCAGTAGGCTTTGCGTCCGTCCCAATCGAGTCGCTCCACCTGGTAGGGCACGCTCTGGATCATGTGGATGGCACCTTCATACAGCGTCAGTGCCGCTGCCGAGTAATCCACCTCGGCAATGATGGTCTGGCGCCCCTCGGTCCGGTCCACCACGACGAAATTGCCATCGGCCACCGAACGCAGGCTCACGGCGTTCGCCGGGTAGCTATCGGCGATCCACTCCCAGCGATCGCCCTCGCGATGCAGGACTTCGGATTCCTGCAACACCTGCAGATAAGGTTCGGCATCGTTCGGCCCAAACGGATCGGCGCCCACGAAGGGCAACTCGAACGCGGCGCAGCGAATATGGTCCAGCAGGATCAGCGGCTGGTCGGGCTGGATGCGCGCGTGCTCGGGGCTGGCTTCGGTGAGGAAGGCCGGGTGTCGCATCAGGTATTGATCGAGCGGGGCACTGGTGGCGACCAGCACGCCGAGCGACGGCTGCTGCCGTCGGCCCGCGCGACCGAAACGCTGCCAGGTCGCTGCGATTGAGCCCGGGTAGCCGTTCAATACCACAGCATCGAGGCTGCCGATATCCACGCCGAGTTCCAGTGCTGATGTGGAAACGATGCCATCCACGTTGCCTGCGCGCATCTCCCGCTCTACCTCACGCCGCTCCGTGGGCAGGTAACCGCCACGATACGCACGAATGCGCGGTGCCACGCGTGAATCGTGGTCGAACACATCCTTGAGGTACTTGGTAAGTACTTCAACCATAAGCCGCGATTGCGCGAACACCAGGGTCTTCATCTTCGCCTTGATCGCGACGCGCGCGATCAGGTTGGTCTGCGACCGCGCGGAAGCACGCAAGCCAAGGTCAGGGTTCACGACCGGTGGGTTCCACAACAGGACGTGCTTGTCACCGCTGGGCGCGCCGCTTTGCGCCACCGTCAGCACCTCGTCCTCGATCAGTGCTTCGGCATGCTCGGTGGCATTGCCGATCGTGGCCGAGCACAGCACGAACTGCGGGCGCACGCCGTAGAAGGCGCAGATGCGCTTCAGCCGACGCAGGACGTTGGCCAGGTGCGAGCCAAATACGCCCCGGTATGTGTGGATTTCATCGATCACCACGTAACGCAGGTTTTCGAAGAACTGCGCCCACTTGGTGTGATGCGGCAGGATCGCCTGGTGCAGCATGTCGGGATTGCTGACCACGACATCACCGTGCAGCCGGATCGCCTGGCGGGCATCGCCCGGCGTGTCGCCGTCGAAGGTGAACGCCTTTACGCCCAGTTCGCCAGCGCGATTGAGTTCCAGCAGCTCGGCGACCTGGTCCTGCGCCAGCGCCTTGGTCGGGAACAGGTACAACGCTTTCGCACCCGCCTCCAGCACGGATGACACCACCGGCAACGTATAGCAGAGGGTCTTGCCCGATGCGGTCGGGGTGGCGACCAGCACATGCTTGCCGGCGCGCGCGCCCGCCCAGGCTTCCTGCTGATGCGAATACAGGCGCTCGATGCCGCGCGCCGTCAGCGCCGCGGCCAGGGCGGGCGGAAGGTCCGCCGGCAGCGGCACGAACTGGCCCTCGCGGCCGAACACCGTGAAACCGGTCGCTACACGGTCCGCGTACTTGTCGGTCAGCCGGTGCGCCAGGGTGCGCCCATCGTGGTGGCTGGCAAGGGCGCTCTCGGCCTCATCGGTACGCTTTGCTTGGAGGTAGGCGGCCATGGCGACTCGGGCACGGAAACAGAGCCGTGTTTATCCTCCGGCCCGATCTCAGATCCTGCGACGGTCACTCAATCGGCGGTGATGACCTCTCCGTGGAAGGCCGCATAGCGCCAGTTGCCGTTTTCGTCCTCAATCTTGATATCCGCGTCCTGGCCGGGCTGGGACCGGATCGCTGCCACCAGATGACTCGCATGGCGAAGCGCTTCTTCACGCGTCGCGAACTGGCCCGCCAGGTCCGAATTGCGGCGCACTATCCATTGTCCGCGTGGTGCGGCGTTGTACGGCAGGTAAAGAATGATCCGCACAGCTCGCTCCGGGGTGGGAGGGCCCGTTGCCCTCCTTGGAGGCCAACCTAGGGGCGGAATCGTCGCGGAGGCGTTACGGCGAGGTGGCCGCGGTGGTCACGTCAGCCTGAATAGGCGTTGCGCGCGGCGGCAAGCCAACCGGCGTGCTGGCAGCCTTTTTCCATGGCGGCGTCGACCGCGGCGCGCTCGTCCAGAAATTCCTCCAGCAGCGTGATCATGACAAAGTCACGCGGCCCGGCATGAGCCAACTCCACGATATAGGCCGCCTTCCACAAGCCCGTAGCGTGGTGAAGCGTGCGTACTTCGACGCAATACTGGCCAACGATGCGCCGGTGCATGGTACGGATCTCCCGTCTGGCGACGCGATGCGGTAAGGGATTCTTGCGCCTTCGCGTCGCCAATGACAAGCGTTATGTCATGGCTCAGGCCTTGGGCGCCGCCGCTGCCGTGGCCGCTGTCAGGCCCTCGCCGCTGGCCGGGATGCTGAAGTTCTTGGCCTCACCCTGGCCGACCGTGGCATCCGCGTCGATCCGATCACTGCTGCAGGCACCATGCGGCATCACGGTGAGCTTCCGGCTCCCCGAGGGGACGTGCAGCACCAGCTGCTGGCCGATTTCCATGTCGGCGACGACCTTGTCATCGAGGTAGACGGCGCTGGAGCAGCCGGCGCCCCACAGGCCCTGGTCCCGAACGATGGTCAGGGTGGCGTCGCCATCCGACGGATTCTGGTAGGCCAGGGTGGTGCTGGAAAGCACGTCATGGATACCGACGTGGCGTTCGTTCTGGGTGGCGCAGCCGGTGAGCAGGACAAGACCGGCAATGGCGAGGTAACGCATGGCGTGCAACTCCTGGGGTGATTTACCCAGCATTCTTTCGCAGATGTGCAACGCGAGTGAAGTGCCATGACGTGGCCTGCACACGGTGGACCGAACAATGCCGCGCCCTACGTCCCCGACGCCCTAAGGAAATCCTGCCATGGCCAGCCGCGACTGGATCGAGATCGAGTCTTTCGAAGCCATCGACGATATCGGCCAGTTTGACCAGCCCGACATTCCCCGCGTTGAGGCAATTCTTGCAGGGTCGCCCGAACGGGAGTGGCAGCAGTTCTTCGCGGTTCGAGCCCATGCGCTTGAGCAGAGCCACCCGGGGCTGCGTATGGAGATTCTCGCGGACCGGCTCGGCTTCCACACACGGGTTGCCACGCTGGAAGAGACCTGCCGGCTGGTAAACGATGCCGTCCAGGGCACCAACCACGACTACGCCGCCCAGAAAGCCGCCGAAGAAAAGCGGATCGCCGACCGCGACCAGGAAGTCCGCGACCTGATCGCCCGGGTGAAGTCATTCAACGCCGACTGGCCCCCGGAAGATCCGACCGAATAGCGTAATAAAACGTGCGGAGGCTTAGCCGCAGAGCTAAACTACCGCCACGATGAGCACCCGCCCCGACGCCCTGGTATTTGACCGCGCCAGCATGGTGGCGGAGACCGTTGCCATGGTTCTGGAGGACGCGGGCTATGCGGCTCGTGCAACGGTGACTTACCGGGATGCTAAGCGCGCCTTTCAGAACATGCCCGATTTGTCGGTCCTGGTCATCCACGCGGATACGCCGGGCGAACGGCGCGGCACCGCCCTGCTCCACGCTGTGCTGCGTGAACGACCGAAAACGGCCATTGTCGTCGTCTCAAGCCGCTTGCCCGAGGACCTGGAGCCCTTCCCGCTCAGCGCGGTTTTCCTCGAGAAGCCGTTCGACCGCGACCAGTTGATGGAGGCTATCGAGGACGCGCGCCAGCTGCGCCCTCGCCAGCCGGGCTAGCGTTCCAGCCGCGATAATGACTCGCGGGCCATGCGCCAGCCCTCGGACATCGCCATTTTCTGGGAATCGTATGAGACACCGCCGCTATCGCTGGTGTCGATAATGGTCGTCCCGTCGCGCGCGAAGACGCGGTAATCCCACGTATAGCGGGGGATGTCGTGGACGCTGCTATCGCGCAGGCACTCCACATCGATGCGGGATTCTTCGTCCAGGTCATGGCCCATGGCACGCTCCGCCGGCTGTCGGGAGGGAGAGTGCAGCAAGGTCCATATAAAGACGATGCGAACGGCAGAGAAAAAAGCCGTTGCAGGAGGGCGCTTGTGCGCGATCGGGGATGCCGCGAGCACCCATCGCGCGCAAGCGCGCTCCTACATTTATCGGGTTAGAGGCAGGAGATGGCTTCGTCGCGGTAGCGGCCGTCGTACTCGGAGCCTTTCTTCATCTTCTGGATTTCGTACATCACGACCTGGGCACCGGCGCCATTGGCCGTGACTTCGAGGCGCTCATGCTTGCCATCGTCGCTGGCATTGACCACGCCCTTGTCGTCCTTCGCGTCGCCCTTGGCATCCTTCGTCAGGGCCTGCCATTTCGGCACGACGCACTGGACGTAGGCCGGCACGCTCTTGCCCGTCTTGCTGCTGAGCTTGGGCAGGGTGTCTTTCATGCCGCTGGTGGCGCAGCCGGCCAGGAGGATGCAGCCGGCGATCGCAAGAACGTGTTTCATGCTCGATTCCACGGTGAGGTTACCGGGATTCTAGCTGAGAGCGCGGGCGGGGATCAGGTCCCCGCCCGCGACGCCCGTTTACAGCACCCGATCAGGACGCCCTGTCGAAGAAATCGACCCGGCCGGTATCCAGGTGATAGTAGGCGCCGACCACTTTCAGCCGCCCTTCCTGCTGGGGTTTCAGCATGATCGGATCGCTCTCCTTGCGGAGGACTTCAACCACCCGGCGGACATTCTGCTTCACGGCGTTTTCGACGGGATCGCCAGCCAGGTTGCGTGCTTCAAGCACCGCCGGAATGATCGGTTCAATCATGTTATCGATCGCGCCTGGGAATCGCGCATTATTCGCGACCACCGACATGGCCGCCTTGACCGCTCCGCAGGCCTCGTGTCCCAGCACCACGACCAGCGGTACGCCGAGCTCCGCGACGGCATACTCGATCGAGCCCATCGCGACGACATCGACGGTATTTCCCGCGTTGCGCACAATAAACAGCTCGCCCAAACCTCGTCCGAAAAGAAGCTCGGGCGGGACACGACTATCCGAGCAGGACACGTACGCACAGAAGGGCGCCTGTCCCTGCGCCAGCGCGAGGCGACGAGCGGCACTGATATCCGGCGTCTTCAGCTCATTGCGGAGGAACTGCGCGTTACCCGCGATCAGCAGGTCAAGGGCCTCGTCAGGACTAAGCGCCGCGCGACCATCCTTCGTGGGGACGGGCTTGACGTTAGCTCCTTTCGCCGGACTTCCAAGCGCGGACGACGCGGGAACTGCAGCCAGTGCGGCAGCGCCGAGCACGGCTTTGCCGATGAATGAACGCCGATCACCTTTCACCAAACTCTCCTGATGGACAACGGGAAAGCCGTGGATCGCGCGACATGATGGTGTTCCGGCACGTCCCGCCACGGCATGCTGGCAAGGTACACGCGGGTCACCGGGACCACTAAGGCCGCCGGGGCCAGAAGGTGGTCAAGCGGGGCCAGACGCGCGGATCAGGTTCCTGCGCGGGCGACGGTGTTGGCTTCGGTCTTGGCGAGTTGGTTAGTGCTGCACTTCAGGTAGCTCGACGAACTCAGCCACTTCTTGTCCGGGTAGTACGAGAACACCATCTGCCCACCCTTCAGCGCATCGATCAGCTTGTGCGCCACCGCCGTGCTTACCGCGGGGCACCCCCAGCTACGGCCAATGCGGCCGGCGGCATGCGCCATGGTCTCGCTGACATACGCCGCGCCGTGGATCACGATGGCACGCGCCAGCGCATTGCTGTTCACCCCGGGCTCGAGACCGGTCATCCGCAGCGAGTAGCCGTTCTTGCCCATGTATGTCTCGGAGGTGCGGAACAGGCCGATGCTCGAGGCCAGGCTGTTGGGCGCATTCGAGAACTTCGTGCTGTCCGCGTCGCCACTGTTCTTGCCGTGAGCGACCAGTTCCTGGAAGAGCAGCTTGCGGTTTACCGTATCGAAGACCCACAAGCGGGGTTCAGACGACGGTTTGGAATAGTCGATCACCGCCAGGCGGTTTGAAGGCGTACCACCCTGGCTCTGCGCGCACTCCGCAGCCTGGACAGCGAGCCCAATGACCTTGGGGTTAGCAGCGGGGGCCAGCTTTGAAAGCGCATCGCCGAGGGAATCGGCGGCATGGGCCTGGAGCGGTAGGAAAGCAACTACACCGAGTAGCGGTGCGGACGCCAGAAGCGCACGAATCGATCGGATCATCAGGTAAGCCGGGGACTACAGATCGGTCGATCCTAACGTGGTGATCATTTACTGACCACAACATCGTCACATCTCTGCCCTTCATATATGTGAAAGGGTGAAGGAATCACCGCGTAAAAAATGGGAAGCAATAGACAATGACTATGGAAAAGCGGTCTCGTGGCGCCTCGGTACTGATCTTCCTTCTGCTGGCCCTGCCCTTGTGCGGCAAGGCCCAAAGCCCGACCACGGCCGCCTCGGCGGCCCTTCCTCCACCGATCGTCGCGCCAGCACCCGGTTCATCCGTGGCGTCCAGCGTGCCGCAGCCGCCGCCGACCGATGACCCGGCCGCCCAGGCGATTTACGCACGGATCGTCGCCATGGCGCCGATCCAGGGCGGCCCGCTGACCCGGCAGGAGGCCGCGATCGGCCAGGCCCTGACGGATTTCTACATGCAGCGCCACTATGCCCCGGCCTGGTCGGACAGTCAGAACGTCGACCAGTTGTTTGCCGGGCTGGCCTCGGTCGAGGCTGACGGGCTCCTACCCCAGGACTATGGCCTGGATGCCTTGCGCAACATCCGCCAGGCCCCCGGTTTCGCCGACGCCAGTCCCGCCCAACATGCCGATTTTGACCTCGTAGCCACCCGCGCCTACATGACCGCCCTGGTCCAGCTGGCGCGCGGCAAGGTGGACCCGGCCCGGCTGGATCCGGTCTGGAACATCGATCCCCTGGCGATCGATCCGCAGCAGGGCCTGGCCATGCTGGAGACCTCGATCGACGAGCGCTCAGTCGACCAGGCCTTCGCCATGGCGCGGCCGCAAAACCCGCTGTACGCGAAGCTCCGCGACGGCCTGGTGCAATTGCGCGCCACGGCGGCGAGTGGCGACTGGCCTACCGTGCCCGATGGCCCGTCGCTGAAGCCTGGTATGAAGGATCCGCGTGTGAGCGCACTACGCGCTCGCCTGGTCGCTGGCGGTTACCTCGACACCACGCTTGCCCAGGGGCAGCACTACGACAACACCGTCACCGACGCTGTAAAGCGCTTCCAGCAAGATCATTACCTGGATGTCGATGGCGCGGTGGGAGCCGACACGCTTGCAGCGCTCAACGTGTCCCTCGCGCAGCGCATCGGCCAGGTCCGCGCCAACCTCGAACGCGCGCGCTGGCTACTGCATGCCCTGCCCGACACCTTCGTGGTCGTCGACGTCGCAGGCTTCAAGGTGACCTATTACCGCGATGGCCATCCGGTCTGGAAATCACGGGTACAGGTGGGTAAACCGTACCGCAGCACACCGATCTTTCGCTCGCAGATCACCTACATCACGTTCAACCCGACGTGGACCATTCCACCCACGATCCTGAAAAACGATGTGCTGCCCAAGATTCGCGCGAATCCTGCCTACCTGGCGAACAACCGTATCCGCGTCCTCGACAGCGCCGGGAACACGATATCGCCCGGCAGCGTGAACTGGTCGAGCCCGCGCAGCATTACCCTGCGCCAGGATGCCGGGCCCGGTAATTCTCTTGGTCAAGTCGTCATCCGCTTTCCCAACGCCTTCGCCGTCTACCTGCACGATACCCCGCACCAGGAACTGTTCTCGAAGGCCAAACGCGACACCAGCTCCGGCTGCATCCGCGTCGAGCATCCGCTCGACCTGGTCCAGTTGCTCTTCAACGATGATGAGAAGTGGACCCGCGATGCGATCGACGAACGGATCGCTACCGGGAAGACCCAGAATGTCACGTTGCCGACGACCGTGCCGATCCTGCTCGCATACTGGACGGTGGACATCGACGACGACGGCCGCCTTGCCTACAAGAACGACATCTATGGACGCGATGCCCCGCTACTCGCTGCGCTGGACAAGCCCCAGCGGCTGAAAACCCTGTAGCGCAGCGGCGCGGCGCGCTTTACCGCAGCCCGGCCCGGTGGCCGGGCGTATACTGCGCCGATGAACGCCCCCCTCGAAGCGACCGAACTCACCCTCCACGACCAGGTGCACGACGAGGGCTTCGCCTTCGTCCACGGCGAGACCATGCGCGAGCTGGTGAGCCACGTTGCCTCGCTCGACGATTGGGAAGCCTTTGCGGCGAGCTGGCATGCCCTGGAGCCGGATACCTACCTCGCAGCCACAGGGCGTTTCCGTCGCCGCCGGCACGCGGTCTACGCCGCCGAGCGGTTTGGTCATGTCGAACTGCGCCCGCACCAGGCGCACTTCCAGACCCTCGCTTACAACACCTTGCAAGGCGATATCGAGCGCTGGTTCGAGCCGGTACTCCCGGAAATCGCCACGGGCGCGAGCATGCGAGCCATCCTGGATTTCTGTCGGGATTTCTTCGGCGGGCTCTCGCCCGACGTGCCGCACTGGCACATCGAGGCGCACCAGTTCCGCATCGAAGCCACCGCCGCCGCCGCCGGGGAGCCCACGCCCGAAGGCAGCCACCGCGATGGCGTGGATTACGTCCTCGTCCTGCTGGTCGATCGCGAGAATATCGCCAGTGGCACCACCACCATCCATGCACCGGATGGGCGCGCGCTCGGCGAATTCACCCTCGCCAAGCCTTTGGATTCGGCACTGATCCACGACCCACGGGTGTTCCATGGCGTGACCCCGGTAACCCCGCTGAACGCCGCCAGCGCCTCACATCGGGACGTGCTCGTGGTGACCTTCCGCGCCGGCTGACCGAGCCATTATTGAGACGCCCGGGTGCCATATTGGCCCGTATTCTCAAATTTCCGACATCTGGCCATGCCACAATTGTCGTCCATACCGTAACCGACTGAAGTGATGAATTCGTCCGGAAAATACGATTTCAGACAGTTCCAGGACGAACTCGCCGCCCTCGACCGCCAGAACGTCGCCGCTAGCGATGCCGCCAAGGCCGTGGTCAAGGAAGCGGTCGTCGAGAAACGCAAACCCGGCCGACCCAAAACCGTGCGCGTGGATCCCCTGGCCGAAGCCCGCACTGCATTTGAGGCTTTGCGCATGCGCCATAACCTCACCGTGGCCGATGTGGTCGCCTGGTTCCCGGAAGAAGAAGGCGTGACCTACCTGCAGGCCTTGCTCGCCCAGCCTGCGCCAAAACGCCGCCGTAAGAAGGCCGACGGCCCCGAGGCCTGACGGCGTACGATGCCGGGTATGTCCACGCGTACCCGCACCCCTGGCCTTCGCTCACTGTTTTTCGCCTATCGCGGCACGATCATGCCCGGCATGCGACGATCTCGAGTTCACTATCCGTGAACTGGTAGACAAGTCGGTGCCTGTCATCAATTCGCCGGGACCAGGCACCCGCCAGGTCGCCTCGCAACGGCTTCGGCTTGGCTATGCCTTCAGTAGGCGTGCGCAAACACTCTTTAATCAGCAGGTTGACGCGGGCCATGATCTTCCGGTCGTGTAGCCACGATTCGTAGTCCGACCATCCTCTCGGCGTGAAAGTGAGCTTGCGTCCCATGCGACCTCACTCATCCACATCAATAAGCTGACGCTCGGTCGCCTCGCCGGCCCGCCCCTGCCGCAAGCTCTCGAGAAGATGCTCGCGATTGGCCCCACTGAGCAGATAGGCCGTCTCTTCCATGCTCTCCCAGATGCGGGCAGGCACGAGATACACCGCCCTGCTTCCGTCCGGATCACCGCGTCGGGTGACGATAGCGACTTCCGCGTCATCCACCACTGCATCGAGCACCGTGGCCAGGTTGTTCCTCACCTCCGAGTAATTGATTGCACGCATATCCACCTCAACTTGTCCAAGTTCTTGTACAAGTGTAATGCGCCCGGCCCGTGTTGCAAAAAAACATATACATCACACTGTGATATATTTGCGGCGTCCATCGGTTCCGTTACTCCCATGACGTCATCTAAGAAATCCGCCGGCCTTGCAAAGGCCGACTTCGAACAGCTATCGGAATTCCGACATCAGATCCGCCGGTTCGAGCGGTTCTCGGAGAACGCGGCCAAGGAAGCTGGGCTCACGCCGCTTCAGTACCTCCTGCTGTTGCACATCAAAGGCTATCCGGGCCGTGAGTGGGCGTCTGTCAGCGAACTGGCCGAGCGCTTGCAGGCGCAGCACCACGGCGTTGTAGCGCTTGTGACCCGTTGTGAAGACCTCGGCTTCGTTACACGCACGCCGTCGAACGAAGATCGCCGCGTCGTGGAGGTACGCCTCACGCGGGACGGCGAAGCGATGCTGGTGAAACTGGCTGCGCTGCACCGCGCCGAACTGCAATCGCTGCACGGCACCCTTTTTATCCCCAACCTTCCCCACCAAGACTCATGAACCACGACACTTCCCGTCGCGACTTTTTCGCCAATCCGCGCATGCCGCTGATGGCCGGCCTTGCCATACCCGTCGGCATCCTCTCCACGCTTGCCGCCTATGTGCTGATCAACCTGATCCACCTGTTCACTAACCTGTTCTTCTTCGGCAGCTTCTCGTTCGCCGATCGCTCGCCGGCGTTGAACACGCTGGGGCCGTGGGTGATCGCGATTCCGATCGTGGGTGGCTTGCTGATCGGCCTGATCGCACGCTTCGGCACGGAGAAGATCCGCGGCCACGGTATTCCCGAGGCCATTGAGGCGATCCTGTTTGGGAAGAGCCGCATGTCGCCGAAGGTGGCCATCCTGAAGCCATTGGCCTCGGGTATCGCGATCGGCAGTGGCGGCCCGTTTGGCGCGGAAGGTCCGATCATCATGACCGGCGGCGCGCTGGGCTCGATGCTTGGGCAGACGCTCAGCCTCACCGCTGCGGAGCGCAAGACCCTGCTCGTCGCCGGCGCCACGGCCGGCATGACCGCGGTGTTCGGTACGCCGCTGGCAGCCGTACTCCTTGCCGTCGAACTGCTGCTGTTTGAATGGCGCCCACGCAGCTTCATTCCGGTCGCAGTGTCGTGCGCGGTCGCTGGTTTCGGCCGCGCGGTGTGGTTTGGCACCGGCGCCATCTTTCCGCTGGAAACCGGGCAACCACACATGGTGGCGCTGTTCTCCTGCGTCATCGCCGGCCTGCTTTCCGGCATGCTCGCGGCGGCACTCTCTGTCGCGCTGTACAAGGTTGAAGACCTGTTCGCCAAGTTGCCACTGCACTGGATGTGGTGGCCGGCCCTCGCTGGCGTCGTGATCGGTGTGGGCGGCCTGATCGAGCCACGCGCGCTCGGTGTCGGCTACGACGTGATCGACGACCTGCTCCACCAGAACGTCCTGATGCAGGTCGCCATCTCATTACTGGTCGTGAAAGCGATCATGTGGGTCGTGGCGCTGGGGTCCGGCACCTCGGGCGGCGTGCTCGCGCCGTTGCTGATGCTTGGGGCGGGCCTCGGCGTAGTGCTCAGCCGGATCCTCCCTGGCGCCGACCCCATGCTGTGGCCGCTGGTCTGCATGACCGCCACGCTGGGTGGCACGCTGGGTGCGCCGCTCACGGCCATCGTGTTCGGCTTCGAGCTAACCCACGACAGCCATGCGATGTTGCCTTTGCTGGCGGCGACGCTAACGTCGCATGCCTTCGTCACCGTGACCATGCGCCGCTCGATCATGACCGAGAAGATTGCCCGTCGCGGTTATCACATCTTCCGCGAATACGGGGTTGATCCGCTGGAACGGCATGCCGTGCGCGAGGTGATGACGACCCAGGTGCAGGCGGTCGATGCGGCGATGCCGCTGGTAACAGTGCTCGAAGCCTTCTTCGGTGCCGGCCAGTCCCACCGTGCCTTTCCGGTGGTGGCCGATGGCGTCGTCACCGGCATGGTCGACCGTGCATCGCTACAGGCATGGATCGATGCCGGTGCGACGCGAACCATCGGCGATGCCCTGGCCGGTTCGACGACGGAAGTGGTGCAGCCGAACGATACCTGCCAACAGGCGGCTGCGCGCATGGCGGTTCACCAGCTGGAACGCATGCCCGTGGTCGATGGTCCGGGCTCACGTCGATTGGTTGGCATCGTTTCGCGCAGCGACCTGGTCCGGCCGTTGGATACGCATTTCCATGAGGAGCACCGGCGCGAGCGCTTCTGGCGCCCACGCGGCGGTGCGTCGCAGCGCTAGAACACGTGGCGTAGCAGCCAGAACAAGGCGGCGGCGAGCGCGATCGACACCGGCAGGGTCAGTACCCAGGCCAGCAACATGTTGCGCACCGTAGCCCATTGCAGGCCCGAGCCGCTCGCGGTCATGGTGCCTGCCACACCGGACGACAGCACATGGGTCGTGCTCACCGGCAGGCCGAAACGATCGGCCGCGCCGATGGTGAGCATGGCCACGATCTCGGCCGAGGCGCCCTGGGCGTAGGTGAGGTGCTGCTTGCCGATCCGTTCGCCCACCGTACGCACGATGCGCCGCCAGCCGACCATGGTGCCCAGGCCCAGCGCGATCGCCACGGCGACCTTCACCCAGGTGGGAATGAACTTGGTCGCCTTGTCGAGCAGGCCGTGATAATTGTCGAGCACACCCTGGTCTTCCGGCGAGAACGCCGGCTGCTTGTCCTTCGCCATCAGCCGTAGGGCCTCCGAGCTCAGGTACATGCTGTTACGGACGTTGTTCACCTCATGCTGCGGCACATCAGCAAGCGACGAGCGCTGCGCCACCTGATCCGCGATCGTGGTGGTCAGCTGGTTCAGCGCGGCAAGCGTCTGCGGCGTCGCCTGGCGGGTCTGGATGTAGTGTTCAATCTCAGCGCGTGGGTTGGCCACGGTGGCTGCGCCGCTGGCGTATTTCGCCATGGTCTCGCTGGCATGGTGCGCGACCGAGACGAAGGTCTGCGTTTCACCGGGGGTCACCGCCTTGTTCAACGCGTAGGCGCTCGGCACCGTGCCGATGAGGATTAGCATGATCAGGCCCATGCCCTTCTGGCCATCGTTCGACCCGTGCATGATCGACACGCCGGTACAGGTCAGGATGAGCAGGCTGCGCACCCAGAACGGTGGCGGTTTGTCGCCATGCGGTTCGGCGTAGAGCTCAGGCGCCTTGACGAAGGTCTTTAGCGCGAGCAGCAACAGGTAAGCTAGCGCGAAGCCGATCAGCGGCGAGAACAACAACGATTTGCCGACGCTCAGCGCCTGGCCCCAATCCACCGCGGCGTTGGCGTCGCCGGCATTCATCATCTGGTTCATGATGCCGACGCCGATGATCGAACCGATCAGCGTGTGCGAACTCGACGAGGGCAACCCCAGCCACCACGTGCCAAGGTTCCAGATGATCGCTGCCAGCAGCAGCGCGAACACCATCGCGAAGCCGATGCCGGTGCCGACGTTCAGGACCAGCGCGATCGGTAGCAACTGGAGGACGGCGTAAGCGACCGCACCGCTGGAGATGAGCACGCCGATGAAATTCCAGCTGCCGGACCAGACGACGGCGAACGTCGCCGGGAGTGACCGGGTATAGATCACCGTGGCCACCGCATTGGCGGTGTCATGGAAACCGTTCACGAACTCGAAGCCAAGCGCGATCAGGAGCGCCACGCCGAGCAGGAAGTATTCGAAGGTGGGGCTGGCCGGGGCGACCGTCAGGTCATGGCCGAGCTGGGAGCCAATGTAGACCAGGGCGGCGAGAAGGACACCCCCGAACACCAGGAGGCTGATCGTGCGGGTCTGCGGGGAGCTGACGGGCTGGGAGCTCAGGACGGTGCTGTTCATCGCGTGCCTCCGGTCATGACCCGCCCACAACTAGCAAGCATGTATGACCGGCAGGTGTCAGGATGGCCGAATACCGCCATGCTGCCCGCCACGTGCTATACACAGCCCGATGCCACCCAAGAGCGTGCCAAGCATTCCCACGGCCCTGGCCCTGTTCGCCTCCCGCGAATGCCGCAGCATCGCGCGCGCGCTGGCCAATACGAGGGACCGCCACGGCGGCATCCACTCGGCGCGCAAGGGCTTGCGCCGGCTCAAGAGCCTGCTGAACCTGGGCACCGACGTCTTCGGCGCCGATCTGGGCGAGATCGAGGCCCGCATCGGCAAGCTGGCAACGGGCTTGTCACCGTTGCGCGACGCTCACGTCGCCCTTGTCCTGGCCCAGCGCCTGGCCGGGCCGCGACCCACGCCCGCCTGGGTTTCCGCCATGACCCGGCTCGAGCACCGTCGGGACGGCCGGCTGGTCGAGGCGCTGCACAAGGATCCACGCTTCCTGAAACGGCGGCATGCGGTCCGCGACTTGGGCGACCTGGTGGAACGGTTGCCCTGGCGGCTAGTGAAACGCGGGGTCATCGAAGCCACGCTGGATGAGCAGCAACAACGCGTAGTGAAGGCCGGCAAACGTGTGCGCAAGGAGGCGACACCGACGAACCTGCATCGCTGGCGTCGGCGTGCCCGACGGTTACGTATGCAACTGCAGTATGGGAAGCGCGTGTTGCATGCTTCGAACAAGACCGCCCACCACCGCGCGAAACACGACAAGGCGTCCACCCACGCCATGTCGAAACTCTCCGATAACCTCGGCGCCAAGCAAGACCTGCGCGCGCTACGCGCCCACCTGCGCGCACTGCGCGAACCCGAACTCACCGCGCCCCTGATCACCCAGATCGCGGACGAACTCAAGAAATTCCGAAAACTGTAGGAACGCGCTTGCGCGCGATCCAGGCGTGCTGCGAGCACCCATCGCGCGCAAGCGCGCTCCTACAGGGATACCGCGGGCAATTCTCGGCTAGGCAAACCAGCACGGGTGCGGACGGCTGGACGGCTGTATGCTCAGGCGCTTCCCCCCGCTGGAGTCCCCCATGCTTCGAGTCGCCTTGAAGGCCCTTGCCCTCGCCTGCCTCATCGCCCTGCCCGTCCACGCGGCGGAAACACCCAACACGCTGAGCGCCGCGGAGAGCAGCCAGGGCTTCAAACTCCTGTTCGATGGAAAGAGCCTCAACGGCTGGCACTCCTTCCAGCAAAAGGGCACGGGCAAGGACTGGAGTGTGGCCGATGGCGCGATCCGCCTTGATCGCGACCTGAAAGCACCGGATGCCGACTTCGCTGATCTGATGACCGACGCGGAGTACGAAAATTTCGACCTCAAGCTCGAGTGGAAGATGACCGCCTGCGCCGACGCCGGCGTGATGTTCAACGTCAGCGAAGCGCCGAAGTACAAGTACACCTGGGAAACCGGCCCGGAAATGCAGATCGCCGACCTTGTCTGCACCAAGCCGGATAGCTACACGCTCTACGAACGCTCGGGCGACCTGTTCGACCTTATTTCGTCGCATGTCGAGAACGTTCGCGAGAACGGCAACTGGAACCAGATCGAAATCATCGTCGACCACGGCCATATGCAGTTCTTCCAGAATGGCTATAAAACCGTCGACACGCAGTTGTGGACGCCTGAGTGGAAGGCGCTCGTCGCGAAAACCAAGTTCGCGAAGATGGAAGACTATGCGAAGTTCACCCGCGGCCACATCTCGCTCCAGGGTGGCGAAGACAAGGGCAAGCCGCCCATTCGCATCTGGTTCCGCAGCATCCGTATCAAGGATTTGGGTTGATCTGTAGGAGCGCGCTTTAACGCGATCGCGCGATCGCGCGCAAGCGCGCTCCTACAGGGTGACTACGTTGTCATGCGTGGACAGGATGACTGACAGGTTCCACTGACCAGCTATCGCGGCGCAGCAGGACAGATCCGGTGCGCAACGCCCGGAATCGCGCTTTTGTCTGCTAAATCCTGACGCATTGCCGCATATCGTGCACAAAAACGGTACATGCGCGACGTCACAAATTTGCAGCTTGCGAATAGACAACGTTGTCATTCGGGACTAAACCAGACACGCCGAATCGTCCGCAAAGACCGTGCGCCATCGTCACGGGGGCAGCCAAACGCAGGCGCCGGCAGCAGGGGAGAACCCACCACCCGGTAACACCACTCGAACGGAGAGTCGTCATGCACGTGAATGCAGGTGTTCGGTCCCGTCTTGTCTTCGGAAGCTGTACTGGCACGCTCGGCGTTGCCATCGCCCTAGCCCTTTCCGCCGCCGTACCCATGCGCGTTGCCCATGCGGCCACGGCATGCGCTGCCGCATGGAGTGCCGGCACGGTATATACCGGCGGCAACCTCGCCAGCGAGAACGGCGTCAACTACAAGGCCAACTGGTGGACCCAGGGTGACGACCCTGCCACCCATAACGGCGTCACCGGCTCCGGCCAGCCGTGGACTTCGCAAGGCGCCTGTAGCGGTGGCGGCACACCGCCCACCGATCCGCCGCCGACGGATCCCCCGCCGACCAATCCGCCCCCGGGCGCCGGTGCCCTGTTCTTCAGCCCCTACAAAGATGTCACGATCAACATGGACTGGAACACGAACATCATGTCGTCGTCGGTAACAGGGACGCGATTGCCCGTCGTCGGCGCGGGCAGCCTCGTTTCAACGCAAGTGCCTAACCTCGGCGCCATCACGCTCGCCTTCGCCAGTGGCGAGTGCGGCACGGAGAACTGGGGTGGCGTACCGGGCCAGGCCTTTGCCGATGCGAACATCGCGCGGCTCAATTCAGCTGGGGTGAACTACGTGGTCTCGACCGGCGGCCAGGCCGGCGTGTTTACCTGCGGCAGTGCAACGGGCATGGCGCAGTTCATCAACCGCTACAATAGCTCGCACCTGGTCGGCATCGATTTCGATATCGAAGGCGGTCAGTCGCCGCAGCAACTCAACGCCCTGGTGAGCCAGGCGGTTTACGCCGAAAGCATCCACCCCAACCTGCGCTTCTCGTTCACGCTTGCCACGCTCGCGGCATCCGATGGCAGCTTTGGCGGACTCAACAGCACGGGCGATGCGGTAGTTAAGGCGGTCAAGGCCTCGGGCCTGAAGAACTACACGATCAACCTGATGGCCATGGATTACGGTGCCGCCGGTGCCGGCGTCTGCGTCGTGAAGAATGGTGCGTGCGATATGGGCCAGTCGGCCGTGCAGTCGGTCATCAATCTCCAGCACACCTATGGCATCGCCGCCAGCAAGATCGAGATCACGCCCATGATCGGTGTGAACGATGTCTCCAGCGAAGTGTTCACCACCGCCGATATCGACACGGTGACGAACTACGCCGCCACCAACAAACTGGCGGGCGTGCACTTCTGGTCACTGGATCGCGATACGCCCTGCTCGCAGAGCACCGCCTCGCCGACCTGCAACTCGCTGCCTTCGACGACGCCGTTGCAGTACACGAAGCGCTTCCTCTCCGACCTGGGTCACTAAGCCGATCGAGGGATGCCGGCGTGACCGGCATCCCTCATGAGCCCAGCGATTCGCGGCGGTGGTCCTCATCCATCCAGCCCTCTCGGCGCTGCATGGACCACTCGATTTCGCGGCAGGCTTCGTTGCTGATGTACTTCCCGCGCAGCATCGCGAGCAATTCGCGATCGTCGATGCCAAGAACGGAAGCACGCGTGACCGCGCCCGTGATGCCTTCGGCGGCAAGCTCATCAAGCACCGTGCGAAGGTTCACGCGTCGGTTCATTTGAATCGTATCCATGGCGCAGTACCGCTGGCGTGATAAAGCCAGTGTGCTGGCCTCGGGGTGCGGCGCCGAGGTTAGAGAACGCGTGCGTCACTGTCTTACGTATAACTACGTAGCATGGATAGTTACAGCTGGCTCATGCCGCCATCGATCACGATTTCAGTGCCTACGATAAAGCCCGACTCCGGCGAAGAGAGGTGCAACACGGTAGAGGCCACCTCGTCCGGACGGCCAAACCGGCCCAGTGGAACCTGCGCCTGGATCTGTGCCGCGGTCGCTTCGAGTTGTGCGGTATCCATGCCGAGCTTGCCGTACAGCGGCGTCTGCACCGGGCCCGGGCTGACTACATTGACACGTACGCCCCGCGGCAAGAGCTCAGCGGAGAGTGTGCGCGCGAGCGTGATCAATGCGGCCTTGCTTGCAGCATATACCGAGGAGTTCGGCATGCCGATATGGGCGTTGATGGAGCCGTTGAGAACGATCGATGCACCCTGGTTGAGGTGCGGCAACAGGGCCTGAAGCTGGAAATAGGCACCCTTTACGTTCGTATTGAAGGTGAGGTCCCAAAGGCTCTCGTCGACCTGGTCGAACGCGGCGAACTTCGCTACACCGGCGTTGATGAAGACGGCATCGAGCTTGATGCCCTGCGCGGCTACCGCGGCGGCGAGCGCCCTGGCGTCGGCGAGGTTCGAGGCATCGTTCTTAAGCGCCACGGTGGCCGCGCCGAGGTTGGCCACGGCATAGGCCAGGGCCTTCTCATCGCGGCCCGTAAGCACGACGCGAGCGCCTTCGGTAGCGTATGCCTGGGCGACCGCAAGACCGATACCGCTGGTACCGCCGGTAACGAGGACGTTCTTGCCCGTGAAACGGTTCATGGTGTGGCTCCGGTTGGGTTGGTATGGACGATAGCTTGCTCTGCTCATGGCCGATTGGCGTACCATCGCCTCGTCGCAGACGTTCGATGGGGTCGAACATGTTGTCGGAAGACGAACTGGCCTTGCTCGAGGCGATCCGCGAGACCGGCAGCCTTTCCCGCGCCGCCGCCCATCTGGGCAAGGCGCCCTCCACACTTTCTCACGCTGCCAGGCAGCTCGAAGATCGTTTCGATGCCTTGCTCTTCGACCGCCGCCGTTACCGCCTGCAGCTCACGCCCGCCGGGCAATTGCTGGCCAATGAGGCCGCACGGCTCATGCAGGATGTGAACCGGCTCACCCAGCGGGTGAAACAGGTCGCGGGGGGCTGGGAGGATCGACTATGGATTGTCACTGATGAACTGCTGGAATTTGAACTGCTGTTTCCGTCGATCCGCGCCTTCGATGCGCTGAATTCCGGTGTGCGCCTGCGCCTCACCCACGAAGTCCTCGGTGGCACCTGGGAAGCGCTGCGCGATGGCCGGGCCGAGGTGGTGGTTGGCGCCACCAACGAGCCGCCTGCCATCCCCAAGCTGCGCTGGCATGAACTGGGCGTCATGGAATGGGTGTTCGCCGTGTCGCCGCGGCATCCCCTCGCCAAGGCGAAAGAGCCGCTCGATACGGATACCGTGACGAGACACCGGGCGATCGTCGTGGCGGATTCGTCGCGCGGCGCCTCGCGCGGCTACGGCACCCTGGGCGGCCAGCAGACACTCGCCGTGCCTTCCATGCGCGCAAAAATCCTCGCGCAGCGCGATGGCCTGGGCGTGGGCTGGGTTCCCCGATCGCGTGCGAAGGCGCTGCTCGATGCCGGCGAGCTGGTCGAAAAGCGCATGGCCGATCCGCGCGAACCAAACACCTTGTACGTCGCCTGGCGCGGCGATACGGAAGGCCGCGCGCTTGCCTGGTGGATCGAGCAATTCCGCCAGCCCCGCCTGGCCAAACGCCTGATCCAGGGCCTGCCCCTGGCCGCCGGCCTTATGTAGGAGCGCGCTTGCGCGCGATCCGGGTCTACCGCGAGCACCCATCGCGCGCAAGCGCGCTCCTAGAGGTTTCGGGTGGCGTGGCGCGGCATGTGGACGCGGAACTCGACGCCTTCGTCGATATTCTGCGCGACCACGTCGCCACCGTGCGCACGCACGAATTGATCGACGATGTAGAGGCCGAGGCCGAGGCCGCGGCTCGGGTGGAAGCTGCCCTTGAACGGTTCGAAGATCCGCTGGACAAGGCCAGGCGGTAGTACACCCGCATTGCGTACGCTTAGCTGCAGCGCGGCGGCGTCGGCACCGTTCACCTCGAGCACGATCGGCGTGCTGCCCAGTGCGTACTGCACGGCATTGCCGAGCAGGTTGGAGAGTACCTGCGATAACCGCGTGGAATCGAAGTAGCCAAGCATTTCGCCGTGGGTAATGACCTCGATGGCGCGGCTCGGGTGGGCCTGACGCGTCTCCTCCGCCACCGTCTCGGCCAGCGCACCGAGGTCATGGTTCGCCAGCTCCAGCCGGATCGCGCCCGACCGGATCCGCGAGAAATCGAGCAACTGGTCGATCATCCGCGCCATACGCCTCGCGCTGGATTCCACGTGGTGTGCCGTGCGTGCCAGCGGTCCGTCACCGACCTCTTCCTTGATCCGGTCGGCACACAACGTAATCGCCGAAAGTGGCGTACGCAGGTCGTGGGTGAGCACCGCGATCATCGCCTCATTCAGCTGCAGCGCGCGCTCCAGGCTCGCGTTCTGCGTCTTCAGCTGCTGACGCTGCTGATACAGCTGCACGAACACATCGACCTTGCCGAGGATCACCCGCGGATCGATCGGCTTATGCAGGAAATCGACTGCACCTGTCTCGTAGCCCTTGAAGGAACGGGCCGGATCGTTCGGGGAGGCGGTGAGGAAGATGATCGGCACATGGCGGGTGCGTTGCGAACCACGCATCAACTCGGCCAGCACGAAGCCATCCATGTCGGGCATCTGCACATCCAGCAGCGCAAGCGCGACGTCATGGACGAGTAACAGCTCCAGCGCTTCGGGACCGGAAGCCGCCTTGAGGATGCGGATGTCATCGCGGGCGAGCAACGCCTCCATGGCTACCAGGTTCTGCGGAACGTCGTCCACGATGAGGACGTTGGCCAGCTCGCGTGTGACAGCAGCTTCCTCATGCAAGCTCATCGACAAGGTCATGGGGCTAAGCTCCCAAGGCGGCGACACAAGTCGCTCAAGGTAACAATGGCATCGGCGCCGGCATGGGCAATCGCCGACGCTGGCATGACGGAGGCAACGGCTTCAGCGGGGTCCTGGATCCATACCGTGCCACCTTCGCGACGGACGGCAGCGACCCCCGCGGTGCCGTCGCTGCTCGCGCCGGTTAACAGGATGGCGAGCAGACCCTCACCGAATACTTCGGCCGCTGATTCGAACAAGGGATCGATCGCTGGCCGCGAGTACAGCACGGGCTCATCGCGGGAAAGTGAAACCGTCGCGCTGTCTTCCACCAGGAGGTGGTAGTCCGAGGGCGCGAACAGCACCACGCCTGCGCACAGCGGCTCCTTATCTTCGGCCTCAGCGACGGGCAATGCACAGGTGCCACCGAGCAATGCAGGGATACCGCTGGGCCGGTCGCGCGGAATATGTTGGACGACGAGCACCGGTGCCGGGAACCGCGCGGGGAAGCAACCCAACACATCACGCAACGCCAGGACGCCGCCTGCCGACGCCCCGATGACGACTGCCTGGGGGAAGGCCTGGCTCATGCGGCAGCCCTCCGGTACAGGCGCTGCTGCGGAGCGCAGGCCTCGAAGGCCGCGGCGTGCGCGCCAAACTGCAGCGACTCCTTCGCGCCCAGGCCAAGGAAACCACGGCGTACCAGCGAATCGTGGAACAGGCCGACGGCCCGGTCCTGCAACTCGCGATTGAAGTAGATCAACACGTTGCGGCATGAGACCATGTGTACTTCGGAGAACACCGCGTCCGTAGCCAGGCTGTGGTCGGCGAAGACGACCTGCTTCTTCAGGCGGCGCTCGAATACCGCCCCACCGTAGCCCGTGGTGAAGTAATCCGACAGTGAACGGCGCCCGCCCGCAGCCTGGTAGTTACGGCTGAACAAGGCCATGCGGTCCAGCGCGAACACACCGCTTTCCGCTGCCTCAAGCGCCTTGGGATTGATGTCGGTGGCATAGATCACCGTACGATCCAGCAGGCCTTCCTCTTCGAGCAGGATCGCCATGGACCACACTTCCTCCCCCGTGCTGCACCCGGCGACCCACACCTTGATGCTAGGGTAGGTCTTCAGCACGGGCATGGCATGCTCGCGCAAGGCGGCAAAGTAATCCGGGTCGCGGAACATCTCCGAGACCTGTACGGTGAAGTACTGCATGGCTTCGGCGAAAAAGACGGGATCATGGATCACCCGATGCTGCAGGTCACTCAGCCGCTCCAGCCCGTAGCGCCCCATCGCGTGGCGCATGCGCCGACGCAATGAACTCACCGCGTAGTGGCGAAAGTCATAGTGATAACGCAGGTACACCGCTTCGAGCAGCACCTTGAGCTCAAGATCGAACAGTTCGGTTTCCGCGGACATCAGCGCCTCGAGCACCACACACGGCACAACGACACGAGCTTGTCGATATCGATGGGCTTGGCGATGTAGTCGTTGGCACCCGCGGCGATGCAACGCTCGCGGTCGTCGGACATGGCCTTGGCCGTGAGCGCGATGATCGGCACCTCGGCGAGGCGGGCGTCCGCACGGATGAGCCGCATCGCTTCGAGGCCGTCCATCTCCGGCATCATGATATCCATCAGGACCAGGTCTACTTCGGTGTGCGCCAACCGATCCACCGCTTCACGGCCATTGCGGGCGATTTCAAGGCGTACGCCCAGCGGTTCCAGCACGCTGGTCAAGGCGAAGATGTTGCGAACATCGTCTTCCGCCAGCAGAACCGTACGGCCATCCAGCATCGCATCGCGCTTACGCGCTTCGCGCAACAGGCGCTGCTGGTCCGTTGGCAGCGAGGCTTCCACGCTGTGCAGGAACAAGGTCACTTCATCCAGCAGGCGCTCGGGCGAACGCGCGCCCTTGATGATGATGCTCTTTGAATAGCGACGGAGACGCTGTTCTTCCTCGCGGGTGAGCGAACGACCGGTGTAGACAATGACCGGGGGGAAGGCGAACGCCTCGCTGCCCGCCATGTGCTCCAGCAGGTCGTAGCCACTGCCATCCGGGAGCATCAGGTCCATCACCAGGCAATCGAAGGTCGACGTCGAGAGGTGATCCAGTGCATCGCGGATGCTGCCCACGGCGATGATCTCGAGCTGGTCGCGGGCGAGCAGCAAGGTCAGGTTATTGCGCAGCTCCGCATCGTCTTCGACGATCAGCAGGCGGCGCATCGTCCGTGCATAGCGATCTTCCAGCTGCGCAATGGCATCGACCAGGCGCTCGCGCGTCGCCGGCTTCATCAGGTGGCCAACGGCACCCAGCTCCATGGCCAGGTGTGTCTGTTCGGTCGCCGATACGACATGCACGGGGATATGCCGGGTCGCCGGATCACGCTTCAGGCGTTCCAGCACGCTAAGGCCAGAGACATCAGGTAAACCGATATCGAGCAGTACCCCGCTCGGCGAATGCGCCACCGCGAGCATGAGGGCTTCATCGGCGGTGCTGGCGACGATGCAATCAAAGTCCAGTTCGTGGGCCAGTTCGACCAGGGCGCGGGCGAAGATCACATCGTCTTCGACCACCAGGATCAGGCGTCCCGGGCGCTGCCGCGATGCGCGATCATCTGCAACCGCCGGGACAACCGGCGCCGGAGCCCGGCTTTTGACCGCCTCGGCAGGACCCGGCGCGGATGCCCTGGTACTGGCGCGCGGCACCGATGCAGGCGCAGGCATGAGGCTGGCCGGCGTCTGCGGCGGGGCTACGCTCGCATAAGCGCTACCGTCGACCGGCAGTTCCAGCGTGAAGCTGCTGCCCTCATCCGGCGCGCTCGCCACCGAGATATCGCCACCCATGCGCTGGGCGAGATCGCGCGAGATCGAGAGACCCAGGCCGGAGCCACCAAACTTGCGGCTGGTGCTGCCATCGGCCTGGCGGAACGCCTCGAATATCGCGTCCAACTGAGCTGGATCGATACCAATGCCGGTATCCGTCACCGTAAAGCGCACCCGATCACCCGGTGCTGCTTCCACACGCAGGGACACCTCACCCGCCTCGGTGAACTTCACCGCGTTCGCCACGAGGTTTTTCACGACCTGGCGCAGGCGCTGCTCGTCGCCGATGAGCCGGGTCGGCGCGCCCGGGGCCATCGCGATGCGCAAGGCAAGCCCCTTCTCGGCCGTCAGCGGCTCGAAGGTCTCGCGCACCCTTTCCAGCGTGGCTTCTACCGAAAGTGGCTCCGCCGCGATCTCCACATGCCCGGCTTCGATCCGCGAGAGGTCCAGGATGTCATTGATAAGCGTGAGCAGATCGTTGTTGGACGAATGGATCGCGGAGGCGTACCGCACCTGCTCCTCGGTCAACGAGCCGTCGCGGTTGTCCACCAGCAGCTTCGCGAGAATCAACGAGCTGTTCAGCGGCGTGCGCAGTTCGTGCGACATGTTTGCGAGGAATTCGGACTTGTAGCGGTTGGTTGCTTCGAGGGAGCGCGCGTTGCGGGCCAGGTCGGCCTGCGCCATCACCAGGGTCTGCCGCTGGCGCTCCAGCTCATGCGTACGCTCTTCGAGCTGCACATTGGTCTGCTCGAGCTCAGCCTGCTGGGCCTCAAGCGACGCATGCGATTGCTGCAGGCTGCGGCTCTGTTCTTCCAGCTCCTCGTTGGCCACACGCAGTTCTTCCTGCTGGGTCTGCAGCTCTTCACTCTGCCGCTGGGTCTCTTCGAGCAGCTCGTTCTGGCGCTGGCGCAGCGCGGCCGTGCGCAAGGCCACGCCAATGGCTTCGCTGCTGCGTTGCAGGAGCGCGAGATCCGCGGCATGCAGATCGGCGCCTCCGATCCGGCCGATCTCGAGCACGCCCACGGCATCGCCATCGGCTGTGACCGGCATGAGGAAGACCTCCGCGGGGGTCGTGCGGCCGAGCGTCGTCGCCACGGCGAGGTGCGTGGCGGAGAGGTCGGCCAATCGCTGAGGCTCGCCCTCCACCAGGACGTCGCCCAGCATGCCACCCTCGCGCGGCAACGTCGCCGGATGATCGCCAGGCAGACCGACCCCACCGCACAGCACGAGCTGGTGGCTGTCGGCGCGGTACAACGCGCCGACCTGCGCCTCTAACCGGCGGCAAAGGGCACGCACGGCGTGGCTGCCGATCTCTTCCGGCGTCTGCTCGCCACGCAGCGCATGGGATACGGCGTTCTGGCCTTCGTGCAGCCATAACATGCGTTCGGCTGCTATCCGCGCGCGCAAGGCCTGGCTTACCAGGGCAGCGATGACCCAGAACGAGGCAGCGCCAATGCTCCGGTTGATGACCGACGAGCCTTCGGCGATCGACGGCGGTGACAGCTTGTAGCCGATGGCGATCAGCACCGTCGCCAGGAACGCCACCACGAACGGCATGTCCCGGCGCGACTGGAAAACCATCATCCCGACCGCCAGGAAATAGAACACCCACACCGAGTAGCCCAACGGGGTAATGGCATCGATGCCCAGCGTGACGGCAAGAATCGCGAACACGACGGCCCAGATCGTGCGGTCACGTGTTATCAGTTTCTGGTTCAAGCGGTTGGCCCCTGTAGAACTCGCTCGCGCCCGCCTGCGCGGCAGGGCATAACCTTCAAACGGTGACGACCCGCTCGTAAAGGCGATGTGATGATCATTCCGTCAGCAAATTGCCCGGATTACGACAGGCACAAGGCCACGACCGGCGTTACCGTGCCCGCACCTCCATGAACAGGCGTCCTCCCCGTGCTCAAGCACCTGCTCCGCGGCACCGCACTCTCCCTCGTCGCCTCGGCCGCGCTCGCTGCGGCGCCCGATGCCGCGCTACAGGCGGCCCTGCAAAAGGTGGCCGAGCAGGCGAAACCGGGCACGCTCGGCGTCCTGGTCATGGATCCAGCCACCGGCCAGTCCGTCAGCGTCAACGCCCATCGCCCTTACCTGATGATGAGTGTGTTCAAGGCGCCCATCGCAACGGCGGTGCTCAGCCAGGTGGATGCCGGCACGCTGCGTCTGGACCGGAAGGTGCACCTGGTGCCAGCGGATATCGTCGGGGGATCCGCGGTCCCGTCCACGGGTGCGGCACTCAAGAGTGGGGCCAAGGACTTCACGGTGGACGAACTGCTGCATGCGGCGGTGACCCAGAGCGATAACACCGCCGTCGATGCCTTGCTCCGCGTCCTCGGTGGGACCGCCACGGCCACGCGGTTCCTCGAAAGCAAGGGAGTGCATGGCATGCGCATCGACATGGGCGAAGGCGACCTCGGCCGGATGTTCGAGGCGAAAGGCAGCGATGCCGTACTCGCCAGCCACGTGAACAGCAGCACGCCCGAGGCCGCGGCCACCTTCCTTCGCAAGCTGCAAGCGGGTGAACTGCTCAGCGCCGGTTCGACACAAAAACTGCTGGCGTTGATGACGGCCCAGGTCATCCCCAACCGTGTTCGCGCGGGCCTGCCGGCTGGCTACCAGCTTGCCGACAAGACCGGCACCAGCGGCACGGAAGATGGCCACCGCGCCGCGTTTAACGACATCGGCATCATCACCGCACCCGATGGCAGCAAGCGCATCGTGGTGCTGTTCCTGGTCCACTCACCGGCCAGCTCCGACCAGGCTACGGCGTGGTTCGCCGAGATCGGCAAGCTCACCGCCGCGTCGATGTCACGCTGACGGCGCATTCCCTGTAAGAGCGCGCTTGCGCGCGATGGGTGCTTGCGGCAAACCCCATCGCGCGCAAGCGCGCTCCTACAGGGTGATCAACGGTGGATGGGGCCTTGGCAGAGGCAGTCACCGTCTTCGTCGACATGGCCGATCAACGCATCGAGCAGGCTGGCGGTGGGTGACCATTCGCCGATGGCCGGGTGGATCAGCATGGCCTTGCGCGCACCCAGTCGCGAATCGTCGAGTACCGAGGCGATCGCCGCGCGCTCGTACGCCTTCACGGAACGGACCAGGCCCGCCACCGCATCCGGCAAGGGCGCCAGCTTGCGCGGCTCGATCCGGTCAAGCGAGATATCGCACAGCGTCTCGACGACATCCGCATCCGGCAGATCGGGCACCGCGCCACGGTTACGCGTGTTCACGACGATGGGCGCAGGCTTCGCACCGGTCAGCGCACTCATGACGTCGATGGCGATCCGGTGATAACCCGTCGCCACACGGAACGGATCGACATCCAGGCTCACCCCGGCGTCAAACGCCGACCCACCTTCCGCCTCCAGCTTCATATACGAACCCGAGCGCTGGTTGAGGTAGGCCGCGTAGATATCGACCGCCTCATCGCCCTGCCCGGCAGCCAGCCGCGAACCCAGCGTGGCGAACAGTTCGTCGTTGAGCTTCGAGATTTCCGCGCCGCGGCTGCCGCCCTGCCGGCGCTGGTTCGCCAGGGCGCGCTGGCGTTCGTAGTAGAAGAACAGGTACTCGGTCGGAATGAGCCGCAGCGTGCGGATCATCTTCGTATCGAACAGCGGCGCGAGGTACAGGCTGCGCAACATGTCATCGTTATCGATGAGCGCGTCGATCTTTTCCTCGCCGCGCACGCGCACGCCGCGCACCCAGCCCAGGTGATTCAGGCCCACGTAGTCGCACTCGACCTCTTCGAACGGCTCACCCAGCGCACGAGCGATGTTATGGAACAGCTCGGTCGGCGTATCGCAGATGCCGACGATGCGGGCCTTGCTATGGTCGTTCACCGCCTGGGTAATCAGGCCTGCGGGATTGGTGAAGTTCACCAGCCAGGCTTCCGGGGCCAGGCGCTCGACCAGGCGGGCCTGCTCGATGGCCGCAGGAATGGTCCGCAAACCCATCGCGATGCCGGCGGGGCCCGTCGTCTCCTGGCCGGGATAACCGTGCTCGATCGCCACGCGCTCATCCGCGGCGCGACCGGTGATGCCACCGATGCGAATGCTGTTCAACACAAAGTCCGCACCCTCGATCGTGTCTTCGATGGAGCTGGCGCCACGCAGGCGGAGTTCGCCGCCCGACCGTTTCACGATGGCATTGCCGAGGTCGACCATGACCCGCAGCCGCGCGGGGTCCGGATCGTAAAGCACCATCTCGGCGGCGCCGAGCGCCTGCGCGGCCTCGTTCACGCCAAACACGACCAGGGGCGAGCGCACGCCGCCCCCTCCAACCAGTGCGATCTTACGATCGGTACGTCCGTTCACGAAGGGTCCTCAATTGGGGGGAATGGGGCAGCGCCGCGAGGGCGCCAGGGGCCGTGCTGCACAGCGCGCCGCAAATGCAGGCACGCTCAAGCGCAGGGCCAAGGGGTTCGTCATCGAGCCAGGCATCGATCAACCCGGCATTGAAGGCATCGCCGGCGCCGGTGGTATCCACCGCATCGACCGTCGGCGGCACCACATGACTGAGCACGCCACCGGACATCGCCAGGGCGCCCTGCGCGCCGCGCTTCACCACGGCACGCGACAAGCCATGGTCGGTAGCCCACGCGATAAACGCCTCGGTCGAGGCCTCGCCGCAAAGCAGCGCGGCTTCGGCCGTGTTCGGCAGGAACAGGTCTACCTCGCGACAGGTCGCGATGTTGCCTGGGTCGCGCAACCAGCCAGGGCTGTGGCCGACATCGAGCGAGGTCGTGCACCCTGCGGCGCGCAGCACGGGCAGCACGCTCTGCGCGAGATCACGCGACAGCGGCATGGCGAAGTGCACGTGACGTGCGGCGGCCAGGTCAGCGACCACGGCGGGCACTGCCAGCCATTCGGCGAGGCCCTGGTTCGCACCCGGGTAGGTAAAGAACGTGCGGTCATCGCGCATCGAAACGCTGACGGTGATGCCGGTACCATCGTGTTCCAGGCGGATGCCGCCCATCTCCACGCCAAACTCACTAAGGCGCTGCTCGAACCAGTCGAAGTCGGCATCGCCGATCAGCCCGACCAGGCGTACGCGCCGGCCAAGCCGCGACAGGCCACACGCGGTGTTCACGCTGCCACCGCCGAGCTCACGCACATAACCCTGCGCGATCACTTCTTCGCCGGGCTGCGGCCAATGGGGAAATCCGGTGAAGATGTGGTCGGCGAAGATTTCTCCAACGACGGCCACATCCCAGGGCTTCATGTGGGGAACGGCCACGTACGGGTTCTCCTCGCTTGCCATAGGAACAGGATGCAACCGGCCGTGATCGCTATCACGGCGGTGAGCATGGTGGAAACGCCACTGGTGGCGACAAGATAAAGCCAGCCGGCTACGCTGATCGCGATCGGTAGCGGATACAGCGGCATGCGGAATACATCGGCGGAACGTTCGCGCCGACGCAGCGCGACCACCGCGAAACACTGGGCGATGTACTGGAACAGGATCTGCACCACCATCAGCATGCTGATCAGCTTCTCCAGTGAGAGGAAGCAGGCCATGGCGGAGGTGATCCCGACAAAGAGCAACGACACGGTGGGGAAACCATCCCGCGGATGCAGGCGCGCGAACGGCTTGAAAAACTGGCCATCCGACGCAGCGGCATAAGGCACCCGTGAGTAACCGAGCAGTACCACGAGAGCCGAACCCCAGCTTGCGACCAGGATGAGCACCACGGCGACCGTGCCACCCCATGCACCGTGCACGGCCTGCATCATGTCGGCGACCACCGCGGTGGACTTCGCCGCCGTTTCCCACGGCAACACGCCAAGGATGCTGATATTCAGGCCCAGATAGAGCACGGCCACCACGGGGATCGAAATAAGTACGGCCCGCGGGATCGTCCGCCGCGGTTGCCTCACTTCGCCGCCCAGCATGCACACGTTGTTATAGCCACCGTAGTCGTACACCGCGATCAGCGACACCGCGCCCAGCCCAAGCCAGAAGCCTTTGCCCGACGCCATCGGCGCATCGAGGAAGTGGCGCGCCGTGGCCAGATCGAAATGGCTGATACCGGTGAGGACGATCCATACGGCGGCCGCGACCACGGCTACGGTGACGACCAGCGACAGTTTCTGGATATCGCCGACCTTGCGGTAAAGAATGGCGGTATTGAGCAGGCACAGCGCTGCCGCGACCAGGATCCGCCCACCCTCACCCAGCGATGGAATGAGGTAGCCTGCGTACTGGGCGAAGCCAACGGCCGCCGAGCCGATCGAAAGCGGTGCGGTGAGCAAGGTTTGCCACAGGTAGAGGAAGCCGAACAGCCGCCCTGCCCGCTCACGCCCGTACGCCTCGCGGAGGTAATGGTACGGACCACCCGATTCCGGGATCGTCGAACCCAGTTCCGCCCAGACCAGGCCATCGCACAGGCAAAGGAATGCTCCCGCGATCCAGCCGAGCAGTACCGCCGGACCCGCGAGCGCGGAAAGCGCAAGCGGGATCGTGACGAACGGCCCGATGCCGATCATGTTCAGCACGTTGGCGGAGAGCCCGCCCCAGAAGCCGATCGCGCGCGGCGGTGCCGGTGTCGACATCACGTTGCCCGTACCCTCACGCCAGCCCGTCATGCATCCGCTCCGCGCATGTGATGGGTGCCCCTTCGGTCCGATGCAGGTCGAGGACGCGCACGCTGTTCGCGCCGGCCTTCAACCATGCGCCGGGGCAATACAGCCGCTCTTGCGGGCCGATATGCCAGTAGCGCCCGAGGAAGTTCCCGTTGACCCAAAGATAACCCTTGTTCCAGGCCGACATGTCGAGGTAGACGTCGCCGGTCTCCAGGAGGGCCAGTTCGCCTTCGAACAGCACGCCGCCGCGGGTGGGTTTGTCGCGCAGCGCCGGCAGGTTCTCCAGCCAGGCACCATCCAGCGGCAACGGCCATGCCTCCACGTCACGCACCGGCATGCCCTGGAATGCCACCGGCCCGACAAGGCCTTTGTGGTCGCCCAGCCGAGGGCCGAAGTTGATATGGCCGAAGGTATCCACCAGGACTTCCATATCGCCCGCATGCGGAACGGCCACCTCCGGCTTCGACGACAACGACGCGTGCGTCAGCCGTGAGACATGGCCAATCTCCCGGCCGCTCGCATAGACAATCGCATAGTCACGCACGCCCTCCAGCGACAGCGTGCCCGCGCGATCCACCCGCTTGCGATAGACGACAAGCCCCTGGTCCAGACCGAACAGCATTTCGTTCGCGCCCGGTTTCGGTACAACATGCGCTTCACCCAGCGCATCCCAGAGCGAACCCTTCGGCTCAGGTGTGAAAGGTGCGAAGCGACCGGCCGGGATATCCGCCGGCGGATTCGGAGCGACCACACCCGCCTCGCGGGTAATCGCATCGCGCAGTACGGCATACGCAGGCGACGCACGACCGCGCTCGTCGATCGGCGCCGCGTAGTCGTAGCTGGTGATCACCGGCTGGAACTGCGAGCCATCGTCTTCGGCGTTGGCCCCGGCAGTAAGGCCGAAGTTTGTACCGCCGTGCACGACATAGAGGTTGAACGAATAACCCGCGCGGATCACCGAGCGCAGCGTATCCACGTAGTGCTTGCTCGCAAACTCACCTTCACCCCAATGGGTCAGCCATCCCGGATACCCCTCGCCCACCCACACCGGCGATTCCCCGGCGAACTCGTGGCCCATGGCCAGCGTCGGTACCTCGGCACCATCGAGTCCCAGCGCGGCGCCCGGCAAATAGGCCTTGCGTCGTTTGAGGTCCTTCCAGCCGTCCGAGACCGAGAACGGACCATGGATCCCGTGCACACGCCACATGTCGGCCAGCGCGCGAAGGTAATCGACGTCGTCGGCGAACATCGAGTACTCGTTTTCAATCTGGATCATGAGCACGGGGCCACCGTTCTCAACCATCAACGGCCTGAGGAACGCCGCGAGCTGGCCGATGTAGCGCAGCGTCGCGGCCATGAACGCAGGATCATCCTTGGTACGCAACCGGGTGTCCGGATCGCGCAACAGATAGGCCGGGATTCCGCCATTGGTCCATTCCGCGCACACGTACGGGCCAGGCCGAAGGTACACCCACAGTCCCTCCGCCTGGCACAGGCGAATGAAGGCTGCCATGTCACGGTTGTCGCTTTGCCAGTCGAACACCCCGGGCTCACGCTCGTGGTGGTTCCACATCACATAGATCGCGATGGTATTCAGGCCCATGGCCTTCGCCATTCGAATACGATGTTGCCAGTACTCACGGGGGATCCGCGCGGGGTGCATTTCCCCGCTGCGGATGCGGAACGGACGGCCATCCAGCTCAAACCGGCGCGGACCAAAACCAAAACGGTGCTTGCGCCCATCCGGCAGCGCTTCCACCACATGACCGGCCCACGCGCCCCCGGACATCGTCAGGGGCGCGAGCAGCGAGATAGCGAGGAAGTCCCGACGGCGCATGCTTAGAACGAGTACTTCACAGTAACCAGGGCAGTACGGCCTGCATCGACAATATCCGAGTTCGTCAGGCTGTACTGGCCGATGTGCGACCAGTACTGGTACTGCTTGGTCAGGTTGCTGATCTGCAGGTCGAACTGCAGGCCGTTGTCCATCTGGTAGCCGGCATGCAGGTCGACGCGGCGGATCGGCCGTAGCCAGAGGTCATCCCATGGAGCACCCTGGTTGAGGAAATCGTACGTCGAGATGTACGAGCCGGTGTAGTGATAGCTGAGGTTCACCGAGAAGCCGTACTTCTCATAGAAGAGCTCGGCGTTCGCCATGGTCCGCGGTGCCTGCTGCAAGCGTTCATTCTCGAAGCCTTCGCGGCCCAGGTCCACCCGCGAATTCTGCTTGGTCGCGTTGACGCTGAAACCCAGGCCGTTCCATGCACCCGGCAGGTCTTCAAACTTCTGCCGGACCGTCGCTTCGATACCGTAAACACGACCATCGCCACCGTTCATCGGGGTCTTGGTCAGCACCGTGCCGACGCCCGAGGTATTCGGGTTAGCCTGGCCGCCGCCGCTGTCGTAGATGTAATCCTTCAGCTTCTTGTAGTAGCTGGTGAGCGAGAAGAAGCCACCGTGGTCGGTCGTCCATTCCGCGCCCAGGTCCACGTTGGTGGCCTTGATCGGATCGAGATCCGGGTTGCCACGGGTGATCGTCGTGACGCCGTTGGAGACGCTGATCTGTTCGCCGCCACCGAGTTGCACGAAAGCCGGGCGGGTATAGCTCTGCCAGATCGACCCGCGGAAGACCACGTTGCCGCCTGGGCGGTAGTTGACGAACAGGCTACCCAGCGGTTCGTTATAAACCGTGCGGTTATTCGAGAAGTAGCCCGGCTGTTCGTTGCCGTCTGCATCCTGCGGCGTGGTCCAGAACGTGTTGTGGATCGAGGTGTGCTCGAAGCGCACGCCCGGGATGATCTCCAGCGGCCCCTCCTGAATGGTCGCCATGGCGTACGCCGCCGACACCGCTTCGGTACCGCGCATGGTGTCGCAGTTGAAGTTGTTGTAATCGAGCTGACCGCAGGTATCCAGGTCGGACGGCTGCACGTGCGCGGCGATCAGGGCGGCGACCGCGGCACGGCTCACGTCCGGCGTCGTCCACGGGTACTTGCCAGGGAAGATCTGGTTGTAATCGCCCTTGAAGATGCCGAGGTCGCCCAGGGTGGTGGTGCCATCGTTGATACCGCCGGTGGACCAGTCGCGGTTGGTGAATTCGCGTGAGCTGTCGCTGTACTTCACACCGAACTTCACGTTCTGTACCGGGCCATCTTCGAAGTCGTAGCGCAGGTCGAGCTTGGCGCCGCCGCGCTTCTGGCCAGAGCGGATCTTGGTGACCTCGCCATAATCGTTCGCGTACATGTTCTGGATGTTGTTCACCGAGTTCAGCAGCGCCGGGGTGAGTACCGGGTACGGGAAGTGGTTGCCACCGTAGCTGAGCAATGAACTCTGGTTGTAGGCGAAGTTATCCTGCGAGTACTTGTCTTCCCGGCCATCGATTTCGACGTGCTCAGGGCGATCGTTGCGGCCGATGCTCCAGAACACGTTCGGCGAGATCGTCCAGCCGCCGGCCGTCTTGTCGGCACCCAGCTGGATCGTAGCCAGATCCGCGCGCTCGGGGTTGGTTTCGAACCAGAAGCGGTTGGCGATGCGGCCAATGTTCGGCGAGTACACACCCGGTGTCGCCGTGGGTACGTAGGTCACATCCTGCGGCAGCAACTGGTTGTACGTCGTGTTCTGTTCGGTCAGCGCATACGCATACGATGCCTTGGCGTACGCATGCAGGGTCGGATCGACGTTCCAGTCGAACGACATGTTGCCGCCATAACGGCGCTCGAAGCCGGAGGCGATGCCCACGTTCGTGCCGATGCTGGTCAGGTTGTGCTGGGGGTCGTAGCCCGGCGCGTTGTCGCCCGCGGCCGTCGCATGCAGAAATGCCCATGAGCCATCGTTCGAGGCACTTTCGGCCGCGCCGACTTCGCTGTTGGCGATGTTACGGTAATCGTAATAGCCGCTGATATAGAAGCCGAACTGCTTCTCTTCACCGAATTTTTTCTGCAGCTCGCCAGCGAGGCCACTGCCCAGGCCGCTGCCGCCATAGTCGCGTGCGCGGCTTTCGACACGACCGCTGGCCGTCACGCTGCCGCTGAAATCCTTCTTGAAATCAAAGGCGCTTGGCGTACGGAAATCGATCGTGCCACCGATCGCATCGCCATCCATGTCGGCCGTCGAGGTTTTGTTGAGCACGATGGTCTGCAAACCGGAAGGTGGCAGCAAGCTGAGCTGCACGCTACGGCTGTACGGCATGCCCTGGGCGACATTGCTGCCGTTTACCAGGTTCACGTTGTACTCGGACGGCAGGCCACGCACGGAAGCGAACATGCCTTCGCCACGAGCCGCACCGTCGATGCCACCGAAGTAGCCGGTACCGGTGGTCGTGACGTTCACGCCTGACATCAGGCCCAGTGCTTCCGCCACGTTGTGTACGGCGGTGTTCTGCAGATCCTTGGCCGAGAGCACATCCACGGTGTTCACCGAATCCATGCGGATGCTGGTGGCTTCGTAGCGGTTTGCCACCACGCTCAGCGCCTTCATCTGCACGGCTTTGTCTTTCTCTGCCTTGTCTTTCTCGTTCTTGGCCGGCGGATCGGTCGACGGCGGCGCCTGTTGCGCAAACACCGGCGATCCCAGCATGCCAAAGGCCGTACAGACGGCCAGGACAAGCGCCTTCCTCGTCAAAACATGGTTATTACGCACAAGTCACCCCACCCCGAAAGTGTCGATAGCAGACAACACGTAGTCCTCCGCCACGTGCTGCGGACATAGCTGACCCGCGACCTTTATTTATGGGAGCGCGCTTGCGCGCGATGCGCCTTGCGGCGACCGTGTGGTCGCGTGCAAGCACACTCCTACAGGGCCTTCTCAGGCGCCTGGCAAAAGGATGGGCCGATCAGTGGTTCGGATTAACGGGCGTGGCGCGGCGGCGAATAGCCAGCAAGCGACTTGCCCCGCGAACGCAGGGCGCTGAGCTTGGCGCGGGAAAGGATCGGCTGGCCATCAGCCTGCACGAACGGAAACGACGGCTCCGCTAAGGCGCAACCCGGATTCGCTGGATTGGGAGTGCGGTGACGCATGGTGTCCCGTTGCCGATCGCGAGAAGCGCCGCCTTGCATGCCCTATGCATGCAACGCGGGAAGCGCGGCGCGTTATCGGTAACGCGGCGCACGGACAAGATATAGCGCACCGTAAATTCCGCGTCAACAAGCGGATTTAGATCGATTTTTCTGCTGCGAAGCAGCAAATCGACGAAAGATCAGAAGGCCGCGTTCCAACCGAGGTTGATCCAGTGCGAAGGATGCGGACTGCGCTCGCTGCCCACGACGAGATCAAGGCTCGATTCGCCGAACGCCAGGCGGATACCTCCCTGGTCGGTGATCGTACGATGCGTCCACATCCGCTCAACCAGCAGGGTCCAGCGTGTCGTCAATGCGACATCCATACCCAGGCCAAGCAACGAATGCGTTGATTCCCCATGGATGCGGTCGACACCGGCGTTCAACGCGACCATAAGCCTGCGCGCATCATCGATGCCGAACGTGGTCGCCACGTAAGCCTGCGCATCATCCTGGCGTCCATGGATCCATGTCGCCGCGGTGGCCACCGCGACACCGATGCCCTTGTCATCGCCATTGCGTAACTGCCACTTGATCGACGGATTGACGCCCGGACCATAGACGCCATGTCCTGTGTTAAGCGTGACACCGAATTCAACCGGGCCCGCGCCACACGCTGGTACGGCATACAACCCATTGCTTCCATGCGACCACTCACGCAACCACGACTCAAGCTGGCATTTGCCGGCACCGACGACTGAAGCGTCATCCACGTTATAACTTCCGCCCTCGGCGTGCGCGTTGCCGCCGAAAACGAGCATTGCAATGCTCGCCATGACGAACGATAAAAAGACGCCGCGACGAACTTGCATTCGACGCGGCGCATAAAGCCGGCATCTGGGGGATGGGGTCGATGCCGGACCTAGCGTAACGGCATGTCGTCGCATGGCTTTAGTCCATGACGCATATCCGCGATATGCGCAGTTTCGTCAAAGCGAATTCTAAGGAACAACGGCACCAGTCCCTATCCCCAAGAGTCTTGCAGCAAGATGAAAGTACCGGCGGCCGATGGCAGGTAGATGACCGGTGTCACAGTCGTGAGTTCGCGCCCCTTGCAACATGTCGCCCACGCGCCACGCGCACACAACGACATGGCCTACGCCGTCTACGTCCAGTGCACTATCGTTCGCTCAGCCGGGAGCGTCTTGGCAAATGCCGCTGTCAGTCCTTGGCCCAGACGCCAGCATGGAACACCCACCTGCCCTTACGGTTCTCCCAGAAGGGGTGGACATAGTGGTAGCCCGGGCGGATGCGTTCCCAATGGCCCCGCACCGGATCGTAGTCGTGGCCGTTCCACGCCCAGTAGCCGCGCGCCCATACCCACCCGGCGCGAGCCTCGGGCTCGTCCTCGGTCGGATGTTGCGGCGGTTCGTGCTCCACGACCACCAGGGTTTCATTGCGCGCGAGCCGCGGTTTTGGGGCACAGGCCGAGAGAGCCAGGGCACTGGCGAGGGCCAGGAGGGGCACGGCGGAGATGAGGCGCATGGGGACCTTGGGGCAAATAGTGACAGTAGACCCAGCAAACGCTTTCCTGTCCATTTCGTAACGCCTGCCAGGCAAACCGCGTTGGGCGACGATTCATCCCGCGCCGATTCACGTGTAGGAGCGCGCTCGCGCGCGATGGGGGTTTCCGCAAGCCCCATCGCGCGCAAGCGCGCTCCTACAACGAGCTATTTCGCGCTGAGTGGGATGACGGCGCTTTCGCGCGCTTCGGCCGCATCGGCGCGGCGGACGGGTGCCGCGCGTGGCAGCGACGGCGAAATGCGACCCAGGGTGATGTTTTTCGATGCCCGCACATCCTTGTTGGAGAAGGTCCAGATCTCGCCCGTCTCGGTGATAAACACCGTCCAGTACAGATCGGACTCCGGGCCGTAGTCGATCAGGAAATGGGCAAAGCCCTCGCCCTTCGGCGTATTTAGCGGCAGCGGCGGGTTGAGTTGCAACATAGGGAATCAGCCGCCTTTCTGGGTGTGGTTGTCTTCACCCGTGCCATCGACCGGATCGCCGGATGAGTCGGTGTCGCGGGGCCGTGTCGGGTTACGCGGATGCTCCGGCCTATCGTTCTGTCCGGGGTGCTTCTCGGGCGCATTCTTTTCATTCGCCATGGTCGTCTCCTTAGAGGTGGCGCCAGATTCGCCGTGGTCCGTTGAAGACGAGGTGGGTTGCCCGTGACGAGGCCGTTGATGCCATCACCCCTCATCGACGCCTGCGACGAGACAGTACGGGCATGAAGATCGCCACCTTCAACGTCAACGGCATCACCTCCCGCTTGCCGCACCTGCTGGCGTGGCTCGAGCGTGAACAACCTGATGTGGCCTGCCTGCAGGAACTGAAGTCACCCGATAAAGGCTTCCCTCTCCAGGCCATCCACGATGCGGGTTACGGCGCCGTATGGTCGGGGCAGGCCTCGTGGAACGGTGTCGCCATCCTGTCGCGCGGCGAAGACCCTGTCGAGAGCCGGCGCAGCCTGCCGGGCGACGACAAAGACGTGCATAGCCGATATATCGAAGCCCTGGCCCATGGCGTGCTGGTTGGCTGCCTGTACTTGCCCAACGGAAACCCGCGACCCGGTCCCAAGTTCGACTACAAGCTGGCGTGGTTCGAGCGCTTGATCGCTTACGCGAAACCGCTTTTCGACACCGGCTACCCGATCGTGCTGGCGGGCGACTACAACGTGGTGCCAACCGACGAAGACATCTACGACCCTAAGCACTGGCGCCGCGATGCGCTGCTTCAACCCGAGTCAAGGGACGCCTATGCGCGCCTGCTCGCCCAGGGCTGGACCGACGCCTTACGCGCCATGCATCCGGACGCGCACATCTACACCTTCTGGGATTACTTTCGCCAGCACTGGCCGCGCGATCGCGGCCTGCGTATCGATCATCTCCTGCTCTCCGCGGACCTTGCGAAGCGCCTGAAGAATGCCGGTGTCGATCGATGGGTCCGCGATCTCACCAAGGCCAGCGACCATGCGCCCACCTGGATCGAACTGCGTGATCCGCCAAGGATCCGGGCCCGTAGATAGGACGGCGCCGCCCGCCGTCACAAAACGGCCAAAAAAGCGAAGCACGCGGGCGGCGGGTTTGCTAGATTCGCGATAACGCCGCCACCACCACCTCCATGCCCCAAGAGCGCCACGCACGGCTCACCCGCCTAGTCGATCGCAGCAGCAAGGCCAGCGTGGCCCTGGTGGTCCTCCTGACCCTCGCGGGCGTGGCGACCGCACTCGGCCTGATGGCCACGCAGCGCGTGGTCGGCAAGCGCTACGAGATCCTGATCGCCACCCAGACGATTGCCCAGGATGTCCACGACATGCGCGCGGCGGTCGGAGGCTGGGTCCTCCGTGACGATGCCAACGCAGGAAACAGCTGGCGCCAGGCCGTGGCATCCGCCCATGGTCACGTAGCGCTGCTCGAGGCTAGTCTCGGCACGGACGGGCGCGAGCGGACCCTCGTGGCCAGCCTCGAGCGCAGCGTGCAGGCGCGCATAGACACCGCAGCGCCGCTGCTGGCGCGTCCGGCGGCCGCCGAACGATCCCGTCGTATCGAAGAGCTGATGGGTCCCGAATACCAGTCGCGCAATGAGGCGGTCGCTCGCGATGTCGCGGCACTCGCCGCGTATGAGCGCATGCGCCTGGAGCGCGGCCAGTTCCGCCAGGACCTGGTGTTGTCCATCGCCGGCCTGGCCCTGGTCGCCCTGGTTGCTGGGGCCGTACTGACCCTGCGGCGATCCCGGCACACCGTGCGCAGTCTGCTCGATGGCTGGCGTGATTCACTGGACGCCACCCAGCGCAGCCGCGCCGAACTCCACGCCTTCACCGACGCAGCGCCGCTGGCCGTGTTCCATGTCGATGCGATGGGCATCCCACAGTGGCAGAACGCCCAGGCCAACGCGTGGGTGGGAACACGGGCGGGCGCGGATGTCGCCAGCTTCCTGCGCGAAAACATCGAAGAAGCCGACCGATCCAGGGTCATCGAGGCCTGGCGCCGGCTGGTCGGCACGGGTGAACGTTTCGAGCAGGTGTTCCGTTTTCGCGGCACCGATGGACTGATCGTCTGGGCCCACGCCCACGCGACCCGGGTGATCGTCGACGGTGTGACCACCGGCTTCGTCGCCGTGCTCCAGGACATCACCGGCGCACGCATGCTGCAGGAGGAGCTGGACCAATCGCGCAAGCGCCTGCGCCGCCTCACCGATTCGATCCCGGCGCTGATCGGCCGGCTCGACGACGCCGAGACCTACCGCTTCGTCAACGACACCTACCGCCACTGGTTCGGTGATGCGGCTCCGCGCATTGGCCTGTCGCTGCGCGAATTCGTTGGCGATGTGAACTACCAGCGCCTCGCCCCGATGCTCGCGCGCGTGCGCAACGGCCAGACCGTTCGCTTCGAAATGAACCAGATGAAGCTGCACGGCAAGTACTTCACGGGGGATGTGACTTACACCCCTGAATTCGATGACGCGGGCGTCTTCCGTGGCTTCTACGTCATGGTGACCGACATAAGCGAGCGCAAGAAGCTCGAAGAAAGCCTGTTTGCCGCGAAGGAGCTGGCCCAGGTGACCCTGGACTCGATCGGCGATGCCGTCCTGACCACCGATACCACCGGGACGATCACCTTCCTCAACCAGCGTGCGGAGGCGCTGCTGCTACGGCCGGCCATGCGTGCCCGCGGCCTGCCGATCGAGTCGGTGGTGCAACTGCGCGACACCCATGACCAGCCCAGCGACAGCTCCCTGCTCCGCGCCATCGCGGAAGAGCGCACGGTGGACATGTTGCAGCCCCGCCAGCTACTGCTCGCCGATGGCAGCCGGCTCGATATCGAAGACGTCGCCGCGCCGATCCGCGATCGTGAAGGCCACGTCGTGGGTGGCGTACTCGTCTTGCGTGACGTATCGGTGGCGCGTTCCGTTGCCGACCGGATGCGCCAGCTAGCCGAATCCGACACCTTGACCGGCCTGCCCAACCGCCTGGTCTTTGAAGAACGCCTGAAGGCGGCGCTGGCGCACCTGAAGGCAGGCGATAGCCTCGCCGTGCTCTACATGGATCTGGATGGGTTCAAAGCCGTGAACGATGTGCACGGGCATGCCGCGGGCGACGAGTTACTGCGCCAGTTCGCCGAACGCTTGCTGCGACGGACGCGCAAAGCCGATACGGTGTGCCGCCTGGGCGGCGACGAGTTCGTCGCCCTGCTGGCCCCGCCCATCTCGTTGCGCGAAGCCATGGTGCGTGCGGAGGACTTCGTGGATGCCGCCAGCCAACCGTTCTTCTGGAATGGCTTGCCCTTACACGTAACGCTTAGCGTAGGCATCGCGACAGCGCCACAGCATGGCGTCGATGCGCTGGCCCTGGTCCGCCGCGCGGACGATGCCCTCTACGAAGCCAAAGCCACCGGCAAAAACAAGGTCGCGATCCTGTAGGAGCGCGCTTGCGCGCGATGGGTGCTTGCCGCAGCCTCGGCCATTGTAGGAGCGCGCTTGCGCGCGATGGGTGCTTGCCGCACCGCCGGTCGCGCGCGAGCGCGCTCCTACAGGAGTGCTAGCGCGGCCTTCTTGCCGGCTCCAAGGATCTCTTCGGACAGGGCGTTGTCTTTCGTCGCGCGCGCCATCTGCAACGCACCGTTGATCAGCGCGTAGAGGGCGATGGCCTTGCCACGTGCCTCGTCCGCCGGCAGAGCCGGCCACTCTTCAGCCAGGCGGCTGACCAGGCTATCCATACCCTCGGCGAACGCCTCTCGCACCGGCTCCGAACGACGCGAAACATCGGCCACCAGGGTGGCGATCGGGCAACCCTGCTGGGGATTGTCACGATGCCGGGTCGACAGGTAGGACTCAATATAGGCCTGCGTGTTACCACCCGAGGCAATGCGCTCGTTGAGGAAGTCCAGCCGCTCGGCCATGGCATACGCCACGACCTCCCGCGCCAGGTCTTCCTTCGAGGTGAAGTGGTTGAAGAACGCGCCGTTGGTCAACCCGGCGCTTTGCATCACCGAGGCAATACCCTCGCCTTCAAAGCCCCGTTCGCGAAAATTCTGCGCCGCGACCTCGATGATCCGCTGGCGGGTCTTTTCCTTGTGGTCTTTCGCATATCGCATGGTTCACCTCGAAACATCAGCTACCTTATCGGCCGGTACATCCCAGCCACCACCCAGGGCACGGAACGCACCCACTGCGGCGCGCGCATCATCCGTGCGAACACGCGCGAGCAAGTCGCGCGAGGCTAGCAGTTGGCGGTCTTCATCCAGCACTTCCAGCAAGCTCACCGCACCGCCTTTGTAGGCGTCCTGCGCTGCATCGCGTGCCCGGACATGCGCCGCCACCTCTTTTTCCAGCACGCCGTGCTGCGCCTCGAGCTGGGTAAGCGAAACGATGGCGTTCTCCACGTCTTCGGTCGCCTTCAACATCGAGCCACGGTAGGTCGCCAGAGCCTCGGCATTCGCCCCACGCGCCTGCTTCACTTCCGCATCCACGCGGCCGAAATCGAACAGGCGCCAATGCAGGCCCAGCGCGCCCTGCGACTGCAACGCCGAGCCCGTGAACAACTTGCCGCTATCCAGCGTGGCGAAGCCAAGCAAGCCCGACAACGATACCTGGGGATAGTACTGCGAGAGCGCCACGCCAATCTGTGCGTTACTCGCCGCCAGTTCACGTTCAGCAGCGATCACGTCGGGGCGGCGACGCAGCAGCGAGGCCGGACCACCGGCGCCCTGCACGGTCGGGATGTGGAACGGTTGGCTGGTGGCCGCGATGTCTTTGGCGTACGTGCCCGGCGCCGCACCCATGAGCACGTCCAGGCGATTCAGCTGGGTATCGAGCTCCGCCTGCAGCGGCGGCACGGTACCCTGGGCCTGCAGCACCACGGCCTCGGCCTGGGCGACTTCGCGCTCGGTACCCAGGCCGTGTTGCAGGCGCAGCCGGACCAGATCGAGCAAGCCCTGCTGGGTCTGGATCTGTTCGTTGGCTATGGCAATCCGTGCCTGCGCGCCGCGCACGCGGAAATACGCGTCAGCGGCTTCGGCCACCAAGGTGATACGCACGCCCGCATGGGTAGCCTCGGCCGCCTGCCACGAGGCATTCGCCGCCTCGTCACCACGACGCAGGCCACCTGCCAGATCGAGCTCCCAACTGGCGCCCACACCAGCGTCTTCATAGGTCTGGTTGCGCTCATAGCCCGGCGTCGGACTGGCCAGCTTGCCCAGCGGGCTACGCTCGGACTGACGCAACCGCGCCGCACTCGCATCCAGGCTGCCTTGCGGCATGCGATCAGCGTGGGCGTGTTGCGCGGCAGCACTGGCTTGCTCGACACGTGCGGCCGACGCAGCCAGGTCAAGGTTCTGGGCCAGCACGCGCGCCACGATCGTGGTCAGTTCAGGATCGTCGAAACCGTTCCACCAACTGTCGAGCGCCGGTGCCGGCGCTTCGGCGGCGCGCTGGTCGAGCGCGGCCTGCTGGTTCCACGTCGTGGCCACCGGCAGGTTCGGTTTCACGTAGTCGGGGCCAACCGTGCATCCGGCCAGCGTCATGGAGAAAATGAGGGGGAGCAGTTTAATGCGCATCGGCGGAAGGACCTTTCGGGGGCTGCACCTTGCGCATGAGCGGCACCATGACCGTCGCAAGCACAAAGCACAACATGATGGAGAAAAATGCATCGCTGTAAGTCATCGTCTGCGCTTCGCGGAAGGTGAGCTGCCACAACTCGCGAAGCGCGACACTGGAGGTCTGTGCCGCGCCATCCACGCTCGCGAGGAAGCTGTTCATCGCTTCGTTCGCCGGCGTGAGGTGTTCGGCGAGGCGCTGGAAATGCAGGTTGGTGCGATCGTTGAGGATCGTGGCGCACGCGGCGATACCGATCGCGCCGCCCAGGTTACGCATGGTGTTGAACAGGCCCGAGGCATGCCGCAACCGTGCCGGCGCCAGCCCACCCAGGGTCAACGTCACCACCGGCGGAACCGCCAGCTGCTGGGCTGCGCCACGCAGTGCCTGCGGCAGGAGCAGTTCGGTCGCGCTCCAGTCGTGCGTGATCGGCGTGAACTCGAACATGGAGATCGCGAACAACGCCATGCCCACCATCATCAGCCAACGCAGGTCGACGCGGTTGGCGAGGAAGGTATAGACCGGGATGGTGAGGATCTGGAATATGCCCGTCGAGAACACCGCCTTGCCGATCTGGAACGCGCTATAGCCCTCGACGCGGCCGAGGAACAGCGGGGTCAGGTAAATCGTCGCGAACAGGCCGATGCCGGTAACGAACGAGAAGAACGAACCCAGCGCGAAGTTGCGATCCTTCAACGCGCGCAGATCCACCACCGGGTGTTCGGCGGTGAGTTCGCGCCAGATGAACAGGCCACCCGCGATCATCGTCGTCCACGCCGTCGTGCGGATGACGTTATCTTCCATCCAGTTCCAGCGCGGACCTTCTTCCAGCGTGTATTCCAGGCAACCCAGGAACACCGCCATGAGGACGATGCCGGCCCAGTCGCCGAGCTTCAGCAAGCCCAGGTCGGCCTCGTCGATCTTCACCAGCATGGGCACGGCGATCGTGACGAAGATGCCCGGCACCAGGTTGATGAAGAAGAGCCAGTGCCACGAGAAGTTATCGGTGATCCAGCCACCCAGGGTGGGTCCGAGCGTCGGCGCCAGCGAGGCCAGCGCACCGATGGTCGCGGCGGCGATCACGCGCTGCTTGCCTTCGAAGAAGATGAAGGCCGTGGTGAACACCATCGGGATCATCGAGCCGCCGATAAAACCCTGCGCGGCGCGGAACACGATCATGCTCTGGATATCCCACGCGATGCCACACAGCAGGCTGGTCAGCGTGAAGCCCGCGGCGGATACGGCGAACAGCCAACGCGTCGAGAACACCCGCGATAGCCAGCCGGAGAGCGGGATGACAATAATCTCGGCGATCAGGTAACTGGTCTGTACCCAGGCCGTGTCATCGGCACCAGCCGACAGGCCGCCGCCGATGTCGCGCAGCGAGGCCGAGACGATCTGGATATCGAGCAGCGCGATGAACATGCCGACGCACATGCTGGCGAAGGCAAAGATCTTCTGGCCCGGGGTCAGGTGGGCGACCGGGCTCATGGCGCTTTGGTATCGATCGTGGCGGTGACCGAGAGACCAGGCCGCAGCAAGCCGAGGTCACCGTCCGTGCCATCCAGCGCGACGCGCACGGGCACGCGCTGCACGATCTTTGTGAAGTTACCGGTCGCATTCTCCGGTGGCAGCACGCTGAACTGGGCGCCCGTCGCCGGGGCCAGGGATGCGATGTGGCCGTGGAACGGGTGGCCCGGGAGCACATCAGCGCGGACTTCGACCGCCTGCCCCACCTTCATGTTGGCAAGCTGGTCTTCCTTGAAATTTGCATCCACCCACAAGCCGTGCGCCGGCACGACCGCAAGCATCGGGCTGCCCGCGCCAACAAAGGCGCCGACGCGTGCCCGGCGGTTGCCGATGGTGCCATCCACGGGGGCGCGCACTTCGGTATAGGAGAGATCGAGGCGGGCGCTATCCGCCTGGGCACGGGCCTGGGCCAGCGCGGCATCGGCCTGATGCTTCTGGGTTTCGATCACATCGAGCTGGCGGCGTGCGGCTTCCACGGCGGCATTGGCCTTCTGTCCGTCCGCGGCAGCCGTCTGCGCAGCGGCGCGGGCCCGCTGTGCCGCTTCGACCGACACGGCGGAGCGGCTCACGAGGTCGCCGTAACGCGCGTCGTCGAGGCGGGCGCGGTTCGCTTCCGCGTCCGCGGCGGCTTTGCCGGCCTCCGCCTGGTGGATCACGCTCTGCTGAAGGGCGGCAACCGCGTCGAGGTTACGCAGGGCGGCCTCCTCCGCGGCAACGGCAGCATCGGCCTTGGCGGCAGCGGCGCGGAAATCGCGATCGTCGATGCGGATAAGCAGGTCGCCCTTGTGGACGGCCTGGTTATCACTGACCGCGACGGTCTGGATATAGCCCGGGACCTTGGAGCCAATCACCGTGACATCGCCGCCGACGTAGGCGTCATCGGTGTCCTGGATGAAGCGGCCGGCGGTCCACCAGTGGGCGCCGTAGGCGAGGACCCCCACCAGCACAACGGCACCGGCGGCGTACTTGAGCGGTTTGCTACGCCGGGCCGGGATGGCGGGCGAATCGATGACAGCGGACACGGGGCTACCCTTCAGCAGTTGAATTATGCTCATACTTCTATGAGCGACCCAAAGCGGATTCAAGGGGGCTGGTTGAAAAATAGATTTACCCGGCTGAAATAAAAAAGCGCCGTTCCGGCTGATGGACCGGACGGCGCCAGGCCTGGCGATGGGGGATTCCGGGGGACGCCAGGCAGATCCATCCTGACTTCGGAAGGCGCTGCGAAGCGTGACGGCGTTCTCGCTTTGCCAGCACTACCGTTTCTACATAGCGGTAGGCGGTGCCATGAGTCATGCCAACCATAAACCCGGCTCGCGCATCCCACCCGCTTCCAACACCAAAGTAAGGACGCTTCATGACGCACCGCTGGATCCTGCTATCGCTGATGACACTCTTGCCGTTCGGCACCACCATCGCCCAGGAGAAGCCGAAGCTGTTCTTCCTCGGCTCGGCGCATCTGGCCAACCACAACCGCGATATCGCTAACGTCCAGGTTGAAAACGTGCTGAGCCCCGAACGCCAGGCTCAGTTCGAGAGTCTCGTCGACCAGCTCGCCGCATGGAAACCCACCCATATCGCCGTCGAGGTCCTGCACACGAAGCAAGCCGAGCTGGATGCGCATTACGCGGCGTACCGCGCAGGTACGTACAAGCTCACCGCGGAAGAATACGAACAGATCGGCTTCCGGCTCGCCAAAAAACTGGGCCTGCCTCGCGTGGATGCGGTGAACTGGAACGACGATGCGCCCGGCACGGATGCGGATTACGACTGGATGGCATGGGCGAAAGCCAACGGCAAGGGCGCCATGCTCGACAAGACGATCAACGAACTGAAAGCAGACGCGGCCCGTGAAACCCTTTTCCTGAAGGACCACACGGTGCTGCAGTGGTATCAGCTCTGGAACGACCCGGAACGGATGCATAAAGACGAAGCGGGCTACTTCGATATGGCCTTCTACGGCAACGATGCGAAAAACCCCGGCGCCGCCTGGGTCGGGCAGTGGTATGCGCGCAACCTGCGGATCTTCACCCACATCCGCGAACTCGTGGCCCGACCCAGCGATCGCATCCTGGTGGTCTACGGTGCCGGTCACGGCCCGCACCTGCGCAAGGACGCCACCGAGTCGGGTGTTTTTGAACTGGTGGACACCTATGAGTCCTTGAAAGCCCTGCATCCGTGACCACCAGGCAAAGGTGCTTTTCCTCGCGGCGTATCACAACGCTCCGTGGCTGGCCCCAGTGATAGATGCAGGCGGCTCATGTCGGGCCGACCATGCCATCCAGGGAACCACCATGAGCAAGTTGAAAGACAAAGTCGCCATCGTCACGGGCGCATCCAAGGGCATCGGCGCGGGTATTGCGAGGTCGCTGGCGGCCGAAGGGGCCAGCGTCATCGTGAACTATGCCTCCAGCAAAGACGGCGCCGAGAAAGTCGTGGCGGAGATCAAGGCGGCCGGCGGCAAGGCGGTCGCGGTGGGTGCCGATGTCACCCGCGAAGCGGACGCCGGCAAGCTGGTCGCCGCGGCTATCGAGAACTTCGGCCGCCTCGACATCGTCGTGAACAACTCCGGCGTCTACGAGTTCGCGGCAGTGGAGAGCACGACCGAGGCGCTGTTCCGCCGCATGTTCGACACCAACGTCCTTGGCCCGCTGCTGGTGACCCGTGCCGCCTCACCGCACCTTGGCAAGGGTGGCAGCGTCATCAACATCGGCTCGGCCGTGACCCGCCTCGTGCCTGCAGAAAGTGCCATCTACAGCGGCACCAAGGGCGCGCTGGATTCGATCACCGGCGTGCTCTCGCGCGAACTTGGCCCGCGTGGCATTCGCGTCAACTCGGTGAACCCGGGCATGGTGGAAACGGAAGGCACCCACACGGCGGGCTTCATCGGCTCCGATTTCCAGGGCTGGGCCGAAGGCCAGACACCGCTGGGCCGGATCGGTCAGGTCACCGACATCGCGCCGGTCGTGACCTTCCTCGCATCGGATGATGCCGGTTGGGTGACGGGTGAGCTGATTCTTGCCACCGGTGGCATGCGCTAAGTTTCAGCGGTGATCGCGCGCAAGCGCGCTCCTACAAGACGGCGTTTTCTGTAGGAGCGCGCTTGCGCGCGATCCAGCCCCGCGATGCCCAACGGCTATCGCGATGGCATGCTACTCAACTCAGCTGCCGGCCTCGCACTTATCGTTCTCGCAGGCAAAATCGACCTGCAGGCCGCGGCCCACGACCACACTGATGTTTTTGCGCGTGTCGACGGTCTTGCCGTCCTTGTCGAGGGTCACGGTGTACGTGCCCATCGGTAACGGTGACAGGCTATAACGCCCCCGCCCGTTGATCTCAGCGTGGCGCTGCGCGCCCGTGCTGCTAACGGCGGTAACGGAACCGCCGGCCGGGCCGTGCCCGAAGATGCTACCCGCCGTGCCCTGGGCGCCGGCCATGGATGCTGCCATGGCAAGCAGGCTTACAAAAATAAAGCGCACTTTCACTTCAACTCCCCTTCTTGTTGGTCACTCATGCATGCTACCTAGCGGGCCCGTACCGCAGGGTTGCGTTTCGAACACCACATTGTTGCGTCAGGAACACACTACGGCGATTGCAACACCGGCGTGGTCTTTTCAAGGATCTTCATCGACTCGGCGTTCTGCCGCTCCCATGTCTTGAGTTCTTCGGGTGTACGCGGCGTGTTTCCTCGCGCTACGGGATGGCCCGCTGCATCGGTGACCGGTGCAGGTCTCGTCGGGGCACGCGTCGCGACAACGGATGCGCGCCATGGATTGGCAGGCACTTGCTGGCTCACCGGATCGGCCTGTCGCGAAGGAATCGCGGCCTTGCGAATCAGGTGCGTATAGATGACCAGGCTGCCCACCGTGGCGACGAGGGCGATGGCGAACATCGCGACATCTTTGGGTTTCGTACTGCGTAGCGCACGCTGTCGCGGTGCTTCGCCGCTGGCCGACGGCGATACGGTGACAAGGCCGGTCGATTGAAGCATGACGTCATCAATAGCACCGATCATCTCGCGGGCTGCCGCGCCATCTACCAGAGTGATGCCGGGGAAGCGCGCCGCCGAATCGATCGCCGCACGGGTGAATTCGCCCGATGTCACGAGGATGGCACCGGTCGCGCCTGCTGTGTGCATCACACCGATTAGTTCATGCACGGGATTGTGTGGTACCTGCAGCACGTTCCAGTGTTTGCACTGCACCACGATGAAGGCGTCGTCCTTGTACAACTTCAGGTCGATGCCACCATCGGTGCGGCCGGATCCACTGCCGGTACCGCTGTGCTCGACGCGAAAGCCCTGCTCCGCGTAATACGCGCCGACACGTCTTTCGAAATCATCCCAACCGACCCGGCTGAGCGCGTCGGTCCAACGCTCGCTGACGCGTTTCGCGTAGCGGCTCATGCGGCGCACCCGGCGCACGCGACATCCCTCTGGCGCCTTCCGGCACCGTGGCGACATTCCATGCTGGCTCCCCTTGCCGGGTGGCGGCCCCCTTGGCCGGCTGCCGGACGGACCGATGGTATGCGGGTCTCACGTCCTTGGAAAGGGGTGTCATATCCCAGGCGGCGGGTCAGGAAAGAGCGAGGCGCCCAGGTGGTCGATAAAGCGCCGTGGCGCACGTGCCAGCGCGAGGCTACATTCCGAGCGGCCGGCGCCCAGGTCGTAAGTGCCCAAGGGCTCGCCCGCGGCGACGTGTAGGCGATTGACTTGACGCATGTCCCACGTCTTGAACCTGTGCACGAAACTGCGAGCATCGGTGCATTCAAAACGTCTTGGAGATGGCACATGCCGGAAGGCTGGGCAGGTTGGATTTTCGGAAATATCTTACTTCCGGTTGCCGCGCCTGTTGTGCTCGTCAGCTTGGTTCGAACTTTTGCAGACGCTGCGCGACAACGCGATCTTTCGCCACTCCTTCTTGTGAAAGATGGCCAAATCTCGTGGGCTGCGCTGCTATTCGCGTCCTCCGCGGTGTACGAGCGAGAGGTCGCGCTAACACAGTTCGGAAGCCACAGCTCTGGCATCGTCCTCGCGCTTGCGGTACTCATGGTCGTCACCAACGCCATCGTGCCTTTGTGCGGTTTGATCTTTCCTGTCGACGCTCCGTCGATTGGCCTTGAGCTTCGCGCATGGATGGCGCACTACAAGTTGCTTCTGAGTTCTGTCGTTTTCGCAGCGATCAGTGCCGCCTGCTACACCGTCGTCCATTTCGGACTGTTCCAATAGGAGTTACCAAGCATGTCCAACCCTGCCACGACTGCCCCCGCTGCCCGCGAGATGCCCGGCTGGCTCTTCGGATTTTTCATGGGCATTTCGCTCACGTCCGCCGTCGTCCTCGTGGGCCTCGCCATCGGGCACGTGTAGAAGCGAGAACCGCCACTTAACAATTTGTTATCGTCACGACAGGCGCGTTTTGTGCAGGAAACCCCTCACCGGGCTTTGTAGGATCGTGGTAAGTTCATGAAAGGTTGGGCGGTGCCTACGGCCCAACCCGAAAGGAACACAAGCCAGTGCCCGCCCTCCTCACCGGGGGCGGTGGTCCAGCCAGGTTTCCTACGGAGCTCTTGCGATGGCACTTACCCGCCGCGAGTTCATAAAACTGACAGGCATGGGGCTCGCTGCATCTAGCCTCGGCATGATCGGGTTCGGGGCATCCGGCGTGGCGCAAGCCGCCGCCGTTCGCCCCTTCAAGCTCACCCACGCCAGCGAGACACGCAACACGTGCACCTATTGTTCGGTGGCGTGCGGCATCCTCATCTACAGCATGGGTGACAAGGCGAAAAACGCCCGGTCCAACATCATCCACATCGAGGGCGACCCGGATCATCCGGTGAACCGCGGCACGCTGTGCCCGAAGGGTTCCGCCCTGCTCGACATCGTCCACGCGCCCACCCGCCTCAAGGTGCCGCGTTACCGCAAGCCGGGAGGCACCGACTTCGAGGAAGTCTCCTGGGACTTCGCGCTCGACCGTATCGCGCGCCTGATGAAGGACGACCGCGACAAAAACTTCATCGCGAAGAACGCCGACGGCACCACCGTGAACCGGTGGACCAGTGTCGGCATGCTCGCCGCGTCCGCATCTTCCAGTGAAACCTCCTTCCTTACATGGAAGGTTGCCCGCTCCCTCGGCATGGTGGTGTTCGACAACCAGGCGCGCGTTTGACACGGACCGACGGTGGCCAGTCTGGCCCCATCATTCGGTCGAGGCGCGATGACCAACACCTGGGGCGACATCCGCAATGCCGATGTCGTGATCGTCATGGGTGGCAATGCCGCCGAGGCCCACCCGTGCGGATTCAAATGGGTGATCGAAGCGAAGATCGAGAACGGTGCCAAGCTCATCGTCGTCGACCCGCGCTTTACCCGAACGGCCTCCGTGGCCGATTACTACGCGCCAATCCGGCCGGGAACCGACATCGCGTTTCTCAGCGGCCTGATGCACTACCTGCTGACCCACGACAAGATCCAGCACACGTACGTCAAGAACTACACCAACGCCAGCCTGCTGGTGAAGGAGGAGTTCAGCTTCCAGGACGGCCTGTTCAGCGGGTTCAACGAAGACAACCATAGTTACGACAAGTCGAGCTGGGACTATGAGCTCGGCGAGGATGGTTTCGCGAAAGCGGATGACACGTGGCAGAACCCACGCTGCGTCATCAACCTGCTGAAGGAGCACGTCTCCCGGTACACACCTGAGATGGTCTCGCGCATCTGCGGCACACCGCAGGACAAGTTCCTGCACATCTGCGAACTGATCGCGAGCACCTGTGTGCCCGATCGCGCCATGACCAGCCTGTTCGCACTCGGCTGGACCCAGCACACCGTAGGCGTGCAGAACATCCGCGCCATGGCCATGGTGCAGTTGCTCCTCGGCAACATCGGCGTGGCCGGCGGTGGCATGAACGCCCTTCGCGGGCATTCGAACATCCAGGGCCTTACCGACGTCGGCCTGCTGTCGAACCAGCTGCCGGGCTACATGAATCTGCCTACGGATAAGGAAACCAGCTACGACGAGTACATGAAGACGCGGCTGTTCAAGCCGCTGCGCCCAGGCCAGACCAGCTTCTACCAGAATACCCGGAAGCTCTTCGTCAGCCTGCAGAAAGCCTTGTTCGGCGACGCCGCCACGGCCGAGACGAACTGGGCCTACGACCTCCTGCCCAAGCTGGACATCCCGCTCTACGACATCATCAAGGCGTTTGAGATGATGAACAACGGGCAGATGGGCGGCTACATCTGCCAGGGCTTCAACCCGCTCCAGGCGTTCCCCGACCGCGGCAAGATCCGCGCAGGCCTGAGCAAGCTGAAGTTCCTTGTCACCATGGATCCACTGGATACGGAAACGTCGCGCTTCTGGCAGGATTTCGGCCCACAAAACCCGGCTAAATCGCATGAAATCCAGACGGAAGTGTTCCAGCTGCCGGTCAGCTGCTTCGCCGAGGAAAACGGCTCGCTGGTGAACTCCGCGCGCTGGCTGCAATGGCACTGGAAGGCAGCCGATCCGCCGGGCATCGCGAAGTCCGACCTGTGGATCATGGCCGGCCTGTTCCAGCGCCTTCGCGCGCTGTACCAGAAGGAAGGCGGCGCGTTCCCCGATTCGCTCATGGCGATGACGTGGAACTACATGAATCCCTGGGAGCCGGAACCCGAAGAGTTGGCGAAGGAGATGAACGGCCGCTTCCTCGCGGACGTGACTGACCCGGTGACCAACGTGACCTCTAAGGGTGGCACCTTGCTCGATGGCTTCAGCCAGTTGCGCGATGATGGCAGCACTGCGTCGGGCTGCTGGATTTTCGCGGGTAGCTTCACCGAGAAAGGTAACCAGATGGCGCGGCGCGATGCCACCGATCCGCGTGAGCAAGGCCTCTCGCCGAACTGGGCGTGGGCATGGCCGGCCAATCGCCGCATCCTGTACAACCGCGCCAGCGCGGATCCCGATGGCAAGCCCTGGAATCCGCGCAAGCCGGTGATCGAGTGGAACGGCAGCAAGTGGGTCGGTATCGATGTGCCCGACTATCCTGTGGCGCAGAAGCCCTCGGCAAACGACGGCCCGTTCATCATGACCGTGGAAGGCCAGGCCCGCCTGTTCGGCCGTAACCTCCTCGTGGAGGGACCGTTCCCTGAGCACTACGAACCCATGGAATCACCCGTGGAAAACGTGCTCCACCCGAAGGTGCGGTCCAATCCCATGGCGCGTGTGTTCGAGCATGACCGCAATAACTTCGGCAAGCCTTCGGACTTCCCGTTCGTCGCGACGACCTACCGCCTCACCGAGCATTTCCACTTCTGGACCAAGCACGCGCTGATCAATGCCGTGCTGCAGCCGGAGGAATTCGTGGAGATCGGCGAGGTCCTCGCCAAGGAAAAGGGTATTGCCCAGGGTGGCTGGGTCAAGGTGTCGTCTAAGCGTGGCGAGGTGATCTGCAAGGCGTATGTCACCAAGCGCATCAAGCCACTGCTGGTCGATGGCAAGGCGACCCATGTCATCGGTGTGCCATTGCACTGGGGTTTCACCGGCCAGGCCAGGAAGGGGTACGGCGCCAACACGCTGACCCCGTCCGTGGGCGACGCCAATACGCAGACGCCAGAGTTTAAGGCGTTCCTGGTCAACGTCGAAACGACGTCGGCACCCACGGCCTGAGGCGGACGACATGTCGGACTTGCAATCACAAGACTACATCCGCCGTTCCGCGTCGACCATGACGCCGCCGGCGACACGCAGCCACGAAGAACAGGTGGCGAAGCTGATCGATGTCAGTCGTTGCATCGGCTGCAAGGCGTGCCAGGCCGCATGCATGGAATGGAACGACCTGCGCCCGGAAATCGGCTACTTCGAAGGTTCATACGAAAACCCGAACGACCTCGGGCCGAGCGTATGGACCCTGATGAAGTTCAACGAGTACGAAAACGAACAGGGCAACCTCGAGTGGCTGATCCGCAAGGATGGCTGCATGCACTGCGAGGACCCGGGCTGCCTGAAGGCCTGCCCTGCGCCCGGTGCGATCGTGCAGTACGCCAACGGCATCGTCGATTTCATCAGCGATAAATGCATCGGTTGCGGCTATTGCATCAAGGGTTGCCCGTTCAATATCCCGCGGGTCAGCAAGACCGATCACAAGTCGTACAAGTGCACGCTGTGCTCGGATCGCGTCACGGTGGGCCTCGAACCTGCCTGCGTAAAGGCCTGCCCGACGGGCGCGATCATGTTCGGGTCGAAGACCGACATGCAGCACCAGGCAGCCGATCGCATCGTTGACCTGAAATCGCGCGGGTTCGCTAAGGCCGGGCTGTACGATCCACCCGAAGTGGGCGGGACACACGTGATGTATGTGCTGCACCACGCCGACAAGCCGTCCCTTTATTCGGGCCTGCCGGACAAGCCGCACATCAGCTATATCGTCCAGGCCTGGAAGGGGCTGTACAAGCCACTGGCGGTCGCGGGCATCGCCCTGGCGGCGCTGGCGGGATTCTTCCATTGGATCACCGTGGGCCCCAACGACACGATGCGGGAAGACGAAGACGAGGCCGCCCGCGAAATCCGTGAAACCAAGGAGGAACAGGTGCCATGACCCGTCCCGCCAACGCGATCACGCGGTACACCACGGTGAACCGTATCAACCACTGGATCAATGCGGGGCTTTTCCTGCTGCTGGTGATCTCCGGGCTATCGATGTTCCACCCGATCCTGTTCTGGATGTCCGGCCTATTTGGCGGCGGCCAGTGGGCGCGCGCCGCGCATCCCTGGTTCGGTTGCTGCCTGGTCATCAGCTGGATCGGCATGTTCATCCAGTTCTGGCGGAATAACCTCTTCAACCGCGATGACGTGGAATGGTCGAAGTCCATCGTCGACGTGGTCACGAACGACGATGAAAAGGTTCCCCCGGTCGGCCACAACAACGCGGGCCAGAAGGCCGTTTTCTGGGCGATGGCCGCACTGATCCCGGTGCTGTTCATCACCGGCCTGCTGATCTGGGAAGTCTACTTTGGCAAGGCCACATCCATCGAGACGCAGCGGATCGCCGTACTGATCCACAGTCTCTCCGCGTTCGCGGCCATCCTTGTACTGGTCGCACACATCTACGCCGGTATCTGGATCCGCCATTCGGTACGCAGCATGACCCAGGGCTGGGTTACACCCGGCTGGGCATGGCACCATCACCGCAAGTGGTTCCACCAGATCATTGGCTACCGCCGCCGTGGCGATGCACCCGGGAAGCACCTGTGAAGCAAGCTGAGCTACCGCCCAATGCAAAATGGACTGGCCCATCGCACGCCGGCGTCAAGGCTCCCGATCCTATCCTCCTCCCGGATCGCCTGCGCCGCTTCGGGGTGACGGCCGGCCGCCTGGAAAACCTGGCCGGCGGACACCCACTGGAAGCGTGGCTGCGCTTTCTCGCCTCGCTGTCATGGTCCCAGCACGCCGTGGCCACCACGCTTGCGCCCTCAGGCACGCCCGGGGCCGAGGTCGTAGCCCGCGCGGTCGGGGCCCGCCTGCCTCCGCTCGCCGCGGATGGCCATCCCCGTGACCCGGCATGGCGCGAAGGCTTGCGCCTGATGCTCGCCGAGATCGAGTCTGCCGAGTTGCCGCCGCCCGCGGTCGAGGCGATCGAGCAGTTACGGGACATGGACGACGATGCCATTGAGCGGCTGGCCGACCAGTTCCTGCGGGGCGCCGTGCCGGCCACGGAAGCTGCCGCGGCCGTTTATATCGCCGCGGCCCTGCAGGTCTACTTCACCGTCTCCGCGTCACGGCTGGTGGTCACGGAACTCCGCCTGCTGGAGGAACGCTCGCTTTGCCCGTGCTGTGGTTCCCCCAGCGTCGTGGGCCTGATCACCGCCAGCGGCATCACGCCCGGTACGCGCTTCTTGCAGTGCTCGCTATGCTCATCGGCCTGGAACCATGTACGCGCGTCGTGCATCACCTGCGGCGGCACCGGCAAACTCCAGGTTCAGGCGATCGAAGGCGATAACGGGCTGGTCAAGGTCGAGACCTGTGGCGATTGCCACACCTACAGCAAGCTGCTGTACCAGGTGAAGGATATGCAGGTGGACCCGGTGGCCGATGACCTCGCCTCGCTGGGCCTCGACCTGTTGGTGGCCGAAGCCGGGTTTTCCCGACACGCGCCGAACCCTTTCCTGCTGATGGGCGATACCGCCGAGACCGACTAGAAAATCGCCGCGTGTTGGGGCTACGCTGCCCCGCATGGATATCGCTGAGTCCGAACGCGGCGCCCTGCGCCGCCTGCCCGCCGTCGCCACGGTCCTGGCCACGGTCGAGGCGACGCCGCTGCTTGAGGCGCACGGGCGTGCCGCCACGACCGAAGCTATCCGCCGGGCGCTCGATGACGCGCGCACACGGGTACTCGCCGGTGGCACGGCGCCAGCCGATATCAGCATGATCATCAGCGCTGCACGCGAGCGGCTCGAGGCACGACGGCCCCGCCTGCGCCCACTGTTCAACCTGACCGGCACCGTCTTGCATACCAACCTGGGCCGCGCCCTGCTGGCCGAAGCCGCCATTGAGGCGGCAACCGAAGCGATGCGCCACCCGGTCGCCCTGGAGTATGACCTCGACGAAGGCAGCCGTGGCGAGCGCGATGACCACGTCCGCGCCCTGCTCTGCGAACTCACCGGTGCCGAAGATGCGACGCTGGTGAACAACAACGCGGCGGCCGTCTTGCTCTGCCTGAACACACTGGCCCTGGGCCAGGGGGCCATCGTCTCGCGCGGCGAACTCATCGAGATCGGCGGCGCGTTCCGCATGCCCGACATCATGGCGCGCGCCGGGGCCGTGATGGTGGAGGTGGGTACCACCAACCGCACCCACGTCGCGGACTACCGTAACGCGATCGACGAACGCACCGGCGTCATCCTCAAGGTGCACACCTCGAACTACCGCATCCAGGGTTTCACGGCGGAGGTGGATGCGCGCGAGTTGGCGGCCATAGCGCATGCCGCCGGTGTACCGCTGCTCAATGACCTGGGCTCGGGCAGCCTGGTGGACCTCTCGGCCTATGGCGTGGCCCGCGAAGCCACCGTGCGCGAGGCGGTCATGGAAGGCGCGCACCTCGTTACCTTCTCCGGTGACAAGCTACTCGGTGGACCGCAAGCCGGGTTCATCGTAGGAAGCCGCGAACTGATCGCCGCGATCAACCGCAATCCGCTGAAGCGCGCCTTACGCGTCGACAAGATCCGGCTGGCCGCCATCGAGGCGACGCTGCATCTGTATCGTGACTCGGATCGCCTCGCCGAGCGTTTGCCCACCCTGCGCTTCCTCGCCCGCTCCCGCGACGACATCGCCATGCAAGCCGAACGGCTACGCGCGGTTGTGGCGGCACAGATCGGCGACGGCTTCCATGTCGAGGTCGGCGATTGCACCAGCCAGGTCGGCTCGGGCGCCCTGCCCCTCGATACCTTGCCCAGCGCCGCGCTACGCATCCGCTCCGTAGGGAGCCAGCGCGCCCTCGATACACTTGCAACGGCCTGGCGCGCACTGCCGCGCCCCGTCATCGGCCGCATCACCGAGGGCGCGCTCCAGCTCGACCTCCGTTGCCTGGATGAAGCCGACGAAGCGTCCTTCCTCGCGAACCTCGCCGCGCGCGCATGATCGTTGGCACCGCGGGCCACATCGACCACGGCAAGACATCGCTGGTCCGCGCGCTGACCGGTATCGCCGGTGACCGGCTCAAGGAAGAGAAAGCCCGCGGCATCACCATCGACCTCGGGTTTGCATACCTGCCGCTCACCGATGGCCTCACGATCGGCTTCATCGACGTTCCCGGCCACGAGAAGTTCGTTCGCACCATGGTCGCCGGAGCGAGCGGCATCGATATGGCCTTGCTGGTCGTGGCCGCCGACGATGGGGTCATGCCGCAGACGCGCGAACACCTGGCTATCCTCGACCTGCTGGGAATCCGCCACGGCATCATCGCCCTGACCAAGGCCGATGTCGCGTCACCCGAACGGCTGTTCGCCGTAGAAGCCGAAGTACGCGAGGCGCTCGCCGGGACGACGCTGGCGACCGCGGAAGTACTTCCCGTCTCGGTTCTGACCGGTGAAGGGCTCGATGCACTACGGGCACGGCTTGCGGCAGAGGCATGGTCGCGCCAGGCGCATAGTGACGACGCCCGTTTCCGCCTGGCCATCGATCGCGTATTCACCCTTCCTGGCATCGGCGTCGTCGTGACGGGTACCGTGCTTTCCGGCACCGTGCAGATGAAGGACCCCGTGATGATCAGCCCGTTGGGCCTGGCTGCGCGCGTACGTTCCATCCACGCACAGAACCAGGAGGCCGAAAAAGGTCACGCAGGCGACCGCGTCGCGCTGAATCTCGCGGGCACAGGCGTGACCAAGGACGCGATCCGCCGCGGTGACATGGTCCTCGACCCCCTGCTCCACGCGCCAACCGACCGCATCGATGCGCGCCTGCACCTCCTTGCGGGCGAGCCCCGCGCGATCGCCTCATGGTTTCCGGCACGCCTGCACCACGCTTCGGTCGAAACCGGCGTACGCGTCGTGTTGCTTGAAGGCGAACAGTTACGACCGGGCGAGACCGCCGACGTCCAACTGGTACTCGATCGCCCGATCGCCGCCAGCTCCCTGGATCGCTTCGTGCTGCGCGATACCACGGCCCAGCGAACGGTCGGTGGCGGCTTCTTCATGGATCTGCGCGCACCGGCGCGGCAACGGCGCACACCCGCACGCGCGACCGAACGCGCCGCGTGGTCCGAGGCGGATCCACGGGTGAGCTTCGCAGGCCTGCTCGATACTCCGCCTTATGCACGCGACGTGGTGGCATTCGCCCGTGACCGTGCACTTTCTCCAGCCGCCGTGGCGCGCGTGATCGATGGGCTGTCGCCCTTGGTCTTCGACGCGGGTGGCACGCAGGTCGCGCTAAGCCCTACGCACTGGCGACGTGGGATCGACGCCATGGCGAAGCATCTGGCGGTGTTCCACGCAGAACACCCTGACTTGCAAGGTATGCCGCGCGAAACCTTGCGCCGTGCGGTCCAGCCACGCCTGCCGGCCACCGCCTTCGCCCAGGCGTTGCTGCACCCTGAGCTGGCCGCACGGATGGTCCGCGACGGCGCGTTCGTCCGCCTTATCGATCACGTGCCACAGGCCAGCCCCGAGGATGCAGCGGCATGGATGACGATCGCGCCACTGCTAGGTGGTACCGAGCGCTTCCGGCCGCCACGTGTGCGCGACATCGCCAGCTCACTCCGCCGCCCGGAAGGCGACATTCGCCAGCGGCTGAAGTCAGCGGCACGGCGTGGACTGGTCGACGAGGTCGCGCATGATCATTTCTTCCTACGCGAGGTGGTCGACGAGATGCTGCGTATCGCCGCCGATATCGCGGCGCACGCACCCGATGGCCGTTTCACCGCCGCGCAGTTCCGCGACCGGCTCGATAACGGTCGCAAGGTGGCGATTCAGATCCTGGAGTTCTTCGACAGACAGGGTGTTATGCTCAATCGCGGCACGCTCCGCAGTATCCGCGCCGATTACCTCGATTTGTTCGCAGCACCTTCGCCGTAACGCCGTTCCATGGAAGAGCAACGTCCCCGGTGGGGCGTCCGGACTTCAAATCCGGGTGAGGCAGCCAGACTGTTTCGGGTGGGTTCGACTCCCATGCTCTTCCGCCACCCCGTAGGAGCACGCTCGCGCGCGATGGGTGCTTGCGGCGGACCCGGTCGCGCGCAAGCGCGCTCCTACAGAAAGTGCCGTGTTAACCGAGCTCGATGCCGGGTGCGCCTGCGATGGACTCGCCCACGATGCTCGCCCGCGGATAGCCTGCCGCCTCGATCATCGCGCGGATCGATTCCGCTCGTTCGGGCGCGCATGCGACGAGCAAGCCGCCCGAGGTTTGCGGATCGGTAAGCAGGTCGCGGCGCCAGTCGGGTAAGCCATCCGGCAACGCGACCCCATCGCCGTAGCTGGCCCAGTTGCGTTTGGAAGCGCCGGTGACAAAGCCCGCCTGGACCAGTGCCTGGGCCTCGGCAAGGAATGGCACGCGCGCTTCGTCAATGCGCAAGCGAGCGCCGCTGGCCCGTGCCATTTCCATGCTGTGGCCGAGCAAGCCAAAGCCGGTCACATCGGTGATCGCATGGACGTCGCTATCCTGGGCAAGGTCGTGGCCGATACGGTTGAGTAGCGTGGTCGAGGCGATCATTTCGTTATATGCCGCGGGTGATAGCGCTTCTTTCTTGAACGCCGCCGAATAGATGCCGACGCCGATACCCTTCGTGAGAATCAGCACATCGCCCAGCCGGGCGCCCGCGTTCCGCCGTACCTCGGAGGGTTGGCAAAGGCCGACCGCAGCAAGGCCGTAGATTGGCTCCGCCGAATCGATGGAGTGGCCGCCCGCGACAGGAATGCCAGCCTCGGCGCAGATCGATTCACCGCCGGCCAGGATCGCGCGCACCGCTTCGATATCCAGCTTGCCGAGCGGCATGCCAAGGATAGCCAGGGCCATGATCGGCTTGCCGCCCATGGCGTACACATCGGAAAGGGCGTTGGCCGCGGCGATCCGGCCGAACTGGTAAGGATCATCCACGATGGGCATGAAGAAATCGGTGGTGGCGATCACGCAGGTGCGGTCGTCGACCTGCCACACCGCGGCGTCATCGCTGGATTCGTTGCCCACGAGCAGCTGCGCAAATGGCATGCCCGGGGCCTTGTTGGCCAGCAGCTCCTGCAGCACCGAAGGCGCCAGCTTGCAGCCGCAACCACCGCCATGGGCAAGTTCCGTCAAACGAATGGAATTCATGGGCAGATCCATACAAATACGCGATAGCGCGGCCGGTGCCTGTGGGTGCAGCATAGCGACGGTCGAGGCAGAGGGGAAAGCCATGCACGCGATATCGCAAAAAGGCAACGGCATTCGCTGGGCGGTCTTCGCCCTGCTCGTGATCGCTGGCCTGTTTTACGTGAAGTGGTATCCCTATTACGGCCGCGCTTTTGACGCCGCGGCGAGCCATTCCATCGGTCACTCGATTCTGATGGGCGATGCCGCTTCGGCACCCTCGCCATCGTGGAGCGCCGCCGTCGACTACGCGCTGGCGTACGGAAAGGCGATCTGGAAGGCCATGCTGCTGGGCCTGCTGCTCGGCTCCGCCATCCAGGCGCTGATCCCGGCCCATGCGATCCAGCGCATGCTCGGCAGCAACGGCTTCGGCAGTACGGTCGCCGGCGGCCTGCTTGGCGTGCCAGGCATGATGTGCACCTGCTGCGCGGCACCGGTGGTCGCCGGACTGCGCAAGCAGCAAGCCGCGCCAGGTGCCTCGGTGGCCTTCTGGCTCAGCAACACCATGCTCAATCCGGCTACGCTGATCTTCACCGGCTTTGTCCTGGGCTGGCAGTGGGTGGGCCTGCGCATCGCGCTCGCCATTCCGATGGTGTTTGGCCTTGGCTGGCTCGCTAACCGCATGGGGGGTCCGGCCACCCCGGTTCCCATGGATAAGCCATTTGAAGCGGAATCCCGTGCAGCTGGCGATATCGCACGGCGCTGGGCAGAGATCTTCGTGCGCATGACCGTGCGCCTGATTCCCGAATATGTCGTGATCGTGCTCGCCCTGGGCGCCGCTCGTGCCTGGCTGTTTCCGCATATCGGTGCCGACATCGGTAACGAGTGGTACTGGATCGCCGGCCTCGCGATCGCCGGCACATTGTTCGTTATTCCCACAGCGGGCGAAGTACCCATCGTGCAGGCCATGCTGTCGCTGGGCCTGGGCGTTGGTCCGGCGGCGGCGTTGCTGCTGACGCTACCGCCGGTGAGCTTGCCGTCACTAGCCATGCTCGGACGCTCGCTGCCTTGGCGCCTGCTCGTCATGCTGGCGCTGGCGGTCGTGGCCTTCGGCATCGCCGCAGGGTACATCGCGGCAGCCTTGTCACTGTAGGAGAGCGCTTGCGCGCGATCGCGCGCAAGCGCTCTCCTACAACGGCTGGGATGTGATTTGACAATCCGTTGGCGGGGGAGCCTGCTAAACAACGCGCTTTCCCACCGCTGTAGCCACGGAGAGACACCATGTCAGACACCGAACTCGACCCCGCCTTCATCGCACGCCAGAAAGAGCGGCTCCTCGAGCTTCGCCGCCAGCTCATCGCCGTAGGTAACGCGGCCGGCCGGGATGAGCAAGCCTGGCAGGGCGCAGCTGGCGGTGAGCCGCAGGATGAAGGCGACGATGGCGACCGCCTCGCCCAGCAGGCCAACGACGAAGCTGTCCTCGCGCATAGCGAAGGCCGGCTGCCTGCGATCGACCGCGCGCTGGAAAAGATCGCCGAGGGCACTTATGGCCTCTCCGATGAGAGCGATGAGCCGATCCCCCGCGCCCGCCTTGAAGCGGTTCCCGAGACGATTTACACGATTGACGAATCCGAAGCCCGCGAGCGCAATGCTCGCCGCGGCCTCTAAGGCTTTGCCGGGTTAACTCCCCACCATAGGCCGAAATACGGCCTATGGGAACCCCTTTTTCGCGTTCAGTGTTCGCCACGGGAAACGCTATGTTTCCTTCGTGACGAACACTTCACGTATGTACGTCTAGACATATAGACGTCTATTCGATATTCCTTGGTGGCGCCTCCCGCATTGCAACATGTGCATTGCCCGCCACCGCGCCTCATTCCGGATATCAAGGGGAAGTTGTTTTGAAGCAGAACGCCGTTCTTTCCGCCCGTAGCCGCCTGTTCGTCGCGGTGGTGGCCATTCTTGGCGCGGCCCATGCGAACGCGCAGTCCACCACGGGCTCGATCACAGGCCAGGCCCCGGTCGATGCCGGTGAAACCGTGCTGGTCCAGGGGGATTCCGGCCTCAGCCGTGAAGTGTCCGTCGATGAAAAAGGCCGTTATGTGGCGGGCCAGCTCCCGCTCGGCACCTACACGGTGACGTTGAAGAAAGCGGGCACCGACATTCAGAAACGCGGCGGGGTGACGCTTCGCGTCGGCGCCTCGGTCGACGTATCCTTCGTTACGCGGGCCACCCAGAACCTCGATTCGGTCACAGTGACCGACAACGTGCTGCCGCGGATCGACGTGGCGGCGGTTGATTCACGCAGTGTGATCACCGCGGACCAGCTGGCCAAGCTGCCGTTGGCCCGCAATGCCGACGAAGTGGCGCGCCTTGCACCCGGTGTGGTGGGTAACGGCGGGGGTTACACCGGTCCGACAGGCCAGCGCCTCAACAGCTTTGGCGGTTCCGCGGCCAGTGAAAACGCCTACTACATCAACGGCTACAACGTCACCGATCCCCAGCGCGGCCTCGGCGGCATATCCCTGCCCTACGGCGCGATCGACCAGCAGGAAGTCTATACAGGCGGCTACAGTGCGCAGTACGGGCGTTCCGACGGCGGCGTGATCAACCAGGTGGGCAAGCGCGGCACCAACGACTGGCACTACGGCGCACAGATCCTCTGGGAGCCGGACTTCGCCCGCGCCGACACCGTCAACACCTTCTACACCAATGGCCTGCCCGCTTCACCGGTGGCCGGCTCGCTATACAAGCCCAACCGGCAGAACCGCGACTGGGTCACCACCGTGAGCAGCTACGTGGGCGGCCCGCTCATCAAGGACAAGCTGTTCTTCTTCATCGCGGGCGAATTCGAGCGCGAGCAGGCCGACACGCATAACGCCGTGGATAGCGTGAGTCCCGACAACCACTACCGATACGATTCGCCGCGCTGGTACGGCAAGGTCGACTGGAACATCACCGATAACAACATCCTTGAACTGACCGGCGCCTCCAGCAAGCGCGAGACCCAGGGCACGATCTACGATTACGACTACACCGCGCTCCAGCGCGGTGAGCGCATCGGCAGCGCGGACAATATCAAGACCGGCGGTGACCTGTGGAGCGCGAAGTACACGGGATACATCACCGATAACCTCACGATTTCCGCCCTGTACGGCAAGATGAAGCTGGACCAGTACGATCAACCCGGCGCCTATGATGGCTCGCTCACGTATGCGGATGGACTGATCAACCAGAATCCCGCCCTTAACGGTGGTTCGCCCATCGGCAACAACCAGACCGTGCAAACGGTGATCGCCCCCGGTCGAAGCACGCGCAGCAACAACACGCGCTTCGATATCACGTATACGCTGGGCGACCACACGCTGAGCGCGGGCATCGACAACCAGGTGACCCGGGCGATCGACCAGGGCTCGACCGCCTCGGCCGATGGTTACTACTGGTCCTACGGCAAGGCTGATCCCAACGTGCCGATCTCCACCGGCCTGGGTGTGCCGGCGACCGGCGGTATTCCCAACGGCCAGCAGGGCTACTACGTGGTACGCCATGTCGTGAGTTCACTGGCCAGCGTGCGCGCCACGCAGCGCGCCCAGTATGTCGAGGACAAGTGGCAGGTCAGTGACCAATGGCTCGTGTCGCTCGGCCTGCGCAACGACCAGTTCGAGAACTTTAATCGCGACGGCGATTCCTATGTCAGCCAGCATCGACCGCAATGGGCTCCCCGCCTGGGCTTCAGTTGGGATGTGAACGGCGATGCCAGCTTCAAGGTCTACGGCAATGCCGGACGTTACTACCTGGGCCTGCCGCTCAATCCCGGCCTGAACGCCGCCGGTGCGGCACTCAGTACCTCGCAGTACTTCACCTACGGTGGCATCGATGGTCAGGGCCTGCCCACCAACCTGACGGCGTTCTCCGCACCGGTGTCGTCGAATAACTACTACGGCGTCCTGCCCGATGCGCGTACCGTCACCGCGAACCAGCTGAAATCGGAGTACCAGGACGAGTTCATCCTTGGCTTCCAGAAGACCGCGGGCGCTAACTGGGTTTACGGTGCCAAGGCCACGCAGCGCATCCTGCGCAGCGCCATCGACGATTATTGCGATGTGGACCGGATCACCGCGAAGGCCGCCGCGCTCGGCTACGATGTCGCATCCACGAACAGCTGCTACCTGTTCAATCCCGGCCGGGCGAATACCTTCAACCTGATCGATACCGACGGCAACGTGGTAAACGTGCCGCTCAGCAACAAGGAGCTGGGCTTCCAGGGTCTCAAGCGCCGTTACTATTCGCTTGAGGGATTCTTCGAGCATCCGTTCGATGGCACCTGGTACGGCAAGCTCGACTACGTGTTTTCGCGTAGCTACGGCAATACCGAAGGGCAGCTCCGTTCGGACCTTCAGCAGACAGCGGCCTCCACCAGTGAAGACTGGGACAACAGCTACATCATGGAGAACGCCAACGGGCCCACCAACAACGACCATCGCCACCAGCTCAAGCTGTATGGGTATTACCAGATCACACCGGAATGGCTGGTCTCCGCAAACTTCAGCCTGGTCTCCGGCGCACCGAAGACCTGCCTCGGCTTCTACGGTCCCGACCTGACCGATCCCTCCGGTTACGGCAACGCGTATCGCTACTGCGACGGTAAGCCTTCGCCGCCCGGATCGCACGGACGCCTGCCGTGGGTTCGCCAGCTGGATGTCGGGACGACCTACCGTCCGGCCTTCGCAGACGGCAAGCTGGCCTTCACCGCGAGCATCTTCAATCTCGCCAATGAGCAGCGGCCGCTCAACATCTATCCGTATTCACAGACCGACCCGGGCGTGGCTGATCCACAGTACGGCCAGGCACAGGTCCGGCAGCTGCCGCGTTATGCGCGATTCGGCGTGAGCTACGACTTCTGAGTCAAAGGTCATGGTTGACTACATCTGTCGTCAGTCGTTAGATTGACGACACGTGTAGTCAATCATGCAGGGTCGCCGATGCCAAGCCGTATGGTCGTGTTTATCGTTTCCGCGTTCGCGGCGTTATCGGCCCAGGCGGGGGAATCCTGGATCATTCGCACCGACCTATGGGGCTCTCCCGCGTTCTCCACGCTTAACGCAAACGTGGCCGGCAGCACGATCACCGGCGATATCGATGGCGACCGCATGGAAGGCACACAGACGTCCGGAGCCTGGCAGGTGACGACCACCGACGCGGAAGGTCATGCATCGCACTACACGCTGCGCGTGTCTGGCACGCGGCTCACGGGCAACGCCGATCTGCCTGATACGAATGATCCCTCCGCACGCGCTGCACACGAGGTAACGGGATGGCGCGTTCCCGAACGGCCGCGCGGTCCACGCGTCGTCGACTTCGTGCCCTCCGACTACTCCAACACGTGGAATGCCGATCGCGCATCGGTGTTGGTGGTCTGGCCGGGTGACACGATCCACACCACCACGATCGACTCCGGCGGCGTCGACGAACATGGCAAAACGCGTGCCTTGTTCGGCAACCCGCAGACAGGGCCGTTCTTCATCGCCGGGGCAACACCAGGCGATACGCTGGTCGTGCATATCCGTCGCCTCGCGCTGAACCGCGACTATGCCGACAGCCTCGACACGATCGTGGGTCGCGCGCTCGCCACCCCGCTCGTCGCCAAGGCGGGCGATCTCGGCAAACCCGTACGCTGGATCCTCGATCGCCAGGCCAACCGCGCCCGACCCGACGGCGCGACGGGCGCCCTTGCCCACTACAGCGTTCCGCTAAAGCCGATGTTGGGCGGCCTGGCCGTCGCGCCCGGCTTCGGCATGCCGGCGTTATCGACCGGTGACACGGGTCGTAACGGAGGCAACATGGATTTCAACGAGGTGGTCGCAGGCAACACCGTCTATCTTCCGGTGCAGCAACCTGGCGCCCTGCTCTACTTCGGCGATGCGCATGCCCTGCAAGGCGACGGGGAAACCTCGCAGTACGCGCTGGAAACATCGATGGATGTCACGGTAACCGTGGACCTCATCAAGGGACGAAGCGTATCGATGCCGCGCGTCGAGTCACCGGACGAGATCATGGTGCTTGGCCAGGCGGGCTCGCTCGATGAAGCGTTGAAAGCCGCCAGTGGCGGCATGGTCCAGTGGCTGCAACAGGACTACGGCCTCACGCTCTCTCAAGCCGCGCAAGTCCTGGGCACGGCGATGCGCTACAGCGTGCCGAACCTGGCCGGCCGTAGCGTCGGCGTAGCAGCTCGCATCAGCAAGTCCGTGTTACCTGCTCACAAAGACGAACGCGCCGCACCGCAATGAAAGCGGCTATCACCCCTTCGGCTTGTCGCGAATCATCAGCCATGCAATGAGCGCTGACAGCGCCGCCAGCGCGGTGGACAGCAGCATGACCTGGCGGAAGCCGGTCACAAAGGCTTCATCCACCAGGCGCCTCGCCACTTCCGCACCGGCGGGGAGTTCGATGCCAGCCAGTCTCGCGCGCTGGGCGAGGATGGTCGCCACCGTCTCGCGGGGTAGATGCATCCTGGCAAGACCGCCTTGCAAGGTCGCGTCGAACCCATGCGTAAGCACCACGCCGAACACGGCGATCGCGATAAGGCCTGCCACGCGCGACACCGCGTTGTTGACGCCCGAGGCGGTGCCGGCGAGCGAGGGATCCAGCGCATTCATCACTGTCGTGGTGAGCGGCGCGATGGTGATGCTCATGCCAAGGCCAAGCACAACCGACGCTGGGAAGAAGGTGGTCCAATAGGAATCGCCGACGCCAGGCAAGGCATACAGCGCGAATCCCACCGCCGCCACGCTGGGCCCTACCACCAGCGGCAGGCGCGCGCCGACCACGTCGACCAGCCGCCCCGAGATACGCGACAGGGCAAACATGATGGCGATGAACGGCAACAGCGACGCGCCCGCCGCCGTGGCGCCATAGCCCTGTACCTGGATGAGGTTGAGCGGCACGAAGAACATGCTCCCGCCCAGCGAGGCGTACAACAGCAGGGTTAGCAGGTTCGCGCCTGAAAAATTGCGGTCACGGAAATGCGCAAGGGGGAGCATGGGCGAAGAAGACCGCCGCTCGACCACCACAAACGCGATGAGGGCGATCGCGCCCACGGCGCCCGCCACCACGACCGCGGTGGCTGACCACCCTAGCATAGGCGCCTCGATCAGCGCATAGATGACACCGGCAAGGCCCAGCGTGGCGAGCCCGGCGCCCGCGATGTCGATACGCCCGGCGTCCGCACCGCGACTCTCGGGCACGCGCCACTGGCAAATGGCCACCAGCGCAACGCCCAGCGGCAGGTTGATAAGGAACGCCCAGTGCCATGAGAGGTGTTCGACGAGGAAGCCGCCGAGTACTGGCCCGATGGCCGCGGTCACCGCGCTGAACGCTGACCATGTACCGATCGCGCGACCGCGCCGCTCTTTGGGGTATGCCGACGTGATCAGCGCGAGACTCCCCGGCACGAGCAAAGCGGCGCCGAGGCCTTGCGCCCCACGTGCGACGACCAGGGCCGTGACGTCCGATGCGGCGGCGCACGCCAGCGACGCTAGCGTGAATACGATCGTGCCGATGACAAAGACCCGGCGACGTCCAAAGCGGTCGCCGAGCACGCCGCCCACCAGCAGGAGTGCCGATAGCAGCAGCGCGTAGGATTCCATGACCCATTGGGCATCAGCGGTCGTCCCCTGCATGGCGCGCTGGATCGCCGGCAAGGCCACATTGACGATGGTGCCGTCGACGAAAGCCATGCCCGATCCGAGGATCGCCGCGACGAGAGTCCAGCGCCGCTCGCTTTCGGTACAGGCCACCGCGGTGGCCTGGGGGGTGTCGGCAGATGCGCTCTCGGTCATGCTCGGAGCTTAGTGCCTCCCGGCCCGGACGCCTTGTACAGTACGAACGCTCACGTGCAGGGATTGAAGGAGTTAAGTCGGTGACCCATATACATATCAGTCACCGTTTGCCCTTCAACCCGTCCTCAGGTATAGGTGGGAGATGAATTACGCTCCAGTTCCCGATACACCGTCGCCAGGCATTCGCGACCAGATTATCGATGCGGCCGATGCCCATTTCAGCCGCTACGGTTATGCCAAGACGACGATGGCCGACCTGGCGGGCGCGATCGGCTTCTCCAAAGCGTATATCTACAAGTTTTTCGATTCAAAACAAGCGATTGGCGAAGCTATTTGCAGTAAAACCCTGGCTATCCAGTTCGCTGCGATCAGCGCGGCGGTGGCGGCGGCGTCGGGCCCTCACGAGAAGGTCCGTGCGCTGCTCCGCACGGCCGTGGAGCAATGCCTGACGCAGTTCTTCAACGACCGGAAGCTCTACGATATCGCCGCACATTCGCGCGCCGAAGGTTGGGCAAGTTCCGAGACGCATGTTGCGCAAATAAATGATCTTCTTGCAAATATTGTCCAGGAAGGCCGCGCGATCGGCGCCTTTGAACGGAAGACGCCCCTCGATGAAGTCTGCCGGGGCATCATGCTGGCCGCGCTGCCGCTCGCCGATCCCCTGCTCCTGCAACACAACCTCGATCAGGTCGAGGAAGGCTTGCCGGCCATTACCGGCCTGATCCTGCGCAGCCTCGCCCCGTAAACCCCCTGTAGGAGCGCGCTTGCGCGCGATGCGTGCTCGCGGCAAGACCCATCGCGCGCACGCGCGCTCCTACAGGTCGAAAAATAATTCTTGGTGACCACTTGCCATTTTGGTCACTCGACACCAAGAAGTGGTTTTCCCCGTCCCGGAAAGCCACCATGCACGCCCGCTACCTCAACCTCAGCCTTACCTTCCTGGGCAGCACGGCACTCGCCCTCGCTCTCAGTGCCTGCTCCCGCACCGAAGCGGATCCCCGCCTGGCCGCGCCTCTGGTCCGCACCGCCACCCTGGAAGCGACTCGTGCGAACGAGGCAGCCTTCTCCGGCGTAGTCTCGGCCCGCGTCCAGAGCAACCTGGGCTTCCGCGTTCCGGGCAAGATCATCGAGCGGCTGGTCGATGCAGGGCAAAGCGTTACGAAGGGCCAGCCGCTCATGCGGATCGATCGCACTGACCTCGCACTGGCCGACACCGCGTCGACCAGCCAGCTCGAGGCCGCCCGCGCACAAGCGATCCAGACCGCCGCGGATGAAAAGCGCTTCCGCGGCCTGGTCGGTCGTGGCGCGGTATCCGCATCCTCGTATGACCAGGCCAAGGCCGCCGCCGATGCTGCGGCGGCACGGTTGCGGGCGGCGCAAGCACAGGCCGCGGTCACGGCAAACGAAGCCGGTTATTCGGTACTGCTCGCAGACGCCGATGGCACCGTGGTCGAAACCCTGGCGGAACCCGGCCAGGTCGTCACCGCAGGCCAGGTCGTGGTGCGCCTCGCCCACGCGGGCCCACGCGAGGCGCTGGTTTCGCTCCCAGAGACGATGCGCCCTGCGATCGGGTCGCCGGCACGCGGCACGCTCTACGGCGGCGAGGGTGCAAGTGTCGGCGCTCACCTCCGCCTGCTGTCCGATGCGGCTGATCCGCTCACGCGTACCTTCGAAGCGCGCTACGTGCTAGACGGCACCGCCGCCGATGCGCCGCTCGGCGCCACCATCGTGATCCACCTTTCTACGCCAGGCGCCGCGTCCTCGGCCATTCCCCTCGCGGCGGTCTTCGATCGTGGCAACGGCCCAGGTGTGTGGGTGCTACAGGAGAAGACGTCCACCGTGGCATGGCGCGCAGTGACGCTCGGGGCTGTCGGTGACGAGACGGTTGCCGTGACGGCCGGCCTCCAGCCGGGCGAGCGGTTTATCGCGCTAGGCGCACACCAGCTGCACGACGGTGAGCAAGTGCGCACGAACCTCAGCGCGGGTACGCAGCCATGAGTGGTTTCAACCTTTCGGCGCTCGCCGTACGCGAACGTGCGGTGACCCTGTTCCTGATCATCGCCGTCTCGGTCGCGGGTCTGTTTGCCTTTGTCCACCTGGGCCGGGCCGAAGATCCCGCGTTCACCGTCAAGGTGATGACCATCGTCAGTGTATGGCCAGGCGCCACCGCACAGGAAATGCAGGACCAGGTCGCCGAGCCACTGGAGAAGCGGCTGCAGGAACTGAAATGGTACGACCGTAGCGAGACGTTTACCCGACCCGGCGTGGCCTGGACCACGCTGACGCTGCGCGACGACACGCCGCCCGCTGACGTACCCGATGAGTTTTACCAGGCACGCAAGAAACTCGGCGACGAAACGGCGAAGCTCCCGCCGGGGGTGATCGGCCCGTTGATCAACGATGAATATGCCGACGTTACGTTCGCCCTGTACGCGCTGAAGGCCCGTGGCGAGCCGCAACGGCTGCTCGTTCGCGAGGCGGAAACACTCCGCCAGCAGTTGCTGCACGTGCCTGGGGTGAAGAAAGTGAACATCATCGGCGAGCGCCCGGAGAAGGTCTTCGTCGAATTCTCGCACGAGCGCCTCGCCACGCTGGGCATCGCGCCCACCGCGATCTTCGATGCGTTGAACAAGCAGAACGTGCTTACCGCTGCCGGATCGATCGATACCGCCGGACCGCAGGTGATGATCCGTCTCGATGGCGCGTTCGATGACCTGAAGGCGATTGAGCAGACCCCCGTGGTCGCGAACGGCAAGACGTTGCGGCTCGCCGACATCGCCACCGTACGCCGCGGCTACGAAGACCCCGCCAGTTTCCTTGTCCGCAACGATGGCGAGCCGTCACTCATCCTCGGCGTCGTGATGCGCGAGCGTTATAACGGCCTCGCGTTGGGTAAGGCGTTGGAGAAGGAAGCTGCCACAATCTCGCAGAACCTGCCGCTAGGCCTTTCCTTCAGCAAGGTCACCGACCAGGCGGTGAACATCGCCGAGGCCTACGACGAGTTCATGCTGAAGTTCTTCGTGGCCCTGGCCGTGGTGATCGCCGTGAGCTTGATCAGCCTCGGCTTCCGCGTCGGCCTGGTGGTCGCGGCCGCCGTGCCGCTCACGCTCGCCGGTGTCTTCATCATCATGCTGGTGACCGGCCGTGACTTCGACCGCATCACTCTCGGCGCCCTGATCCTCTCACTGGGTCTGCTCGTCGATGACGCGATCATCGTGATCGAAACCATCGTGGTGAAGATGGAAGAAGGCAAGGATCGCGTCGCTGCAGCCACTTATTCCTGGGGCCATACGGCGGCGCCCATGCTGGCCGGCACCCTGGTGACCGCGATCGGCCTTATGCCGGTCGGCTTTGCCCAATCCACCGCGGGCGAGTACGCCGGCAATATTTTCTGGGTGGTGATGTTCTCACTGCTGACATCGTGGCTCGTGGCCGTGGTCTTCACGCCGTACCTTGGCGTGAAAATGCTGCCGAACATCGCGCCGGTACCGGGTGGGCATGCAGCCATTTACGGCACACCGCGCTATCGAGCTTTCCGCCGGCTTATCGCCTTTGTCGTGCGCCGCAAGGTGATCGTGGCGCTGGGCGTGGTCGGCCTGTTCGTCGTCGCCGTCTTCGGCATGGGCTTCGTACGCCAGCAGTTCTTCCCGATCTCGGATCGCCCCGAGGTCCTGGTAGAGGTCCAGATGCCGGAAGGCAGCAGCATTGACGCCACCACCCGTGCAACCACCCAGGTCGAGGACTGGCTGCGTAAGCAGCCCGAAGCGAAGATCGTCACCAGCTATATCGGCCAGGGCGCGCCGCGCTTCTTCCTTGGCATGTCGCCGGAACTCCCGGATCCTTCGTTTGCGAAGATCGTCGTGCTTACCCCGGATGAAAAAGCTCGTGAAGCGCTGAAGCTGCGCGTGCGTGATGCCGTACAGCAAGGTCTCGCACCAGAAGCGCGCGTGCGTGCCACGCAGATCGTGTTCGGGCCGCCGTCGCCGTTCCCGGTCGCCTTCCGCGTCTCCGGCCCGGACGAGGGCAAGGTGCGCGCCATCGCCGCGCAGGTGCGCGATGTCATGCAGAAGAACCCGTCGATGCGCACGGTCAATACCGACTGGGACGAGCGCGTGCCAACGGTGCATTTCGTGCTGGACCAGGATCGCCTGCAGGCGATTGGCCTGAGCACGCACGATGCCGCGCAGCAGATGCAGTTCCTCCTCACTGGTATTCCGGTGACCAGCGTGCGCGAGGATATCCGTTCGGTAGATGTGGTGGCACGTAGCGCGGGGCCGACCCGACTCGACCCCGCGCAACTGGGTGCCTTCAGCCTGGTCGGCAGCGCGGGCCAGCGCGTGTCGCTCGCCCAGCTGGGCCACGAAGAAACCCGCATGGAAGATCCGATCCTGCGTCGGCGTGACCGCGTGACGACGATCACCGTGCGCGGCGACATCGATGAGAAGGTCCAGCCGCCTGACGTATCGACGCAACTTATCGGTCAGCTGAAGCCGGTGATAGATGCACTACCGCCCGGCTATGCGATCGACACCGCGGGTGCACTCGAAGAGGCCGGCAAGGCTAACAAGGCACTCGCCGCGGTCTTCCCGCTGATGATCCTGTTGATGATGATCGTGATCGTCTTCGAGGTACGCTCGATCTCGGGGATGTTGATGATCCTGGCCACCGCGCCGCTCGCGCTCGTTGGCGTGGTGCCCACCCTGCTTCTCTTCCACCAGCCGTTCGGCTTCAACGCCATCCTGGGCCTGATCGGCCTGGCAGGGATCATCATGCGCAACACGTTGATCCTCATCGGCCAGATCCGCACCAATCAGGAGCAAGGACTGGATACTTACCACGCGGTGGTCGAGGCTACCGTCCAGCGCTCACGGCCGGTCATCCTCACGGCACTCGCGGCCGTACTGGCCTTCATCCCACTGACGTTCTCGGTGTTCTGGGGCTCGCTGGCCTTCACACTGATCGGCGGCACGATCGGCGGCACGGTGCTTACGCTGCTGTTCCTGCCGGCGTTGTACGCCATCTGGTACCGGATCAAGCCGTTGTAGGGGCGTGCTTGCGTGCGATGGGGCTTGCCCCGAGCACCCATCGCGCGCAAGCGCGCTCCTACAAACAGCCGGGGATAGCGTGCGTGGTAGTGGTAAGCCGGGGATACGGCGGGCGTGAAAGCAATCAGCCCGCGAGCAGGTCGACGGATGCTTCGCTGGTGAGTGCGAGGAAGGTGAAGGTCTCCTGCAGGTACAAGGTCACGGTTTTCGCATCGTGCGAGTCGTAGCCGATGGATACATCCTGGCCGAGGTGCAGCTCGTAATCACCACCACGGCCGGTCAGGAGCAAGCCACCCTCGATGGCCGGCGCCCAGACGATCGCGCCGTTGAGCATGCCGTGCAGCTCGCGATAGACCGGGTAGCCTTCATCCGTGGCGCCGTTCATCGCCGCATACGCCTTGGCACCCAGCGCGAGACGGTAGGGTCCGTTCACGCCGGAAAGACGCAGTTCGCTCAAGGCCTTTGCCACCGCGCGCGGATAGGCGGCGATATCGGCAGGTAACGCGACCTTTTTGTTGTTGGTGACCTGGCGGATACCGGTGATACCCGCGGCGTCGTAACCATCGAACACGGCACGGTCCTCGGCAAACGCCAGCGTGCGCGCTGCGTCCTTCAATGGCTGCAGGTCCGGATCGTTCGAACCGCGCGCCACGCCATCGATCTCATCGCGCGAAAGCACGAAGGGCACACGCAGTTCGACGAGGGGCGCCATCTGGCGCTGTAAAGCACGGATACCCGGTTCCGGTGCCTTGATCTCGCGGACATGGCCGGTGGCCACACCGCCGACATCGTAGCCCCGGGGCCCGACCACATCGACAAGGCGCCGCGCCGCCATGTGTTCCTTCAGCGTGCGCGTCGCCTCTTCCTCAATCTGCTTCCATGCGCCGCCGCTGACGGGGGCCAGTTCACGAAACAGGTTACCCATGGGTGTTCTCCATCTTGATCGAGCCGATACCCAGTGAGCCGTCACTCGAAGGCGCACCGTCATCGGATTCAGAAACAGGCCTTGCGCCGGTGGCACCGGGCGCATCGGGAATGGCGCCGAGAAAACTGGCCGCCGGTACGAAGAACAGACCACCGGTCGTGGCCACGCTGAAATCGAGCAGGCGATCGTAGTTGCCAGGCGGCAGGCCGACGAACATGTTATTCAACATGCGCTCCGTGCGAGCCGGCGAACGCGCGTAGCCGATGAAGTAAGTACCAAATTCGCCCTTGCCCACGTCGCCAAAGGGCATGTTATCGCGGACGATATCCAGCTCCTGTCCATCCTCCTCGATGCTGGTCAGCACGTTGTGCGCATACGAGGGCTTTTCCGAATCCTCGAGCTCGATGTCGGAGAGCTTGTGCCGGCCAATGATTTTCTCCTGCGCCTCGACCGGAACCTGGTTCCAGCGCTTCAGGTCATGCAGGTACTTCTGCACGATGACATAACTGCCACCGGTGAAGTCAGGATCCTCATCAGCGATGACCGCCGCTTCGATCGCTTCGAAGCCGGTGGGGTTTTCGGTGCCGTCGACGAAGCCGATCAGGTCGCGGTCGTCGAAGTACTTGAAGCCGTGCACCTCGTCAACCACCTCGACCGCGCCGTCCAGCCTTGCCAGGACCTGGGTCGCGAACTCGAAGCAGAGATCCATGCGCTTCGCGCGGATATGCAGCAGCACGTCGCCTGGCGTCGAGGGTGCACGGTGCACACCGTTGATCTCCTTGAACGGATGCAGTTCGGCCGGGCGTGGGCCAGCGAAGAGGCGATCCCACACGGTCGAGCCAAAACCCATGACGCAGGACAGTTGGCCATCCAGGTCGCGGAAACCGACAGCGCGCAACAGCCCTGCCAGGTCACCGCACAGGCGGCGCACGGCATCGGCCGGGGCCGTCCCGGGATTCACCGTCAGCACCAGGAACATGGCCGAGCGCGATAGCGTGGCGACCACTGGCTGCGGGACAACATTCACCACGATCTTGCTCCTTCATCTCGCCAGGAAGGAGGATCCGTCACGGCCCCGGTGCGTGGCAAGTGCTCTGCGGCTATTCGTCGCCGACGAAGCTCACGAAACGGTGTTCGGCACCGGCGATGTCGACCGCCTGCATCGCACGGGCACCCGCGGATTCCAGCAACCACATGGTCCGCAGGCGATGCGACACCAGCACCCAGTCGTGCTCCTCACCCGGCGAGTTGGATGTTTCTGCCACGGCTTGGAGAACTTGCTGCAGGTGGGCTCGGGCCGGCGCATAGACGAGCACGCCCTCGTTGGACAGGCCGGCTTCGTGCATGCCTAGCAAGGCGCACAAGCGTGCCCTGGCTTCGGCTTCGGCGTAATCATCCTCGCGACGCTTGATCACCGCGCCGGCGACCACAGGATCAGCCCAACGTCCTTCGTCATCCTGGAGCACCTCGGGGGCGTGCCAGGCCTCCGGCGGACAGAGCTTCATGGCCGGGTCGACCGAGATAAACGGATTCACCTCGGCGGGGTACACGCGGCACGCTGTCGGCCTGCGTTCGTAAATGCCACAGCCCATGTCCGCGCGCAGGTTCGGGCACGCACCGGCGAAGCTCGCGACCAGGGTCACGATCACCCGCACCGGCAAATGTCCGCTGCGTGCGAGGAATGAGCGCTTGCGTTTATGCCATGCAGGGCCGTTATCCGCCGGCGGTTCTTCAGGCCAGGGAATGGCCTCGCAGAAGACTTCGACGTCACCGCCATTCTCGAGCCAGGCCTGTGCCTCAGCCATGCTAAGTGGGAGGCGAAGGCCGTGGCAGCAACGGCCACACATCGTGCAGGAAAAATGGAGCGTCATGGTGGCTCTTGCGGCGGTAGCTGCTTAGGCTACCACGCAGCCGGCGGCCCGCTACGTCGCAGGCCGCCGGCTGATCCGGCGGTTATCGCAATTACTTGTTGCCCTTTACCGTAAATGCCGCATCGGCCTTCTGGCTGAGCGTGCCCCAATCGAAACGCTTGCGGATCTCGGTGGCCCAGATCTGCGCGATCACCTTGTAGACCTCTTCGGTTGGATGGGCTTCATCGCTGGTGGTAGTGAGGAAGGCAGCCGCCTGGTTCTTCGGCGGCGCGCCATAACGCACTTCGATGCCGCTCGGTTGCGCGCCCTTGGTGAACCCGTACGACGACAGGTTCTTGCACACGTGGTACATCGGCGTGAACAGGTCGACGATGGCGGTTTCGTTGATCTTCGGCAGTTCCTTGATCTTGTTGGCCAGCTCATGGCCAAACTCGAAAGAGCCGGTGGAGAAGTCGATGATCTTGGCAGTCTCCTCTTTACCCATGAAACGCACGGCATCCTGGGGGTCCGGCAGGTTCCCGAACAGGAAGTTGGCGTGAGAGTCCAGCCGGATGATCTCATGGCAGATATCGACCATCTGGTCAGCCACTTTCTTCATGTCTGAGGATTCACGCTCGTTCGTCACCAGGTCGTTCAGGCCGAACCAGATCAGGTAGAGGCTATTGCCTGGTGCCGCACCGTATGTCTTCAGGTCGTTCTTGTAACGCTCGAACTGCTCCCTGAATGTACCCAGGCCCGTACTGGGGCGGTCGGAACCACCCATCGCGCCGCCCTCCGCGTAGTTCACGTAATACAGCGGGCCACCGGTCGGCGAACCGTTCTTGCTGTTCGCGCTCCAGGTAAGGTGCGGGTTGGCTGCGGCTTCAGAGGTCGCCTTGTTGGTGACGATCAGCGGCTGGCCACCCGCCCACTCCCAGATGAAGTCGGTCCAGTTGCGGTTATCGCTGTAGCGGTTGACCTGGTTGGTCCGCATCAGGTGGAACATCGCGGCGAAGGCGCCCGTCCACGTTTTCCGCTTCACACCGATATCCGAAAGGCTATCGCCGAAAATAATGAGTCGATCGATCTTGGTCGTCATGCATGTCTCTCCCGATGCGGGTACGCGGCGCGTCCCTTGGAAGGCAATATCGCGAGCGCACGCGCATGGCCGTATCGGGAAAATCCCGATTTCCGGGTCGTGTTCGCCTGACTGAAGCGGTTATCCCCCGGCTATTACCTCACACGTCATTGCGGGGCCACCGGGATCCACTTACGCTTTATCCATGACAACCCACACGGGCGGCACCACCAGCGAACTCGGCCGGCTCTTGAAGGCATGGCGCGGCACTCGTGGCATGAGCCAGATCGAGCTATCCCTGGAAACGGGGGTCTCGCAGCGTCATCTCAGCTTTATCGAGAGCGGGCGGAGTTCACCCAGCCGGCAAACGCTAATGCTGGTGGCCGAGGGCCTGGACATGCCGTTCCGTGAACGCAACCAGCTTCTGCTCGCCGCGGGCTACGCGCCCCAGTACATGGAAGAGCCTTGGGATGCGGCTTCGTTTGCCATCGTCCGGCATGCCCTGGAGCGCATGCTGCTGCAGCACGAACCGTACCCCGCCGTGGTCATGGATCGGTACTGGAACGTCGTCATGGCCAACGACGCATTTCGCGCCATGCTCGGCTCGTTCATCGATCTCGAGCGCTATCCCAAGCCACGAAACATCCTGCAGATGGTGTTCGATCCGCAAGGCCTGCGTCCGTTCGTCGTGGACTGGGAGCGATCCTCCGCCTCCCTGCTCCAGCGCGTGCGTCGCGAGGCCGTGGGCGGCACGATCGACGACCCGATGCACGCGTTGCTGGCGTCGCTGCATGCCGTGGGCGACGTGCGTGACCTCGCCACTGACGACAAGTCCGCGGATCTCCCCGTCATTCCCCTGACCCTCGCCGATGCCACGCATCGGCTCAGCTACTTTTCACTGGTGACCACCGTCGGCACGCCACGCGCGCCCGGGCCCCAGGAGCTACGCCTTGAATGCATGGCCCCTGTCGATACGGAAACCGAGGCCTGGCACCGCGTCTAGTTCTCCTGGAGTACTGCTCGACCAAACCGTGTTTGAAACTCGGACGTAGCCTCCGTTTCACCTGCCAATCAAGGCGTTATGAGATTTTCGCCCGTCATCGGCACCCCTTCCGTTACGACGACGTCGGATAGGGGGCAATGTCACGTATCGTGACAACTTGTCACGATACGTGACATTGACTAGCATCTACCTCGGAGGCGCCCTCGGGACCCTCCTACAGGTACCTCGAGCCGGTGATAAGAGGCCCTGCCGCCTTCGTTGAAGGTCCTCACCCAGAGTGGGATGTCCAAGAGCTTCCGGCGCAAGAAGGGCCCCATTGGGGCCCTTTTTTTCACGACGATCGGCGCGGTCGGCAGCCCAGACGCACGTTGCGAAGGATGGCGCTGAGGCTGATCTTCTGCACACCGCGCTGCCTTTGCGGCGCATCGAATCGCACATAAGCGCTCTCCACGAAGAATAGCGCCTTACCCGCACCAAGCATTCGGATGTTGAAGTAGACAATGTAGTCGCCCGGCTGGTGGCCGGCATTGACGGTGAAGAAGTTGTCGCGGCCGGTGAGATAGCAACGGCGCGCCTGAAGTCCGCGAATGACGCCTGCCAACTCTTTGGACAAAGCCCAGCGAGCCGGACAGAATTTTCGCGTCTCGCCACGGCGCGTATCCGTGTATGCCGATCGCGCATCGATGAACTCACCGTTCTCATACGCCGTGGTGAAGCAGTGATGCGAGAAGTGCACGGGCATCGCGATCGAGAATGCTGACCGGCCAGGTCGACCAGGCTTCCCGTCAACGTGAGATACGTCGACCCTGAATTCGAAGGGGTCAAGATGATCGATGCCGTAGGTCGTTCCATCCATCGCGTGTGCGCGCCACGCAGGTCCATAACATCTCGTCACGATCGTCCCTCTGTGAAGGCCGGATTGGACCAGTGAGGACATGCAAGGGCAAGAGCGTTGGTTCGCGCAATCCGCAGCGTGCGGACTGTATGTACTATTTGTGCTTCGCGACCCGACGCCGTTCGCGCCATCCCAGGAACCCACGCATGAAACGCATAGGATTTCTCTCATTCGGACACTGGACAGACTCGCCGCACTCGGCGACGCGCTCGGCTCAGGACGTGCTCCTGCAGTCGATCGACCTGGCTGTGGCGGCAGAGGAAGTGGGTGCGGACGGCGCGTACTTTCGCGTTCACCACTTCGCCAACCAGCTGGCATCGCCGTTTTCGTTGTTATCTGCGATCGGCGCGAAAACCCGACGTATTGAAATCGGGACGGGCGTGATCGATATGCGCTATGAGAACCCGTACTACATGCTGGAGACCGCCGGTGCCGCCGACCTGATCAGTGGCGGCCGTCTTCAGCTCGGTATCAGCCGTGGTTCGCCCGAGCAGGTGATCGATGGCTGGCGGCATTTCGGTTATGCCCCCGCGGACGGTGAAACGGATGCCGACATGGGCCGCCGGCACGCGGAGACTTTCCTCCAACTGCTCGGCGGTAAAGGTTTCGCCCAGCCAAATCCGAATCCGATGTTCCCCAACCCACCAGGCCTGCTCCGGCTGGAGCCGCATGCCCCGGGCCTGCGTGAGCGCATCTTGTGGGGTTCGGCATCCAATGCCACCGCGGTGTGGGCGGCGAAGATGGGCATGAACCTGCAAAGCTCGACACTCAAGGCCAACGAAACCAACGAGCCGCTACATATCCAGCAAGCGAAGCAAATGCGCGCGTATCGAGAGGCATGGGCCGAATTTGGCCATGCGCGCGAGCCTCGTGTCTCCGTGTTGCGCTCCATCTTCCCACTGATGAACGACACCGACCGCGCTTACTTCGGGCGCAGCAAGAGCAGCGACCAGATCGGTTTCATTGACAAGATGGAGGCGGTATTCGGGAGGACCTACGCCGCAGAACCTGAGGTCCTCGTTTCCGAGCTGGCCAGCGACCAGGCCATCGCCGAGGCCGATACGTTGCTGCTCGCCGTGCCCAACCAGCTTGGCGTCGAGTACAACGTGCATCTGCTCGAGTCAATCCTGAAGCAGGTTGCACCCGCACTAGGCTGGCGTTAGCTCTGTTTGACCCCATACGTGACATCGCGCCCTGTAGGAGCGCGCTTGCGCGCGATGAGTACTTGCGCACACTTTGATCGCGCGCAAGCGCGCTCCTACAAGGAGCTGCGGGTCTCATATCGCATTGCGACACAGATGAACGCGTTGTCGCGCGCGGAGAGGCCATACGCCGATGTGCACTGCAACGATTCGAACGCCCCGACGCATCGTTCGTTAGGTGAGTGTCGTTGATACCAACATGCACACTCACTGAATCATCACGAAATACCCTTATATCCGACAACGGATATGTATTTTATTGATGCGTGTCGCAGAACACATCTACATGACTTTCGGTCGCGCGCGTCACGCGTCTAAGCTCCGAAGGCGAAACGCCGCGTGTCGATGGATCGCGACGGTATTTGTCCGACAACATCGGCACCTTGTCCCCAGGTGTTCGCGTTTTTGATTTCCCCATTGCGGTGCATTCGATGCATTGCACGCTTGTTATTGCGATTTTGTGTCGAACTCACACGTGAGATTCGTCCGCTTAGTGAGTCATTCATCAAAGCCTCGTTATAACCGTTCGGACGGCCATTTCACTTTGGGACCACCTGCCCACGCATGATGAATTCAACAGATCAGGCGCGTGACGACGATACCCTGGACCTAAACGCGCTGTTCGGCACGCTTTTAGACCATAAGTGGGTGATAGCATCCGTCACCAGCGCATTCCTTCTCATCGGCGTGCTCTATACGGTGTTCGCCACACCGATCTACCAGGCCACATCGGTGGTCCAGGTGGAGCAAAAGACGCCTTCCCTGCCCGGCTTGAGCGATCTCACGCAATCACTGGGCACCACCGCATCGCAGGCGACCACCGAGATTGCGCTGATCACCTCGCGCCTCGTCATCGGGCAAGCCGTTGACGAGCTTCACCTGAATGTACAGGTGGATGCGCAGCGCATGCCCCTCTTCGGCGACTACTTATCGCGCGGGCGAAAGCCCGGCAACCTGGGGCCGGTGCGCTTTGGCCTCAGTCGTTACGGCTGGGGTGGCGAGATCGTCGATATCTATAAGCTCGACCTTCCCGATACCCTGCTGAACCACAAGCTGGAACTGCGTGCGGGTGAAAACCACCAGTTCACCCTGCTCGACGATAACGGCAAGACGATTGCCCAGGGCACGGTGGGGCAACGGGTCAAGGCCGGCGACGTGACCATACAGATTCGCCAGCTGCTGGCGAACCCAGGCACGCGCTTTGACCTGGTAGAACAGCCAGCGCTCACGACCATCAACAAGCTGCAGACCGACATCGTCGCACTGGAGCAAGGTGCTGATTCGGGCATCATCGATCTCACCTACAACAACGCCGATCCGGTGCTCGCGCAGCAACTCATGGAGCACATCACCAAGGCTTATGTGCGGCAGAATGTCGAACGTAATTCGGCGGAAGCGGCGAGCCAGCTGCAGTTCGTGAAAGACCAGCTGCCGAAGGTGCGCAATGAGCTCGATCGCGCCCAGTCCGCCATGAACGCGTTCCAGACCAAGTCGCATGCGGTGGATATCAGCATGCAGACCAAGGGTCTTCTCGATCAGATCGTGGGGGTCGAGAACAGTATCCAGCAGTTGCACATGCAGCAGGCGGACATCGATCGGCGCTTCACCCACGATCACCCTGCCTACCAGGCGCTGGAGCAGCAGATGGGTACGCTGCAGGCGCAGAAGGCGGCCATGGAAAAGCAGGTCGGCGACCTGCCGGATACCCAGCAGGAGCTGTTGAAGCTCAGCCGCGATGTACAGGTCAGCTCAAACACCTACACCAGCCTGCTCAACCAGGCCCAACAGCTCGATATCGCCCGTGCGGGTACCGTCGGCAATGTGCGTATCGTCGATAGCTCGCTGGTCGATGTGAACCAGCCGGTGCAGCCGCGCAAGGCGCTGGTCGTCGTCATCGCCACGTTCCTCGGCGGCTTCCTCGCCCTCGCCTTCGTCTTCCTGAAACAGATCCTCAACCGTGGTGTCGAAGACCCTACGGTCATCGAGGACCTTGGCTTGCCGGTGTACGCGTCCGTTCCCCTGAGCCGCGGGCAGACCGCGACCACGCGGGGCAAGAAGAGAACGCTACTCGCCATCGCCGATCCCGCGGACCTCGCCGTCGAAGCGTTCCGCAGCCTGCGTACCAGCTTGCATTTCGCACGGCTCGAGGCCAAGAACAACATCCTGATGATCTCGGGCGCAAGCCCATTCGCGGGCAAGACCTTCGTTTCCGCGAACCTGGCCGCGGTCATCGCCCAGGCGGGCCAGCGCGTGCTGCTGATCGATGGCGACATGCGCCGTGGCACGCTGCACCAGCACCTGGGCATTCGTGCGGGCGAAGGTCTTTCCGATGTACTTGTCGGTACGCACGCGGTCGACGCGGTGATGCTGAAGAACATCGTGCCTAACGTGGATTTCATCACCCGTGGCCGTGTCCCGCCAAATCCCTCCGAACTGCTGATGCATGAGCATTTCACCCAGTTCATTAACAGCGTCGTGCCGAACTACGACCTGATCATCGTCGATACACCGCCGATCCTCGCGGTGACCGACGCCGCCGTGATCGGCCACCACGCCGGTACGAGCCTGCTCGTGGCGCGTTTCGGCCTGAACAAGGCTCGCGAGCTGGCCCTGGCCCAGCAACGCTTTGAGCAGAACGGTGTGGAACTCAAGGGTGCCATCTTCAACGCGGTAGAACGGCGTACCGCCGGGTATTCCGCTTACGCCTATTACAAGTACCAGACCGAGCCGACGTAACCATGACGCGCATTCTTATCGTCGGAAACCACACCTGCGGCAACCGCGGCGACGGCGCGATCCTGCGCGGCTTGCTCGAGTGCCTGGAAGATGCAATCCCGGGTTGCAAGATCGACATCCTCAGCCGCTTCCCAACCAGCTCCGCGTGGTTGCTGGGGCGTCGTCTCGAGCGGGATACGCTCAACGCGTACTACAACGAAGCGAGCAAGCAGCACCTCGGCTCGATCCGGGCGAAGGTGTTGCGCCGTTTCATCCCGTGGTTGTTGCATGGCCATGTGACCGGCACCTGGTGGTCGCGCCTGATCAGCCTGCCCCAGCGGCACAAGGACTATATCGTCGCCCTCGGGGCTTACGACCTCGTGATCCAGGTCGGCGGCTCGTTCTTCGTCGACCTGTACGGCCCAACCCAGTACGACCACGCCCAGTGCGCGCTGCTGGCCAGGCGCCCGATCTTCTTCATCGGCCACAGCGTGGGTCCGTTCGAACACCCCCTGTTCCGCAAGATTTCCCAGGATGTCATGGCACGCGTGGATGCGCTGGCCTTGCGGGAAGAGGTAAGCCTGAAGCACATGGCCGATGGCCAGATCCCGCAGACCCGGGTGCGCGCCGCGGCGGATACCGCGTGGCTCGTTTCCAGTGGCGATCCCGCCTACACCGCCTCACGTCCGACCGTCGCGGTGACATTCCGCGAACTGGCCCCGTTCGACAAACGCCTGGGGATCAGCCAGGACACCTATGAGACGGCCTTCGCCGAGTTGCTTGATGCGGTGGCGGATGCAGGCTACCAGGTCCAGGCGCTGTCGACCTGCACCGCGATCGATGGCTACCCGAAGGATGACCGGATGATCGCGCTGCGCGTGCGCAACCGCATGCGCCGGGCCGATGCGATGGCGGTGGAGATGGACGAGCTTAACGATGTCGAACTCGGCCACCGGTTCGCGCAGTGCGTGCTGACCATTGGCACGCGCCTGCATAGCGCCATCATGTCGATGAATTTCGGCACCCCCGCGGTGGCGCTTGCCTACGAACACAAGAGCGAAGGCGTCATGCAGCGCCTCGGTACCTCCGAGCTGTCCATGCCGGTCAAGTCACTGCTGGATGGCACCCTGAAGAGCAAGGTGCTGGGGCTGCTCCAGGATGAGTCGTTACGGTCGCGCGTTGCCGCTGCCGTGGCGCGCGAGAAGGCCTTCGCGCGCGAGTCCGTCCTCGCCACGCTAGGCGTTGGGGCCTGACCATGCAGGTGCTATTCGTCCTCCCCGAATTTCCGAAGTATTCGGAAACCTTCGTGATCGACCAGATTGTCGGCCTGCTCGATCGAGGCTTCGATGTGCGCATCCTCGCGGTCAGCCGGGGCGGTACGCCATCGCCTGGCGATATCGTGGAGCGGCGCGGGCTGATGGAACGGGCGACCTTTATCTTCAACCACTCCGCCGCCACCGTGCCGGGCTGGCAGCGCCTGCTCGACCGGGTGAAGCAGGTGGCACCCGCCCTGGGCCAGGCGCATGTCCGTCGCGCGCTTTCCATACGCCGCTACGGCCATGTGGCGCGCAGCCTTACCCTGGCTGGCGCGGCACGCAAACTCACCCAGCCCGTCAAGGCCGGCGCGATCATCGCCCATTTCGGGCCCACTGGCGTGCTCGCGGTCCATCTGCGGGCGCTAGGTTTGATCGAAGGTCCGCTCTATACGATTTTCCATGGTTACGACCTGTCCCAGTACAGCGTGCTGACTCGCCACGCAACGGATTACCCCAAACTGTTTGCGGCGGGCGAGCGCATGTTACCGATCAGCACGCGCTGGCAACACAAGCTGGAAGCCATGGGCTGCGCGCCGGAGAAGATCCAGGTTCACCGCATGGGTGTCGACCTGGATAGCTTCCCTTTCAGGCAACGCACCCAGGACACGTTATCGCCCGAACGGACCCTGCGCGTGCTTTGCGTAGCACGGCTGGTCGAAAAGAAAGGCGTGCGCTATCTGTGCGAGGCCGTGGCACACGCCACGGAACGCGGGGTTCCCATCGATCTGGAGATCATTGGCGATGGCCCCCTGCAGGGTGACCTCGCGGCCTTCGTCGACCAGCGCGGGATGTCCGCGCATATCCACCTGCGTGGCCGCCGTGACAAGCCGTTCGTCCAGGCCGCCCTGCGGTCCGCCGATGTCTTTGCCCTGCCCAGTGTCACGGCCGCCGACGGCGACCAGGAAGGTATCCCCGTCTCGCTGATGGAGGCGATGGCCGCCGGCGTGCCATGCCTGTCGACCCTGCACAGCGGCATCCCTGAGCTCATCGATGACGGTCGCACCGGCTGGTTGGTGCCCGAACGCGACGCCGACGCGCTGGCCGAAAAGCTCGGCGCCATTCAGCGCGGCGATTACGACCTGGCCCACGTGGCCCGCAGCGCCCGTGACACGATCGAAGCCCGTTTCAACCAGCACCGGCTGTACGACCAGCTGGCGGCGCAGCTTGCCTGACGGAGGCGAATGATGGCTTCCGTACGCCGCGACGCACTCTGGACCGCAGGCTCAACCGTCGTCAGCGCCCTGAGCCAGCTGCTGCAGATCGCGCTGCTCGCGCATCACGTGGATGCGCACCTGCTCGGCGCACTGGCGATCGTCAATGTCGTTAACGCGATCGCCACGCTGCTGCAGGACATGGGCTTGTCGAGCTACCTGATTCATCGCCAGGACATCAGTAAGCCCGAGCGCACCTCGCTGTTCTTTATCAGCGTAGGTCTCGGCGTGGTTTCGGCATTCGTCTTGTTCGCTTCCTCGTACGCCGTGGCGGACTTCTACCACTCCGATGTCCTGGGCTACCTGCTGCGCCTGTCGACCCTGAACTTCCTGATGCTTGGCATGGCGGCCCAGTACCAGGCCAGCATGATCAAGGCCTTCCAGATCCCGCGCCTGGCGCGTATCGAGGTGATCGGCCGCCTTTCGGGTCTGGCGACGCTGGTGGTGATGGTGCTGGGCTTCCAGGCCTCGATCGAAGCCGCCGTGTACGCCATGGTCGTCAACAGCTTCGTACGCCTGGCCTTGTTCGTCATGGCTGCCGATCGCGACTGGCATCCAGGACGCGCGTTCGACCGGCCGATCATCGGCGAAGCCTTGCGCTATGGCGCGTTCCAGCTCGGCTCGCAGGTGATCAACCAGCTACGCAGCCAGGCCGATCAGATCGTACTGGGCAAGTTCCTTGGCCTGGCTTCGCTCGGCGTGTACTCGCTGGCGAAGGAGCTGGTCTTGCAGCCGACCAAGCTGATCATGCCGGTGGCACAGCGCCTTGCACTGCCACGCCTTGCCACGCTACAGGGCGACCCGGCCGCGCTCCGCCGTATCTATCTCGTCGGGTTGCGCGGCGTTGCGCTGTTCAGCGCCACGGTGTTCATCATGCTCGGCGTGGCCGCGCCCCTGGCGGTCACGATCCTCTATGGTCACCGTTACGATGGTGTCGCCGCGCTCATACCGCTGATGCTGCTGTTCGGCATGCTGCGTCCGCTCGGCTCGCTGATCGGCGCGCTGAGCCAGAGCCTGGGCCGATCGGACATCGAGTTCGCCTGGAACCTGAAGATCTGCGGGATCACCCTGGCGGTGAGCATCGCCGGCGCCATGTCTCGCTCGCTTGAGATCATGGCGGTGGCGCTGGCCTTCAGCCAGGTGCTTTCCACGGTACTCTCCTACTACTTCTTTTCGTCGAAGATCATTGCGATCACCCCGCGCGACTTCTTCAGCGCATGGACGCTGGAGAGCTTCGTACCCTACGCCATGCTGATGCTCGCCGTCGCGATTGATCCGTTCGACGATTGGAAAGCCTGCGCCATCCGCTTCGCCTTTGCCATGCCGCCGCTCGTCTGGCTGGCCTGGCGCAGCCGTGCCGTGTTGCTCTCGCGCCATGTGGCGCCAGTGGGAGCCTGAGATGAGGAGCGAACACGCCATGTCACTCGTGAGTGTCTACATCCCCACACGTAACCGTTCGGCGCTGCTACGCCGGGCGATCGATTCCGTGTTAACCCAGAGCTATCCGCGTATCGAGATCCTGGTCTGTGATGAGGCCTCTGACGACGATACGCCGGAGGTGATGGCCGACTACATCGCCCGCTTCCCGGGCAAGTTCACCTACCTGCGCAACGACACGCCACAGGGTGCCTGCCGCGCACGCAATCGCTGCATCGAGAACGCCACGGGCACCTACGTCACTGGCCTGGACGATGACGACTTTTTTCACCCGCAACGTGTCGCGTGCCTGGTCGACCTGTATGTGACCCATTCGCCCTCGTTCGCCTGCACACGGTTCCGCTACTTCCAGGACCTGCAACAGGTGTCCATGCTGCGCGATCGCGTGTACTCATCTGTCGAACTGGGCAAGGCCGATGCCCTGACCTTGCCCGGCCTGCTTTATGCCAATCACGCCGGTAACCAGGTGCTGACCGAGCTTTCGCGCATGCGCGCGCTGGGTGGTTTCGATGAGGCCATGCCGAGCTGGCAGGATTACGACATGTGGATTCGCCTGGCCGAACGCTATGGCCCCGCGGTGCGTTCGCGCCACTTTCTCTCCTTTGTGGACGACGACCGCAGCCGCGCCCGCATCCGCAACTCCAACAAGCGCGCCGAGGGCAGCCAGCGCTTCATCGCCAAGCACGCCGGCCTGATGAGCGCGGACCAGCAACGCAATCACCGAAACATCCAGTACGTGATGAACCGCGAACGGCCGCCGCTAGGCGATATCGCCCGCAATCTCTCGCTAGGCGGCTACAAATCGACCCTGAAGGTACTCATCCACAAGTTCTTCGGCGTGGCCCTCGGCTGATGGTGATCAACCGGACCCGGGCGATGGCGATCACCTTGATGGCGATGATTTTCGTCCAGATCCCGCTTGGGCACAGTTCGGCCAGCAAAACGCACGTGAACGTGTACCACCTGCTGCTCCTGATGATGCCGGTGCTCTACCTGCCCGCCGCGCGTTACCTCAAGCTCAACCCTGCGACCGCGTTCATCGCCGTGCTCACGGCGACCTCGCTGGCCGCCGCGGCGACTTACGGCGGCGGCCTGCGTTCCACGCTGATCGTATTCGTTGCGAGCTCGTACTTCCTGGGCATGGTCTTCGGACACAAGCTGGCCGAGATAGAGCTTCGGCGGATCTTCATCTGGATGCTGGGCTGCTGCCTGACCTTCCTGATCCTGCGCGATATCGCCTACGCCAACGCGCTCGGCTCGATCTACACACGCAGCGAAACCGCCTCAAGCGTCCTGTATATGTCCACCGGCGGCCGCAACATCGAGGCCAGCCTGCTGGCGTTGCTCTCCATCCTGCTGATCGGCACCCGGGCCTATCCGATCGCCGCCGGCATCGCCTTCCTCACCAGCGCCACCATGCTTTCCCGCGCGGGGTTGATCGGCGCCGCCGTCTCCATCTTCATCGCCGCCTGGCGCATGCGGAAGACGCGGCATTACTACTTCTACACGTTCTTCTGCGTGGCCATGGTCGTGCTCGTCGTCGGCCTGATCCTTTCGCAGGTGATCGACGTACCGGTGCTGGATCGCTTCAACCTGCAGGCTGAAACCCAGCTGGAGCACAAGAACGTCGGGCGTCTCGCCTTGTGGAGCAATGCCGGCATCGCTCTGAAACAGAACCTGCTGGGCTATGGCGTGGGCAATGGGGTGCCGATCATGGAGCAGATCTCAGGGCTGAAGTTCGTCGAGAACAACGTCCATAACATCTACCTACAATTCCTTCTCGAAGGCGGCCTGCAGTCCGCGCTGCTGTTCATCGTGATGTGCGCGCACATCCTGTTCTCGAAGACCGAAGGCCAGAACACTAACGTCAAGGCGTTCCTGCTCCTCTACCTCATGCTGGCCGTGATCGAGTTCAGCGGTTACGAGGCCTACTTCTGGTTTTTCGTCGGCATGTTTTACGCGCGGCAACAGGTGCGCCACAAGCGGCTCGCCGCCGAGGCGCGAGAGCATGAAAAGACCCGCAGGGCCTGGCTACGCGGCAAAGCCCCCTTATCCGGACCGGAGACCGCCCATGCTTAGTGACTTCCGTGCCGATGCGCGCCGCCTGAAGTCGCTGCCTGGCTGGCGCGGCATGCCCTGGTGGATGCTCGACCAGTCCTTCTGGGTGATCCTCACCTACCGGATGATCGCCAGCACCCGCGGCACGATCTTTCACACGCCACTGCGTGTGTTCGAGAAGATGGCGGAGTTCGTCTTCAAGAGCTACCTGCCGACCACCGCCATGATCGGGCCCGGCCTGGTGATCTTCCATGCCTTTGGCGTGATCATCAATGGCAAGACCACGATCGGCCGCAACTGCACGCTGTATGCGCGTGTATGCATCGGTAACCGCTTCCCGGGCGACGGCACGCCGACCATCGGCGACAACGTCACCATCGGCACCGGCGCCTGCATTTTTGGCCCTGTGGTCATCCCGGATAACTACGTGGTGAAGGCCAATGCGGTCATCACCCCGGCATCCTTGCGCGATAGCGCTACCGCTTCTTCCCTCAAAAACCACGACCCCTTAGGAGCATCGTCATGAGCGAGGCCGAGAAGCGTTTATCAATCATCATCATCACGTGGAATGAGCTGGCCAACCTGGAGCGCTGCCTGCTGTCGCTCGTGGACAAGATCGACTTCAGCCAGGATGAAGTGATCGTCGTGGACAACGGTTCAAAGGATGGCAGCGCCGAGTTCGTGGCCACGCTGCCGCAGGTGCGCTATTTCCCCCTCGAGAGCAACCTGGGCGTCGGCCCGGCACGTAACCGCGGCCTGTTCCTGGCCCGCGGCAGGTACTGCATGACCCTGGACAATGACACGATCTTCCTGACCAGCGACCCAGGCAGCATCGTCGAGGGCTTTTTTGCCGCGCACCCGGAGGCAGGTGTGGTGGGTTTCGAGCTGCTTAACGTGGATCGAAGCCGGCAAGACTCCACCCGCCGATTCCCACGCTTCTACCAGCCGATCGCCGCGCGCGTCTCGGCTACGCGCAAGCTGGGCTTCGTGCAACGGGAGCTGGATCGCCACCTGATGACCGACACGGTCTTCGAGAACGAAGCCGACCCGATGGAAGTCGACTACGTACTGGGCGCGAACCAGACCTTCACCAAGAAGACCGCGGCGCTGCTCATGGGCTATGACGACCGGATCTTCTTCGGTCCGGAGGATGCGGAGTTCTGCGTACGTACCCTGAAAATGGGGCTCCGCAACTATTACTCGCGGCGCATATCCATCGTTCATGACTACAAGCGGCGTACGCGTAAGTTTTCGAAGCTGACGATTAAACACCTTGCGGGGTTTGCTTACATGCTGAAGAAGCATGGCGGGGTGTTTCGCTATTCGTTGAGTGAGCGGCGTTGAGGTTTAATGGTTGATGCGGTGGTGGATCGCGCGCAAGCGCGCTCCTACAAGTGCTGAGTGGAGGTGATGTGTGCTTCGGCGGACTTTTTTGCGCCATACGGCGCTAGCTCTTGGGATGCTTGCCGCGCTTCCGTTCGCGCGAGTGCGGGCTGCCGCTGGCGGGAAGACGTGGTATGTGGACAGTCACGGCGGGGATGACGCTCACGCCGGCGGCAGTGAGGCGCAGGCGTTTCGCAGTCTTGATCGGCTGAACAGGCAAACCTTCGGGCCTGGTGACCGCATTCTGTTCAAGCGCGGTGGCGACTATCCGGGTGCCTTCCTTCCCAAGGGTTCCGGCAGCGCCGGTGCGCCGATCGTCGTGGATGCCTATGGCCAGGGTGCGTTGCCGCACCTGCATGCCGACGGCGAGGCCCCTTCCACCATACGTCTGCAAAACATCGAGTACTGGACGCTCCGTAACCTCGAGGTATCGAACCAGGGGCCCCAGCCTGCGGCGAAGCGTACGGGCGTGCATCTGTTCCACCAGGACTACGGCGTCGCCCACGGCATCACCGTGCAAGGCCTTCACGTGCGCGACGTGAACGGCGTACCGGTGAAGAAGAACGGGGGCGGCAGCGGTATCCTGGTCGAGGCGCAGGGGAAGAGCCGACCGACACGCTACGACGGCCTCGTCATCACCGATAACGTACTGACGAACACCCAGCGCGACGGCATCCTCTTCCTCGGCGCAGGCAATCGGCAGGGTGGCCTGGCCAGGGGCGTGATCGTGCGCGGTAATCACCTTACCGGCGTGCCAGGTGACGGTATCCTGGTCCGCGGTTGTGATGGCGCCATCGTCGAGCACAACACGATCAGCAAGTGCGGCCCCCTGCCCCGTGGCGAAGCGGCAGCGGGCATCTGGCCGTTCGATTGCGATAACACGACGGTCCAGTACAACGAGGTCAGCGACCACAAGGCGTACACCGATGGCCAGGCCTACGATTCCGATTTCCGCTGCCGGAATACGCTGATCCAGTACAACTACAGCCACGATAACGTGGGCGGGATGGCCCTGGTCTGCAACGATGGCCGAAGTGGCGGTGACATCGGCAACACCGGCACCGTGGTGCGCTTCAACGTGAGCATCAACGATGCCCTGCGCAAGACGGATAGTGCGAGCCTGCGCATCTCGGGCCCGGTCAGCGGCAGCCAGATCTATAACAACATCATCATTATCCCGGAAAAGCCGATCCCCGGCGCCGAGGTCACCGTCTTCAAGGCCACAAGCTGGAAAGGCGTACCGAGTAGCACGGCGATCCATGACAACATCGTGGTTTCGCCGCAATCACCGGGGATCGATATGCAGGTGGCGACGGCCACCCGGTTAGGGGAAAACCGGATGTTCGCGACCGCCGCCGGCGCCGCGAAAGCCCAGGGCATACAGCCCGGCTCGAGTGCCGACCACGTCATGCTTGATCGCTTCCGCAGCGAGCGGCCGACGCTAGCCCAGGTGAACGCCCTGGTGAAGGCATGCTTCGCCGACGGTAAGCCGGTGCCGAACGCCATGCAGCTGATCGGCCAGCTCACCGCCAGCTAGGCGGGTAGCTTCAGAACTTCGGCTGGAGGTGCCACTGCCACGCCGAAGCGAGGATGTCTTCCATCCGCGCCATCTCCGGCCGCCAGCCGAGCTCGGTGTGCGCCTGCTGGCTGGAAGCGACAAGCACTGCAGGATCGCCCTCACGGCGTTCGGCGAACTCATGCGGCACGGGACGCCCGGTCACCTTTTCCGCTGCCGCGATGACTTCGCGCACGGTGAATCCTTCACCGTTACCCAGGTTGAAGGTGAAGGCGCCCTCGTTGCGCGCCATGTAGTCGATCGCGAGCAAATGAGCAGACGCCAGGTCGTTGACATGGACGTAATCGCGTACGCAGGTGCCATCGCGCGTGTCGTAGTCGCTTCCGAACACTTTCAGCCCCTTGCCATGCCCTAGCACGGCTTTCAGCACATTGGGGATCAAGTGGGTTTCCGGATCGTGCGCTTCACCGATCGAACCGCATGCGGACGCACCGGCGGCATTGAAGTAACGCAAGGCGACGGAGCGCAAGCCATAGGCCTTCGCGGCATCGGCGAGCACCTGCTCAATCATCAGCTTGCTCTGGCCATAGGGATTGATCGGCGTTGTCGGGTGGCTTTCATCGATGGTCGCCGAGACCGGATGGCCAAAGACGGCCGCCGTGGACGAGAACACCAGGCGATCCACGCCCGCGTGGCGCATGGCATCGAGAAGCGCGATGGTGTTGCCCACGTTGTTCTCATAGTACGCATACGGATCGATCACGGATTCGCCGACCAGCGAACGCGCACAGAAGTGCATCACTGCGCCAAACGTGTGATCGGCGAAGACGCGGGCGAGCTTGCCCGCATCGCCGATGTCGCCATGCACGAACGGCGTCCCCGCTGGCACCGACTCACGATGCCCCGTCGAGAGGTTGTCGTAAACGACCACCTCGTGCCCTTTTTCGAGCAGATAGCGCACCATATGCGAGCCCACATAGCCCGCCCCACCACATACCAATATGTTCAAGCAAAAGCCCTTTCTGTAGGAGCGCGCTTGCGCGCGACAGCGCCCACCAGGACGCCCGCCCCGCACAAGCGTTACCGTGATTCCTCAACCGCCGGTTCAATCACCGTCCCTGCCGCAGCAGACGCCGCTGTGACACCGGTCCGCGATGACGACTGGTTCTCGCTATGCACGAAACCCTTGAAGATCGTCAGGAAGATGATCCGCAGGTCGAATGCGAGCGACCAGTGGTTGATGTAGTAGAGATCGTGCTCGATACGCCGTGTCAGGTCCGTATCGCCGCGCCACCCATTCACCTGCGCCCAGCCGGTGATGCCGGCCTTCACAAGGTGCTTGTGCATATACCCATCGATCTCGCCCTTGAACTGCTCCACGAACATGGGACGTTCAGGGCGGGGACCGACAATCGACATGTCTCCCCGCAATACATTCAGGAACTGCGGAAGCTCATCGAGACTGGTCTGGCGGATGAATTTGCCGAATCGGGTAGTGGTCTTGTTCTGTGCACCGCCCCATGCGACCGTCCCGCTCTTTTCCATATCCACGGGCATCGAGCGGAACTTGAGCATCTCGAAGTCCTTGCCATCCAGGCCAATGCGGCGCTGGCGATAAAGCACCGGCCCCGGGCTGGAGAGCTTCACGCCGAGCGCGAGTGCCAGCATGATCGGCGAAATCATCAGCAGGATCGCGCCTGCCAACAGACGATCCTCGATATTCTTCACAAGCCAGGCCTGGCCCTCGAGCGGGCTTGAACGCAAGGTCACGATAGGCACACCACCGCAATCTTCCATCTGGTGATTGATGAGCTGGCGACCCAGGAGGTCGGGCACGAACTTCACGGTCACCACGTGCTGCTCCATGCGGTCCATCGCGTATGTAATCGCGCGATTCGCACTCACGGGCAAGGCGATGAGCACTTCATCCCACTCGCCGCGGAGCAGGATGTCCTCCAGCTCCAGCAGCGAGCCTGCCTTTGGCACGCCATCAGGCACCGCGTGGTCGTAGCTCGTTTTCACATAGGCGGTGATATCCATGCCCAGGGCCGGATTCGCACGGACCTGCTCGAGCATGTGCAATCCTGAATCGGTCGCCCCGACAAGCAGGCAACGCGCGATGCCTTCGCCACGCGTACGCAACCGACGCAACGCAACAAGCGCGATGAGTCTCACCAACGCAAAGCCGATGAGACCCAGCGGAAGTGTCAGCAACACCCAGCCACGCGAGAATGCGTCGCCGATCTTCAGTAGGTAGCCCATCACCATAAGTCCCGCGAACGCGATGGTCCACGATGATGCGATGCGCAAGAATTGACTGATCGGACGCTCACCAAGTGGCTGTTCGTAGACGCGGAACACCATCGAAGCGACTAATGTGAACAACACAAGAATGACCATGGCGGCGGCATAGGTACTGTCCATCGCCTCGCCCTGAAAGCGAGCCAGATAGGCCAGGTGAGCCGCCGTGACCGCACTCATCAGGTCACCTACACGTAGCTCCAGATCAACTAAAGCGTTGATTTTTTTCAGTTGCATGACAAGTACCTTCTGCCAAAAGACACTGCCGGCCACGCCGACGCGCCAAGGTACGTGCCCCCTGTAGAACCAGCGAGTCTCCATCCAGGAGCTCGAATCGGTTCAACACGCTATTACCCGAATCCGCGGAGCACCGGATTCAGTTAGCTCACCACTCTCGCAGCACAGCGATATGAGTAGATGCTGCATCGCCACGAAATTCACGGCAACGAGGCATGCGCTAAAACCTGACACGTTTCACAGAAACACTTGCTGAACTTTGACGTTCAGCGGAATGACTTGCTTGTTGCCATGTTGATAGCAGTGAATGTACGTGCGTAGTCGACTGCACACATGCATACATGAACGCACTTGCGTTCCAAATGACGCGCATACTTTCATTCAGTCATTCATACATCGCAGGAGATCAGACATGAAACGTCTGCTAATCGCATGCGCCATCTTCGCCGTTGCAGCACCGCTGTGGGCCCAGACCCAGCGCGAAGCCACGCAACCCACCGCACAGCCAGCAAACACCGAAAACGCGCCTGCGCAGGGCGCACGCATCGCTACGCCCGCACAAGCACGCCAGGCATCGCAAGGCGCCGTCGCTCCCGCACGCGTGGGCGCAGGCACCGCGGCCATGGCGGCCGCTACCGGCGCAACCGCTAATTCCGCCACCGGCACCGGTAATGACGGCACGGGTGGAACAGGCGGTACGGGTGGTACCGGCGGCACGGGTGGCACCGGCGGAACGGGTGGCACGCACTAAAATGGTGCTGTGTTCATAAATGGACGTCCAGACGTCCGATGCGTTCCCGATCAGTTAATGCTGGGTCGGTTTAAGTAGTGGGCCGTCCGATTCCGGGCCGTCGCTTTCCAAGGAATCCGCGCACGATGAAGTTCCTGCCGACCCTCGGTCTGGCCGGATGCTGCATGTTCTTGCATGCATGCGTCCTGGCCCCCGGCCAGCACATGAACACGTTCGAGCTGAACGACAAGAAGACCGCCACGGGCGCGCGTTATCAGCTCGTCCCCATCACCCCGAAGCTCATCGCGATGGACAAGGCCTCGGCCACACCCGCCAGCCTTGATCCCGCCCTTACCGCGTACAAGCCGGACGACTACCACATCGGCGCCGGTGACTCGCTCTACATCACCGTGTGGGAGCACCCGGAACTGACGTCCCCCGCAGGCTCGCAACAGCAGACGGCCGCCAATGGCCGTCTCGTGCGTCCTGATGGCACCCTGTTCTATCCCTACGTCGGCCAGATCAACGCAGCCGGTCTTACGATCGAGCAACTGCGTACCGAGATCTCGAACCGCTTGACCAAGTACATCGCCAAGCCGCAGGTCGATATCAGCATCGTCGGTTTCGCCAGCCAGCGCGTGACGATGGGCGGCGCGTTCACCAATACGACGCCGCAGAACATCACCGTCGCGCCGCTCACGCTTTCACAGGCCGTCGGCTCGGCGGGAGTCAACGCCTCGATCGCCGATCTGTCCAATGTCGTGCTGCGCCGTGATAACCACGAATACCATCTCGACCTGGACAAGCTCTCACACACGCTTCAGGGCGGCCAGGACATCTTCCTGAAGGGCGGTGACACCGTCTATCTGCCGTACAACGATAACCACGAGGTGTATGTGCTTGGCGAGGTGCTCCGCCCACAGGCCATCTCGTTCAAGACCAGCGATCTCAACCTCACCCAGGCCCTCGGCCGTTCGGGTGGCCTGAACCAGACCAGCGCGCGCGGCAAGTCCGTCTACGTGATCCGTGGCGTGGAAAACATGGAAAAGGCGCCCGCCACCATCTTCCAGCTCGACAACAACTCGCCGTCCGCGTTTGCCGTGGCCAGCCAGTTCGCGGTCGAACCCGGCGATGTGATCTATGTCGGCCCTGCCGGCATCACCCGCTGGAACCGTTTCATCAGCCAGCTACTCCCCCTCTCGGGCCTGATCAGCAACGCGGCCACCGCCCAGTACAACCTGGATCGCGACAGTCAGCTTTGATGGACAACGCTGGAGACGTTTTTCCCGTACTACAGGCGACATGAATGAAGGTCACAATCTTTGGTACCGGTTATGTAGGTCTTGTCACCGGCGCCTGTCTCGCGGAAATGGGCAACCACGTCGTCTGCGTAGACATCGACGAAGCCAAGGTAGAGGGCCTCAGGAAGGGCATCATCCCCATCTATGAACCCGGCCTCGAGCCGATCGTCAAGCGCAACTACGCCGCCGGGCAGCTCGATTTCACCACCGATCCCGCGCCGGCGATCGCGCATGGCGAGATCATCTTCATTGCCGTGGGTACGCCACCCGATGAAGACGGGAGCGCCGATCTCAAATACGTACTAAGCGTCGCGCGTACGATCGGCGAACATCTCAATCGCTACGCGGTGGTGGTGAACAAGTCGACCGTACCCGTAGGTACGGCCGACAAGGTCCGCGCTGCAGTGGCTGAGGTACTCAATAGCCGCGACACGGGGGTCGACTTCGACGTGGTATCGAACCCCGAATTCCTGAAGGAAGGCGACGCCGTCGAGGATTGCCTGCGACCCGACCGCATCGTGGTCGGTGCCTCCAGCGAACGCGCCGTAGGCAGGCTGCGCAAGCTCTATGCGCCATTCAACCGCAATCATGATCGTATGGTCGTGATGGATGAGCGCTCCGCCGAACTGACCAAGTACGCCGCCAATGCCATGCTGGCGACCAAGATCAGCTTCATGAACGAGATCGCGAACATCGCCGAGCGTGTAGGGGCGGACGTGGAGCTCGTCCGCCAGGGCATCGGTTCCGATCCCCGCATCGGCTATCACTTCATCTACCCCGGTGCAGGTTACGGCGGCTCGTGCTTCCCGAAAGACGTGCAGGCGCTCGAAAGGATCGCGCGGGCTCACGACTACGATGCGCGCCTGCTGGCCATGGTCGAAGCGGTGAACCACGCGCAGAAGACCCGGCTCTTCGCACAGATCGTCCGCCATTTCGACGGTGCCATCGCCGGCAAGACCATCGCCTTGTGGGGCCTGGCCTTCAAGCCGAACACCGATGACATGCGCGAAGCACCGAGCCGCCGCCTGATCGAGGCGCTGTGGGAAGCAGGCGCGAAGGTCCGCGCGTATGACCCCGAAGCCCGCGAAGAAACAGCCCGCATCTATGGCGAGCGCGACGACCTGGTGCTCTGCGCCAAACCTTACGACGCGCTTGAAGGTGCCGATGTACTGGCCCTGGTGACCGAGTGGAAAGCCTTTCGCGCGCCGGATTTCAGCCGGATCAAGGCGATGCTAAAAGAACCCGCGATCTTCGACGGGCGCAATCTCTATGACCCACAGGTCGTCGAAGAAGCCGGCCTCGCCTACTACGGCATCGGCCGCGGCCGATCCCTGCAAAAATAACCCACCCTGTAGGAGCGCGCTTGCGCGCGATGGGTGCTTGCGACAAGCCCATCGCGCGCAAGCGTGCTCCTACAGGGTTACTGGGTGATTTTTCCGAGATTCTGATCGAACTGGTTGGTGTCGAGGTCGTTGGTGATCGTATACAGCGTATAGCGCTTGTTGAGGCGGGCACCGCCATCACGCACCAGCGGCTGCCACATCAGCGTGGCCCGGTTGCGTGAGGAATTCGGCAACAAGGCATCGAACGGAATCGACACATAGATGCCCTTGTCGAAGCTACCTTCGCCATAGCCAGAGTTGCCCGACTTGTCGGTCACCGTGAAATACGCACCCATGCGGGTACCGTTCGCGAACTGGCGGGACACATCGACGGTGGTACCCCAATCCCCCGCCAGGTAACGGCCGACGCTAACGGCGAGCGTCACGTTGTGAAAGCCCGTGTCGAGGTAGCCGGTCGCCTGCCCCGTGATCACATGGTATTTGCGCAGCGAGAAGTCCTGGTCGAAGCCGCGCTGCTTCACCCAGTTGATATCACCGCCGAAGGCCCAGTGTTCGCCAAACGGTCGATACAACACCTCGCCCCCCACACCCGCATACATGCTCTCGAGCATGCCGGCGTAAGCCATGCCATACAGATCCTCACCTAGCTTCTTCGTACCGGTGAGCTGGAAGTTCGGCATGGTGATATCCGAGCTGGTGATGTATTTGCGTACGTCGGTACGCACGCGCGGCAGGTTGCTTGGCGCGTCATAGCGGAACTTGTCGTAGTTATTGGCGATGTTCACTGCCAGTACGCCATCGAGCCACAAGTGGCGGCTGAAATTGAATGTGCCATAGCCCGCGCCATACACCTGGTAAAGCACAAACGCATCGGGACCACCGACGTTCTGCTGATACCCGATCGAGGTGCCGCCGGTGAAGCGCTTCAGCGGTGCGTTGTAAAGCACCTCTTCCTCGCGTGCGGTCACCGGACCCTGCTCGACGCTACGCCGGAACGTGGGCAGGTCGATCTGATGGTCAAGGAGTTCGATAAAGCGGGGCCGGTGCACGCTGCTTTCTACCGTATCCAGGCCGTTGCGCTGGCTGGTCACGGTCACCCAATCGATGCTGTTATCTACGCGGTTATCGACGATGCGCGTGGCCCGGCCGGCGGCCTCCGCCGTGTAAAAGAAGCGCTCCTGCTCACCCTGGATCACCAGTTCCGAGCCACGCTGGCGGATGCTACTGACATTAATGCCGGCATTCGCGCGCAACGTCTTCGCCACCTGGGGCCAATCAACCTGTGCGGGCGGCTTGCGCTCGGGCGCCGTGTCGGCCGGGGACGCCGTCGTGGCCAGCGGAGTCGATGCGATATCACCCGCCACCTTTCCGGTGCCCTGCGTCGGCCCGCTGGGCATCGTCGTCACCGGTGTACTGGTGAACGAGACCGGTTCCGGTGGCGGATCGAACGACTTCTCCGGCCCCACATGGGTCGCGAGATTCGCGTGCAGGTTCAGTGCCGCGGTGGCCACGTTACCTCGTTCGTAACCCAGGGTAAGGTCCACGTTCCTGTTCACACGGAACACGGCACCCAGGTTCACCGGCCAGCGCTGCGGCTGGTTGTTGTTCTGCGGTTGATGCTTGTAGTCATTGCCATCCAGCTCGGCCTTGAGCACCAGCCAATCCCACGGCGAGTGATACTCCACGCCACCGAAGATGCCTGGACGACCGCGCAGAAACTTGTTGATACTCAGCGCACCGGTCGCGCCGGTGCCACTGGCGGGGCGCGTATTGAAGCGGTCGCTGATAATCGACAGCGGATTCGAGATGTCGCCACGGTTGCCGATGTAACCCCAGGCCATGCCCAGGCTGACATCGAAGCGCCCCGCCCGCTTGCTTGCCACGAGGAATTCGCTGGAGAACAGGCCCGTACCGCCAATGTCGCGCACGCCAAATGCCACGGCTGGCGTCCAGCGGGTTTCCTGGAACAGGCGGGCCTTCACGTCGATCGATTTGTCCTTGTACGTCTGGCTGCCGCTCAGCGAGCGCGGGCCATACAGGCGGTTGCTCACATTGGTATAGCGGAAGCTGCCCTCCAGCCACGGAATCGGCTGCATCGAGACGTTGTAGTTGGTATAGGGCGTGGTGCGGCTCAGCACGAAGCTGAATTCGCCCTCCTGGGCCATGCGCGCCGTGGGTGTCTGCATCAGGCCCACGCCACCGAAATCACTCTGCGTGTAGTACTCCTGCGCGTGCACACTCGCGATGCCACCAGCCCAGAGAACAAGTCCGGCGCAGCACCCGCGCCCGGCGGCCTGGCGAAAGGTCAGTCGCCGCCGACGTGATCCGCCCCGCATCAAGGCGCATTCTCCGCGTTGATCAGCTGGGTCGAGAGGAATGCAGCTACGTCTTCGTTGAACTGGCCATCCGTCGACGTCGCGATGCGCTTACGATTGAAAGGCACATAGATCCATGCCCCCGGCGCGAGAATGCGCGGTGGGTCACGATTCCACAGTGCAATATTCTGCGGAAAGACCGTGCCATCAGGTTGGATGACGAAAATCATGTCTGGATCCGCGGCGGCGGACGGTGGGCACTGGGCGAGATACCGTCGCGCATCCTGCAGACCGACCTGAGGCACGCTACAAGGCTTCGCCACGGCGCCCACGATACGGATGTCGGCGGGGCGGCGCGGGTAATACAGCGCATCACCCTCCTCGATCGGCCAGTTATCGGATGGGGACACTTCCAGACGGTCGGGATCCAGCACCACACTGGTGCGACGCCCGGTCACCGGGAGCTCCCTCAGCCACGACTGGAAGGCAGCCGCCGCGAGACCAAGCGGTGCGTTACCATCGGTGAGCGCACCCATGCGAATCACACCCAGCTCGAAGACCACACCCGCCTTCAGTCGTATCTGGTCCTCCTTCAGCGAGGGACGCAGCCATGCCGCGCCGGCCATATAGGCCTCGGGACGGACCTTCGCGGCGAGCGCCACGCTCGACAACCGGGTGCCGGACGGATAGACGGCTGAGGCGCCCTGGCGAACTTCACCGGATGCACTCGCAGACATCCCGCCCTGTTGCGCCATAGCGACATTCACGGCCACGAGGACCATGAACCCCGCCAGCCACACGCGCCGCCTCACGAGTGTTTCTCCGCGTAAGGCCGCAGCTGGATCAGTTCCAGCGCGAAACCAGGTGCCACGTATTGCCGACTCTTCCAGATGAAACCATCACTGGGATCGACCCAGTAGCGGTTGGTGAAGCTGCCCGCGGGACCACTGAGGTGCTCATCGTAGCGGCGTAATGCGTGATGGGTGCCAAGGATCGTGATGTCGTCTATGGCGCCTGGCGTCAGCGTCGCCTGCATGACCACGCCGTATCGGTACCCGGGTGACCAATCCATCGTGCGCGTATAAGTCAACGGTGCTGTGACGTGCTGCAGCCCGCGAATGAAGGGGTTATCGCTACCGCTCAGTGCCGTCGCATCGAGGTTTTCCGGCAGGCCGACCGTCTTGATCAGCATGCCGTCACGCGTGAAGACAATGTCATCGCCCCGCCCGTACCAGCCAAGCCGACCGTCTTCGACCTTGCCGAGAACGAGGATAGCCTCGCCCTCCGGACCATTCGCCTGAAGTTGGTAATACGGTGAAGCCGCCACCGATTCTGCCGTGGGATGCACGGTTTCTCCGTGCACGGCGAGACGGATGGCTTCCACGCTGCCACTCGATACCGGCGAACACGCAGCTAGCGCGATAAGCACCAGGGCGAAGCCAGCGAGGGCAAAGAGGTGTAGCGCGCCGAGCGCGCGTTGTCGGGCATCAGGCCAAGGCAAAATCAGCGGTGGTCCGGCAAGTGGAAATGTAGGGCCTTGTCAACGTCGTGAGACGGAAGGCCCGCATTGGACTGCACTGACTGAAAGGGGGCGATGCCCGCCTTTCACACTCGGCACGTCTTACCGACAGTACACGAGCTAACCGGACTGAAAACTGACTGGCGTCGCGTCTTACGACTAGAGATACTTCATCCAGCTGTTTACGCTGTTATCGATAAGCGTATAGACATGTTCGAAAGCGGGCCGGCTTTGCCGGAAAGGATCCGGGATATCCTGGCCCACCAGCCAACGATCCAGCAGGAACACCTTCCCGCTGGCCTCGGGCGCCATCCGTGTAATGGAACCAACATGGTCCCGCTCCATTGCCAGCACCAGATCGGCGCTGCGCAGGAGTGAACGGTCCAGCTGGCGTGCGCGATGCGCACTGCCATCGATACCATGCTCGCGCAGAAGCTCCAGCGCGGAGGCATCGATGGGGTGACCCGTCAGCGCGCCAAGGCCAGCACTGGAGACCTGTATCTTGCTGCCCTCACCCAGCCGGTGTCGGAACAGGTACTCGGCCGTCGGGCTGCGGCAGATGTTGCCGATACAGGTAATGAGGATCTTTTGGAACATGTGGCGCGACACTCCCGAACATCTGACAACGAGGCACGATGCGAAACGCCACCATGATAACCACGATGATTGACGCCTTGTGATGTGGCAAGCCATTACCCGTTTTGGCGACAGCGCGTTGCTGCTGCCTCTTATCGCGTGGATCGCATTCGTGCTGGTGGTCGAGCGCGACCGACGCGAAGCGCTGCGTTGGGGCCTCGCCGCCATCGCGTGTGGAGGGCTGGTCGCCTTCTCCAAGTTACTGTTCATGGCCTGGGGTATCGGTCCACCTGGCCTGGATTACACCGGGCTCAGCGGGCATACCGCGCTGTCGGTACTCACATGGCCTAGCCTGGCCGCCTTGTTGGTTCGACATATCCGCCCACCCATTAGCTGGATGGCTGTGGCAGCCGGCGCAGCCTTAGGTATCGCCGTGGGTGTATCGCGCCTCGCACTGGAAGTGCATAGCGTCTCAGAAGTCATCATGGGAGCAACGCTCGGCGCGATCATTGCGACCTGGTTCATTCACGGGCTGCGCCGATCCGCCGGAGCGCCAGCGCGGAAGCCGTGGTTGCTCGGCGGGGGTGCCCTCCTCGCCGGAGTGATCTTTTATGGGCAGGTGTTTCCTTCGCAGCACCTGCTTAAGGACATCGCCATCTGGGTGAGTGGGCATTCGCACGTATTCACGCGACGGCCCTTTGTGCATTGAGCGCCGAACGAACCCTGGAATCGCGCGCCGCCGGTAGCTGATCAAGACGCGTAACACCAGCGTCATATACCCCGCCTAGCATCCGCCCCTTTCGGCCCTGCCGCACTTGCGGTCGCCCCAAGGGACCCTGATGTCCGATCCCGCCGCCGGCCTGGCTCATGTCCTGCTTGAACAGGATGGCTTGCTACAGCGTTACATCCACCGCCGTGCCGGGCATGCCTGGGATGCGCAGGATATGGTCCAGGAAACGTACCTGAGGCTGCTATCGGCGGACCCGGATTCGATTCGCAACCCCGAGGCTTACCTTTTCACGGTGGCGACCAACCTGCTCCGCCAGCGTGCCGGTGGCAGGCAGGCGGGTGGCCGGGAGGACGGCGGGCTCGATGAGGTGCTCGATCGGTTGGTTACACCGTGCGAAGCAGCTGCGGGCGTTGACCACGAAGTACGCAGCAAGCGCCTGCATGAATTGATGGCGCGCTTGTCGCCGAAGTGTCGCGCGGTGTTGGTGCTGCATTACCGCGATGAGTTGAGCTATCGCGATATCGCCGATCAGCTGGATATTTCGGTGCATATGGTGAAGAAGTACATCGTCAAAGGACTGGCCGCGTGCCGGCAAGGGATGGGGCGTTATGCATGATGAGATCCGCCAGGCGGCGGCACGGCGCATTACCGAGGAAGCCGCGCAGTGGTTGCTGGCCAACCGTGAAGGGTTGGACGAAACGTCGCGCGCGGCGTTCGTTGAGTGGCTGCGCCATTCGCCTTCGCATGTCGGTGAGTACATGGCGATCGTGCAGTGGGACCAGGAAATGCGCGAGGCCGCGGGGCGGGAGCCGCTGGATGCGGCGGGGCTTGTGGCATTGGCGGGGGATGAGCCTGCTGTGGTGGCGTTGCATTCGCGTGGGGAGGGGGTGTTGCGAGCACCTATCGCGCGCGAGCGCGCTCCTGCAAGGGTTGTCACCGGTGCGATGCGGGGGCCGGGGGTGGCTCGGCGATGGGCGGGGGTGGCTGTAGCGGCTTCGGTTGTGCTTGCGGCTGTCGCTGTCTGGCACCGTGGGGACGCGCCTGTGGAAGGTATCGTTTATGCCGCTCCGGTCGATGGGATGCGTAGTCTCCAGTTAGATGACGGGAGCCGTATTCAGCTTGATCGTGGTAGCTCGATCCGGGTAAACCTCGGTGCGACCCGGCGTGATATCGCCGTGCTCGGCGGCACCATGCTCATCGATGTAGGACACGATTCAAGTGCGCCGCTCAATGTGACCCTCGGGCGCACTGTGCTGCGCGACATCGGCACCGTGTTTCAGGTCAGCGCGAAGAAGGACGGCGGCGAAGTCACCGTACTCAGCGGCCGTGTCGATGTCCTCGCCCCTTCCGAGGGCTGGCCCTGGCAGCCAGGCACCACCCGGGCTCCGAGCGTTGTCGCCCGCCTGCAGGGCGGCGAGCGCGCGACGCTGGCCAGCGATGGCAGCCTCTCCCACCTCGCCGCACGCACCGATCTCTCGCAGGATCTCGCGTGGCTTCCCGCGGAAATCGACTTCCACGATGCACCCGTCGCCGACGTGGCCCGGCGCTTCAACGACTATGGCCAGGCACCGCTGCTGATCGAAGACGCTTCGATCGCGGCCACACGCATCAGCGGTCGCTTCCACGCCCGTGATCCGGCCGGCTTCGTCGCCTACCTGCAGACGCTGCCCGGTGTGCAGGTGCACCGCGATGAGGCGGGCGTACACATCGTGCGCAAATCCCCGGCGACCCACACGGTACGGCTGTAAGAAAAAATTCACGGAAAAAGCGGTACCCGAGCGCGGTATCGCTGACTCGTACATGGCATGCGCACTCGCTGCGCCCCGTCTCCCTTCACGAGTCCCACCGCATGCGCACCAAGCTCGCCTTCCACCTTGCCCTGTTGCTCGGCACCCTGCCCTTGTCGGCCATCGCGGCCCAGGCCTCGACCGAAGCACCCATCGCCGCCATGCCGCTCGACCAGGCTCTCGATACCTTCGCCCGCCAGACCGGCCTGCAGGTGGTGTACACCCCCGATGCCGTGCACGCGCTGCGCAGCAAGGCGGTGCCGGCCGGCCTCGAACCGAAGGGCCAGTTGCACACCCTGTTGCAGGGGACTGGCCTGGATTACCAGTTCGTCACCGCCAGCACCGTCACCCTGGTGCCGGCCGCGCATGCCGACAAAAGCACCGCGGCAGCCCGCCGCGCGGAAGCACTCCCGCCCATCGGCGACGCCGACGGCACCCCGCGCGACCTCGCCCCGGTAAGCGTCCAGGCCAACACGGTCGATACGCTCGCGCCTAGCGCGCCGCCGCTCGAGGCAACCCAGCCGACCTCGGTGATCGACGAACGCTTCATCCGTGATGGCCTGCGCTTCAATTCCAACTTCGACGACATCATCAAGTACGCGCCCAGTGTGACGGTCACGTCGCCTGAAGGCCCGGGCATGGGCAAGAACGAAGGCATCAGCATCCGCGGCTTCCAGGATGGCCAGTTCAACATCACTTTCGATGGCATTCCCTTCGGTGACGCCAGCGATTTACACCACACCACCTCGGCGTATTTCACCAACCATGTGCTCGGCCAGGCGGAGATCGACCGCGGCCCGGGCGGCGGCTCGACCATCGGCAACGCGACGTTCGGCGGCACGGTCGGCCTGCGCTCGCGCGATCCAAGCGCGGTGGATGGCATCACCCTCTACACCACGGTCGGCAGCTGGAACACGCTGGCCGGTGGCGTGACCGTGGATGAGACGCTCGGCAATACCCGCGTCTTCGCCGACCTGTCGAAAGAGAAGAGCGACACATACCTGAAGGGCACGGACGATAAGCGCGAACACGCGTTCATCAAGACGATCACCAACCTCTCCCCGAAAACGACACTCACCTTCGTCACCAGCTACAACCGCGAACACCAGAACACCGTGCAAGGTGCGACGAAGCAGGAGATCGATGATTTCGGCTGGCGTTACGGCCTGGGCAACGATCCCAAGCTGCAGAGCTACAAGGGTTACAACAACGCAGCATATTACTCGAGCTTCACGTACGTGGGTCTCGCCACGACCCTGGGTGAGTGGAGCGTCGATAACAAGGCTTACTACAACAGCTTCGACCACTGGGCACGCAAGGCCACCGATGCCTCGGACAACAACCCGGCGGATAACGGCGTCACGTTGTACAACGCGGCCGGCAAGAAGGTCTCGACGCTGAAGAACGATGTTCCGGGCAAGCTCGCCGATTCCGGCTTCCACTCGTTCGGTGATGTGTTGCGCTTTGAACGTGAGCTCGGCCCCGGCCAGCTGCAGACCGGTGCGTGGCTCGAGCGCAGCCAGGATGCGCGTTACCAGTTCCCCCTGGACCTGACCACCGGTGCGAGGACCGGCACCAAGTACGGCTCACAGTACAACTACATCCTGCGTGACCGTACGGATACCTTCCAGCCCTATGTGCAGTACGACTGGGCGATCACCGACGCGCTGACGTTAAGCCCTGGCGTGCGCTACAGCACCGTGACCCGGCAGATGAACGCGCCCATCAGTAAGGAAAACGCGCAGGCATCGCAGTACAACTCCGCCAACTACAACGCTGCCCTGCCCTCACTGAGCCTGCACGATAGCTTCAGCGACCAGTGGACCGGCTATGCGCAGGTGGCCAAGGGCTTCCTCGCCCCGCCGATCGATGTGATCGAGCTGGTCGGCGCGAAGAAGCTCGACCCGGAAACCACCACGAACTACCAGATCGGCACTGCCTTCGCGGATCGTGGGCTCACCTTCGGTGCGGATGTTTACTACATCGACTTCCGCAACTACCTCGCCAGCACGCTGGTGAACACGGCGGAAGGCCAGGAATCGACTTACCTGAATACGGGCGGCGCCATCTACAAGGGCGCGGAAGTGGAAGGCACCTGGGCGATGACACCGACCCTCAGCCTCTACGGCAATGCCACGTACAACAAGGCGACCTACAAGGATACGAGCGCGCAGATCGCGGGCACGCCCAAGGTCACCGCCGCGCTCGGCCTGCTGTATAGCAGCCCGCTTGGCTACTACGGTTCGTTGATGACCAAGTTCATCGGTAAGCAATACGGCAGCGACAACGCCACCGATGATGCCGGCCAGACGGTCTTCGTCAACGACAACCGGCTCGCCGGCTACGTCTCCACCGACGCCGCGCTAGGCTACCGTAGTGCCGATGGCGGCCCGACCGGCAAGGGCTGGTCGGTAAGCATGGACGTCAACAACCTGTTCAACGTCCACAAGTTCATCGGCTACGCTGGCACGCAGAGCGTCAGCGGCGATGCCTTGTACTGGGGCCTGCCGGGGCGTGGCGTGTTCCTTGACCTGTCGTTGAAACTGTAAGGGGCATGGCGATGTCGATGCGTAAGGTGTGGCTATGCGTAGCGCTTGGCCTGGTGGCTCCCGTTGCTGTCGCTTCCGGCCCGGCGGATAAAGAACCCGTGCTGCAGCGGATCATCCTGATGCGCCACGGCATTCGATCGCCGACGAAGGCGCCGGCGGACCTCGCCAAATATGCCGCCGAGCCCTGGCCTGCGTGGCCGGTGGCTCCGGGGCAGCTCACGCCGCATGGCATCGATACGCTGCATTCGCTCGGCAAGCGCATGGGCAAGGACCTGGCAGACGCCGGCTTGCCCAACGATGCGTGCAAAGGCGAGGTGCGGGTCATCGCCGATAGCACCCCGCGCAACCGTGCGAGCGCCGAGGCCCTGCTGGAAGGTCTTTCACCGAAGTGCACGCCGACCTACCAGGCCTTCCCGTCGGGCCAGGACGACCCGTTGTTCCGCGGGACCGGTGGCGGCGATGACGATGACAAGGCTGGGATCGATCCGGCCGCCGTCAGCGAAACGACTCGCCGCACGCTGGCCGAACTCCAGCAGGTGTTGCTCGGCTGCCAGGACGAGGCATGCCTTGCAAAGGCCAGGTCCGAAAGCAAGCAGGTGCTCCTCGGCGACGACATGGCCAAGGCCCTGAAGACCGCGGGCTCGCTTTCCGAAAACATCATGCTGGGCTACGTCCAGGGCATGCCCGCCGCGCAATACGGCTGGGGGCGGCTGGATGCCACGGGCGTTGCCCGGATCATCGGGCTGCACAATGCATCGTTCCAGCTTGCGCACGCCACCCCCGCCGCTTCGCGTGGACGCGGCGGGAACATGTTGGCGCACGTCGTCGCGACACTGGCAGATGCCGCGGGAAATGCTGGCAGCGTGAAGGCGTTGGTGCCCTCGGTTACCCGCGTGCTGGTACTGATCGGACACGACACCGACCTGGCGGCGCAAGCGGGCCTGCTCGGGCTGGATTGGCATGAGGCGACGAAAGCGGACGACTACCCACCCGGCGGTGCGTTGGTCTATGACCTTGTGCAGACTTCCCGTGGAAAGGCCGTCCGCCTTTCCGTGGCGATGCCGACGCTGGCCGCCCTGCGCGCTGGGAACGTAGCGCCCGACAAGGCCATCATCCGCAAAGTGCTGACGCAGCCTGCCTGCGGTGGCCGGACCTTGTGCCCCCTGGATCAGTTCGAGGCTTTGGCTGCCAAGGCGGCGGGAGACGCCTTCACCGACCAGCCCGAGCCGATGGGTTCGATCCAAAAATAAGTCGCGAAAACAAAAAAAGTGCGGAAACCATCTCAATCCCGCACTTCCTTTCAATTCGCGGGAAGGCCACTCAAGGATATTGTCGTCTCCAACCAGGAGATGACCCATGAAGCACCCGGACGACACCAACCCATCGCACGACGCACCCCGCCGCAAGTTCGTCGCCACCGCGGGCCTTGCCGCCGGTGCCATGGTCGCCGCTGGCGGCGCCCTGGCCGCTGAAGGTGCCAAGGGCGCGGCTGCGCCGGCCAAGGGCGGCGCAGGCAAGAAGAACGCCGAGTCGGCGATCTTCACCACCAAGGAAGGCGTGCAGATCTATTACAAGGATTGGGGCACCGGCCAGCCCATCGTCTTCCACCATGGCTGGCCCCTGTCCTCGGACGACTGGGATGCGCAGATGTGGTTCTTCCTTTCCCAGGGATTCCGCGTTATCGCCCATGACCGTCGTGGACATGGCCGTTCGACACAGACCTCGACCGGCAACGACATGGACACGTACGCGTCCGACTTCGCCGAGCTGGTCACCCACCTGGGCCTGAAGAATGCCGTGCACATCGGCCACTCCACCGGTGGTGGTGAAGTCGCGCGCTATGTCGCCCAGCACGGTGAAGGTCGCGTGGCAAAGATGGTGCTCGTCAGTGCCGTGCCGCCGGTGATGGTGAAGTCCGCTTCCAACCCGGGCGGGCTCGATATCTCGGTGTTCGATGGCCTGCGCAAGCAGCTCGCCGCCAACCGCGCGCAGTTCTACCGCGAAGTGCCGATGCCGTTCTACGGCTTCAACCGCCCCGGTGTGAAGACGATCGATGGCGTGGTCGACAACTGGTGGCGCCAGGGCATGAACGGTGGTATCCAGGCCCATTACGACTGCATCAAGGCTTTCTCGGAAACCGACTTCACAGAAGACCTGAAGAAGATCAAGGTACCGACACTCATCCTGCACGGCGATGACGACCAGATCGTCCCCTACCAGGACGCCGGTGTGCTCTCCGCCAAGCTGGTCGCGGGCGCAAAGCTGAAGATCTACAAGGGCTACCCCCACGGCATGCTGACGGTGCATGCCGATGAACTCAACAAGGATATCCTCGAGTTCATCAAGAGCTAAACAAAACGGCCACCAGCGCACGGGCGCTGGTGGCCGTCACGACGCAGGGTTTTTCAGTGTTGTGCCAGCCGCTTCTTCTGGAACGGATAGAAGCGGTGCTCACGCAACTCGTGCTCGATCTCTTCCAGGCTCTTGCCGGCGGTTTCAGGCACCAGGTAATACACGAAGGCCAGCGCGAACACCGAGATCACGGCATACAGCCAGAACGTATGGGTCGCACCGAGCCAGGTGACGAGCGACAGTGTCGTCAGGGTCACGATCAAGTCGAAGGTCCAGTGGCTGAAGGCACCGATACTCGCGCCCTTGCCACGCACGAACAGCGGGTAGACCTCGGAGTTGATCAGCCAGATGCAGATGCCGAAGCTGCCGCAATTCAACATCATGTAGGCCGCCAGGCAACCCACGGTTAGCCAGCGGCTGAAATCGTTCTGCGGACCCGCGCCCTGGAACATGAAGCCCATGACGATCAGGGCGACGATCGAGCCCGGGATCATCCACAGCAGGTAGGTGCGCCGGCCGATCTTGTCGACCAGGAAACTGCCGATCACCGTCATGATGACCAGAAGCACCGTGCTTGCCCCGGTGCCCAACACGGCGGCTTCGTCAGAGAACCCGGCCTTGGTAAGGATCGTGGGTGCGTAATAGATCAGCGCGTTGTTGCCGGTGATCTGCGAGAACATCGAAATGCCCGCGCCGACGATCACCGCGGGCCGGATCCACGGTTTGGCGATGTCCCTCCAGCTGCTCGTCGGCTCCTGTTCCGCAACGGTCTCGATCTCGGCAATCTCGGCGCGCGCCGCAGTGGCACTGCCACGCACGCGCTCCAGCACTTTCATCGCCTCGTCGATGCGCTTTTCCGCCACCAGCCAGCGCGGGCTCTCGGGAAGATAAGCCATGCCACCCAACAGGACGATCGCGGGCACCACGCCCAGGCCAAACATCCAGCGCCAGTGCTCGCCCAGGACAAACCCTGTGAAATAGGCCACCGTGATACCGAACACCACCATGAACTGGAACAGCGTCACCATCTTCCCGCGATGTTTCGACGGCGATACTTCGGCGATGTACACGGGAATGATCTGGGTCGAGCTGCCAGCGGAAAGGCCGAGCAGGAAGCGCGCGGCGATCAGCCAGCCGACAGAAGGTGCGAGTGCCGAGGCAATCGAGCCCACGGCAAACAGCACGCCGACGAAGATCACCATGCGCCGGCGACCTAATTTATCGGAGAACGGACCGGTCGCCAGGCAGCCGAACAACGCGCCGAAGATGATGGCGCCCGTGACCAGCTGTTTCGTGGTGTCATCCAGCGCGAACTGACGACCCAGGCCGAGCAATGCCACGCCGATAACACCCGTGTCGTAACCAAATAACAACCCGCCGAGCGCAGCGATGACTGCGATGCCGACGACCAGACCCGTCTTGGGCGTGGCCTCCGAGGCCTCTGCAACAGAGGAAGACGTCACTGCACTCATGCGGACTCCATCAAATGGGGCATCGGTCGAAAGGTAGCCCCGGGGTTGTAAGGATTTCATGAACGTGACAGTTACATAATGTCGTACAATTCGATCAGTAAAGTAAACCGGTCCCCGCACCCCCATGGAAACCGCACCACGCCGCCCCATTGAGCTCATCGCCATTGATATGGACGGCACGCTCCTCAGCCCTAACCACCTCATTTCTTCCCGTGTCAGAGACGCGATCGGCATGGCCCGGGCACGCGGCGTCCGCGTTGTGCTGGCCAGTGGCCGCCCCGTTTCAGGGTTGCTTCACTACCTGGCCGAGCTGGGTATCCAGGGAAGCAACGATTACTGCATCGCGTTCAATGGCGCGGTAGTCCAGAACATAGGCACTGGCGAGCGCGTGGTCGAGTTCACCCTCGACCTGGATGACTATCTTTATTGCGCGGAGGTCGCCCGCGAGCTCGGCGTGCATTTCCAGGGGCTCGATGGCGAACGGATGTATACCCCCGATCGCGACCTCAGCGTCTATACCGTGGCCGATTCGCACCTGACCCACACCCCGCTCAGCTACCGGCCGGTAACGGACATGCCGCAGGGCCTTCGCTTTCCCAAGCTGATGATGATCGACCAGGCCGAGATCCTCGACGCGGCCATCGCCCGCTTGCCGGCGGACATGTCGACACGCTTTGCCACCTTGAAGAGCTCGGCCACCTTCCTCGACATCTTCGACAAGCGCGCCGGCAAGGGCCCTAGCCTGAAGACCCTGGCCGACCGGCTCGGCATTCATCGGGATAGCGTCATGGCGCTGGGTGACCATGAGAACGATATCGCCATGCTCGAATTCGCCGGCACCAGCGTGGCGATGGGCAACGCCATCCCCGCAGCGAAACGCGCCGCTCGCTACGAGACGGCGACGAATGCGGAAGATGGCGTCGCCCTGGCGATCGAGAAGTTCGTCCTTCAGTAAGCCGGGTTGCGCTTAGCGTGCATCGCCCGCGTAGCCAGCCTTCGCGGGCTTCATGAAGGTCAGTCGCAACGCGGCCAGCAGGAAGTACACGCCACCGAAGGCCGCGTAAGGGGCGAGCTCCGCGATGCTGCGCGGCTCGCCGAACGCCCGGATGCCCATCACCACGCCAGCCAGCGCCGACTGCGCGCCGCTGATCATCATGAAAACCTGGCCGCCGAGCTTCCGGCGCTGAATACCCACGGCCAGCTGCAATACGCCCGACAGCAGGGCCCACACGCCGAAGACAAACAGTGCGCCCTTGTTGCCGGCGACCACCAGCGCGATGACGAGCGCCACGGCGGTCGCCAGGCTAACCGCTGCGTTGAACTGTTGCCCGGGGTTGGCGCGCAGTCCGCCGTTGCGTCGGACATCGATGATGTTGGCCACGGCATCCCACAGGGGGTAGATCACGAGTAGCGTGCCCGCGACGAACGCCGGGACGCCAAGCTGTGAAAGCAGGACGACGAGGGCCACCCAGGCAAAGGCCACGCCGGCGCGGAGGAAGTAGAAGTGACGGAGGGAGTTCATGCGGAAGATAGGTCCTAGTGACGTCCACTCAGCCTACTAGTAGGTAGGTTTTCAGGTCAATCGTCACCGCTATACGCCGTTCAGCTGCGCTTCTTTGAACCATGGCCCTACCTAATGGTAGGCTATACGCATGAGCACCCAGCAAAAACTGATCGATTCGGCGCGCTACCTGATCCAGACCCGCGGCTATAACGGCTTCAGCTACGCCGACGTCGCCGAGGAGGTCCAGGTACGCAAGGCGAGCATCCACCACCACTTTCCGACCAAGGCCGACCTCGCGCTTGCGGTGGTCGAAGAATCGCGGGCCGGCATCCTCGCCCAGACGGAACGCCTCGCGGGCAACGATTTCGATCCCTTGCAGATGCTGCAGTTTTACGTGGGTTACTGGGAGAAATGCATCACTGATGCCACGGCGCCCTTCTGCGTCGCGGGGATGCTTGCCGCTGAACTGCCTTCGTTGCCGGACAACCTGGCGGAGGCCGTGCGAGCGCACTTTCGCGATCTCTCGCGATGGCTTGAAACCATCCTGACCCGCGGCGCGCAGGTCGGTGTCTTCCAGTTACGCGGCGCGGCGAGCGCCGAAACGGAAGCGTTCATTGCGACCGTTTACGGAGCGATGCTGACGGCCCGCGCCTTTGGCGACCCCGCAAAGTTCACGGAAATCGCCAGGGGTGGCGTGCAGCGTCTGGTGAACCAGGACGCGTCGAAGGCTACCAAGACCGCACGCCGGTAAATCATTCACCTGCCCTATCGATCGCATAGTAAGTAACGATTGGATAACAACTGGGGTGCAGCGGATCATGGCGCGGACACCATCTCGGTGTCATGCCCTTGAGCCCGCCCCATGAAGACGATTTCCCTGATTGCCCTGGGCCTGGCCCTCGTCGGAACCGCCACCTGGGCGATGTCGGACACGCACGCGATCGCCACGACCGCGGCGGCCCACCAGGCCGGCACGATCCTGCCGTACGGCGCCGTCAACCATGACGTGCGCGCCGCCGTCGCGACCATTCTCCCCTACGGCGCCATCAGCGCGGGTACGGCCACCCCCGCGGAGGCGGTAACGCCCTACGGTACGATCGGCCACCACACCGGCGCAGGCACTTCGGAAGCGATTCTCCCATACGGCGCGATGGGCCCCCACGCCGCACCATAATATGTAGGAGCGCGCTTGCGCGCGATGGGGGTTACCGCACCCCATCGCGCGCAAGC
>NZ_DASYCB010000002.1:0-19269 GCF_036500425.1 Luteibacter sp.
GCGCGAAGGGGCTTGCCGCAAGCCCCTTCGCGCGCAAGCGCGCTCCTACAGGGGTACGGCCTCAGTAGTCGTAGGTGATGGAGAAACGCACGTAGCGAGGGTCCTGCAGGTACAGGGGGGTGCGGTAGAGGGGGTTCGGGGTGGCGGTGGCGTCCTGGTAGAGGTGCGGATTGATGCTCAATGTGGCTTGCTCGTTGGTCACGTTGAACACATCCAGGTTCAGGCCGAGCTTGTGCTGGGCGAAGGCCGGGGTCCAGTGCAGCCCGAGGTCGAGCTGGCGTTGCCAGGGCATGTTCCCGGTGGATCCCGGCGGTGCCGGGCGGCCGTTGCAGAAGTGGTAGTTGGAGTTGTAGCCAGCCGGATCGCTGTTGTCGTCACCAAACAGCCCGAGGCAGGTGGATGGGCTTCCCGATATCAGCGAAAGGTTGCCCGAGACCATCCATTCCTGGGTGATCTGCCAGTAGCCGTACATCTTCAGCTGGTGCTTGTGGTTGTTACCCTGCAAGCCGTTGCTGTAGACCATCAGCGCCGGGAAATCCCAGTCTTCGGACTGCGACGGGCCATCTGACTGCACGTTGGACTGGGTGAGCCCTTCGGTATTGCCGTAGCTTCGCGAGTAGGTGTAGTCGACGCGCCCGTACCACGTGCCGTCGAACGTGTGCTCCAGGAAGGTATCCAGCGCGTAGTAGTTACGCTTGATCTTCGGGAAGCCCATCTCGGCGTTGCTTAGCTTCACATCATGGGCGTTACCCTGCCCGTCGAGCACCACGAAGGTATTCGCCTTGCCCGGGTTGATCAGGTAACAGCTGTTCACCGACGCCGCGTCGATGCCCTGCGCGGCGGCCGCGTTGGTGATCCGGTCCACATCACAGAAGTCGTCAATACCGGTGCGCAGCACGCGGCGCGAGAGCTTGGCGCCGTAGACCCAGCGGTTGTCGATACTCTTGCTGAAGCCAAGCATGTACTCATCCTGGTACTCCGATTTCAGGCTCTTCGCCGTCACCGTGCGTGGATCCGGTGGCACACCAAACGCGTTGTTGGCCGAGACCGGGCCGGACAAGGCCGTGAGGCCGGTCGGCGTACCGTCGGCGCCGATGCCCGAATACGTGAAGTACTGAGTGGTGCTCGTGTAGCCGGCGGCGGCGCTTAACGCAGGTGCGAGCGGCGAGCCAAGGTAGTAGCGACCCGCATTGCCATACACCTTGAACGAGGCGTCGCCCTGCACGTCCCAACTGAAGCCCAGCCGCGGAGCCCATTGCGGTTTCGTCTGCGCGATATACGGCTGGCTGTCACTGTTGTAGTTGGTGAACTGGTCGTTGCGCAGGCCCAGCGAGAGCAACAGGCGGTCGGATGCCTGCCACTGGTCTTCGATGTACTGGGCGCGCTGGCTGCTCCGCACTGTTGCGACGGCCGAGGAAACGTTTTTCATCACGTAGTAGCCGCCGGCGCCATCGGCGGTGCTGTTCGGCGCAGCCACGCCGAGGCTCGGCGCCGGGCTGTTACCAGGCAGCATCGTGAAGCCGTACGACCACGAGTAACCCGGCCCGGAAGTCCGGGCGCCCTGGTCCTCGGCGGTGGACTGCAGGTTATCGATACCCGCGGTGATCGTGTGATCGCCAATGGCCCAGGCCAGGCTCACCCGCAGGTTATTCGAGCGGTTACCCTGGTTAGGATCGTAGATACTCGATACGGTCTGCCCTGCCGAACGCGGCGACCCGCCCGTGATCGCCGCGTTCTGGTTCTCCGTGCCACTGACGTAAGTGAGCGCATCGTTGTAACCGACGGGAGCCTCGAAATTGCGCGTGTGCATCTTGCCGTACTGCGCGCTCAAGGTCAGCGTGTCGGTGAGGTAGCCCGTGTATTTCGTGGTCCACAGGCTGCCGCCGGTCTTGATCGTATCCGCATGGCCGATCGGGGCGCCGCGCTGCAGCGCATTGAAGTCGTACTTGTAGATATCGCCGCTGGTTTCGCGCGTGTTCGATGCGCCGGTGACCTCGAGGATGTTGCTGTCCGAAATATTCCAGTCCAGCTTGGCGTACCACTTGGGCATCTTGTAGTCATACGAGGTATAGGGGCTGGTCGAAGTCACCGTACCCAGCCGGCTACCTTCGCTTTTCGCCCATTCGCCCGACGCGAAGAAGAACAGCTTATCCTTGATCAGCGGGCCGCCGACGTACGCGTCATACACCGTATTCCAGCTGCTGTTCCTGCTTCGCGGGGTATAAAGATTCCCGGCCACGGGCACCGGCGGTAAACCGTTCTGGTAGTAGGTATTGTCATACGACGCACGCAATGAAGCCGGATCCCAGCTGAGCTTGCCGCCGACATGCCAGTCATTGGTGCCGCGCTTGCCGACCATGTTCAGCACGCCGCCATCGGAGCGGCCGTACTGGGCGCTATAACCGCCCGTATAGACCTCCTGCTGGTCGATCGAGCCATAGGGCAGCGTCAGCCCGCCGGCAGCTTGCAACGGATCGGTCGTGTTGAAGCCGTTGATGTAGTAAGCGTTCTCGTTAGCTGCTGAACCGCCGAAGCTGATCAGCGATTGCCCTGTGGGGCCCGTGAACCCGCCTGCATTCCCGACCACACCCGGGGCGAGCCGCGCGGCGGCTTCCGCATTGAAGCCCAGCGGGAGCTTCGCCAGCTGCTGCGAGGTGATGACGGTGCGTGAATCGACGCTGGTGACATCGATCGGGGGCAAGGTACTGGCGGAGACAGACACGCCTTCGAGGTCTTGTGCGCCGCTAGCCACGACCGGCGCGCCGAACGAGACATCCGTCGCAGCGCCCACGCGCAACGCGACGTTTTGATGGCTTTGTACGGTCGCACCGCCCTTGCGCAGAGAGACGGTGTAACTACCCAGGGGCAACTGCGCGATCGCATAGCGTCCGCGCGTATCCACCGGCACATCGCGCTGGAAACCCGTGCCACTTTCGATGTGCACCGTATCACCGGTGCCTTGCGCGACCTGGCCGCTGATCGCCCCGGTCGTCGATTGCGCCAGTGCTCCCCCACTGGCCAGGCCCGCCGCGATCATCGCGGCCAGAACGCGCTTGCGATACCTCATGCCCTGCTCTCCCCATCTCATGAGCCACCCGGTCTGCCGGAATGGCGGCAACAGCCGTCCCTCGCGAAGGAGCCCCCGCGTTCGTGAAGTCGACCTGGTAACGCCCCCGCGACACGGGGGCGCGTGTGGTTTACGGCATCAGTTCGAGTGTCACCACCTGGAACGGCTGCAACGTCATCGTGGTCGGCGTATCCGCATCGAACGCTTGCGCGGGCTTAGCGGCGTCAGCCTTCCACGGGCTGCGCGCCTGAAAATGGTGTTTCGCCCCCGGTGGCAGTTCCAGTTGCCGGTCGAGGTCAACGACGAAGGCCTGTGCCTTGTCAGACGGATTGCGCAAGGTCAGGATGGCCTTGGCCGGTGTCCATGAAGCCCAGCCATAGATATCCAGCCGGCCAGGATCACCGCCGACCCAGTGCGTATCGCGTAGCACGCCGGCGTTCGTGCGCGACCAGCGCGCTGCCTCCGCCAGGGTGTCCCAGTCCTCGGTCGATAGCAGTTCCGGCGTGATGTACAGCTCTTGCAGGGCGGTGCCGCTGCCAAAGTATGAGTGCACTTCGTTGGCGAAATCGTGCCCCGGATCGGTATTCAGCTTGCGGTTCTCACGTGCGTAGATGATCCCGTGCAACATCAGCGAGTTCAGCGGAAACAGCGGGCCCTTCTCAACGATGTTGTGGTACGTCTCGCGGTCGCGATAGGTGATCCAGCGCTCGCGCTTGCTGCCGACGCCGACCAATTCGTCGTCTTCACCATCGCGCCAGATGGAATCGGCATACATCAGCCAGAACGGCGAGGCCAGCGTGCCGGTGGTGAGGTTGATGAAGAGGTCGGGTTTCGCGGCACGCAGGTCACCGATCAGGTGGATCGCGGCATCGAAATCGCTATCGAAAACGCTGCCAGGAAAGACCTTGTTGGCGTTACCCGTACCGTCGAACTTGAATTGGTTGACCCCGTTATCCTTCACCAGCGCCATGGTGACGTCGTGGAAGCGTTGGTAGTACTTCGGCCCCGACAGGGCCATGCCTTTGTCGACGATCTCGTAACCGGCCTCCGCGGCGCGCTTGGCGCGCTCCTTCGAGGGCGGACCATAACCGCCCCACGGCGAGAGCCACATGCCCGGCGCGGCGCCGTATGCTTTCGCTGCTTCCGCCAACGGCTTGAAGCCGCGCGGGAAATCCTTGCTGAACGCCCAACTGCCGCTGTAATCGTCCCAGCCATCATCGAACAGGAACGAATCGAGGGTCACGCCACGCTTGGTGGTGAGCTCATCGCCTATATGGTGGATACGCTCCAGCGCCTGCTGTTCGGTGTAAGGCGTGAAGTAGCCGATGTCGTACCACGAGTTGTAGTGCAGGAAGGTGCGATACGGATGGGCGCGCTCGCGCTCGATGTAGGTAAGGAAATCGCGACGGAGCTGGTTGTCGTGGGTGGCGCCGATGGCTGCCGAGTAGGTGACCGAGGTGCCCTTGCGCAGGGGTAGTTCGCGTTCGACCCACAGCTGGACCTTCGTGCCGCCGCTCACCAGGCTCTTCGATAGTGGATTTTCGAAGCCCAGCCAGTCATGGCCGGAAACCACCGGCGAGCCATCCACACTGCCGACCACCTCGGCGTCAGGGATCTTCGCCTGCAGCAGGTCGACGCGCCGTACAGGCTCATCAGCCTTCAGCGCGCTGATCGTGACGACTTCACGCAGGTAGTCCGAGCCATCGCGCTGCACCCACTCGACGTCAACACGGAAGCGCTGGTCTTTGTCGGTGAAGCGGGCTTGCAGCGCCTTGCCGGGGACGCGTTCCGAACCGCGCGATGCCTTGCGATCCGCCTTCAGCGTCACATCGCGCAACTTGCCATCCAGACGGAATTCATTCGGGCCGAGCACGCTGCCATCGGCCAGGGTGAGCTGGAACGGTACGGCGATCGGAAGCTCGCGCTGGTTGATGTGATCCGTCATGACCACGTCGGTGAGCCTGCCATCCGCGACCTTCCAGGCGAGGGTCATGTTGCCCGTGCCGAAGTCCGCCGCGCTCGCTAACGATGCCAGCGTCATCGCGCAGGCTGCCACCAGCGCGCGCACCTGAAACCCTGCCTTCCCCATCCATTCTCTCCCGAGCTGCTGCTATGAATGCCATGCTTCGACGCGGACGAGCGGCCGCAAGCCCTCCACCGTGTCGAGCCTTACGAATCCGGTTTCGTCACCCAGCGCGTTGGCCGCGCCGCAGGCCACGGCCAGGCGCAGGGCTTCGGCGAGGCCTTCGCCACGAACGAGCGACGCCATGAGGCCGCCAAGAAAGCAATCGCCCGAGCCGACGGCATTGCGCACGCCGTCGACCTGCAGGGATGCCTGCCAGATGCCGTGCGCGTCGACGCCCACGGCGCCCTGGCCGCCCATCGTCAACACAGCGTGGCGCACGCCGCGCGCGTGCAGCGCGCGAGCTACGGCTGTGGCATCGGCGAGGTTTGTCACAGGTGCGCCGAGCAAGTCGGACGCCTCGGCCGCATTCGGCTTCAATAGCCACGGCGAGGCATCGGCCGCAGCGCGTAACGCATCGCCGCTGGCGTCGATCGCGCATGGCAAGGGCAACTCCGTCGCCACCCGCGCGTAATAGTTGGCACCAAACCCCGCCGGCAAGCTGCCCGTGCAGACCAACGCCTCGCTTTCAACTGCCCAGTGCCGTAACACCTGGTCGAGCACGATGCGCGTGTCGTCACCCGGATCCTCACCGTGCTCGAGCACTTCGGTGATACGCCCGCTCTCCTCGCGAATCGCCAGGCACTGGCGCAGTGGCACGGGTGAGCGCACGGCGCGGAACGTGATGCCACGCAGGCGCAGGCGTTCACTGAATTCGGCCGCATGCGCATCGTCGCAGAGGCCCACCAGGGTCACCGGCATACCGAGCACCGCGAGCGTCTGGGCGACATGCACGCCCTTGCCGCCCGGCCGCTCATCTGCAGGCGTGGAACGATTCACCGTGCCGGGTCGCAACGCGAAGACATCGACGAGACGATCGATCGCGCTGTTGAAGCCGGCGACAGTGATCACGGGCGATCCCCCAGCAGGGCGAGCACGTCGCCCTCGTGTGCCTGGGCGGGCGTCCCGCCGAGCGCGCGCGTGGACAGCGCACCACAGGCAGCGGCCCAGCGCAGGCAGGCATCCAGTGGCTTGCGAGCAAGCCACGCATGGAGGAAGCCTGCGTTGAAGCTGTCACCCGCGCCGGTGGTGTCCACGGCATCGACCGCAAAGGTCGGCACGCGGAGAACGGCATCGCCGTGCAGCGTGAGGCAACCTTCGCTGCCATGCTTGATCACCACGGTCGGCCCGAGTGCGGCGAGCTGGCGCAAGGCCACTTCAACATCGTCAGTGGACGTCAGCGCGCAGGCTTCCACCGCGTTAGGCAGGAATACATCGACGAGGCGCAGGACCTCGCGCAGGCCGGCATCCCACGCACCACTCGGATCGAAACCCGGGTCGAGCGACACGGTCAGGCCTGCCGTGCGGGCGCGCGCCACGAGATCCGCGATGTCGCGCTGCAGTTTCGTCTGCAGGAAATACGACGAGATGTGCAGATGCGTCGCGCCTTGCAATACGGAGTCGGACACATCGGCACCGCACAGCTCGGCGATAGCACCAGGATAGGTCACCAGTGCGCGGTCGGTGGCCCCGGAGAGCGACACCGTCAGGCCGGTCGCATGCGACGCATCGACGATGACCGCGCACGTATCGATACCCGCCTCACGCAGCGCCGCCTCGCAATAACGGCCCCGCTCGTCCTCGCCCATCCGCCCCACGAACCGCACCGCGTCGCCGAGCTTCGCCAGGCCCAGCGCGCAGATCATCGACGAACTTCCGGGCACCTGGCTCGCGCCTCGGGCAAGCATCTCCGTGCCGAACACGGGCAAGACATCGATGCCCGTGAGGATCAGGTCGACGTTGATCTCACCGGCGACGACCACCGTATTCACGCGGCGCCATCCTCATGCAAGGTGAATGCGCCCACGACCCGGGTCAGCACGCCTTCCGACGGCGTATCCGGACGGTGGCCGAGCTGAAGGCAGCGAAAGAAGGCGAACAACTGGCCGACCACCGTGTGCACCAGCAATTGCTGGGCGGGCGGCAGCGCATACAGGCCGGGCAGATCCACGGCCAGGCCACGTTCGCCGGTGAGTTCCGGCGCGATGTCCTGGCCCACGATGATACGCGCGGCGCCAAGGCCTTTCGCGTCGAGTTCGCGTAGCAGATCGACTTCGTAGGCCCGCACCGCGGCCTCGCCCGACAGGTAAGCCACGAGCACGCCACCACGGTTCAGCCAGGCCATCGGCCCGTGGCGGAAACCTAGGAAGCTCTCCGCCAGCGTCACGGTATCGCCGCCACTCATCTCGAGCATCTTCAACGCGGATTCGCGCGCCGCGCCATAAGCGCCCGCGCTACCGAGGTAGACGGTCGTGTCGCGTTCACCCGCGGCGACGGCGGCAAGCGCATCGGCGTACACGTCGAACACGCGCTCGACCAGGGCCGCGGCGCCATCCGCCGGGCGTGTGGCGCCGAGCGCACTGCCGGCGAGCAGCATGTTGGTGAAGCTGCTGGTCATCACCAGGCTGCGATCGTTCGTACGCGGATCGAGCACGATGACATCCACGCGCGGTTCGGCCAGGTAACGCGTGGCGAGGCGACCTTCGGCGTTGCAGGTGACCACAAGGTGACGCCAGCCTGGCGCATGAGCCAGCACCGCATCCACCGCACCGATGCTTTCCGGGCTATCGCCTGAGCGGGCGATGGATACCAGCAGGCCATCGGGGCCGGGCAGCACGCCAGCGCGGTGGGTGAGCAGGTCGCCGGCCGGGATCGCCCGTGCCGGGATACCGAGCTCCGCCTGGAGCACGGGGGCAAGCGCTTCGCCCACGTAAACCGAGCTGCCCGAGCCGGTGAACGCCAGTTGGGCCGGGCGCGACACGGTGGCGCGATCCAGGACGGCGCGGAAGGCAGCCCCCTGCGAACCCGCCGTCGTCCGCCATGTGGCAGGCTGCTGCAGGATCTCGCGCAAGGTGTCGGCGTAGCCTAGTTCCCGCTGGCGGGCATCAGGCACGCCGCGCAGGCTGGCAAGGGACGGGACGGTTTCTTGGGAAGGGACGGTCATCAGGGGGCTTGACTTACGCTAGGTTGAAAACGAAAGATAACGAAACTTTCGATTGCAGAGTAGCCCCGAGGAATCACGACATGCAAGCCCCGACGCACGACACCCCCACACTCGCCAGCCTCGACCTGCCCCCGGGCAAGCGCACACGCCTGCAGCGCATGCTCTACGGACACGGCCCCGCCAACGGTACCCTGCTCGTCCTGCCGCTCGACCAGGGCCTGGAGCACGGGCCCACGGATTTCTTCCCGCACCCGCCGGCGCTCGATCCGAGCTACCAGTTCCGCCTGGCCGAGGCGGGCGGTTTCTCCGCGATCGCCCTGGGCATCGGCCTGGCCCAGAAGTACATCGGCCAGTACGCGGGTCGTGTGCCGCTGATCCTCAAGCTCAACGGCAAGACCAACATCCCCGACGACGGCGATGCCACCTCGCCGCAGTTCGCGTCGGTCGAGGATGCCGTGCGCCTGGGCGCCGATGCGGTCGGTTATACGCTTTACGTCGGCTCGCCGCGCCAGCACGATGAACTGCGCCAGCTGCGCAAGGTGCGCGAGGATTGCGACCGCTACGGCATGCCGCTGGTCCTGTGGTCGTACCCGCGCGGTGCGGCGATCGACGCCCGCGGTGGCAAGGGCTCGCTTTACGCCCAGGATTACGCGGCGCGCGTCGCGCTGGAAGTGGGCGCGGATATCGTGAAGCTGCACGAGCCAGATGATCGCCGCGATGGCGCGCCGGGCCCGTACGCCTCGCTCGACGAAGACGCGGCGGGTCGCACGTCGCGCGTCGTCCGCTCCGCGGGCCGCACCATCGTGCTGTTCTCCGGTGGCGAGAAGAACGACGACGATGACGCGGTGCTGCGCAAGGTGGAGTTCTATATGCAGCAGGGCGCGACCGGTGTGATGTTCGGCCGCAACATGTGGCTGCGCCCGTTCGACCAGGCCGTGGCGCTGACCCGCCAGGTGCATGAGATCATGAAGCGTTTCCCGCGTTAAAAGGCCTGGTGATGACCGACGACCGCCACGACGAGGCCTGGGCCGGCTGCCTATGCTGTTCACCGCCAGCGGCCCGTGGCTCGGCGGGCGGCGCCGCGAGCAAGAATCCGCTGGAAACCGCGCCGGTGAACGCGGATCTGCGCCTGGTCGATTTCGCCCCGCGCAGCATGTTGGCGCATGGCGGCACGCGCATCGAGACACCGCGCTTCCCGGTGATCGACATGCACACCCACCTGACCTGGATGAAAAACACGCGGGGTGGCGTGTCGCTGGGCGAAGACATGGTGCAGTTCGCCGCACCCGACGACCTTCTGCCGCTGATGGATCGCAAGGGCATTCGTTGCATGGTGAATCTCACCGGCGGCGTCGGTCGTGGGCTGGAAGATGCCATCGCTCGATTCGATCGCGCCGCGCCCGGTCGTTTTCTCACCCTCACCGAGCCCTCGTTCCACCTGTTCGGTGAACCCGGCTATCCCACCCTGCAGGCCGACGCGCTCGAGGCGGCCGCTCGCATCGGTGCCCGCGGCCTGAAGCTACTGAAGACGCTGGGCCTGTACCTGCGTGAGGGCATTGACCAGGGCGCGCTGGTCGGCCTCGATGATCCCCGCTTCGACCCGATGTGGGAGACCTGCGCGGCCCGCGGCCTGCCGGTGTTCCTGCATACCGCCGACCCGCTGGCCTTCTTCGAGCCGACCGACCGCCATAACGAACGTTATGAAGAGCTGGCCCAGCATCCGGACTGGTCGTTCTACGGCCGCGACTACCCCAGCCACGCCAGCCTGATGGCGGCCCGCGACCGGGTCATCGCCCGTCATCCCGGGACGACCTTCGTCCTGCTGCACGTGGGCAACCAGGGGGAGCGGCTTGATGACCTGGCCGAAACGCTATCCCGCTTTCCGAACACGTGGGTGGATATCAGCGCGCGGATCGGCGAACTGGGGCGCCAGCCGCGGCGCAGCCGGGCCTTCATCGAACGGTTCCAGGATCGCGTTCTGTTCGGCACCGACGCCGTGCCCCCGCCCTATGGCAATGCGGTTCCCCAGCAGTTGCTTTGCGACGAACTGTACGAAATCTACTATCGCTTCCTCGAGACCGAGGACGAGTATTTCGACTACGCCCCGGCCGTCACGCCACCCCAGGGGCGCTGGTCGATCTACGGGCTGGGCCTGTCTTCAGCTATTCTCCGCAAGATCTACCATGACAACGCGGCGCGGCTGTTGCGCCTGGACTAAAGCGAAGACATGAGCGAACGACGCGCGAAGACGCCGCCGAAGAAACTATTGATCGAAGAACGCCGCCGCGCCATCGTCGATCTCCTGCGCGAAGAAGGCCGCGTGACGGTCGATGACCTGGTCGCGCGCTACGGCGTGTCCGCCGTCACGATCCGTGGTGACCTCGAAGCCCTGGAGCTGGCCGGTTCGGCGAAGCGTTCGCACGGTGGTGCCGTCCCGGCGGAGCCTTCCCCCCAGGACGTGCCACTGCCGATCAAGGAAACCCGGCGTTTGGCCGAGAAGCGTCGCATCGGCGATGCGGCCGCGCGCATGGTCGCCGATGGCGAAACGATCATCCTCGACTCGGGTTCCACCACGGTGGAAATCGCCCGCTGCATCCGCCAGCGCAAGTGGAGCTCGCTCACGGTCATCACCAACGCGCTGAACATCGCGCTGGAACTCAGTGGCCTGCCCACCGTGCGCGTCATGATGCTCGGCGGCATGCTGCGCCAGACCTCGTATTCCCTGGTCGGCGTCGACGCGGAGCGCGCCCTCTCCCGCCTCTCGGCTGATCGTCTGTTCCTGGGCGTGGATGGCCTCGATACAAAGGTGGGCGTGACGACACCCGATCCCCAGGAAGCCAGCCTCAACGCCATGATGGTGAAGTGTTCGCGCGAAGTGATCGCCGTGCTCGACGCCAGCAAGATCGGCCAGCGCAGCCTCGCCGTCATTACCCCCATCAGCGGCCTCAATGTCGTGATCACCGACACCAGCGCGCCCAAGGAAGCCATCCACGCGCTGCGCGAACAAGGCGTCGAAGTCCAGCTCGTGTAGGAGCGCGCCTGCGCGCGATACACGCTGCAGCAGGCCCCGGTCGCGCGCAAGCGCGCTCCTACAGGGTGCCGTCCGGGAACATGTGTTCGCTGAAGAAATCGATGAAGACGCGGAGCTTGGGAAGGACGTGGCGGCCGGATGGCCACAGCAGGTGGAAGCTGCTGGAGGCGTCGAGGTAGTCATCGAGGATCGTTACCACGGCGCCACTTGCGAGCGCGTGCCGCGCGGAATGATCGGGCACGAAGGCGATGCCGTGGCCGCGTGCGGCGAAGTGCACGCGGCTCTGGATGTCGTTGCATACGAGCGATTCAGGCAGGCGCAGTTCCGTGCCGCCACGCAGCGGCCAGATCTCGAGCCGACCCGTGCTTGGGTAGCGGTAATGCATGCATTTGTGCCGCATCAGATCCGCCGGTGCGCGCGGCGTGCCGTGCTCGCGCAGGTAGGCGGGCGATGCGATGAGGTACCGGTTGAAGCTACCGAGGTAGCGGCCGGCGAGGCGAGAGTCCACCGGCTCGCCGACGCGCAGCACCGCATCGAAACCTTCTTCGACCACATCGACCATGCGATCGGTGAAGTCGAGATCGAGCGCTATATCGGGATATGCCACGACAAAGTCCGCGAGCAAGGGCAACACCAGATCATTCACCGTGGGCAAGCTCACACGCAGGCGTCCCTGCGGGTTGCCGACCCGCTCGGAGAGTTCCGTCTTCGCTGCTTCCGCTTCAGCCAGGATCCGACGGCAACGGGCGAGGAACAGATGCCCTTCTGCAGTCAGCGTGACGCTGCGCGTGCTGCGGTGGAACAGGCGCACGCCCAGCGAGGCTTCCAGGCGGGCGATGCTCTTGCCCACGGCGGCGGCCGACACACCGAGGGCTCGCCCGGCATCTACGAAGCTGCGGGTTTCCGCCACACGAACGAAGGTATGCAGGCTGCCTAAGCTATCCACGCGGGAATTCCCCATTACGGACATTTCTGTCAGGTATGAGCCGAACTCTACCCGTCTTTATCCGTTATGACAGCCCACTTACGCTTGCGGCCATTGTTTTCCAAGGAGATTCCCCATGACCCGGATGCAGCCCGAAGCGACGGCCGTCCCCCTTCCCTTTCCCTGGATAGGTTTGCTCTGCCTGGCCGCAGCCGGCTTCATCACGATCATCACCGAGGCCCTCCCCGCCGGCCTGCTACCCACCATGAGCGTTAGCCTAGGGGTGAGCCAGGCACTGATCGGCCAGTTGGTGACGGTGTATGCCCTGGGGTCGGTACTTGCGGCCATTCCGGTCGTGGCGCATACGCGGCGCTTCAACCGGCGTCCATTGCTGCTCACGGCGATCGCCGGATTCGCCGTCGCGAACACGATCACCGCGCTTTCCGGCTCGTATGCGTTGATCCTTGTCGCGCGCTTCGTCGCCGGCATCAGTGGTGGCCTGCTGTGGGCACTGGTTGCCGGTCACGCGCTGCGCATGGTCCCCGGCGAGCGTCAGGGCCGCGCCATGGCGGTGGCCCTGGTCGGTGCACCCCTGGCCCTGTCGCTGGGCATCCCGGCAGGAACGTGGCTGGGTAACGCCATCGGTTGGCGCGCGACCTTCGGCATCATGTCGGCCTTCAGCGTGGGTTTGTTCGCCTGGGCTCGCTTCGCTCTGCCGGATTTCGCGGGTCTGGCGAACCCCGGTCCGCTGCGCCTGCGCAAGGTGATCGCCCTGCCCGGCGTAGGCCAGGTGCTCGGCACCTTGCTGGTCTTCATCCTGGCCCACAACACGATCTACACCTACATCGCGCCGCTCGTCGCAATGGCCGGTGCTGGCGCCGCCGTCGACCGCTACCTGCTGGTGTTTGGTCTCGCGTCGGTCGCCGGTATCTGGCTGGCCGGCGCGTTCGGCGACAGGCATATGCGTCGGCTCGTCGTAGGCGGTGTCGTCGCGTTCCTGGGGTCGGCGCTGGCCATCGGCCTATTCCCGCATGCATTGCCCGTGCTGGCCGTGGCGCTGGCGGTGTGGGGTCTCGGCTTTGGCGCCACGCCGACGCTGTTGCAGACCGCACTGTCGCGGAACGCCGGTGAATCGGCCGATGTCGCCCAATCGCTGCTGGTCACCGGCTGGAACCTCGCGTTGGCCCTCGGCGGGATCCTGGGCGGAGCCGTACTCGATCGCGCCGGCGCTGGCGCGCTGGCGTGGAGCACCCTGCCACTGATCGTGGTAGCGCTCGTCACCGCGTGGCGGCCGATGGCATGGCGCCGCCAGGCCGCCTGAGCGCGGTGTATCAGGTACCGTCGACCGGCACTTCCTTTACGTCACGCACGCTGTAGACATCGATCGCGTACGGGGCGCTGGCATCACCGGTCGATTTGAAGCGGCCGGACACCGTGGCGTCGGCGCGCGTGTTTTTATCGGAAAGGACGCGGCGGAAGCTCGATACGTCGCGCTTTCTACCGTTGCCATCGTCAAGGGTTAACGCCACGCCGGCCTGGCACTGGGCATCGGCGAGCGTGGTGGTCTTGCCCTCGCTGCTGGCGACGCCACGGACGGTCACGGTCGTTCCGACGTAGCGCGCCGCGGTGCCAAGCACCGTGCACAGGCTGTCGGGCGGCGTCTCGTCACCCCGCGCCATGGCCGGGCTGGTGGCGAATACAAGACCCAGGGCGACTCCCGTCACCCGGATGAAGGTTGGCACGTTCATGCGAATTCCCCCGTTGTCACGGGCCCCGAAGGCCCTGCCGTTTGGACGGCTGAACGGAAGATGGCCTCGTTGCGGCATCGCGTCAATAAGAAAAATGGGCAGTAGGCAGCGGAAACGGCGCCGATTTGCCATGATGGGCGTTTATCCGGGAACCGCTGACGTGGACGGCAAGGCAAATCTTCCCCTGGGCATCCTTTACGGCGTGGCGGCGGGCGCCCTCTGGGGTACCGTCTTCGTCGCCCCCGCCCTGGGTAGCGACTTCACCGGCCTGCAACTCGCCGCCGGCCGCTACCTCGTGTACGGCCTGATCTCCGCGGTCCTGCTGATTCCCCGCTGGCCGCAGCTCCGTACGTGGCTGGATCGCACGCATGTGCGGGCCCTGGTCGGTCTTAGCCTGCTAGCCAATATCGTTTACTACGTGGCGCTCGCCACCGCCGTGCAGTGGGGTGGCGTGGCCATGGCTTCACTCGTCATTGGCTTCTTGCCGGTGGCCGTGACCATCGTCGGCAGCCGTGCGGTAGGCGCCGTGCCGCTGCGGCGCCTCATGCCTTCGCTGCTGTTCAGTGCCATTGCCATCGGGTGCATTGGCTGGCAGGCACTCACCGGTGGTGGCGCGTTCGAATGGCGCCGCGTCGTCGGCTTTCTCTGCGCGGTCACCGCCCTGGTCTCGTGGACGATCTACGCGCTACGCAATGCGCGCTGGCTGCACAGACTGCCGCACGTCTCAGCACACGACTGGAACCTGCTCACGGGACTTGTCACCGGCGCCTTATCGCTGCTCCTGGTACCCGCCGCGCTGTATTTCGATAGCACGCAGCATAGCGTTGGCGCCTGGACCCGCTTCGCGGCCATCAGCGCTGGCATGGCCGTATTCGCCTCCATCCTGGGCAATAGCTTCTGGAACCGCATGAGCCGGATGCTGCCGCTGACCCTGGTCGGTCAGATGATCCTGTTCGAAACCCTGTTCGCGTTGCTCTATGGCTTCGCGTGGGAATCCCGTCTTCCCGTGCTCACCGAATGGGTCGCCATGGCCTGCGTTGCCACGAGCGTCGTCCTCTGCCTGCACGCCCACCGCCGCTGACACCACGACCCCCTGTAGGAGCGCGCTTGCGCGCGATCTACGTTGTCGCAAGCACCCATCGTGCGCAAGCGCGCTCCTACGCCTTGCCTGCGGCGATGTTCACGCTGATCGCGATGATGAATACGTTGAAGAAGAACGCGATGACGCTGTGCATCAATGCGAAGCGGCGTAAGTAACGCGTGTTGATCTGCACATCGGAGACCTGGAAGGTCATCCCGATGGTGAACGAGAAATAGGCGAAGTCCCAATAATCCGGTGCTTCATCGCCCGGAAAATCCAGGCCTTTGTGCTGCTCGCCGAAATTGCCGTAGAAGCCGTGCGCATAGTGCAGCGCGAACAGCGTATTCATGAACGCCCACGCAAGGATGATGGTGGCAGCGGCAATCGCAATCGCGACGGCGCCGCCCTTCTGCGCCGACTCGAGTTCGGTGCTTACCGCCACCAGCACGGCCGCTGACACCACCACACCCGACAACAAGGTGCTCCATCGGCCCACATCCTGGATGCGCGCCTCATCGCGCATGGCCGACGGGCTGGCGTGATGAAACGTACGCGCGATCAGGGCGAGGTAGAGCAGCGCACCCAGATCGAAGCCGAGCATGAAACTCAGTGCGTGCGGCAAGCGGGTGCATTCAAGGATGCCGACGGTCGCCGCGGCGACTACGGTACCCGTCAGGAGGCGGGGCCGTGCCTTGAGGTAACGGCGGCCCCACCAGGGGGAAGAGGATGGCTGGCTGGTCATGGGCCGGACTATAGCCGGACTGCGGGCGCTCCTACAGGCGGTACGTGACGCTGGCGTAGTAGTAGCGGCCGTTCCAGCTTAGTGGCGAGAACAGGCTGTACTTGAAGTTGCCGCTGGTGGAATTCGCATATTTCACCTGCTCGGGGCGTGCATTCGTCACGTTGTCGGCACCCGCAGTGAAGGTCCACTGATCGAGCGTGTAGTCGGCAGAGAGGTCCAGCGTCCAGCGATGGTCGAAGTTCTGGTCCAGCGCGGGGCCGCTGTTGCTGTACACCGTGTAGCTTCCGTAACGCTGGACGTTGGCATGCGCCCCCCAGCGCTTATGCAGGTAATCCAGCCCCAGGTCGAGCTTGGTACGCGGGTTGGTATCGCCGAGCAGGCCAAGGCGCTCGCGGCGCTCTACACGTTGCACGGCCACGCCGAGTTCGTTCAGGATCGCCGGGTTGTCCTTCACCCTGGTGACTTCGTTCTCGTTGTACGCCCAGCTCACCGTCGTGTTCAGGTGATCGCCATTCGAGAAGTCAAAGCCGTACTGGCTGACGACGTCGAGTCCGCGCGTACGGGTATCCACGGCGTTGGTGAAGTAGCGGATCGACTGGTAGTTCGCATCCACGCCGTGGGCGAGGAGGTACGCGTTCACCGCCGGCGTGTTGACCGGGATATTGGACGACAGGTTGATACGGTTGCTGATCTTGATCCAATAGGCATCGACGCTCACATTCCAGCCTCGCAGCGGTTCAAGCACAAGACCCAGCGTGGCGCTGCGCGACTTTTCCGGCTTCAGCGACTGCGCGCCAAGCAGGCTGGCTGCGGACGCATCCACCGGGAACGTGCCGGATTGCACCAGGACCTGGCCCTGCCCCAGATCCTGCAACTGCGAGGAAATATCCGCGTAGTGCTGCTGGACCAGGGTCGGTGCGCGGAAGCCTGTGCCGATGCTGCCGCGCACGGCGACGCGAGGGGTGAAGTCGAAGCGGCCCGACAGCGAGCCCGAGGTGGTCCCGCCAAAATCGCTGTAATGCTCGTGGCGACCCGCCAGCGATACCGCAAAGCGATCGGTGAGGTTGGTCTCCAGGTCGACATATTCGGCGACGTCATGGCGCTGCCACTGACCTTGCAGGTCACCGGTGATGCCCCCGTTCGGACCGTACTGCGATACGGCATCACCCGGGGTCACCTTGTAAGCCTGGCGCAGGTATTCCAGACCCAACGACACGCTCACCGAGTTCGGCAGCCAAGAGGGCGTGAACTCCTTGCTGATATCGACGTTACCGGTCTGCTGTTGGGTCTTGTAATCGGCCCCCTGGATAAAGAACGGTGTATAGCCGTAGGCCTTGTACCAGTCGGCATTAATCGCGTGGCTGCGCTGGTCGTACTCGTTGGAGCCATGCGTGGCCGATACGTCGTAGCGCCAGCCGTCGCCGAGCTCGCCACGCAGGCCCGCGGTCAGCGTGGTGTCGTTGACGATCGGGATGCTGATCGGCAGATACCCCTGCGGGTAGATGGACGGAACATTGGTCGAGTCACCGCGGTGACGGTAAAGGCTCGCCGTTTCATCGCGATCGCGACGGTAGATCGCGGTGAAGTACACCTCCGCCGCCTTGCTGAAGGCGTACTGCCCCGTCAACGAAACCTTGTTCGACTGCACCGCCGGGTCGCCAAGCCAGTACACCTTCTTCCCGTAGGTGGTCCCGACGGCGGAACTGCTGCGATCAAGACCTGCTCGGTTGGTACCGTCATTGTTCTGCGTATCGATCGCCACGTGGATCGAACCCTTGTCACCCAGCTTGAACCCGGTGTCCGCGCTGAGTTGGCGCTGCAGGCCATCGCCCGCATCGTAGCCGCCGAACTTCGCCGTGACCTGGCCACCTTCGCCGCCCTTCTTCAGGATCACGTTGATCACGCCGCCGATGGCATCGGAGCCGTAGCGAGCGGACTGGCCATCCCGCAGCACCTCGATGCGCTCGATCGCGGAGATCGGGATCGCGTTGAGGTCCACGGGATTTGAACCACGGCCAATCGCGCCACCCAGGTTCAGGAACGCGCCCGCGTGCTGGCGCTTGCCGTCGATCAGGACCAACACCTGGTCCGGGCTCAGGCCGCGCAGGGTCACGGGCCGGGCCACTTCCGCACCGCTGATGGTGGTGGGCTGCGGGAAACTCAGCGATGGGACCAGGCGCGCCAATGCAGCCGTGAGCTGGGTTGCCCCGCTCTGCTGGAGCTGCTGCGGCGTGATCACATCGATCGGCTGCAATGAACTCGATACGGTGCGTTCGCTGCTCCGCGTACCGGTGACGATCACGGTATCCAGGTTGCTGGCGTGGCCGGCATCCTGGGCCTGCGCCACGTTGGCTAGAGCGAACGAAACAGCGAGAAATAACGGCGCGCGGCCGCCGTGGAAACGGTGGGACATGAGGTGCGGTTCCCCTGGGGAAATGAACGAAAGCAACGAGCGCCCGCGGCGGCGCACGGGCGCCACCAGGGTTACGAAGGTATGGACGGCAGGGACGGCGACGCAGGCCGCGGGCGAACCCGCGGCGTGTCGTGCGTCAGCGCGTTACAAGCGTGGAGATGGCGCCAGGATCAGCCCAGGCAACAACAACACACGCACGCCACGAGACATCGCGGCATAGCCGCAGAGATGTTCGGGAGGTTGGGCGTGTTGGTGTTGTGTGTGTTCACTGGGAGGTTGGATCGCCTGGCTGTTGCCGCCCGAAGGCGGTGGATGGCAGTGGGCTGCGGCCGTGGAACAAAATGCCGCGCGCCCTTTGTTGCACCGCGTCGTGCATTTGTCAACTAAGCAAAGTTTGCCAAACCGATGACGGGTGCCTATGTCATCATTCGCATCGACCTACGAGGCCTTCCCCATGAGCAACTACGACGACGATTATGACTACGAACGCGAGCACGATGATGAGGATGACGACGATAGCGTCGAATCCCACATCTGGCAGCTTTTGCTCCTGATCAACCCAGGCGATGGGGAAGGCGCGCTTCGACAATTCACAGCCTATCGCGAGACGGTCGGTGAGGAAGGCGATGACGACCCGATTCGCATCGTGGCGCAGGTCACCGACTGGCAGGCCAGCTTTGAGGTGGAGGCGGACGACACCCGCACGTTGATCGATGCCATCAATGAACTGGTGTCGCGCTGGAGTGAGGTGGAAATCGACTGGGGCGGCGACCCTGGAGATGACGAGTTTCACGAAGACATCGACGGGCCGGAGATCTTTTCGCGCGCGTTCGATTCACTCAACGAGCGTGGCTACACATTGTGGGCGCGCGAGGCTGAGGAAGATGACATGTACGCGGGTTGGATCACCTCGTCGCGCGATGACGAGGCCATGCGACAGCTGGCGACCGTACTTGGCGTGAACCTGCGTTTGGGTCGCGACGTTACCTAGCAGCAGGTATAATCGCGGCATGAACTATCGCCACGCCTACCACGCCGGCAACTTCGCCGATGTCATGAAGCACATGGTGCTCGTGGCCCTGCTCGATGCCATGAAGCAGAAAAACACCCCCTTCTGCTACATCGAAACCCACGCC
>NZ_DASYCB010000003.1:0-50468 GCF_036500425.1 Luteibacter sp.
CGCGCTTGCGCGCGATGGAGGTTGCATCGAGCACCCATCGCGCGCAAGCGCGCTCCTACAAGAGGCGGTCAGGCTTGTAGCTGGATGACGTCCCACTGGACGTCTGCGTTGACGTCGGCGTCGTAATCCACGCCCTTGGCCTCGAAGCCGAACAGCTTGATGAATTCGTGCTTGTAGCCGGCGTAGTCGGTCTCGGTCAGCAGGTTGGCCGTGGTCACGTTGGGCCAGAGGGCCTTGCACTCGGCCTGCACGTCATCGCGCAGCTCCCAGTCGTCCAGGCGCACGCGGCCTTCGGGATCGGTCTCCGCCGGCTTGCCGTCGGTGCGGTATAGGCGATCGTGGAACAGGCGGTTGATCTGCTCGATGCAGCCTTCGTGGAGACCCTTGGCCTTCATGATCTTGAAGACCATGGAGACGTAGAGCGGGATCACCGGGATGGCCGAGCTGGCCTGCGTGACGACCGACTTCAGCACGCCCACATAGGAGCGCAGGTGAAGACCGCTGTGGCGCGCGCCCAGTTCATGTGCCGTCCGCTCAAGGTGCTCCTTGGCGAGGCCCAGGGTGCCACGGCGGTACATCGGCCAGGTCGTTTCCGTGCCGATGTAGCTGTACGCGACAGTCGTGGCGTTGTCTGCGAGCACGCCCGCGTCCGCCAGCGCGTCGATCCACAGGGCCCAATCCTCCCCGCCCATGACGGTGACCGTATCCTTCTTTTCCTGCTCGGTGGCTGGCTCGACGGTTGCTTCGACCACTTCGTTCTTGTTGGTGTCGACCGAGGACGCCTTGAAGACCTCGCCTACCGTCTTCAGCGCAGAACGCACCACGGTACCCGGCTCACCCAGCTTCGTGCCTTCCGGCAGTTTGCGCACGGGAGAGGCCAGCGAATAGACGACCAGGTCGACCTTGCCACCCATTTCGTTCTTGATGATCTCGATGGCCTTGGCGCGGGTCTCGTTGGCGAAGGCGTCGCCATTGATCGATTTCGCGAACAGGCCAGCCTTGCGGGCAAGCGTGTCGAACGCAGCCGCGTTGTACCAGCCGGCCGTGCCGGTCTTGGTCTCGCTGGAAGGCTTTTCGAAGAACACGCCCAGGGTATCGGCGCCCTGGCCGAAGGCGGCCGTGATACGCGAGGCCAGGCCGTAGCCGGTGGACGAACCGATGACCAGCACCTTCTTCGGGCCTGCGGCGAACGCGCCACTGGCCTTGGTGATAGCGATCTGCTCTTCGACATTCTTCGCACAGCCGACCGGGTGGGCGGTGGTGCAGATGAAGCCACGAACCTTGGGTTGAATGATCACGGGTGCTCCCTTTGACGCGATAAGACCGCCATTCTAAATCGGGAGGCGGTCCATGCGCTGCCGCATGTTACGAGGCAAAAAAAACCCCGCCGGTGGGCGGGGTTCTTCGAACGCCAGGGTGGCCTGGCTTACATGCGATCGCTGGCGACGATGACCTTCGCCTTGGCGCGCAGGGCCTCGATGTACTCCATGGTCACGGCACGTGCCATGGCGTCCATCATCTGGCCGCGCAGGGCATCACGGGTGGCCTTTTCGACCTTGGCCGGATCGCCATCGGTGACCTTGTCCACGGCGACCACGGCGTAGTTGCCGTTATCGATGCGAACCGCGGACCAGGCCACCTTGCCCGCGGCCGGGCGCGGCAGCGAGAACGCCTCGCGCAGGACGGCCGGGGGCACATCCTTGGCTTCGCCGAGTTTGCTACGGGTCAGACCCGTCGCGTTCTGCACGGGCGCCTTGGCGAGTGCGGCGACATCGCCACCCTTCGCCGCCTGGATGACCAGATCGTCAGCCTGCTTCTTCGCCAGGGCATCGACGCGCTCGTCAAGAATCCGCTGGCGGATGATGTCCTTGACGCTCGCGATCGGCTGCGGCGTCGCGGCGTTGTGCTTGGAAAGGTGCATGACAATGGCATCGCCCTTGCCAATCTGCACGAGCGACGAGTTGTTGCCCTGGTTCAGCACATCGTCGGCGAACGCGGCCTGGATAAACTTCGGATCCTGCGGAATACCTTCGCCGCCCTTGTGACCGAACAGCGGGCTGGTCTTGATCTCGAGGCCGAGTTCCTTCGCTACCGCATCGAGCGAGCCCGGGTTGCGCTCGGCGAGATCGGCGAGCTGGCCCGCCTTTTCGTTGTACAGGCGCTCGCCTTCGGCCTTGGCCCAATCGCTGGCCAGCTGGCCGCGCACCTCGGCGAACGGCTTGGCGTCGCCTTCGCGGGCATCGCGCAGCCAGATGATGTGATAACCCTCATCCGGCGACAGGATCGGCTCCTTGCTGACTTCGCCCTTCTTCATGGCGAACAGCGCCGTATCAAACGCCGGGTTGGTCACGCCCTTTTCGAGCCAGCCCAGATCACCGCCCGTACGCTTGGAACCGAGATCGTCCGAATTCTCCGCGGCGAGCTTGGCGAAGTTTTCCGGGGTCGCTTCGGCAGCGATCTTCTTTGCCTTCTCGAGCGCGGCCTTCTGCTGGTCGGGCGTGGCGTTCTTCGGCACGTTGATCAGGATGTGCGAAGCCATACGCTGTTCGGGCTGCGCGTAACGCTGCTTGAACTTGGCGTAGTACTCGTGCAGTTGCTCGTCGGTGGGCTCGCCCAGCTTCAGGTCGGCCTGCTTCACTTCGAGATACAGCACGGAGACCTGCTCCGGCGTGGTGTAGTCGGCGATATGCGCCTTGTAGAACGTATCGATCTCGCCATCGGCCACATTCGCATCGGTGAGCGACGGGCGCGGCAAGTCGATGAAATGCAGGTCGCGCTGCTGGTCATGCAGGCGGAAGAAGTTGTCGACGTCGGCATCGCTGACCAGCGTGGTGGCCGAGATGGCCTCCGGCAGCATCTGCGTCGCCAGGCTGGAGCGCACCTTGGCTTCGTACATCGCCGGCGTCATGCCCTGCGAGGCAAGCACGGCGCGGTAGGTGCCCGGATCGAAACGACCATCGACCTGGAAGCCCTGGTCGGTACCGATCGTGTCACGCACGGCGAGATCGGAGACGGCCAGGCCGAGATCCGTATTGGCCTTCTGCAACAGCACCTGGTTGATCATGCCCTCGAGGATCTGCTGCTTGAGCTCGGGCTTTTCGAGATCGGCCACCGTGTACGGCGAGTTCGGCGAGGCGGCGATCTGCTGGCGCAGCTCAGTCATCCTGGCCTGCCAATCCTGCTGCGAAATCTCGTGGTCATCGACCTTCGCCACGAACGTATCGGTATGCGATACGAAGTACGACTCGATGCCGAAGAAGGCGACGGCGAACACGCAGATGCCAAGGATGATGGCAGCGGGCCAGCCGTGGATCTTGTTACGCAGGGCTTGCAGCATGATGCGACTCGCACAGGTGACGCCGGCAACCCGTTGCCGGCGGTAGATAAAACAAAGGCGCCACACGGGCGCCTTTGCAGGATTGGCGGAGTGGACGGGACTCGAACCCGCGACCTCCGGCGTGACAGGCCAGCATTCTAACCGACTGAACTACCACTCCACTTCCCGTTGGTGGGTGCTGAGGGGATCGAACCCCCGACCAGCGCCGTGTAAAGGCGACGCTCTACCGCTGAGCTAAGCACCCGCAACGGTAAGCCGTTTAGTTTACGTGATCCTTGAGCGCCTTACCAGCGGTGAAGGCCGGAACCTTCGATGCCGGGATCTTGATCTCTTCGTTGGTGCGCGGGTTACGACCCGTGCGGGCGGCGCGGCTGCGCAGCTTGAACGTGCCGAAGCCGACGAGGGCAACGTCTTCGCCCTTCTTCAGCGTGTCCTTCACCGCTTCGATGAGGCCTTCGAGCGCCTTGGCAGCGTCAGCCTTCGACAGCTCGGACTTCTCAGCGATGGCGGCGATGAGATCGGTTTTGTTCATTACGTGACTCCCTAAAGGTAATTCGGAACGCCGGACGGCGATCCCGGACGAAAATACGTCAGATCAACGGACCTGCCATGGGCATGATCGGCGACCCCGCGATGCATGGCGCCCTTGCGGCGCGGGCGATGGCGGAATGGCCTTTATACCAGCGCCCTTCCCCAGCCGCAACACGAGCAATACCAACGTTTTCAGCGAAAGTGCATCATTCGGGGAGGCTTGCGCAAAAGGAAAAAAACGATTATCGCGGTTACTTAATGACAAGACCGCGAAAACAAAAAGGACGCGCTCATGGCGCGCCCTTTTTGTCGCTACAGCAAACGGTTACATCAAATCAATGCGTAAGCGAGGGGGAGTTCTTCCCCTTGCCGCCTTTGCCCGATTTGCGTGTTACCTCAACGCCCTTCCCGTCCTCGGCCTTGACCGGCCCCAACGGGCGCTCAAGAGCGAGATCCAGCACTTCATCAATCCACTTCACTGGATGGATCTCCAGCGAGCTGGTGATGTTCTCGGGCAAGTCGACGAGGTCCTTGCGGTTCTCTTCCGGGATGATCACCGTCGTGATGCCGCCGCGGTGCGCTGCCAGCAGCTTCTCCTTGAGGCCGCCGATGGGCAGCACGCGACCACGCAAGGTGATCTCACCGGTCATGGCGATCTCAGAGCGTACCGGCACCTTGGTAAGCGCCGACACGAGTGCCGTGCACATGGCGATACCCGCGCTCGGACCATCCTTCGGTGTCGCACCCTCGGGCACGTGGATATGGATATCAAGCTTTTCGTGGAAATCCGGCTCGATGCCGAAGCCTGCGGCACGTGCGCGTACGACGCTCAGCGCTGCCTGGATCGATTCCTTCATCACATCGCCCAACTGGCCCGTATGGATCAGGCGACCCTTACCGGGAACCACCGAGGCTTCAATGCTGAGCAGGTCGCCACCGACCTGGGTCCACGCCAGGCCCGTCACCAGGCCCACTTCGTTCTGCTGCTCGGCACGGCCAAAATCGAAGCGACGCACGCCCAGGTAATGATCGAGGTTGCTCGCATCCACGCGCACCTGGCCCGGCGCGAGCGCCTTGCCCTTCGCGCCCTTTGCGGCGGATTTCGTGACCTTGGCCTTAGCGCTGGCCGGCACGGTGCCCAGGGCGAGCTCCTTCACCACCTTGCGGCAGATCTTCGAGATCTCGCGCTCCAGGTTACGCACGCCCGATTCGCGGGTGTAGTAGCGAACGATGTCACGCAGCGCGTCATCGGCGATGGTCAGCTCCTCGCCCTTCAGGCCGTTGGCCTTGAGCTGTTTCGTGAGCAGGTATTTCTGCGCGATGTTGAGCTTTTCGTCCTCGGTGTAACCCGGGATACGAATGACCTCCATGCGATCAAGCAACGGACCGGGAATATTCAGCGAATTCGCCGTGGCTACCCACATCACTTCGGACAGATCGAGATCGACCTCGAGGTAGTGGTCGTTGAACGCGTGGTTCTGCTCGGGATCGAGCACTTCCAGCAGCGCCGACGATGGGTCGCCGCGGAAGTCCATCGACATCTTGTCGATTTCATCGAGCACGAACAGCGGATTCTTCGTACCGACCTTGTTGAGATTCTGCACGATGCGGCCCGGCATCGAACCGATGTAGGTACGACGGTGGCCACGAATCTCGGCCTCATCACGCACGCCGCCCAGGCTCATGCGAACGAACTTGCGGTTCGTCGCCTTGGCAATGGACTGGCCAAGCGAGGTCTTGCCCACGCCGGGCGGGCCGACCAGGCAAAGAATCGGACCCTTCATGGTGTTGACGCGCTGCTGCACCGCCAGGTATTCGAGGATGCGCTCCTTGACCTTCTCAAGGCCGAAGTGATCGGCGTCGAGGGTTTCCTGGGCGAGTGCCAGATCCTTGAGGATCTTGCTGCGTTTCTTCCACGGCACGCCGACCACCCAGTCGAGGTAGTTGCGAACCACCGTGGCTTCCGCCGACATCGGCGACATCTGCTTGAGCTTGTTGAACTCCTGGCGCGCCTTCGCAAGCACCGCTTTAGGCATGCCCGCGTTGTCGATCTTCTTCTGGAGTTCTTCGATCTCGTTCGTGCCTTCCTCGCCCTCGCCGAGCTCCTTCTGGATGGCCTTCATCTGCTCGTTGAGGTAGTACTCGCGCTGGCTCTTTTCCATCTGCGACTTCACGCGGCCGCGGATACGCTTTTCTACCTGCTGCAGGTCCATCTCGCCATCGACGAGGCCGATGAGCAGCTCCAGGCGCTGACCGACATCCGAGGTCTCGAGCACCTTCTGTTTATCCCCCATGCGCACCGACAGATGCGCCGCGATCGAATCCGCCAGGCGCGACGGATCGTCGATGCCGGAGAGCGTCGCGAGGATTTCGGGCGGCAACTTGCGGCTTTGCTTGACCAGTTGCTCGAAGAGCGAAACCAGCGAACGCGAAACGACATCAAGTTCGCGCTCGCTGCCGGTGTAGACCGGCTCGATAACGCGAGCGCGACCGCGCAACATGCCGCCTTCGTCTTCGTACGATTCGATCTGCACGCGCGACTGGCCTTCCACCAGCACCTTGACCGTGCCATCGGGAAGTTTGAGCAACTGCAACACACCGGCCAGCGTGCCCACCTGGTGCAGGTCATCCACCGACGGGTCGTCAATATCCGGGCTCTTCTGCGCGACGAGCAGGATCTGCCGTTCGCCTTCCATCGCCTGCTCGAGCGCGCGCATGGATTTGTCGCGACCGACGAACAGAGGGATGACCATGTGTGGGTAGACGACGACATCGCGCAGGGGGAGGACCGGCAACAGGTCCAGCGCGGCTCCGCTCGTGGTTTGGCTGCGATTCTTCGCCATGTGTCTGGGATTTCCCTCAAAGAGTTGGGGTTCGCCCCGACACTGCGCCGGGGCCACCATGGTAGTCAAGTGGAGGTTCGCGAAGGGACCATCAAGGGCCAGGACTACATACAAAAACGGCCCCGACGCTTTTCAGCGCCGGGGCCGCCTGTGTGCCTTACCGGAGAGGATCAGGCGGCGTCGCCGCCCTCACCCGCGATCCGTTGCTGCAAATTGCCGCGATAGATCAGGTACGGCTCGGCCTGGCCATCGATGACCGCATCATCCACCACCACCTTGCTGACGTGCTCCAGCGACGGCAGCTCGAACATGGTGTCGAGCAGGACCTGCTCGAGGATGGTGCGAAGGCCACGAGCACCGGTCTTCCGCTTCAGCGCGCGCTTGGCGATGGCGGAGAGGGCTTCCGGACGGAATTCCAGCTCGGCACCTTCCATGTCGAACAGCTTGCGGAACTGCTTGGTGACCGCGTTCTTCGGCTCGGTGAGGATCTGCACCAGCGCCGCCTCGTCGAGCTCATCCAGCGTCGCGACGACCGGGAGACGGCCCACGAACTCAGGAATAAGACCGAAGCGCACCAGATCGGCAGGCTCGACTTCCGACAGCATCTTGCCGAGGTTTTCCGTGCGCTCCTTCGAGCGAACTTCAGCCCCGAAGCCGATGCCGGTGGTCTCGGAACGCTGCTGGATAACCTTCTCCAGCCCCGCGAACGCACCGCCGCAAATGAACAGGATATTGCGGGTATCGACCTGCAGGAACTCCTGCTGCGGATGCTTGCGGCCACCCTGCGGCGGTACCGAAGCCAGCGTACCTTCGATGAGCTTCAGCAGCGCCTGCTGCACGCCCTCGCCAGACACATCGCGGGTGATCGACGGGTTTTCGCTCTTACGCGAAATCTTGTCGATTTCATCGATGTAAACGATGCCGTTCTGCGCCTTCTCGACGTCGTAATCACACTTCTGCAGAAGCTTCTGGATGATGTTCTCGACATCTTCGCCAACGTAACCGGCTTCGGTCAGCGTCGTGGCATCCGCGATGGTGAACGGCACGTTGAGCAGGCGCGCCAGCGTTTCCGCCAGCAGCGTCTTACCCGAACCGGTCGGACCGATCAGGAGGATGTTCGACTTGCCGAGTTCGACATCGTCGTTCTTCTGGCGCGATTCCATGCGCTTGTAATGGTTGTAGACGGCAACGGACAACGCCTTTTTGGCGCGCGTCTGGCCGACCACGTACTGGTCAAGCGCTTCCATGATTTCGCGCGGCTTGGGAAGCTGGGTACGGCCGGAGGCCGCCTTTTCTTCCAGTTCCTCGCGAATGATGTCATTGCACAGCTCAACGCATTCGTCGCAGATGAACACGCTGGGGCCGGCGATAAGCTTGCGCACTTCATGCTGGCTCTTGCCGCAGAAGGAGCAGTACAGAATCTTGCCGTCGTTGGAACGGCCTTGCCGCTCGTCGGTCATGCTTTGGGCCCTACTGAGAATCCAGATGCGCTTTGAGAATAACACAGCACCCCGCCCCGGGAAGTCGGGGCGAAGTGCTGGATTTCACAAGCGAAAACGATCAAGCGGAACGGACGGTTTCGACCGTGCGCTTGTCGAGAACCGAGTCGATCAGGCCATAAGCCTGAGCTTCCGCACCGCTCATGAAGCGGTCGCGCTCGGTATCCCGGGCGATTTCCTCGACCGACTTGCCGCTGTGGTGGCCCAGGATGGCATTGAGACGCTCACGCATCGTGAGAATTTCACGGGCGTGGATCTCGATATCCGTGGCCTGGCCGGAGATGCCGCCAGCCCAGGGCTGGTGGATCATGATCCGGGAATGCGGCAGCGAGTAACGCTTGCCGGCCGCACCCGCCGCCAGCAGCAGGGCGCCCATGGAGGCGGCCTGGCCGATGCACATGGTGCTCACGTCCGGCTTCACGAACTGCATCGTGTCGTAGATCGCCATGCCCGCGGTGACGGAACCACCGGGGCTGTTGATGTACAGGTTGATGTCCTTGTCCGGGTTCTCCGACTCAAGGAACAGGAGCTGCGCGACGATCACGTTGGCCATGTAGTCGTCTACCGGGCCCACCGCGAAGATCACGCGCTCCTTGAGGAGGCGCGAGTAGATGTCGTACGAACGCTCACCGCGCGAGGTCTGTTCGACGACGATGGGCACCAGGTTGAGGTTCTGGATCGGGGACATGTGGTCTCTCCTAGGTATGGGGCCCGGTTGTTGCTGGAAGATCAGCGCCTTAGGCGCCGATCGGCCGCATGACCTCGTCGAAGCTCAGTTCCTGGTCCGAGGACTTGGCGTTATCTGCCACCCATTCGGCCACCTGGTCTTCCATCACGCGGTTCTGCAGTCCCTGCATCAGTTGGGGGTCGCTGTTATACAGTTCAATGACCTTTTCCGGCTCTTCATAGGTGGAGGCGATCGCCGTCAGCATTTCACCCATGCGCTTGCGATCGAGGCGCAGCTCGTTCTTGCGGGCGATTTCGCCCATCAGGAGCGCCGCGATGACGCGCTTGGTCGCGAACGGCAGGGCCTGGGCCACCATGTCCGGCGACGGCTGCTGGCCGCGCGGCAGGTTGCCGGCCGCCAGGCTCTGGGCCTCGGCGTTGGCCATCAGATCCGGCACATCCAGGTCCGGGTAGGCGCCAGCGAGCTTCTCAGCCACTTCCGACTTCAGGCGGGCCATCAGGGTGGCCTTGAGTTCGCGCTCCAGGTTCGCACGCACTTCCTTGCGGAAGGTCTCAACGCTGCCATCGGCCACGCCGAACAGCTGGATGAACTCGGCATCGATGGCCGGCAGGTTGGGCTCCTGCACCTTGATGATATTGAAGGTGACCTTGGCGGTCTTGCCTGCGAGCTCCGGATTACGGAAGTCGTCAGGGAAAGCCACATCCTGGACCAGGTCTTCGCCGGCGGTGCGACCCGTGAGGGCCTCATCCAGGGCCTTGAACAGGGTGCCCGAGCCGAGCACGCTGCCAGCGCGCTCCAGGCCCTCGGCCGGGAAGCGGTAATCACCCGCCTCGGCCGAGTATTCGAACATGACGAAATCGCCTTCCTGCGAGGCGCGGGCCACTTCGTCGAAGCTGCGACGCTGGGTGCGCAGGGTTTCGATCATCTTGTCGATGTCGGTGTCCTTCACCTCGGCCTTCGGGCGCGCGATCTCGAGCGCGGCCACGTCGACCGCCGGGAATTCCGGCATGACTTCGAAGGTGGCGGTGTAGGCGATCTCGCCATCGATGGCGTTGCCCGTGGTATCGACCGACGGATTGGCGATCGGCTGGAGCTTCTCCTGGTTCACGGCCTCACGCAGGGTGGTACCGATGAGGTCCGAAAGCGCCTCGCCACGGACCTGCGCGCCAAAGCGCTGCTTGATCACCGTGGTGGGCACCTTGCCGGGGCGGAAGCCCTTGAGGCGGACCGTACGGCCCATTTCCGCGATGCGCTCGGAGACCTGCGTCTCCAGACGCTCGGCCGGGAACTTCACCGTGAGCTTGCGCCCGAGCTTGCCGACATTCTCAACCGAAACCTGCATGACCTCTCCTGAAACCGCCGCTCACAGGCGGCGCGATGGCGGCATCCGCCGCCTTGACCAAAACTTAGGGATTCACCGCGAGCGCCTGGCCCCATCCCGGACCAGCCGGTGCTGACGAAAAACCCCGCAAATGACTGCCCATTCTACGTTTTGCGGTCATACCGCCGCAACAGGGCTCACGGGCCGGTCCAGCGTCGGGGGCCGCGCCCTTCGGAGGCCAGCGTATCGCCCGGGTTCGCGAGGGCGCAGGCCGACATGGAAAGGCAGCCACAGCCGATACAGTCACCGAGCCGGTCTCGCAGGTTGGTGAGCTGGGCGATGCGCTCGTCGAGATCCTGCCGCCAGCGGGCGGACAGACCGGCCCAGTCTTCCCGGCTAGGTGTACGCCCCTCCGGAAGGCTCGCCAGGGCTTGCCTGACAGCCTCCAGGGGAATGCCTACACGCTGGGCGACCCTGATCACCGCGATCCGGCGCAGCACATCACTGCCATACCGACGCTGATTCCCGGCCGTGCGCAGGCTATGGATCAGCCCCTTCCGCTCATAGAAGTGCAGCGCCGAGATCGCCACGCCGGCTCGCTGGGCCACCTCACCCACGCTCAATTCGCGCATCGCTTGACCTCAACCATGGTTCAGGTCCGATCCTCCTGCTTCCGGCCGGTATTCGCAACCGTGCGACACTCGCCCTCCCCCAAGGATCGACCATGAACGTGGGTATGTCTGACCCCAAGCTCCTCGACGCCACGGCGACCCCGGCCGAAGGCATCCTCGCTCCCCGATACCGCGCGGCCACCCTTGGCATGGTGGCCCTGATCTCGCTGATCGCCTTTGAGGCCCTGGCGGTCACGACCGCCATGCCGACCGTTGCCCGGGAGCTCGATGGCCTGCGCGTCTATGCCCTGGCCTTCGGTGGCGTTCTCGCGACCAGTGTCATCGGCATGGTGATCTCCGGGCGCTGGAGCGATCGGCGCGGCCCCGAGCCGGCACTCTGGGCAGGCCTGGGCGGATTCGTCGCGGGACTGCTCGTGGCCGGCTTTGCGCACACCATGTGGATGCTGCTGATCGGGCGCCTGATCCAAGGCCTCGGCGCGGGCCTGCTCTCCCCTGCCCTTTACGTCATCGTCGGCCGGCTCTACCCGGATCACCTGCGACCCAAGGTCTTTGCCTCGTTTTCGGCAGGCTGGGTCGTGCCGGCGCTTATCGGGCCCGCCGTCAGCGGTCTGATTGTCGAGCACGTCGGGTGGCGCTGGGTGTTTCTCGGCGTACCGCTGCTCGCCGTGCCCGCCGCCCTCGGCGTCCGCGGCGCCGTGCGCTCACTCGACCCGCCGGTTGCACACCTCAATGAGCAGCCTGGGCGCATGCTCAATGCCGTCGGCGCGTCACTAGGCGCCTGCGTTTTGTTTCTCGCCGGCCAGGAACACGGGTGGCGCGCCGTCGCGCTGCTCGTGCCCGCGCTCATCGCCCTGATCTTCTGCGGCCGCCGCCTGCTGCCGTCCGGCACGCTCCGTGCGGCGCGCGGCCTGCCTTCATTGATCGGCCTTCGCGGCCTCGTCGCATCCGCGTTCTTCGGCGCGGAAGCCTTTCTGCCACTCGCGTTCTCGCGTCAGCATGGCCTGTCCCCGACGTGGTCCGGCCTTGCGATCAGCGTGGGCGCTGTCGGCTGGTTCTCCGGCTCGTGGTACCAGGGGCATCTCGCAAAGATCTCGCGCCAGGGTTTGTTGAATCGTGGCACGGGTCTCATGGCCATCGGCACCGTCGTGGCCGGGCTCGCGATGTTCGCCGCCACACCTGTCCCCATCGCGGTACTTGGCTGGCTCGTCACCGGACTAGGCATCGGCATGGTGTACGGCACCGTCTCGACACTCACGCTATCGATGTCGGCCGCGCACGAGCAAGGCACGAACGCATCGGCATTACAGCTGTGCGAGTCGCTCGCCGTCGCGTCGACGCTCGCCATCGGCGGCTCGCTGTTTGCGGCATTACTCAATGTGTCGCAGACCATGGCCTTCGGTGCGAACTTCGCGATCACTGTCGTGTTGGCATGGCTCGCAAACATCGTTGCTCGTCGAACCGGCGCGCCAGTGCAGATATAGCAAGGCATAGCAGACGCCTTACATCGACGACGCGAGATAGGGAAAAATCCTACACACGGGGTCGGCCGCGCCCGTCTGGCCCGAGCCGCGAGCAGAGCGTAGCTTGTGCACCAAGGCAACTAGTGCCCGCTCGCTGAAGGATGACAAGGAATGGATGGTTCACGATCGGTGGATGAACGCATGGCCGCTGCGGAATTGAACCGCACGCTGATGGACGCATGGAAGCTTCAGGCCGAGACCATGAAGCTGCGCGCCGAGGCCGAGTGGAAGCTCGCCCTCGACGCAATGAAAGTGCGCGCTGAGTCGTCGAAGCTCAACGCGGAAGCCGCGAAGCTCGACGAAGAGGCGCAAACCCTTCGCGCCAGAAAGGCCGCCATTGAAGCGCAAACCGCGGCGCGGACCGCGCGATTTGAAGCCGAGGCGGCCAAAATCCAGGCCGAGACCCGCTACTACCCATTGATCGGTCTTGGCGCCATCGTGGTGACGGCAATCAGCGCGATCGCGGCCCTGGTGGTTGCGCTGATCAAGATGCCGTAACGACATGGACGGCAACTACTCGATGGACGATCGCATGGCTCATGCGGAGTTGATGCGCACCCTTGCTGAAGCGACAAAGCTGCAGGTCGAAACGATCAAGTACCAATGCGAAGCGAGCCGCATGCACCTAGAACAGCAAAAGCTGTTCGACCTGCAACGCTCGAAGCTAGCGGCGGATGTCGACAAGACCACCGTCGAAGCACGCTGGCATCCCTTCTGGATCCTCGCGACCAGCCTTGCTGGGGCACTCACCGCGGCGGCGGCCATTTTCGCAGCAGGTTGGAAGCTCTCGCATTGAACGGCGGCTGGACTCGGCCAGTCCGGAGCCCACATCGCCACGATGATCTCCTAACTCCAACGAAAACGCCCCGGACCATTGTAGCCCGGGGCGTTTTCGTATCATCTGGTGCGAAAGGGGGGACTCGAACCCCCACGGGTTACCCCGCCAGAACCTAAATCTGGTGCGTCTACCAATTCCGCCACTCTCGCTCGCGGCGTCATTCTAGGGGTAGCCAAGCTGCCGGTCCACAGGTGCTCGCCTGGGTTCAGCCCTGGCATCCAGCCAGCAAGTCGAGTTCTGGCTTGTAAACCTCGCTACGCGTGCCGAAGAAGCCCAGCAACGTATGGAAGACGTTGTCCTGGCTGGCCGGCTGTACGCGCCGCTGCGCCATGCAATCCAGGCGCACCCCGCTGTCGCGCACCCAACCGGGCGAGAGCCACATCAGCATCGGGATGTGCTTCTGCTGGCTGGGCGCCGTGGCCCAATCTGCGCCGTGCAGGTACACGTCGTTCTCACCCAGCGATTCGCCGTGATCGGAGAGGTACATCATGGCGCTGTCTACGTCGGGCTGGGCCTTCAAGGCATCCACCACTTCGCCAAGGATATGGTCGGTGTAGAGGATCGTGTTGTCGTAGCTCGCCACGGTCTGCGCGTAGGTGCAGGTCTGCACTTCGGCGGTGTCGCAGCCTGGCTTGAAGACGCTGAACTCCTTCGGATACCGCTGGAAGTACGCCGGGCCGTGACTGCCCTTGATATGCAGCACCAGCAGCGCGGGCGAGCGCATCTTCGCCAGGCGCTCGGGCAGATCCGATACCAGGACCTGGTCGAAGCAACCATTGGCATCGCAGAGGCCGGCGATCTTCGCGTCGGTCAGGTCGTCGTTCGGTACCCGCTCGCAGACATCCTTGCAGCCTTCATCGTTATCGCGCCAGAACACGTCGACCCCTGCGTGCTGCAGCACATCGAGCGCGTTCCAATGTGCCTTGGCCACCGGCTTGTCGAACTTCTCGCGCGTCATGTTCGAGAACATGCACGGCACCGACACCGTCGTCGCCGTGCCGCAAGACCAGGCATCACTGAAATAGATCGCACCCGCGCGCGTCATCTCCGGATTCGTGTCGCGCCCGTAGCCCTGAAGCGACTGGTTCTGCGCCCGCGCGGTCTCGCCCACCACCAGCACCACCACCCGCTTGCGCGCCGCCATCGCGGCGTTGGGTGCCAGCGTGGCATCGGTACCGATCGGGGTCATGGTCTTCTTCTTACGGAAGACATCGCGTTGCAGGTAATGGAAAGTCCCACTGAGGGCCGCGTACGGGTGGTACACGTCGTACATGCCACGGTGGTTGCGCTCGAAGTAAACGTAGCTACGCCCCATGAGCATCGGCGGCACTGTCAGCAGGACGACCGCAGCCACGATGATCGCGGCACGCAAGCCAAGACTGCGCCACAGGGGCAGGAAGCGGACCGGAACAAGCGCGACGAGCACGGCCGGCAAGATACCGAACAAGGCCATCCAGCCAAGGAACGCTGGCGTGATCAGCGCCATAGCTTCAGCGCGTGTCGTCTCGAAAATGCTTTGGATGATTTCCTCGTTCAGACGCACGCCAAACGTCTGCGTGTAGTACGCACTGGCGGCGGATACCAGGATCAGCAGCACCAGCAGTGTCTTGCCGATGCGCGGCCAGATGACCAGGGCTAACGTCAGGATGAGGTTGGCGACGAGCCGACACCAAACGGTCACGCTCAAGGCCCAGAATCCAGTCAGGCCACGTGACGCCGCAAGGGTGTCGTGCACCTCAGCCCAAAGGCTGCGATTGAGTGCGATGAGGATATACGCGGCGACGAGGGCGCCCAGCAACCAGGCTGGGATGGAGCGCCTCAGACGGCGCGTGCCCATGTTTTCTTGACTGATCATCCGGACCTTCTCCTGGCCCAGCATGATCGCGAGCACGTCAGGGATTAAACCTCGGAACGGTACAAAAGAAAAAGGCACTTAGATTTCTCTAAGTGCCTGTTCCGAATTGGTGGGCCGTGTAAGATTCGAACTTACGACCAATTGATTAAGAGTCAACTGCTCTACCAACTGAGCTAACGGCCCGGAAACGTAAATTGTAACACTTCAAAAGTGGGGTGGACGATGGGATTCGAACCCACGACATCCGGAATCACAATCCGGTACTCTAACCAACTGAGCTACGCCCACCATAAACCTGAACTGGCGCGCCCGACAGGAATCGAACCTGCAACCGTCGGCTTAGAAGGCCGATGCTCTATCCGGTTGAGCTACAGGCGCAGGCACTGTACGTAGAGCACCGATTGGTCGGGGCAGAGGGATTCGAACCCCCGACATCCAGCTCCCAAAGCTGGCGCTCTACCAGACTGAGCTATACCCCGAAACCTTAAACCGCACCGATGTCCTGGTGAAGTTTTCAGATGCTACGGGTCAAAGCCTAGCCCGTCAATCCGTTTGAACACACCACACTTTCTACCACCACCATTGAAATGCATGCGACTCAATGGTGTTTTAAAAATGGTGCGCCCGGAGAGATTCGAACTCCCGACCACCAAGTTCGTAGCCTGGTACTCTATCCAACTGAGCTACGGGCGCACACTTAAAACCTTTGACTCGACAGATACCGCTGTGAAGCGTTTCCGCCGTGTCGAGAAGCGGAATTATTCAGGTATCAGGGGTGTGCGTCAACACTTTTTTGAAACTTTTTTTCGCGCGACGGTAACAGTTGGCGTAATTGGACGGCTAAATTGTTGTCGCAGCGGGGTTTGAGTCTTCAAACAAGAAGGGCGGCCTATGGCCGCCCTTCCCTTACAGCTGCGTCGCAGGCTTGCCGACCTTGTCCGGCGCCGAGCCGGAGTCGCCACGCGGCGGCGGTGGCGGCGTGGCGCCCGGCTTCTGCCAGTCGGCCGGCGGACCCGGCTCGCGGTTGTTCATGATGTCGTCGATCTGGCGCGCATCGATGGTTTCGTACAGGAGCAGCGCTTCTGCCATCACATGCAGCTTGTCGATGTTGGTGGTCAAAAGCTCCTTGCTGCGCGCGTAAGCGCGATCGAGGATCGTCCTCACCACTTCATCGATCTTGCGCGCGGTCTCGTTAGAGACGCTCTTGTGCTGCGTGACGGAGCGACCAATGAAGACCTCGTCCTCCTCCTCGCCGTACATCACCGGACCGAGCTCATCCGACAGGCCCCACTTCGTGGCCATGTTGCGCGCCATCTTCGTAGCGCGCTCGATGTCATTCGATGCACCCGTGGTGATCTTGTCGGCACCGAAGATGATCTCTTCCGCGACACGACCGCCATACAGCGAAGCCAGCTGCGATTCGATCGCCACCTTGTTCATGCTGTAACGATCGCCTTCCGGCAGGTACATCGTCACGCCCAGGGCGCGACCACGCGGAATGATCGTGACCTTGTAGACCGGATCATGTTCCGGGACGAGGCGACCGATGATGGCGTGACCCGCCTCGTGGTAAGCCGTGAGCTTTTTCTCTTCGTCGTTCATCGCCATGGAGCGGCGCTCGGCACCCATCAGGATCTTGTCGCGGGCGCGGTCCATGTGGCTCATGCGCACTTCGCGGGCGTTCTCGCGTGCGGCAAACAGCGCAGCCTCGTTCACGAGGTTCGCGAGATCGGCACCGGAGAAGCCAGGCGTGCCGCGGGCGATGGTCATCGCATCGACATCGGCCGCCGTCGGCACCTTGCGCATGTGCACCTTAAGAATCTGGTCACGGCCCTTGACATCCGGCAGGCCCACGACGACCTGGCGGTCGAAGCGGCCCGGACGCAGCAGCGCCGGATCAAGCACGTCGGGGCGGTTCGTAGCAGCGATGACGATGACGCCCTCGGTGCCCTCGAAACCATCCATCTCGACCAGCAACTGGTTCAGCGTCTGCTCGCGCTCATCGTGGCCACCGCCCATGCCGGCACCGCGATGGCGGCCGACCGCGTCGATTTCATCGATGAAAATGATGCACGGGGCGTGCTTCTTCGCCTGCTCGAACATGTCGCGCACGCGGCTGGCGCCGACACCGACGAACATCTCGACGAAGTCGGAACCGGAGATCGAGAAGAACGGGACCTTGGCTTCGCCGGCAATCGCCTTGGCGAGCAGGGTCTTACCGGTACCCGGCGGACCCACCATGAGCACGCCGCGCGGAATCTTGCCACCCAGCTTCTGGAACTTGCCCGGGTCGCGCAGGAACTCGACCAGCTCGCCGACTTCTTCCTTGGCCTCGTCACAACCGGCTACATCGGTGAAGTTGACCTTGATCTGGTCTTCGCCCTGCAGCTTGGCGCGCGAGCGGCCGAAACTCATGGCGCCACGGCCACCGGAGCCCGCCTGCATCTGGCGCATGAACCAGATCAGCACAGCGACGAAGATGATGATGGGCAGCCAGTTGAACAGCAGGCCGATCAGCGAGAAGCCGTTATCCGCCGGCTCCTGGCGAAGTTCGACGCCCTTGTCGCGCATCTGCTTGACCAGGTCGCTGGTGGAAAGGCCCACGACCGGCACCACGGTGCGGTAGCTGGCGCCATCCTTCAGTTTGCCGGTGATCGTCGGCGGCGCCGAGGAGGTGATCGTGCCGCTCGCAACGTTGCCGTTGTCCACCTGCTGGGCGAAGGCGGTGTAGGACATGTCCTGCGCCGACCCGCCGTGCGGGTTGAAGGTCTGGAATACGGTTAGCAGGACCACCGCGATGATCAGCCAGAGCAACAGGTTTTTAGCCATCTCATTCATGCGCGGTTCTCGCCAGGTTGCCGGGACGCGGATTTCAGGCCGGTCGCCAGCGCATAGACCTCTCGCGAACGCGCGCGGGAGGCCTTCGGTTTACGCATCGTCACGCGACTGAAGTCAGTGCGCAAGTTCTTTAGGTAATCGTCAAAACCAGCCCCCTGGAACAGCTTCACCAGGAACGAACCGCCGGGCGTCAGCCAGTCGAGGGCGAACTGCCGGGCAAGATCGCACAGATCCATGGCGCGGATCTGGTCCGCGAGGGCCACACCCGACATATTGGGGGCCATGTCCGAGAGGACAAGATCAACTTTCTTGCCATCCAGCATGCCTTCGAGCTCGCGCAGCACGCTTTCTTCACGGAAATCGCCCTGCATGAAGTCCACGCCCGACAGGCCGACCATCGGCAGGATGTCCAGGGCGATGACTTTGCCAGACTCGCCGAGGCGCTGGCGAGCCAGCTGCGACCAGCCGCCGGGCGCGGCACCCAGGTCGACGATGGTCATGCCCGGCTTGATCAGGCGATCTTTCTCAAGCACTTCTTCCAGCTTGAAAACGGCGCGCGAACGCATCCCCTCTGCCTGGGCCCGTTTGACGTAGGGGTCGTCGAAGTGCTCCTTGAGCCAGCGGGAGCTGCTTTTACTGCGTGCCATTGGCCGGGGAATCCGCCAGATAAAGAAGAGAGGGGGGCACGCATGATACCCTTTGGGCCCTCTCCCCCGCGAATCGAACCTGAACGCAATGTCGCTCTCCCCTACGCAGCGCCGCTACCTCCGCAGCCTGGCGCACGACCTCTCCCCCGTGATCCTGCTTGGCAACAAGGGTGCCACCGAGGCCGTGGCCAAGGAACTGGGCAACGCCCTGGACCAGCACGAGCTGGTGAAGGTGAAGCTCTCGGGCGGTGACAAGGATGAGCGCCAGGCGCAGATCGCCTTCCTCACTGGCGAGACCAAGTCCGAAACCGTCCAGGAAATCGGCCACGTCGTGGTCCTGTTCCGCCGCAATGAACAGGATCCGAAGCTCGCCCTGCCCCGGTAAGCCTCCCATGGATCTCACGCTCGACCGCCCCGGCGAATACCTCTTCGTACGCCGGGTCAGCGCGGACACCGTCACCGTGGTGGACCGCGACTTCCACACCAGCCTGCTGCTCACCCCCGAACAGGTGGTCGAGGACTGGCCGGTCAGCGATGCGAAGGCCATGAGCCTCGCTGACGTGGAGACGATCGCCGCCCTCAAGCCTGAGATCGTCATCATCGGCACCGGCGAGCGCCAGGTCTTCCCACCGGCCGAGGTCATGGCGGGCTTCCTCCGCCGCGGGATCGGCGTGGAAGCCATGACCAGCGGTTCAGCCGCCCGCACCTACAGCCTGCTCTCCGGTGAAGGCCGCCGGGTGCTGGCTGCCTTCATCCTGCCCCTGCAAGGCTAAACGCCCATGCGCATCCTGGTCCTCGGCGCCGGCGGGACCGGCGGTTACTTCGGCGGGCGGCTCGCCCAGGCCGGCATCGATGTCACCTTCCTGGTTCGCCCGGCCCGTGCGGCCATGCTCGAAGCGAAAGGCCTGGTCATCCGCAGTCCGTTCGGCGACGCCACCCTCCGCGTGAAACACGTCACTGCGGAGACCGTGGCCGACGCAGGCGCCTTTGATGTCGTCCTGCTCTCGTGCAAGGCGTACGACCTGCATTCCGCGATCGAAGCCATCGACCCGGCGGTGGGCGAACACACCGCGATATGGCCGATCCTCAATGGCCTCGCCCACTACGCGGCGCTGGATGCACGCTTCGGCCCGGACAAGGTGATCGGCGGCATGTGCGTCATCAGCGCCGGAAAGGGCCCGGATGGCGAGGTGATTCACTTCGGCAATGGCGCGTCGGTTACCTTCGGTGAGCGCGATGGCGCGGACCATGCGGGCCGATGCGACGCGCTGGCTGCCGCCTTTGCCGAGGCCAAGGTCGATCACACCCAATCTAGCGATATCGTCCGCGACCTGTGGGCGAAGTTCACTTTCCTTACGACGCTCGCCGGTGGCACCTGCCTGTTCCGCGCGAGCATCGGCGATATCGTCGGCACGGACGACGGTCGCCGCCTGATCGAGCAGCTTTACGACGAATGCCTGGCCATCGCCCGCGCGTCCGGCCAGCCCGTGCCGGACCAGGCCCGGTCCATGGCGTGGAAGGTGCTGACACAGGAAGGTTCGCCGCTTACCGCATCGATGCTGCGCGACCTGGAGTCGGGGCAGAAGATTGAAGCGGACCATATCGTCGGCGACATGTTGCGACGGGCCCATGCGCAGGGAATCAAGGCGCCGATGCTGGAGACGGCGTGGGCGCATTTGCAGGCGTTTGAGGCGCGGAAGGCGCGCTCCGGCTGAGGCGGTGATCGCGCGCAAGCGCGCTCCTACAAGGGCATCGCACGCCCATCGGACAACGCACCCCCGATCGGACAACGCACACCCCCGTAGGAGCGCGCTTGCGCGCGATGCCCTTATTTGGGTGGCAGGTACTGCAATGGATCGACCGGGTTGCCATCGCGGCGGACCTGGAACTGCAACTCATCGCGCGTAGCGCCAGACGAGCCCATCTCCGCTACGGTCTGGCCGGCCTTCACCTTCTCGCCTTCCTTCACCAGACGCTTGCGGTTGTGGCCGTAGGCGGAGAGGAAGCTGTCGCTGTGCTTGATGATGACCAGCTCACCGTAGCCCACCAGGCCATTGCCGCTGTACACCACCACGCCGTCCGCGGCAGCGCGCACCGGATCGCCTGACTTGCCGCCGATTTCGATGCCCGGGATCGCATCGCCCGAGGCGAAGCGCTTGATCAGGGTGCCATCGGCCGGCCAGCGCCAGTTGATGCCGCCCGCACTACGCGTCGCACCGCTGGCGATGATCGGTGTCGATGCCGGCGGATTCTCGACGGGTGGAGGGGTCGCCGTGGGTGGCGCGGTCGGCGGCACGGGCGGCGGCACCACGGAATCCGCGGGCTTGCCGGCCACCACGACCGGCGTGTTGGTGGTCGTCGCCGGCGCAGGCGCCGAGTCTGCCTCGCTTACGCCCTGAAAGCCGGGCTGTGCGGGTTGGGCGGCCGGCGGTGCGGCGGGGTGCGTGGGCGGCGGTGCCGCCGCGACCACGACCGGCGCCGCATGGGCGGGGGCAGCCACCGGCGTGCTCTTCCCCTGGCTTGGCGGCGCCAGGCGGAGTTCCTGCCCAGGCCAGATCGTGTAGGACGAGTCGACGTTGTTCCACTTGGCCAGGTCGCGGAAATCGACCTTGTTGCGGAAGGCGATGCTGTAGAGCGTATCGCCCTTCGCTACCCGATAGGTGCCACCAGGCGGCGGAGGCGTGGGCGACTCCGTGTGCGGCGAACTGGCGTTGTAGCCCGCCGGCCGGGTCACCACGACGGAATGGCGTCGCGCGGGATCGAGATCGCTGCAGCCGGTGCCGAGAAGAACCACACCCGCCGCCACGGCTAGTGCCAGCGGGCGAAGCGGGCGCATTGCGGGTTTGCTTTCTCGGGCGCTCATCGCAGCAGGAACCACCAGGCAGCCAGGAGGATGATGGCTACGATAACAGCCCAGCCGATCCACTCAATGTGTTTGCGCAGCATCTGCTCCGCGCGTTCACCAAAGATGCGGACCAGCAGGGCCAGGAGCCATACCCGCTTGCCGCGACCGATGAGCATGCATAGCAGGAACGGGAGGATCGGCACGCCGACGATACCGGAGGCCCAGGTAACAAACTTCATCGGCACCACGGGCTGCAGGGCGGCCATGGCCAGGACGATGTAGAGCCCGAGCGAGTGCGCCTGCATGTCCTTCTGCAGATTGGCCACGCCCTCCTGGATGTGTGCCAGCAGGTGCATGGACTCGAGCAAGGGCTTCAACGCCTCGAAGGCAAAATGGCCCAGGGCATATCCCACCAGCGAACCGAGCAACGAGAACAGCAGGCTCCAGTTCGCATAGCGGAAAGCCTTGCGCGGTTCCGCCAGCATCATCGGCGCGAGCATGACCTCGGGCATGATCGGAAAGATGAAGGCTTCAGCGAACGAAAGGCCGGCGAGGTAGCGCACGGCATGGCGGTGGCGTGCCCAGACGATGGCACGCTCATAGAGCGATCCGAACAGCCGCATTCAGCGGACTCCCTTACGTGATGAGCGCATCAGCCGATGCCGCCCAGAAGCGGAACGAAACTCACTGCGCCAAGCTCTTCACGGATGACCTCGCCGTGCTCGTCCTTGCGCAGCCGCACCAGCACTTGCTGACTGGGGCTACCGACCGGGGCCACCAACACGCCACCGGGTTTCAGCTGATCAAGCAGTTGCTTGGGAATGCGATCGCCGGCGGCGGTAAGAATGATCCCATCGAACGGCGCATCCGACGGCCAGCCGAGCTTGCCGTCGTCGTGGCGCGAACGCAGGTTTTCGATACCTAGCTGGCGGAAGCGCCGACGCGCCTGGCGCAACAGTTCTTCAATGCGCTCCACGGTATACACGGTCGGCACGAGACCCGCGAGCACGGCCGCCTGATAACCCGAACCCGTGCCGATTTCGAGCACGCGCTCGGGAACGCCGTGCTCGATCAGGGCCTCGCTCATGCGTGCCACGATCCATGGTTGCGAAATGGTCTGGCCGTGGCCGATCGGCAACGCCGTATTTTCATAAGCGCGGGAATGCAGCGCCTGATCGATGAAATGGTGGCGAGGGAGTTGGCGGATCACTTCCAGCACGCGCTCGTCCCGGATGCCTTCCTCGGCCAGCTTGGCCGCGAGGCGATCACGCGCGCGTTGCGAGGTCATGCCTTCGCCACGCAACGCCGATGGTGGCAAGGCGTGCAGGTTTACCACGTCACGCCGCCTCCTCGTTTTCCATGCCCGACGAAAGCGAGAGCATCCAACTGCTCACCTTTTCCAGCGCCTGAAAACGTGTGAGATCGGTATGGATCGGCGAGACCGAAATGTAACCGCGGCTTACCGCGTTGAAATCCGTACCGGGCCCTTCGTCATCCACCTTGCCCGGTGGACCGATCCACCACATGTCGCGACCGCGCGGATCCTCGGTGCGGATGGCGGGTGCGGAGCGGTGCCGTTTACCAAGGCGAGTGACCTCGAATCCGCGGATCTCGTCCCACGGCAGGTCAGGAACATTCACGTTGAGGATCGTATCAGCGGGCAGCGGATCGACGACTAGCCGCCGCACCAACATAAGCACGGCGCTGGCGGCCGATTCGAAATGCTGGCCCGAGCCTTCTTTGGTTACCAAAGAAACAGCGATGGCGGGAAGGCCGAGGAAACGCCCCTCCATCGCCGCGGAGACGGTACCTGAATAGATCACGTCATCGCCGAGGTTGGCGCAGTTGTTGATGCCGGAGACGACGATATCGATCTCATGCTCCAGCAACCCGGACAGGGCGAGATGGACGCAATCCGTAGGCGTGCCCGCGACCCGGTAGCGGCTCTCATCCAGGCGCTGGACGCGGATGGGCGCATCGAGGGTAAGTGAGTTACTCGCGCCGGAACGGTCGCGGTCAGGGGCGACGACCGTCACTGTGCCGAACCCGGCAAGACGCTCGGCCAGGATCCGGATGCCCGGGGCCTCCACGCCGTCGTCGTTGCTAACCAGAACTTGCATGCTGATCCAGATCGAAAAACGGGGCTGGCGACCCCATATCCAACCCGGGCCGCACGACTCCCCAAGTCTACCGGAGCGGGACGCGGGATTCACCGGAACCGGCTAGGATGGAGTTCATGAAACGACGCAGTCCTTCGGTACATGACGACGACAGCCGCCTGTTTCGGGAGGCGATTGGCGACGTTCGGCCCATGGTGGCCAAGGAAGTCATCCTTGAGCGCCCACGCCCCGCCCCACTGCCGCTCATGCGTGATGCCGATGAAGCCGCCGTGGCGGCGGACTCCATGCTGTTCGACTATGACCCCGCCGATCTCGAGGTAGGCGAAGAATTATCGTATTTGCGCGATGGCTACCCGCCGAAAGTGTTGAAACAACTCAAACGCGGCCAGTTCAGCATTCAGGCCGACGTGGATCTGCACCAGATGAACGCCGCAGCGGCGCAGATGACCATCGCTGAGTTCCTGGCGGAGTGCCACCGCGATGGCGTGCGCTGCGTGCGGATCATCCACGGCAAGGGCCTGCGCTCTAAAGCCGCCGGGCCGGTACTGAAAGGCCTCACCGATAAATTGCTACGCCGGCGTGACGATGTCGTGGCGTTCGCCTCGGCCCGGCCGGCGCAAGGCGGGACGGGCGCCGTCGTCGTCCTGCTCAAAGCCTAGCGCCGGTCCTGTAGGAGCGCGCTTGCGCGCGATCCGGACTACCGCGAGCACCCATCGCGCGCGAGCGCGCTCCTACAGGGTTAGGGCGAGTTCGCGGATGACCGTGGTGGCGTAGGCGCCTGCGGGGAGTGTAAAGCTGACTTCCAGTGCGCCATCGTCGAGCCAGCGCCAGGTGAAGTCGGCGGGCTTGAGACGCAGCGCGCGGCGTTCGTGGTCCATGCGCGCTCCCGCCAGGCCGGCAGCAAGATCGGGATCGCGCGCGGCGACCGCGTTCTCAAGCGCGGCGACTTGGCCGGCCGCGGGCGTCTCACCGCTCCCCCACAACGGGCCGGTAGGATGGATATCGAAGCGCGCAAGACGTTCGGCGAGCGTGTCGTTGAACGCCTCCGGCCCGAACCACGAGCGCGAACCGTCCAGCCCCCAGATCTCGCCATCCATGCTGGCATCCCACGTCCCGGCGGATACGCGCTCGGCAAGTGCGCCATTAAAAATGTGCGAGCGCGCGGCGGAAAGCAGGATCGAACGCTTGTCGCGATCCACGCGGCGCCCCTTGAACATCGCCCGGGCCTGTTCGACGTTGTTGCCGCCCAGCCCGAAGCGCTGCTCACCAAAATAGTTTGGCACTCCGCGCGCGGCGATCGCCGCCAGGCGGGATTCAGCCGCGGCGCGATCACCTTCAATCTCACGCAGCACGAGCACAAAGCGGTTACCGCGCAGCGCGCCCCGCTTGATCTTGCGCGAATGCCGACCCAACGCGGTCAGCTTTACCTCAGCATGCGGAAAGGCACTCCAGTCCGGATCCGCCTTGCCGGGCAATTGCACGGTGAAGACCTGACGGGTCAGCGCGTGGCGGTCCTTCATGCCGGCGTAACCCACGTTCATGGGTGCGGTGCCGGCGAATTTCGCCACCTCGCGCGCGACCCAATCGGTATTCGCGCCGCGCTTCTCGACCAGCACGAAGGCGTGCTCGCCTGCGCCATCCGGTTCGTAGCCGAGGATCTCCTCAACGAAGAAATCGTCAGGCTGGCTGCGCAGCCGACCACGCAGCGGCGGTGCGCCAAACGCGAAGGGAAGTTCGTACTCGCTCATCGGGTAACGCCTTTACATCAGGAACAGGGTGGCCAGCCCAAGGAAGATAAAGAAGCCACCACTGTCGGTCATCGCGGTAATCAAGACACTGGAACCCAGCGCGGGGTCGCGGCCCAGCTTGACCATCAGCATGGGGATGCCCACGCCCATGAACGCGGCGAGCAGGAGGTTCAAGGTCATCGCGGCGGTCATGACAAGACCGAGTGAGGGGCTTTGATACAGCAGCCATGCAACGATGCCGATCACACCACCCCAGAGCAACCCGTTGATCAGGGCGACCCCGAGTTCCTTGCGCCACAGGCGACTCACCTGCCCCACGTTCACCTGTTCAAGGGCCATGGCGCGGACGATCATGGTGATGGTCTGGTTGCCCGAGTTACCGCCGATGCCGGCCACGATAGGCATCAACGCGGCGAGCGCAACCAGTTTCTCGATGGAATGCTCGAACAGGCCGATGACGCGCGAAGCGATAAAGGCCGTCACCAGGTTGGTCGCCAGCCAGGCCCAGCGGTTGCGCACGGATTTCCACACGGAGGCGAAGATATCTTCTTCCTCGCGCAAGCCGCCGCGCGACAGGGCCTCGGCCTCACCTTCCTCGCGGATGAAATCGATCATCGCATCGACCGCCAGGCGGCCGATGAGGCGCATCTGTGCATCGACGACCGGTGCGGTCACCAGGTCGTAGCGTTCGAAAGCCTGGGCCACGTCGTACGCGTCGTCCTCTGGCCGGAACGTATTGACGTCCGGAGCCATGATCGCGTGCACCATTTTGTCCGGCGAATTCACCAGCAGCCAATGCAACGGCAACACGCCGGTGAGCACGTGATCGGCATTGACGACGAACAGCTTGTCGGTCTGCGCCGGCAACTCTTCGAAGCGGCGCAGGTAGCGCAATACGACCTCGAGACTAATGTCCTCGCGGATGGTGACCATGTCGAAATCCATCAACGCGCCGACCTGGTCGTCCTCATAGGACATGGCCGCCTGCACGCGCTCGCGCTCCTGCGCGTCGAGGCTGGCCATCAGTTCGGGCAGCACCTCGGTCGGCAGGTCGTCGACAAGATCCGCGAGTTCGTCCGCATCCAGCGGTTCGATGGCCGCGAGGATCTCGCGCTCATCCATGTCCGCGATCAGTGATTCGCGGACCGAGTCGGAGACTTCGAGCAGGATGTCGCCATCCTGGTCACTACGTACGCGCTGCCATACGGCCAGGCGGTCTTCGAGTGGCAGCGACTCCAGTACGTCGGCGAGATCCGCCGGGTGCAAGCCATCCAGGATGGACTGGAGTTCGTTATCGATGCGTTCCAGGGTCACGGCATCGCCGGCGGGCGTGACCTGATCCAGCGCCTCGACCGCCTCGCGCCGACGCAGCAGGTCCTTGATCGTCTCAAGACGATCCTGCAGGCGCGGCGCCGGGGTGCGGGCGTCCAGCTCGGTCATGCAGGCTGGACCAGCACGCTGGCCAACGCGGCGATGCCTTCACGGCGACCGGTGAAGCCGAGGGTCTCAGTGGTGGTGGCCTTGATGCTGATGCGATCGACATCCACACCCAGATCGGCGGCGATGTTTGCACGCATAGCGTCGGCGTGCGGCAGCACTTTGGGCGCCTCGCAAATCACGGTGACGTCTGCGTTGCCAAGCACATAACCACGCCCGAGCACGAGCTCACGTACCGCGCGGACGAAGGTGCGGCTGTCCGCGCCCCGCCATTTTTCATCAGAGGGCGGAAAATGCTTGCCGATGTCACCGAGCGCGAGGGCGCCAAGCAGCGCATCGCACAACGCGTGCAGCACAACATCGCCATCCGAATGTGCCAGGACGCCCTGCTTGTGCGCCACGCGCACGCCACCGAGCATCACGTGGTCACCCTCACCGAATGCGTGTACGTCGAATCCCTGTCCGATGCGAATCATCTTGTCCTCCCGAGCAGGAATTCCGCCAGCGCAAAATCCGCGGGCGTCGTGACCTTGATATTGTCTTCGGAGCCCTCGACCAGCAGCGGCCTTCCCCCTGCCCGCTCGATGGCCATGGCCTCGTCGCTGACGACGATACCGGCGTCGGCGGCAAGGCGAAGTGCACGCGCGAGTTCCGCGCGGCGGAACATCTGCGGCGTGAACGCCCGCCAGCGACCGTCGCGCGGCTCCGTACCGGCGCTATGGCTATTGGCATCGGCACGTTTCAGGGTGTCGCGCAGCGGCGCCCCCAACAACCCGCCTTCGCCCTGGCCTGCCAGGGTGATAAGCCGCGTGATGTCGGCAGCGCGCACGCACGGGCGTGCCGCATCGTGAACCAGGACGAAGGCATCGGCCGCCACCTCGGAAGGCAACGCGTCGATCCCCGCCAGCACGGAATAACTGCGTTCGCTACCGCCCACGGTGGTGAGCAGCGGCTTGCCGTTGACCTGGTCGATCGCCGTGAAATGTGTGTCGTCGGCCGCGATCACCACCAACAGCCCCGCAATGAGCGGGTGCGCCGCAAGGCGTTCAAGGGTGTGATCGAGCAGTGGCCGGCCGGCCACGGGCTGGTATTGCTTTGGCAGGTCGCCGCCGGCCCGGACGCCCTTTCCGGCGGCCGGTATGACACACCAGAGCGCGTCCATTACTGCTCGCCGGCAGTGGCAGGGGGCGGAGGCGGCGGCGCGCTGGTCGCGGCCCCCGGCTCCACCACCTGGTAGAACGTCTCACCTGGCTTGATCAGGCCCAGCTCCTGGCGCGCACGCGCCTCGGTGGCCTGCTCGCCGTGCTTCAGGTCTTCGACATCCGCGCCCAACGCCTCGTTGCGCTTTTGCAGCCCAGCATTTTCGTCAGTCTGTTTCTTGACCGACGCACGCAGTGAGTCGACCTCGGCCATCCCCCCACCGCCGACCCACAGCTTGAGCTGTAGCGCGATGAGGATGACGACGAGGATCAGGCCGACCCAGCGCAGGAGTGCCGCGTTGCTCACGGTGGTCGGTTAGCCCGGCAGCTTGCTGAGGTTCGGGAACGCGTGGCGGCCGGCGTACTTCGCCTGCGCGCCCAGCGCTTCCTCGATACGCAGCAGTTGGTTGTACTTGGCCACGCGATCGGTGCGGCACAGCGAACCCGTCTTGATCTGGGTGGCGGTGGTCGCCACGGCAATATCCGAGATCGTCGTGTCTTCGGTCTCACCCGAACGGTGCGACACGATGGCGGCGTACTTCGCACGATCCGCCATGGCGATGGCTTCCAGCGTCTCGGTCAGCGTACCGATCTGGTTGACCTTGATCAGGATGGCGTTGGCGATCTTCTTGTCGATGCCTTCCTTGAAGATCTTCGGGTTGGTGACGAACAGATCATCGCCAACCAGCTGGATCGCGCCATCGACCACCTTGGTGAGGTGCGCCCAGCCGTCCCAGTCGCCTTCGGCCATGCCGTCTTCGATGGTGACGATCGGGTACTGCTTCGCCCACGAGGCCAGCGTGTCGACCCACTGTTCCGGCGTGAAGACCTTGCCTTCGCCTTCCAGGTCGTACTTGCCGTTCTTGAAGAACTCCGAACTGGCCACATCGAGGCCGAGCAGGATATCGTTACCGACCTTGAAGCCCGTCGTGTTCACGGCTTCGAGGATCGTATCGAGCGCTTCGACGTTCGACTTCAGGTTCGGCGCGAAGCCGCCTTCATCGCCCACCGAAGTGTTCAGGCCACGGCCCTTCAATACCGACTTCAGCGCGTGGAAGATTTCCGCGCCATAACGCAGGGCTTCGGCGAAGTTCGGTGCGCCAACCGGCAGCACCATGAACTCCTGCACATCGACGTTGTTATCGGCATGCGCTCCGCCGTTGATGATGTTCATCATCGGCACCGGCAGCGAGCCGCCACCGTTGACCATCAGGTACTGCCACAGGGCCTGCTTTTTCGAAGCGGCAGCGGCGTGCGCGGCGGCCATGGAAACGCCGAGCAGCGCGTTGGCCCCGAGGTTGCCCTTGTTGTCGGTACCGTCGAGGGCGATGAGCTTGCCATCGAGGCCCTTCTGGTCGAGCGCGTCGAAACCGGCCAGCGCCTTGGCGATGGTGGTGTTGACGTTGGCAACCGCCTTGGTCACGCCCTTGCCGCCATAGCGCGACTTATCGCCGTCGCGCAGTTCGACCGCTTCACGCGTGCCGGTCGAAGCGCCGCTGGGCACAGCCGCGCGGCCGAACGAACCATCGGCCAGGGTGACTTCGGCTTCCAGGGTGGGGTTGCCGCGCGAGTCGAGGATTTCGCGGGCGTGGATTTTGGTGATGGAGGTGGTCATGCGCTTCCCGTTACGAGTTGGAATGACGGAGCACGGTACCCAGCAGCATCATGGCGCCGGTACCAAGCAGGATGAAAACATTGAGCCCAAGGCCGATAGCGGCGAACGTGCGGCGGCGATCCTGGCGACGCAGGGCGACCAGGGCGAGCACGGTGCCAATCAGCGCCATGAGCAGGAAGAAAATAAGGATAAGGCCAATCAGGCCGAACAGCGGCATGTGCTCGGAGGTATCGCCTGCCGAGATCAACAGTGCCGACAACCCGATGCCACCGAGGATCGCGAGGCCAGACACCAGCGCGATGACGAACGAGGCGATGCCAAGACCCGACTGCGGCAAAGCCGCCGCACGCTGGGCATGCGCGCCCGCGTTGTGGATCCCGCTGTCATCGACCATCGACACCCATCTCCCGGGGAGGCCCCTGGCCTCCGTGGTGAAAGGCCCGGCGCTCACGCGCGCCGGGCCATGCCCATCATAGCGTCAAGCCGCCGATTCTTCGGAGCGGGACGCGAGCTTTTCGCCATCGCGAACCGCCTTGTACTCGCGAGCCGCACGCACGAAGCCGATGAACAACGGGTGGCCCTCGCGCGGGGTGGAGGTGAACTCCGGGTGCGCCTGGCAGCCCAGGTACCACGGGTGGACGCTGCGCGGCAGTTCCACGACTTCCACCAGCAGGTCATCCATGGACTTGCCCGAGATGACCAGGCCCAGGTCTTCGAACGACTGGCGGTAGCGGTTGTTGAACTCGTAGCGGTGGCGGTGACGCTCGCGCACCACGTCTTCGCCGTAGAGCTCGCGGGCTAGCGTGCCCGCCTTCAGGCGGCATTCCTGCGCGCCCAGGCGCATGGTGCCGCCCAGGTCGGAACGCTCAGTGCGCTGCTCGGTTTCACCCGTGGACGTGGTCCACTCGGTGATCAGGCCAATGACCGGGTCCGGTGTGTTGCGGTCGTTCTCGCTCGAATCGGCCTGCTTCAGGCCGGCCGTGTTCCGGGCGAACTCAACCACCGCTGCGTGCATGCCATAGCAGATACCGAAGTACGGGATACCCGTCTCACGGGCGAACTGCGCCGCGAGGATCTTGCCCTCGAAGCCACGCTTGCCGAAACCGCCCGGGACGAGGATCGCGTCGGCGTTGCCGAGCACCGCGCGGGCGCCGCGCGACTCCACGTCTTCCGAATCGATCCAGTCGAGGGTGACACGCGTCGACTGCTTGATGCCGCCATGGCGCAGGGCTTCACCCAGCGACTTGTAGGCATCCTTGTGCTCCACGTACTTGCCGACGATGGCGACGGTGATTTCATCACGCGGATGCTCGACGGCCTCGACCGTGCGCACCCAACTGGAGAGATCGGCCGGGCCGGCATCGAGGCCGAGGCGCTTGATGACCAGGTCGTCCAGGCCCTGCTCGTGCAGCCACATCGGCAGCTTGTAGATGACATCGACATCGATCGTGCTGATGACCGCGTTCTTCGGCACGTTGGTGAACAGCGCGATCTTGTGGCGCTCGCCATCGGGCAGCGGCTCTTCGCAACGGCACAGCAGCACGTCGGGCTGGATACCGATGGAACGTAGTTCCTTCACCGAATGCTGGGTGGGCTTGGTCTTGATCTCGCCCGCGGCCTTGATATACGGCACCAGCGTGAGGTGTACGAACATGCACTTCTCGGCGCCGTGCTCGATGCGCAACTGACGGATCGCTTCCAGGAACGGCAGTGATTCGATATCGCCCACGGTGCCGCCGATCTCGACCAGCGCCACGTCGAAGCCACGGGTGGCTTCGTGGATGGCGTGCTTGATCTCGTCAGTGATGTGCGGGATGACCTGCACGGTGGCGCCAAGGTAATCGCCGCGGCGTTCCTTGCGAATCACGGCTTCGTAGATCTTGCCTGCGGTGATCGAATTCTTGCCGGTAAGGCGGGTGCGCACGAAGCGCTCATAATGGCCCAGGTCCAGGTCGGTCTCGGCGCCATCGTCAGTGACGTACACTTCGCCATGCTGGAAGGGACTCATCGTGCCCGGATCCACATTAATGTAGGGATCGAGCTTCATCATGGTCACGGAGAGACCGCGCGCCTCGAGGATGGAGGCAAGCGACGCCGCTGCGATGCCTTTCCCAAGGGAAGACACCACACCGCCGGTGACGAAAATCAGGGGAGTCATGCGAGCAGCCAGTGCTGGAAATTTGTATTTTACACGAGCACAGGGCCGCTCGCGAGGGGTTCGCTGAACGCTTAACATGGGGACCATGAGCCCATCCCCGATTCCCGCCCGCCTTGAAGCCCTCCGCGCCGCCATGGCCCGCGCAGGCGTTGCCGCCGTTATCGTCCCCACGGCCGACCCGCACCTTTCCGAATACTTGCCGCCGCACTGGCAGGCCCGGGAGTGGTTCTCCGGCTTCACCGGCTCCGCCGGCACCCTGGTGGTCACCGCGAAGGGCGGTGGGCTTTGGACCGATTCCCGCTATTTCTCCCAGGCAGAGACCGAGCTGGCGGGCAGCGGCCTGCCGCTGATGAAGCTCAATGTCGCCCACACCCCGGAACACGTGGCCTGGCTGGCCAGCGAACTGCGCGATGGCGATATCGTGTCCGTCGCTGGCGACAGCATGTCGGTGGCCGGTGCCGAAGGCCTCGCACAGCGCCTCGGTGCCCGTGGTGCCACCTTGCGCACCGATATGGACCTGCCCGCCGCCGCCTGGGCCGAACGACCTGTGCGCCCGGCCACTCCGGTGTTCGCCCATGATGGCGCCTACACCCCGGTCAGCCGTGCCGACAAGCTCCAGCACGTGCGCACAGCCATGCGCCGCGCCGGTGCCACGCACCATTTCGTCTCGAGCCTGGACGACATCGCGTGGCTCACCAACCTGCGCGGCGCCGATGTCGACTACAACCCGGTGTTCCTGGCCCATCTGCTGGTCGAGGACACCCGCGCCACGCTGTTTATCGACGGTGGCAAGCTCCCGCCCGCGGTCAAAGCGAGCCTGGCCGCCGACGGCGTATCTACAGCCGATTACGCCACGGCGTCAGCGGCCCTCGCCGGGCTGCCGGAGGACGCCACCCTGCTGTTCGACCCAGGCAAGGTGGTGGTGGCTGTGCTCGAAGGCTTGCCGGCCGGGGTGAAGCAGATACGTGGCCCGGCGCCCTCCACCGCCGCCAAGGCGCGCAAGACGCCGGAAGAGCTCGATCACATCCGCGATGCCATGCGCCGCGACGGCGCCGCCCTCGCCCGCGCCTTCCGTCGCATTGAGGCGGGCGTGAGCGCCGGAGAACCGCTGACCGAACTGGACGTCGACACGATCGTCCGCGAAGCCCGCGCGGCGCAGGAGGCCTTCGTGGGCGAGAGCTTCTCGACCATCGCCGGCTATCAGGCCAACGGCGCCTTGCCGCATTACCGCGCCACCGAAGCCGGATTCAGCCCGCTGGCAGCGAAGGGCCTGCTGCTGATCGATTCCGGCGGCCAGTATCTGGGCGGAACGACCGATATCACCCGTGTCCTGGCACTTGGCCCGGTCACCGATGAGCAGAAGCGGGATTCGACACTGGTACTCAAGGGCATGATCGCCCTCTCCCGCGCCCGCTTCCCCAAGGGCGCCAGCGGTCCGCAGCTCGATGCCCTGGCCCGCGCCCCGCTGTGGGCGGCTGGCATGGATTTCGGCCACGGTACCGGGCATGGCGTGGGCTACTTTCTGAACGTTCACGAGGGCCCGCACGGTATTCGCCCGCCGGTCGCCGGCGGGGCGCTGGTGCCGCTGGAGACGGGCATGATCACCTCGATCGAGCCGGGTCTTTACAAGCCCGGCCGCTACGGCATCCGCCACGAGAACCTCGCCGTGGTGACCCAGGCCGACCAGACCGAATTCGGTGAGTTCTACGCCTTCGAAACCCTGACTCTTTGCCCATTCGACCGCCGCGGCCTTGAGCCGCGCCTGCTCGAACCCTCGGAACGTGCCTGGCTGGACGATTACCACGCCACCGTCCGGGCCGCGTTGTCGCTCCTGCTGGATGGCGACGACCGGGCGTGGCTGGAGTGGCACTGTGCCCCCCTCTGACCACCCCTGCAGGAGCGCGCTCGCGCGCGATCGGGCCTTGCCTCGATCACCCATCGCGCGCAAGCGCCCTCCTACAAGGTCTGCCCCTGTCTCGTGGGGTGATACCGGAATCGGGCAGACTTGACCGCTCCGATGGCGTCACCCATCCTGCCCGGCTAACGAAACGACTCCCCGCCTGATGAATACTCGCTACAACGCCTCAGACATCGAAGTCCTCAGCGGCCTTGACCCCGTCAAGCGCCGCCCCGGCATGTACACGGATACCTCGCGCCCGAACCATCTGGCGCAGGAAGTCATCGATAACTCCGTCGACGAAGCGCTGGCCGGCCACGCGAAGTCGATCGACGTCACCGTTTTCAATGACGGCTCGGTCGAGGTCACCGATGATGGTCGCGGCATGCCCGTGGATATCCACCCGGAAGAGAAGGTGCCGGGCATCGAGCTGATCCTCACGCGCCTGCACGCCGGCGGCAAGTTCTCGAACAAGAATTACGCCTTCTCCGGCGGCCTGCATGGCGTGGGCGTCTCGGTAGTGAATGCGCTCTCCACCCGCGTGGATGTGACCATCCGCCGCGAGGGTCAGGAGTTCCGCATGAGTTTCGAGAACGGCGATCGCGCCAGCGAGCTAGAAGTCATGGGCACGGTGCCGAAGAAGAAGACCGGCACCACGCTGCGCTTCTGGCCGGATCCGAAGTACTTCGATTCGCCGCGCATCCTCGTTTCCAAGCTCAAGCATCTGCTGCGCGCGAAAGCCGTGCTCTGCGCCGGCCTTACCGTGCGCCTGCATGATGAAGCCGCCGGCGAAACGACTGAATGGTATTTCGAGGATGGCCTGCAGGATTACCTGCGCGCCGAACTGCAGGGCGCCGAAGCCCTGCCCGCCGACCTGTTCGTCAAGCACTTCGCGCGCGAAACCGACACCGTGGATGTCGCGCTGTGCTGGTTGCCGGAAGGCGATCTGGTCCAGGAAAGCTACGTCAACCTGATTCCCACCGCACAGGGCGGCACACACGTGAACGGCCTGCGCTCGGGCCTCACGAACGCCATTCGTGAATTCTGCGATCTGCGCAACCTGTTGCCACGTGGCGTGAAGCTGGCGCCGGAAGATGTGTGGGAGCGCCTGGCTTTTGTACTCAGCGTCAAGCTGCAGGATGCGCAGTTTGCCGGCCAGACCAAGGAGCGCCTGTCGTCGCGTAACGCGGCTGGCGTCGTGGAAGGCGTCGTGCACGATGCCTTCAGCCTGTGGCTCAACCAGCATGTCGACCTCGGCGAGAAGATCGCCCAGCTCGCGATTGAACGCGCCAGCGCGCGACTCAAGGCGGCGAAGCAGGTCGTGCGCAAGAAAATCACTTCGGGCCCTGCCCTGCCCGGCAAACTCGCCGACTGCGCTTCCACCGACCTGACCCGCACCGAAATCTTCCTCGTGGAAGGCGACTCGGCAGGCGGCTCGGCCAAGCAGGCCCGCGACAAGGATTTCCAGGCGATCATGCCGCTGCGTGGCAAGATCCTGAATACCTGGGAAGTCGAGTCGACCGCGGTGCTCGCCTCGCAGGAAGTGCACGACCTGGCCGTTGCCATCGGCTGCGATCCCGGCAAGGATGACCTCAGCGGCCTGCGTTACGGCAAGGTCGTAATCCTGGCCGATGCGGATTCCGACGGCCTGCACATTGCCACGCTGCTCTCGGCGCTTTTCCTGCGCCACTTCCCCACCCTGGTCCGCGAGGGCCATGTATTCGTGGCGATGCCGCCGTTGTTCCGCGTGGACGTGGGCAAACAGGTGTTCTACTGCCTCGATGAGGAAGAGAAGCGCCTGATGCTGGAGAAGGTCGAGCGCGAGAAAATGAAGGGTGCCGTCTCGGTCACCCGCTTCAAAGGCCTGGGCGAAATGAACCCGGCACAGCTGCGCGAATCCACCGTGCACCCGGATACTCGCCGCCTCGTGCAGCTCACCGTGGAATCGGATGATGGCACCACGAAGCTGATGGACATGCTGCTGGCGAAGAAGCGCGCCGGCGACCGCAAGCAATGGCTTGAAGATAAAGGCGACCTCGCCACCCTTGAGGTCTGACCCACAAAAAAGCCCGGCAATCGCCGGGCTTTTTTGTGGCCTCCTGTAGGAGCGCGCTTGCGCGCGATGGGAGCTTGCGACAACTCCCGTCGCGCGCAAGCGCGCTCCTACAACGGCGGTTAGCGGCGGTCGCGGATCGCTTCGATCAGGCCACGGGTGGCCGCATCGAACTGGCTCACATCACCTGCATCCTTGTCGTTCGCCAGCGACGGATAGATCTGCTTGGCGATGAGCTTGCCCAGTTCCACACCCCACTGGTCGAACGCATTGATGCCCCACAGGTGGCCGAGCATGAACACCTTGTGCTCGTACAGCGCAATGAGCGCGCCCAGCGAATGCGGTGTCAGCGAGTCCAGCATGAACACGCTGCTCGGGCGGTTGCCCTCGAACGTGCGCTGCGCGGCCAGGGCGCGGCGTTCGTCTTCGGTGCCCGTCTTCGCTTCCGCGAGCGCTTCCTCGAACGTCTTGCCAAGCGAAAGCGCGGCGGCCTGCGCGAGCAGGTTGGCCGTGAGCACATCCTGGTTTTCACGCAGCGGGTGCGCCGGCTTCACCAGGCCGATGAACTCCAGCGGGACGATGTCGGTGCCCTGGTGCAGCGCCTGGAAATACGCGTGCTGCGCATTGGTGCCGATGCTGCCCCACACCACCGGAACGGTCGAGCCAGTGACGTGCTTGCCGTTGGTGGGATGCACGTGCTTGCCCAGCGACTCCATCTCGAGCTGCTGCAGGTAAGACGGCAGGTCGGCCAGGTAATCCACGTACGGGATGACCGCGCGACTGGTGGTGCCGAGGATATTGCGATTCCAGAGCTCAGCGATGGCGAGCAGGACCGGCAGGTTGTCCTGCCACACCGCCGTACGGAAATGGTCATCCGCCTCGGCGGCACCGGCGAGCAGGTCACGGAACCCGTTCATGCCGATCGCGAACGCGATCGAGGCGCCAACGGCGGACCACAGCGAGAAGCGGCCGCCCACGTAATCCCACATCGGCAGCACCTGCGCGGCGCCCCACTTGTTCACGGCCTCGACGTTCGAGCTCACCGCGATGAAGTGCTTCGCCGTCTTCGCGGTATCGCCCTTGTTCGCCTTGAGGATCCAGTCGCGGAACACGCCGCCGTTAAGCAGCGTTTCCTGCGTGTTGAAGCTCTTGGAAACAAGGATGACCAGGGTGTGTGCCGGGTCCAGATGCTTCATCAGGTCGTAGGCCGCCTGGCCATCGACGTTGGTGAGGAAGTGGCTGCGAATGCCATCCACATGGAACTGTTCGAGCGCGTGCACAGCCAGGCGCGGACCGAGGTCCGAACCGCCAATGCCAATGTTGACGACGTCGGTCACACGGCCGATCAGGCCAACCGACTCGCCCTCACCCTTGTGCACGGCGTTGACCAGCTTTTCCATCTGGTCCAGCGCCTCGGCGACGTCCTTGCGCACGTCAGCCGGGGCCGCCGGGTGGCGCGATGCACCACCACGCAATGCGGTATGCAGCACGGCGCGATCTTCCGACGTGTTGATGTGTTTGCCTTCGAACATCGCATCACGGGCGGCTTGCCAGCCGGTGCCTTCGATGTAGTTGCCTACCGCATCCAGCGCAGCCGTATCCAGCTTCTGGCGGGTGATGTCGAGGAGGATGGGGCCCATGCGCTTGCGGAACCGATCACCACGGGAGGCGTCGTTGACGAGCGTGCGGAGGGAGGTGCCGGCGAGGCGGCTTTTGTGCTCATCGAACGACGGCACGGGGACGTGGTTTGAATCCATGGCTTCCACTTTGGGTGCGACGGAGGGAAGCCCCGATATTACCGCACTGCAACGTAAGTGGATTGTATGGACAGCGCCCAAAACGCGACGGGTTCGCGTCTGTAGAAGCGCGCTTGCGCTCGATCAGCCAACGAAGCGATAGCGCCGGGGGCCAAAGGCATCCGGGCTATCGCGCGCAAGCGCGCTCCTACAGGTCGAGCTTAGGCAGCCTGCTTCGGGATCGAATGGTTCGTATGCGTGATGCGGTTGTTGGCATCCACATAGACCAGGTCAGGCTGGTACTTGGCCATATCGGCCTCGGACAGGCCGACGAAGGCGGCGATGATCACGAGGTCGCCCGTCGATACGCGACGCGCGGCGCTACCGTTCACGGAGATGATGCCCGAGCCCTCTTCCGCACGCAGCGCGTACGTGACGAAGCGCTCGCCATTGCTGATGTTCCAGGCATGGATCTGCTCGTACTCGCGGATACCCGCAGCATCCAGCAGGTTGCCATCGATGGCGATGGAACCTTCGTAGTTCAGCTCGGCGTGAGTCACCGTGGCACGGTGGATCTTGCACTTGAGCATGTTGAGGTGCATGGCGGTCTCTGCGGTCTGGCGGTTACAAAAACGCCCATTCTAACGGAGGTGGCCCGTACCGTCGTGAATGGGCTTCCTCGGTTTCGAGGCGCTTTATGGGGGAGCGGGGTCGGAAACGCAAGTGCCCGTCCGTGAAGGCTTTCAGTCGAATGGCAGGTTATCGATCAACCGGGTGGCCCCCAGCCGGGCGGCGACCAGGGCGACCAGGCCCTCGCGCTCCTCCGCGCCGGGCTCGCCGAGGTCCTCGGCCCGGCGGATGGCCACGTAATCGGGCACGAAGCCGGCGCGCTCCAGGCGGGCCCGGGCGGCCTGCTCCAGGGCCTGCCAGGAGTGACCTTGGCGGAACAGGTCGCGCATCTGGGTCAGCGTGGCGTAGATCTGTGGCGCCCGGACGCGCTCAGCGGCCGAGAGGTACTGGTTGCGCGAGCTCTTGGCCAGGCCATCGTCATCGCGCAAGGTCGGGCCGGCCATGATCTTCACCGGCAGCGACAGGTCGCGGACCATGCGCTCGATCACCTTCAGCTGCTGGAAATCCTTCTGCCCAAACACGGCGAAATCCGGCTGGACCAGATGGAACAGTTTGGAGACCACGGTGGCCACGCCATCGAAATGGCCTGGACGGTGGGCACCCTCAAGGGTTTCGGTCACGCCCGGCACATGGATGCTGACGCTGGCCGCAGGGCCGAACGGGTACATCGTGGCGACTTCGGGGGCGAACAGCACATCACAGCCCGCCTCAGCCAGGCCGACCTGGTCCTGGGGCAGCGTGCGCGGGTAGCGCTCGAAGTCCTCACCCGGGCCGAACTGGGTGGGGTTCACGAACACGGAAGCCACGACACGGTCGGCGCGGGCGCGGGCCAGCTTGAGCAGCGAATGGTGGCCCTCGTGGAGGTTGCCCATGGTGGGCACGAAGCCCACGGTCTGGCCTGAAGTGCGCCAGCCACGGATCGTGGCGCGAAGGGCGGCGGCGTCGGTAACGGTCTGCATGGCTGGCTCTTTAGCTGAAGCTGTGTTCCGGGCCGGGGAACGTCCCCTCCCGTACGTCGTCCGCATAGGCACGGATCGCTGCCGGAATGGAATCACGACCGGCGAGGAAATCCTTGGAAAACTTAGGCCGCTTGCCGGGGGTGAGCCCGAGCATGTCGTACACCACGAGCACCTGGCCATCACAGGCGACGCCCGCGCCGATGCCGATCACGGGAATCGACAGCGCCTGCGTAATCCGCGCCGCAAGCGCCGAAGGCACGCATTCCAGCACTAACAGGTCGGCACCCGCGGCTTCCACTGCTTTCGCATCGGCGAAGAGCTTCTCCGCTGCGTCTTCCGTCTTGCCCTGGACCTTGTAGCCTCCGAACTTGTTCACCGATTGGGGGGTGAGGCCCAGGTGGCTACATACGGGGATATCGCGTTCGGTGAGCGCCGTGATCACCTCGCAGATACGTCCGGCCCCCTCGATCTTGACCATGGCCGCGCCACCCTGGGCGACGAGCCGCGTGGCCGCCTCCATGGCCGCCGGCACGTCGCGGTCGCTCATGAACGGCAGGTCGGCCACCAGCAACGTGGCAGCCAGACCGCGCGCGACGGCAGCGGTGTGATAGACCATCTCATCGACCGTGACCGGCAGCGTGCTCGACCGCCCCTGCACCACCATGCCAAGGGAATCGCCGACGAGGGCGACATCGACCCCATTGGCTTCCAGTTGCGCTGCGAAACTCGCATCGTAGGCGGTGAGCATCACGATCTTCCGGCTTTCGGCTTTCATCGCCTTCAGGCCCGGCACGGTCACCGGCTTACGTGCCAGCGCACTCGTTTTTTCGACGTACACGCTCTTGTCGCCTCGTTGGGTGAAATTCGAATTGTCCGCCTGATCGGCCCGGGGCTCAAGGAACCCGGGTCAGGCCAGCGGGAAGCATTCAGCCGCGTCCACGGCGGTGAGAAGGTCGGCCACCCGACCCTGGCCTGGCAGCACCGTATCGGGGGCGATATCCGCCAGGGGCAGCAGGACGAAGGCGCGCTCGGCGATCCGTGGGTGTGGGACCGCCAGACGCTCGTCGTCGATCACCGCGTCACCATAGGCGAGCAGGTCGAGGTCCAGCGTCCGCGGGCCCCAGCGCTCGCCATCGCGGACGCGGCCGAAGGCGCGCTCCGTGGCCAGCAACGCGTCGAGCAAGGCATGGGCACTAAGCGAGGTCTCGACAGCGATGGCCGCGTTCACGAAATCGGGCTGCTCAAGGTTGCCCCAGGGCGGCGTACGGTAGAACCGCGAGCACGATGTCACCTCGATGCCCGGCAGGCTGCCAAGCGTGCCGATCGCGGCATCGAGCCGCGATCGGACGTCGCCCAGGTTTCCGCCCAGGCCGATGAGCGCGGTGACGCTCACGCGCCGCTCGTATCACCTTTGCCGGGGGTCGGCTTACGCCGGCGGCGCTTGCGCGCTGGCGCGGTGGCCGCGACCGTGTGGCCTTCGTGGGCGGGCACACCGCCGCCGCCAAGGGCCGCCGCCAGCATCTCGGGCGGCAGCTGCTGGGCATGCGCCCACCACTCACCCAGCTCACGCATGCCCGACGATTCATGGGCACGCAGCAGCAGGAAATCGAACGCCGCGCGGAACCGCGGGTGCGACATCAGGCGGAACACACGCTTACGGTGAATCTGCTCGAACCGCGGCTGCAGCGCCCAGATCTCTTCCATGGTGAAGGTGAAGCGCCGCGGGATCGCCACGCGCTGGCACTGTTCACCCACTACATGGACAGCGGCGCGCTGCCAGGCTTCGTTCATCTCGAAGCCCTGCACCATCCAGCCATGAGCCTGGTCGCGCACTTCGCCCCACAGCAACACCGCGTAGAGGAAAGCCGGGGTCACCGACTTGCCTTCGGCGATCCGCGCGTCGGTGTTGGCGAGACCTTGCTCCACCAGCGCGCGCAACGCATGGTCGCCGCGCTCGAGGGCGCGAGCCGTTGCCGGGAACAGGAATTCCAGCAGGCCGCAGGCTTCAAGCATCTTGAAGCTCTTCAGGCCGTGGCCGCCGAGGAACAATTTCAGGGATTCATCGAACAGGCGCGCTGGCGACGCTTCGGTCAGCAGGTGGCCGAGCTTCTTGAACGGCGCGGACGCCGAGGGCGCGATGGTGAAGCCGAGCTTGGCCGCGAGGCGGGCCGCACGAAGCATGCGCACGGGATCCTCGCGATAACGCAGTTCCGGATCACCGATCAGGCGCATGGTCCGGTCTTCGAGATCCTGCATGCCGCCCACGTAATCGCGGACGCTGAAATCGGCGATGTCGTAGTAAAGGGCGTTGACCCGGAAATCGCGACGCACCGCGTCTTCCTCGATCGTGCCCCAGATGTTGTCACGTACGATGCGACCATCCACGATGTGGCGATCGCCATCGCCTTCCGCGCCGTCTTCCCCGGTGCCGCGAAACGTGGCGACCTCGATGATCTCAGGGCCAAATACGACGTGGGCGAGCCGGAACCGGCGGCCGATCAGGCGGCAGTTGCGGAACAGGCTCTTCACCTCTTCCGGCGTGGCATTGGTAGCCACGTCAAAATCCTTGGGGTGCCCGCCAAGCAGGAGGTCGCGCACGGCGCCGCCCACCAGGTAAGCCGCGAACCCGGCGTCATGGAGTCGGTAAAGCACGCGAAGCGCGGCTTTGCTGATGTTCTTGCGGGAAATGGAGTGCTGTTCACGCGGAATGATGCGCATGCCGTGCGGAACGTCGCCCCTCGTTTCGGAATTCAAGCGGTTGGTGTCCTGGCGGGCGCGCTCGCGCCCGATCAAGTAGCTGCCCCCACCGGTACCCGGTGTCGGGATGAACGGGCCAAATGTAACGAATTCGACCCAATCCGACGAGCGGCCCTCAAAATCGTTGCCAGTAGCCGGAATTTGGCTATACTAGCGCGCTTCGTACGTCTCGTACGACCCGCTCCCTTCGTCTAGTGGTCTAGGACACGGCCCTCTCAAGGCTGGAACACGAGTTCGAACCTCGTAGGGAGCACCACTTTCCTCTCCGGCGCTGAACCGTTCGCATGACCTTTGTCGTTACCGACAACTGCATCAAGTGCAAATACACGGACTGCGTCGAGGTTTGCCCCGTGGATGCCTTCCACGAAGGCCCGAACTTCCTGGTCATCAATCCGGATGAGTGCATCGATTGCACGCTCTGCGAGCCGGAATGCCCGATCAACGCGATCTACCCCGAGGACGACGTCCCCGGCGGGCAGGAGCAGTTCGTCGCACTGAACGCCGAGCTATCGAAGGATTGGCCGGTGATCACCGAGCGCAAGGACGGCCTGTCGGACGCCAAGGATTGGGAAAACAAGCCCAACAAGATCGACCTGCTCCAGCGCTGAGCGGTTGACCAAAGGCCCTGCGGGGCCTTTTTTATGCCTGACTCCTACACGGGACTGGGGCCGGCATGAAAAAGGCCGCCCTTGCGGGGCGGCCTTTTTTGTCCACGGCAGGCGCCGTGTCTTATTTCACGCCGAGGCGCGACTTCAGCGCATCGATCACACGGCGGACGCCGTTGGCATCGCCCTGGGCGCGCACTTCGGAGCCCGCGCCGCTCGGGTTGACCGTGAGTACGACCGAGCGCTTGTTGGCGCCGCCGCCCTGCACGGCCTGCGGGCCGCCTTCGATCGCCTCGTCAGGGTTCTTCTTGTCGCTACCGAACATGCGCTTGAAGAAGCCACGCTTCGCTTCGGGGGCACCGGCCGTCGCGGCGATCTGGTAGGTGTGGGTGTCGTCGTCGTGGGCGGTGATCGCGCCGACGTCGCCGACCGCGAGCACCTCGCCGATACGCTTATAGGCGGCATCCGGCGTATCCGCCAGGATGAAGCCATCCGACACGGGCGCGGCGGCGGAGGCGTCAGCCGAGCTACCCGAGGCCGAACCCGCATCCGGAATCACCAGGGCCGCGCTCGTCGACGGGGTATCCAAGCCCGGCGGGATTTCCAGCGGGGCTTCCTGCTTGGCCTTCTCCCACTGCTTGGTGGAGCGGAACGCGCCGCAGCCGGAAACGACCAGGATGGACAGGAGCAGTGCCGGGACGACCAGCGCGTACGAGGTTTTCTTCATGAACAAAGGTTCCGTTGGAATCCGTTTTTAATGGGGTGCTTCAGGCGGCAGTCGCCAATGGTGCCAGAGCCGCGAGCGTTTCGCGCACTTTTGCCAACGCCGGGCCGGGCTCGAGCTCGACCAGGGGTAGGCGGGGCGCCGCCAAACCCAGCCCCAGCAAGGCCAGGCCGGCCTTCACGGGGATCGGGTTCGGCGCACAGTTCAGGGCATCGATCAACGGAGCCAGGCGCGCCGTGGCGCTGGCCGTGCGGCCCGCGTCGCCCGAACGGGCGGCATCGCAGAACGCACGGAAAGGCCCCGGCACGAGATTGGCGACCACCGAGATGGTGCCCGCAGCGCCGGCCAGCATGGCCTGGTGGGCCGAACCGTCGTCGCCGCTGAGGTAGACGAAATCGGGGCGGATAAGTTCCGCCATGGCACGAATTCGCTCCGCGTCGCCACGAGCCTCCTTGATGCCGATGATGCCCGGGTGGTCGCGGAGCACCGCCACGGTCTCCGGTGCGATATCGCAGCCGGTGCGCGGCGGCACGTTGTACAGGATGACCGGGAGGCCACCCTGGTCCGCCACGGCCAGGAAGTGGCGATGCAGGCCTTCCTGGGTCGGGCGCACGTAGAAAGGCGCCACGACCAGCGCAACATCGGCACCCAACTCTTTCGCCAGGCGCGTGGTGGCAATGGTTTTCGCCGTACCCGCTTCGCCCGTGCCCGCGATGACCGGGACGCGTTTATTGATGTGCTTCACCGCAAACGCCAGCAGGCGTTTGAATTCGTCATGCTCAAGGAAGTGCGATTCGCCAGTGGACCCGGCGACGACCACAGCCTGGGTACCGCCAGCCAACTGCTGGTCGAGCAGCCGGCCAAACGCGTCGAGATCGAGGGAACCGTCGACGGCGAACGGTGTCGCCAGCGCGGTGATGCTTCCAGAGATATCCAAGGTGAAACCCATTGAGGAACCAGCGCTTCGCATGTTACCGGGGCGTTTCCGGCGCGTCCATTCACGCCCATGCGCAGATACCTGCGCACAGTGTCTTGCTACTGTCCGATGGCCCCCGTTAAGCTCGGGCCAACAGCGACGCCCCGCGCCCCGCGGGCCGCGCCATGGGTAGTGAAGGCCTTGAATCGTTCTGTAGCACGCAGCGCCGCCGATAACCAGTTACTCATTTCGACGCTGTCGCCGGCGCACCGCGCGCCCATCCTCGCCCTCGCCAAGCGGATTGCCGATTCCGGCTGCAACCTGGCCGATGCCAGGGTCTCGACGATCGGCAACGATACCTCGGTGATGCTGCTGGCCTCGGGTTCGTGGGATGCCGTCGCCAAGCTGGAGACGGCGGTGGGCAAGCTCGGCCGTGACGAGGACCTGCAGATCGTGCAGTACCGCACGACGCCGCGCGAACCGACCGCCCACCTGCTGCCCTACCTGGTGGAAGTGATCGCCGCGGATCGCCCGGGCATCCTGGTCAAGATCATCGAGTTTTTCTCGCGCCGCGATATCAGCGTGGAACAGCTCACGTCCATGCGCTACCAGGCCATGCAGACCGGCGCCGAGATGTTCCAGGCGCAGATCACGATCGGCATTCCTTCCGAAACCCATATCGCCGCGTTGCGCGATGATTTCCTTGAACTGTGCGATGGCCTCAATCTTGATGCCATCATGGATCCCGTGAAGTTCTGACGCAGGAAGACGACGTACCGCATGATCGGCAAGGGCAAGAAGGTTCCGAAACTCAAGGGCACGCTCGGCGATGGTTCCACGCTGGCGCTGCCTACCCTCTCCGGCAGGTGGGTAGTGGTGTTCTTCTACCCCAAGGACAACACGCCGGGCTGCACCAATGAAGCGAAGGATTTCCGCGACAGGTACGCGCAATTCCAGGCACGAAACGCCGAAGTCATAGGCGTTTCCCGCGATTCGGTGCGCTCGCACGCGAATTACGCGGCGAAGCACGAGCTCCCCTTCCCGCTCGTTTCCGACGCCGATGAAGCCTGGTGCCAGGCCTTCGACGTCATCCACGAGAAAGTGCTGTACGGCAAGCGCTACATGGGTGTCGTTCGCAGCACGTTTCTCATCGACCCGGACGGCAAGCTGTTTGCGGAGTGGCGCGGGGTGAAAATCCCCGGCCATGCGCAAGCCGTCCTTGAGAGTGTTCCCACCGCGTGACGGACACCGCGCCACGCGGCTCCTTCCCCCGGCCACGGCCACATGGCCGGGTTTTGCCACCTCCGCATGAGGTCACTTCCGCATGACCGGAAGCAAGCGCATCTACGCCCTCGACACCAACGTGCTGCTGCACGATCCGACCTCGCTGTTCCGCTTCGAGGAACACGATGTCTTCATACCGATGACGGTGCTGGAGGAACTGGACGACAAGAAGAAAGGCGGCTCTGAAGTTTCGCGCAATGCCCGCCAGGTAAGTCGTTTTCTCAATGAGTTGATCGAGCGTGGTGGCGTGGACGGGTTGAAACGGGGCCTCGAACTCACCAACCCCCAAGGCATCAAGCTCAAGCGCGGCGCGGTGGGCCGCCTGTTCTTCCAGCAACGGGCCAGCCATGGCAATGGCAAGGCCGACAACCAGATCCTGGCGTCCGTCATCGACCTGCGCGACCAGTTCCCGGATCGGCCGGTGATCCTGGTCACGAAGGACATCAACCTTCGCATCAAGGGCTCGATCTACGGCCTGACCGCTGAAGACTACGAGAACGATCGCGCCCTCGACGATTTCGCACTGCTGTTTACCGGTGCGGATGAACTGCCGGAGGATTTCTGGAACCGCCACCCGGAAGTGCGTTCGTGGAACGAGCGGGGGCGCACCTTCTATGAAATGGAGATGCGCGAGGACGAGCATTGGTATCCGAATGAGTGCCTGTACATGCCGGGCGAGAACGACGTGGAGTTGCGCGTCCTCGAACTCACTGGCCCCGAAGACGCCCGACGGGCAAAGCTGGTGTTGCTCGATGACCACACCCACGCTGCGCATGGTGTATGGGGCATCGCGGCACGCAACCGTGAGCAGAACTTCGCGATGAACCTGCTGATGGATCCCGACGTGGATTTCGTCACCCTGCTCGGCACGGCAGGCACGGGCAAGACACTGCTCGCCCTGGCCGCGGGCCTCGCCCAGGTCATGGACCAGCAGCGTTACCGCGAGATCATCATGACCCGCGCCACGGTGTCGGTGGGCGAAGACATCGGCTTCCTCCCCGGCACGGAGGAAGAAAAGATGACCCCGTGGATGGGTGCGCTCACCGATAACCTCGAGGTGCTCGCCAACCCGCAGGACGGTGGCTCGTGGGGTCGCCAGGCCACCAACGACCTGCTCGCCTCGCGGGTGAAAATCCGTTCGCTGAACTTCATGCGTGGCCGTACGTTCCTCAGCCGTTACCTCATCATCGACGAAGCGCAGAACCTCACGCCCAAGCAGATGAAGACGCTGATCACCCGTGCGGGCCCAGGCACGAAGATCGTCTGCCTGGGTAACGTTGAGCAGATCGATACGCCGTACCTCACGGAGACCACCTCGGGCCTCACCTACGCGGTGGATCGCTTCAAGATGTGGGCCCATTCCGGCCACATCACGCTGAAGCGTGGTGAACGTTCGCGCCTGGCCGATTTCGCCTCTGAAGCGTTGTGACAAAAGCGAAACCCAATACCCTCACCATCGCCGGATCCGATTCCGGCGGTGGTGCGGGGATCCAGGCCGACCTGAAGACATTCCATTCGCTGGGCACGCATGGGCTTACGGCGATCACCGCTGTCACCTCGCAGAACACCCGCGGCGTCACCGCGGTGCACACGCTTCCGTTAGCACACGTGCGCAGCCAGATCGATGCGGTGTTCGCGGACTTCCCGATCGCCGGGGTGAAGACCGGCATGCTCGGCAGTGCCGCGATCACGCGGCTGGTGGCGAAGGAAATAGCGGCCCGTCAACCGGCCTGGCTTGTGGTCGATCCGGTGATGATCGCCACCAGTGGCGCGCGCCTGCTCGATGAAAATGCATTGGATGCCCTGGTGACGCGGCTCATACCGCTGGCGGACATCCTCACCCCCAATATCCCCGAGGCCGAGGCCCTGCTGGGCCGGCCGATCGGCAAGGCCTTTGACGAGGCCGGCGCCGACCTGCTCGCCATGGGTGCACGCGGCATCCTGCTTAAAGGCGGCCACGCGGGTGGCCGCGAGATCGTGGATCGTTACTACGACGCCCACGGCCTGCTGGCCATAAGCCATCCCCGCCTGCCCTTCGAAGGCCACGGCAGCGGCTGCACGCTGGCCTCGGCCGTTACCGCACAACTGGCGCGGGGCAAATCGCCGCACGCGGCTGTCCGGGCGGCTATTTCCTGGCTGGACAAGGCATTCCGCGGCGCCTGGCGGCCCGGCGGCGGGGCCGTCCATGTGCTGGCACACTGAGCCCGGAGTAAACTAGGCGCGTTGATACGGGTCCCACCGGGCCGCATGTATCGCCCGTCCTTTCGAGTGCAACCCCATGAATCTCCTCGGGCCCCGCTTCATCGTCCTGTATGTGCTGATCCTGTTCACGCTGTGCGTGCTGCTGGTGCACCTGCGTGGCCGCTCGCGCCTGCGTTTCGATCGCCAGTTGGTGGACCATTCGGCGCTGTTCGCACCGTACAACCTGCTGATGTACGCGTTTTCGGCCGTGCCGGCGCGCCCGATCCTGGACCGTAGCGGCTTCCCTCAACTGGATTTGCTGCAGAATAACTGGCAGAAAATCCGCGAAGAGGCCATGCACCTGTTCGACGAGGGCTATATCCGCTCCGCGGAAAAGCACAACGACGCCTCGTTCAACTCCTTCTTCAAGCAAGGCTGGAAGCGCTTTTACCTGAAATGGTACGGCGAACCGCTCGCCTCGGCGGAGACGCTGTGCCCGGAAACGGTGAAGCTGCTCAACTCGATCCCGAGTGTAAAAGCGGCCATGTTCGCACTGCTGCCGCCGGGTAGCCGCCTGAATCCGCATCGCGATCCATTCGCCGGCTCGCTCCGCTACCACCTCGGCCTGATCACGCCCAACTCCGATGACTGCCGCATCTTCGTCGATGGCGAAATGCACGCGTGGCGCGATGGCAAGGATGTGGTCTTCGACGAAACCTATGTGCACTGGGCGGAAAACCGCACCGACCAGACCCGGGTGATCCTGTTCGCCGACGTGGAGCGGCCGCTGAAGTTCGGGCTGATGACTGCGATCAACAAGCGCGTCGGCGCCTTCATGGGCTCGATCACCGCATCGCCCAACAGCGACGACGGCGAGGAACAGGTCGGCTTCGTGAACCGCATGTTCGCCCTGAACAAGCGCGGCCGCGACCGCACGCGCAAGTTCAAGAAGGCCAACCCAAAGCTGTTCCGCATCATCAAGTACATCGGCATCGTGCTGATGGTCTGGCTGGTGTTCCTGGCGCCGTACCCTTTCTTCCGGGGTTAAAGAAGTCTTCACACGCCGCGATTCCTTGCGGCGCGATACTCCAGCGGGATGGGCCCCTATGGAGAGACAGGCATGAAACGGTTTAGCTGGTTCGTGGCTCTATGCGTACCCATCGCTTCCATGGCGGCCCCGCCGCCCGGGCACACGCCCCCACCGGGCGTACCGCCCATGGCGGCGGCGCCCGCGTCCAACGCCTCGCCCGACCTGGGTCCGACCGTGGACTACCTGGTAGCGAACCTGACCAGGGATTCGCGCACGCAGGCGCAGGCCTTCCGGATGCTGATGAGTCTGGGGCGGCCGGCAGTGCCGTATTTGGTTGCCCACCTGGGTGATAGCCGCCCGCTGCCTGAGCAGTCAATCTGGGTCCATGCCCCCGTGGGGCGCGCCGATACGCAGTACCACCCGTGGTTCGTCCACGATGGCTTGCTTGCGGTGCTGAAGGAGATCACGGGTTTCTCGCGCGCGCCGCTTACGGGGCACCTGTTGCCTTCGCAGCGCGCCAAGAGCGTCAGGAAGTGGGTGGCGTTTTGCGTGGAGCGCTACCCCGCCCAGGCGGCGATATGCCAGCGCGCGCTACAAAACACCTCGATCACGGACGGTGATCCCCAGGTCGCCGACCTTCGGCACTGAGGGGTCGATAGGGCTCGCCTTCGGCTTCGCATCGTCGAATGGGATCATTCGCTGTCGCAAATGCATGTCTAAGCGGCTTACGCCGCCTTGCGCTCGTGCGCCTCTGGAAAGAGCCCTCGGTGCCCACCCTCGCTGCTCAGACAGGTCCTCCGCGTTCGAAAAGGAGTGCGCCTCCGGCGCAAATGTATTTGATTGGCCTACGGCCGCTCTCTTGTGCGGAACTCGCCTCGAGGGTGGGCACCGAGGACTCCCTGACGCAATGACGTTTCGTGATGGGAGTGCGGGTCCTGGCAGGATCAGCGCAGGAAGGAACGGCGGCGTTAGCTGAGTTCATTCGCTCCTGCTTCGCGGGTGCAACTAAAGACCTTCGACAGAAAGATTTCCTCGACCTGCCAACGATGCACTAACGCTGCAGACCATACCGCGACGCCATTTCGGCAAATTCGCCGCAACGCACGGTGGCCGCGGCAGCACAGGGCAATTCACCGCATAAAGAAAAACATGATTCAGCCGATAGGCAATCACATTAAAAAACAGGGGAAGTTAATGGCTCTTATCCAATGTCCGGATTGCGCCTCTCAGGTAAGTGACGTAGCACCGTCATGCCCGAAGTGCGGGCGTCCGATTGCACCGGTACCGCCTGCAGCCGTTCATGTGACGACAACGGCCCCGGGCGCACCCAAGAAGAAGGGCGTATCCGGCCTCACCACACTCGTCATTTTCGGCCTGTTGGGCTGGTTCATTTACGGGATGGCTACTTCGAGTTCGTCGTCGAGTTCGTCGTCAATCTCGACGGCATCTGATCACGGCGACGGTAACACGTCGGCGCCGAAACCTATTTACGCGACCACTGCAAACAGACTCGCAGCGGAATACGAGCGTAACGAAGTGGCGGCGGACGACGCTATGAAGGGAAAGGTGGTTCGAGTATCGGGCACCATCCAGGCAATAGATAAAGACTTCATGGACAACGTCGTCGTGAATCTCGCAACGTCCAATGAGTTCATGCCCGCGAGAATGCAAATGGTTGATGCTGAGAAGTCAGCCGCAGCCCATTTGTCCAAGGGCCAGACAATCGACGTTGAGTGCGACCAGATGTCTCGCGTGGTCGGAAGCCCGTCGGGCCGGAATTGCCGTTTCGTTAACTGACCGCCGCCGCAGCAGTGCTCTCCCCGAATTCGCTTCAGTTTTCCAGAGAGCCCTCGGTGCCCACCCTCGAGGCGAGTTCCGCAGGCGAGGTATAATCGCGGCATGAACTATCGCCACGCCTACCACGCCGGCAACTTCGCCGATGTCATGAAGCACATGGTGCTCGTGGCCCTGCTCGATGCCATGAAGCAGAAAAACACCCCCTTCTGCTACATCGAAACCCACGCC
>NZ_DASYCB010000004.1:0-62332 GCF_036500425.1 Luteibacter sp.
GGACACCGAGGGCTCTCCTGCGACCACGTCCGAGCGCCGCCGCGATGGCGAAGCCGAGCCCCCCGCGCAGCCGAAGGCGAGCCCGACCGATGAAGACATGCATTCGCGTCAGCGAATGAACCGATCACGACGCGCGAGGCAGCGAACGACCCCGGTAACGCGCGAAGAACCTTTTACGCCTGCAAAGATCATGGGCGTACAGCGGTCACCTCGATCTCCACCAGGAAATTCGGACTGGCCAGGGCCGCCACCTGCATCGCGCTACGCGACGGGAGGTTGGGCTGCTCCTTCGTCCCAAAAAACTGCGTATACCCCGTCATGAAGCCGGCGAAGTCCATCTTGCCGCCCTTGCCAGGGTCGCCGACCAGGAAGACTTGCATCTTCACTACGTCGCCCATCGAAAGGCCCATGCCCTTGAGCTGCTTCTCGATCGAGGTAAGTACACCGACCGTCTGGGTCTTCGTATCGCCGTAAGCCTGTGGGGTATCCTTCGGCGCATTCGCGTCGGCTACCGGCGGTACCGTGCCGCTGAGGAATACAAGGGTCTTGCCCGCGGGCACTTCGACCGCGGCGGAAATGGGAAAGGTACTGTTGGGAATCTTGTGGCGCACGACATCGGCGGCAAAGGCTGGTGTGGCTAAGAGGCAGCCTGCCACGGCGGTAAGGACAAAGGATGGGTGGATCGCTTTCATCGGGAACCCTCGGGAGTCGGTGCGGGTGGGCGGAATGCCTTGACCTGGTCGGCCGTGAGTGCATCGGTGTAGTGATTGCCGAAGTGCGTTCGTACGTAGTTCACGACGTCGGCGACCTGCTGATCATTAAGCAGCATGGCGAACGGTGGCATACCTCCGCGGCCGTTCATCACCATGGCCGCGGGATAGGCGGCCGAGGCGAGCTTCGCATTCGCGGCGAGCGCAGGGTAATGGCCCGCGCCCACGGCGCCTTTGGCGTCGGGCATATGACAGCCCTGGCAGATATGGGTGAAGATCTGCTCGCCCGTCACGTGCGCCGCGTCTTTGCTTGAGAGGAACGCCGCATCGTTGGTCTGGGCACTGGCGGCTCCCACCGCGAGAAACAACGCAACGCCGAGCGTCCGCGCGTTCATGCCGCACCTCCGGCTACGGCCTTTCGGTGCAACTGATCGATCGCGCCCAGCGATGACAGGATCGCGCCTTCCTGCCAGGCCGGCAGGTATGAGGCATGCTCACCGGCCAGCACGATGCGCCCGTCCATCGAGCACAGATTGGCGTAGTGCTTCTCGCGAGCCTCGTCGGTCCACCAGCCAAAACAGCCGAGTGTGGAAGGCACGCGATGCCAGGCCACGGAGATACCGTTCTCAAACGCCTGCTTGTACTGGGGGTGGATCTGGCTGCCGTATTCCACGGCTTTAGCCACACGCGTAGCCGGGTCGAGCGAGGTGAACTCGTACGCCTGGGTGAAGAATGCATAGGCGCCGAGTAGCACCCCCTTCTTCGAACCGATGCCGTGGCTCGGGTAACCGATCATGCCGATCGGCGTATCCGATGTGGTGACGCCTCCGTAGATCCGGTCATCCTCTTCCCAGAAGCGTCGGTTGAACTGCAGGCCCACCTTGGCCGACGACATGTAAGGCACGGCGGAAATCGCCGCGCTCTTCTCCGCGGAAACCTGGATCGGTATCTGGCTGAGGATGGAGAGCGGGATCGTACAGACGCACCAATCCGCCTTCGCCTGCTGTACGTGGCCGGGTTTGCCGGTGTCCTCGTAGGTGACAGTGACGCCGCGGTCGTCCTGCGCGATGGCCGTCACCTTGCTGTTGTAGCGAATGACCTGCGGTGGGATCTCACGAACGAAGGCTTTGCCAATCGCATCCATGCCACCCACGGGCTGCATCAGCGAGCTCTGGTATTCATACAATGCGCTCAAGCCCAGCTGCTTCCAAAGGCCGGATTTGAGGATGTCCGAGATACCCACGGGATTCGAAAAACCCGGCTTGCCATCCAGGCCACCCCCGGGTTCTTTGGCATAGCCGCGGTGTTCGCTGCTGTCGCGACCCGCAACATAGCGGAACTGGCTGTCCAGACCACCGAACTGACGCAACGACTCCAGCAGGATTTCTCGGTCTTCCTTGCTCGCGAGATCATCGAGGGCGCCCTTGCCGGATGCCTTGGCCAACAGTTCCGCGATACCGCCATGCCAGTCGGCCTGCACTTCGCGCAGGCGCTGCGGCTTGCCGCCGAAGGCCTCCGGGTTATGCATATAGGCGTTGTGATTCACCTGGACGAAGGGTTCGAGCTGCACGCCAAATCGATGGCAGTAATCGAGTAAGCCGGTGTGGTGATACGGGATCCGCCACGGGCCTGGGTTGAAGTACAAACCCTTGTCGAAATGGCAGGTCTGGGTGTGGCCACCGAGTTCGGTATAAGTGTCGCCACCGCGTAGCGTCCAGTTACGGCCGCCGGCGCGCGCGTTGTACTCGAGCACCCGCACCTCGTAGCCCGCCTTGCCCAGCTCATACGCCGCGACGAGGCCAGCGAGGCCCGCACCCAGGATCAGCACACTGCCCTTCCCCGTACCTTGCAATGGGGGTGGGCGCCGGTAGGTGGATTCCGCGGCAAAGCCAAGGTTGGTCATCGCCTGGTACATCAACGCGCTGCCGCCAGCCACGCCAATCATCCGCAACAGGTCGCGCCGACTGATCGACGCGGGCGGGCTCTCGATCCCCATGCCAGTACCCCCTCGCTACCCCGGTGGTACAGAGTAACCACACGTCGCGACGCGCAACAACAGGCCGGAAGACATGCACCGCGCTGGTGCTATGACAGCGCCGGGCAAACCCTCTAAGCTGGTTTGATCCGAGCTTTGTTGACCGCCTGCATGACCGCTAACGACGACCGCGCCGCCGCCCGCCTGGCCTGGGCCCGCCATGCCACGGGCCAGGCCGACCTGGCACTCGAGCCTGCCTCCGCCGATGCCAGCTTTCGCAGCTACTGGCGCGGCTATGTCGATGGCCAACCGGTCATCATCATGGATTCGCCACCTGAGAAGGAAAACCCGGCACCTTGGGTCGAGATCGGCAAGCGCCTGCACGATGCCGGGCTGCACACGCCCACGGTGATGGTGGCCGACCTCGAGCAGGGCTTCCTGCTCATCGAGGACCTTGGCACGCGCACCTACCTCCCGGAACTCACCGACGCGACCGCCGATGCGCTGTATGGCGACGCGCTCGACGCCTTGCTGCGCATGCAGATGCACGTGGAGACCACCGGCCTGCCCGCGTTCAACCGCGAGTGGCAGGTCATGGAAATGGAGATCATGCCGACATGGTTCCTACAAAAGCACCTAGGCGTCTTCGTCGAATGCGAACAGTGGGATGTCGTGGAAGGCGCTTTCAGTGTCATCCTGCATACGCTCGCCGAGCAGCCGCGCACGTTCATGCATCGCGATTATCACAGTCGTAACCTGCTCATCACCCGCGACCGCTCACCGGGCGTCATCGATTTCCAGGGGGCGATGTCCGGGCCGATCACCTATGACCTGGCATCCCTGCTGCGCGATGCCTACGTGGTCTGGGATAACGAACATGTTGAGGGCTGGGTCGAGGCGTACCGCCTGCGCTTGCTAGATGCGCGCCTGCTCGACGAAACGGTAGACACCGATCGCTTCCGCCGCTGGTTCGACATGGCAAGCCTGCAACGCCACATCAAGATCCTCGGCCTGTTCTGCCGCCTGTATTACCGCGATGGCAAAGCCGGCTACCTGAATGATCTGCCACGCGTGCTGCAATACGTACTGGATATCGCACGGCGCCACGCCGATGTGGCCCCGCTGGCGGACTTCATCGTCACGACGATCGGCGATCGCGATATCCGCGTGCCGGTGGCCGCATGAAGCATGCGCTCATCCTCGCCGCCGGGCGCGGCGAGCGGATGCGTCCGCTGACGGATACCACGCCCAAGCCCCTGCTCGAGGTGCACGGCAAGCCACTGATCGTGCATCACATCGAAAAGCTCGCGGCGGCAGGCGTGAAGTACATCGCCATCAATACATCGCACCTCGCTGACCAGTTTCCTGATGCGCTCGGTGATGGTTCGCGCTGGGGCGTGCGGCTCCGTTATTCGTATGAAGGGCCGACACCGCTCGAGACCGGCGGCGGCATGTTGAAGGCACTGCCGCTACTGGGGAGCGAACCGTTTATCGTGGTGAGTGCGGATATCTGGAGCGATATCGACTATGCGACGTTGCCGCTCGCCCCGGCGGGCTTGGCCCACCTGGTGATGGTGCCGAATCCGGATTTCCATCCGAAGGGCGACTTTTCGCTGCTCGATGGCGTGCTGTACGACGACGCTGCGCCCGCACACGCGAAGCGGCTGACCTTCGGGAACGTCGGTGTTTATCGGCCGGAGATCGTCACAGGCGAGGCGGCCGGTGCGTTCAAGCTGGCGCCGATATACCGGCGTGCGATTGCGCAGGGACGCTTGTCCGGCGAGCGTTATGACGGGTTCTGGCGGAATATCGGCAGCCCGGCGCAATTAGAGAGTTTGCGTCGAGACGTGGGGTAGCGGCCATTTCGCGCCGGGGGCTATCGCGCGCAAGCGCGCTCCTACATAAGCGGCGTCGGCTCAGCTGTAGGAGCGCGCTTGCGCGCGATGCGGTTTACTGGATGGTTTCGGAAGCGAGTTCGCGGAGGCGTTCGCGCCCCAGTGCAAAGGCTTCATTGTAGGCGCTCGTCACGTCGGTGAAATCGATCGTGCCGGTGCCGGCGTCGATCTCTTCACCTATGTGATCGAGGATGCGGTAGCTCGATCGGAAGACCTGTTCACCAGCGGCATCGTGGTGCTTGACCGCGCGGGCGACGACTCTGAACTTGCTTTGATTTTCCACCGTGTTCCTCCCCCCCTGGGAGTCTCCGATACTGACCGGGTATCGTGACGGTTTCAAGTGACTTTCACTTCAGGATGACAAACCGGCGAAAGGCTAGTTCGCCTGCCCCGTCATCGCCGTCGCCTCGGACAACGCTGCCCTGGCGGCGTCGTGGGTCATGACCACGATGCTGATGCGGCGATTCGAGGCCGCGGCCGGATCGTTCTTGTCGAACGGGACCGATGCAGCGAGCCCCACCACGCGCGCGACCTTGTCGGGCTGCATCCCACCTTCAGTCAACGTACGGCGCGCGGCGTTGGCGCGATCCGCCGAGAGCTCCCAATTGCCGTACTGGCTATCGGCACGGATATACGGCGCGCTATCGGTGTGCCCGGAAATGCTGATCTGGTTCGGCACCTGGTTGATGAAGCCGGCCAGCTCGTGGAGGATCTGCACGGTATACGACTTGAGCGCGCCGCTGCCATTATCGAACATCGGGCGGTTCTGCTTATCCACGATCTGGATGCGCAGCCCTTCCGAGGTGATGTCGATCAGCAACTGGTCTTTATACGGCGCCATGGCCTGGCTCTGCGCGATCGCCTGCTGCAGGTCCTTCATCAGCTGCTCGAGGCGCTTCTTTTCCTGTGCCCTGGCCTGCTTTTCGGCCTCCTCTGCCGTGGCGGGCTTGGCGAATTTCTCCTGGTCGCCCGGGCCTTTCGGCAGATCCAGCGCACCACCCAGCTTGATCATGCTGGTGCTCGCGCCGCCCGGGCCCATCTTGCCCGAAGGTGCCATGGTGGACTGACCCTGGGTCATGCTCGGGTTCTTGAAGTACTCGGAGATTGCCGCGCGCTGTTGCTTGGTGCCGGCACCGACCAGCCACATGACAAGGAAGAACGCCATCATCGCCGTGACGAAGTCGGCGTAGGCGACCTTCCACGCGCCGCCGTGGTGGCCATGCCCGCCCTTCTTTTTCCGGCGAACGATGATGACCTGCTTGAGCTCCGTCATGGCCGCTTACCGCGCGGCCTTCAGGTGACCTTCGAGGTCCTGGAACGTGGGCCGGCTGGACGACGTAAGCGACTTGCGGCCGAACTCGACCGCCACCATCGGGTTATAGCCGCGCAGGTTGGCCAGCAAGGCCACCTTCACGCATTCAAACGCTTTGCCATCGGCGTTGGCGCGCGCTTCCATGCCGGCCGCAAGCGGACCGACGAAACCGTATGACAAGAGGATGCCCAGGAACGTGCCGACCAGTGCGCCAGCGATATGCTCGCCGATGACCGCGGCGTCGCCGTCGATGGACTTCATGGTGATCACGATGCCCAACACCGCGGCCACGATGCCGAAACCCGGCAGCGCGTCAGCCATCTTCTGCACGGCCAGCGCCGGCGTCACGGCTTCGTGGTGATGAGTTTCCAGTTCCACGTCGAGCAACGATTCCAGCTCGTGCGGGTCCATGCTGCCGCCGACGATGAGGCGCAGGCAGTCGGTAATGAAATCGATGAGGTGGTGCTCCGCGACCAGGCGCGGGTACGCCGCGAACAGAGCGCTGTTCGCCGGGTCCTCGATGTGTTGCTCCATGGCCAGCTGACCCTCCTTACGCATCCTCACGAAGATGTCGTACAGGAGGGAAAGCAGGTCAACATAATCCTGCTTCGTGTACTTCGGGCCCTTGAGCAGGCCCACGGCATCGCGGGCCGCGGCCTTGACGATATCCGTGGGGTTCGCGCTGATGAACGCACCCAAGGCGCCGCCAAAGATGATCAGCAATTCATAAGGCTGCCACAGGGCGGCCATGGAGCCGTGCGAAAGCACGTATCCGCCCAGCACCGAGACCAGGACGACGATCGAACCGATAATGACGAGCATGACTTCACTTCCTCCCAGTCGAATGGCGTATCGGCCGCTGGGGCGCGAAGTTGAGGACTTCCGTCACGCTTTCTACACGATTTAAACCTCACTGGTAAGCGCTCCCGCATAGCGCGGGAAGACCAGCCGAATCCGCGTACCGATGCCCGCGTCGCTTTCGATCTCGACGCCCCCACCGGCCTGCGCCACCGAACCGTAGACCTGGGCCAGGCCGAGGCCCGAGCCGCCCTGCTTGGTCGTGAAATAGGGTTCGAACAGGCGCTCGCGGACCTCATCGGACATGCCGCCACCGGTATCGGCGACGCACACGAAGACCTGGCGCACGGGTACCTGCTCGCGCAGGCTACCTGGCATGCCTTCGTCGGTCAGGCGGTCACCCACCTGGAGCACGATCGCGCCCATGTTGCCCATCGCGTCCCGGGCGTTGAGACACACATTCATCAGCGCCTGCTCGATGCTGTGGCGATCGACCCATATGGGCAGGGCGCCCGGCTGGCGCAGCACTTCGACACCTACCCGACCGCCCATACCGTGCCGCGCGAAGTCCGCGAAGCTCTCCACGAGGTCGCCCAGGTCGATCGGTTCCGGTCGTGAGGGCTGGTTGCGGGCGAACGCGAGCAGGCGCCTTGTAAGCGCGGTGGCGTGCCGCGCCCCCTCCACCGCGTAAGTGAGCATACGGCGCTGGTGAGCGGTGAGGTCATCGGCCTCATCCTGCAAGCCGGACAGGCTCACGATCACCGTCTGCAACATATTGTTGAAATCGTGCGCGATGCCACTGACGAGCTGGCCCACGGCCTGCTGTTTCTGCGCCTGCCGGGCCGAGGCCTCGGCTAGCTCACGGGCGCGGCTGACCATCTCCAACTGGTCGTTCATGCTGGCAAGCTGGCTTTCGGCGTCACGCCGCGCCCCATGCTCGCTCTCGAACTGCTCCATGAGCGTGCCGTACTGCGTGGTGGCGCTAGCCGAGCGCGCGACGGTTTCGTTCAGGCGCTCCTGCAGCAGTGCGTTGATGGACTCGATGGCCACCTGGAGCTCCACCCGCTCGGTGACATCGCGGCTGATCACGATGAAATGGTCCAGTTCATCGTCAGCGACGATGGGAGCCACCATCACCTCCCACCAGCGCGAGGTACCCTGCGCGGTCCGGCGGGGGCTTACGAAGTCCACGCGCTCGCCCGCCGCTGCGCGATCCAGCACGCGCGCCACCATGTCACGCGCTTCCGGCGGCCACAGATCGAGCCAACGCCGGCCCACGAGGCGCTCAGGCCCGTCGGGAGCCAGCGACACACAGCCGAGGCCAGCAACGTAGCGAATCACGCCGTCGCGGTCTAACTCCTTCATGCAATCGGCGGACGCCTCGATGAACTGGCGGTACCGCCCTTCCCCTTCACTCATCGCCGCTGCCCCTGGCCCGTCGGTTGGCGTCAAGCACCAGTATCACGCACCGTGGAGCCGCCTCCTGTCAAGGCAAAACCGATGCGATGCGCGCGACCCGCTCAGTGCGCGTCGGGTTCGGGCTCGGCGTTGTGCTGGGTGCCGTGGTGGGCCCCGTGGGGATCCTCGCGGTCATCATCGAACCCGGTCTCGCCTTCGGCGAATACGGGCGCGCCATCGTCCTCCACCCCCATGACCAGGCCGAGCGCCTTCTCGGCTGCGGCGGCCGCGCTCGCCTCGTCGCGGAAGCTACGGTTTTCGTAGACCGCGAAATAGCTGGGATAACTGCCGTCAGCCGGGTAGGACCCCAGCAGCGCCGTGTACCGGGAGCCTTCGCGGGTGGCGCTGCTGCGCAGGGTGAAATTCGGAAACTCGCGTTCTGCCATATCAGGAATGTCGATGGGGCCAGCCAAAGGCGGCGTTTATAGGAGCGCACGTGTGCGCGGCATAAGGGGCTCGCGGCCTGGGCCGCCACCCTAAAATCTAATGTACGCCGGAGCTTGGGGGCGTTCTTGCATGCAAGCCCTTAAAGTGTCAAGGAATCTGTTCAGGATTACGGCACTTGCCTCGCAGATTCTTGTAGGGTATTTCCTACATCAAGCGGCCTCACAAAGCATTCACGACGGCCGTGAAACAGGGGAAAGCAGGGGTTTAAGCATCATGAACGTCATCACCACCACGGCGCCTTCGCGCGGCCTTGCGTGGTCCGTCGCTACCGTTCTCGCCATCGCCGGCATTGTCGGCCTGGCCATGGCACCGCGCGTCGCGGCCGCCATCCCGAGGACGGCGATCCAGATGGTCTACGCCTGGCTCTGCTGTTCGCTCGTGGGCTCGGCCTACGTCGTCGTCACGCTTGCGAACGATGCCGAAGGCGCCAACGAGGACAGCGAAGATTTCTGATCCCAGGGCTGGGACGTACATGCAAAAAGAAAAACCCGCCTTTCGGCGGGTTTTTCCGTTCTGGGGCGCGGCAACCCTTACGGGCGGCGCTCCAGGGCCGGATCTTCCTTGGAGCGCGGCATCAGGTCCTGCTTGGAGACACCGAGCCAGAGGAGGATCGGGCTGGCCACGAAGATCGAGGACAGCGTACCCACCAGGATGCCGATCAGCATGGTGATGGCGAAGCCATGCACCACGGAGCCGCCAAAGAAGAACAGCGCCGCCATGGTGATGCCGGTGAACAGCGAGGTAATGATGGTTCGCGACAGCGTGCTGTTGATCGAACGGTTCAGCACTTCTTCCGGCGTGGCGTTACGGCTCGAACGGAACAGTTCGCGGACGCGGTCGAACACCACCACCTTGTCGTTGATCGAGTAACCGACCACCGCCAGCACCGAGGCCAGCACCGTCAGGTCGAACTCACGCTGGGTCAGCGCGAAGATGCCCAGGGTGACCAGCACGTCGTGGACTTCGGTGGCCAGCGCCGCGATGGCGAAGCGCTTCTCGAAGCGGATCCACAGGTAGCCCATGATGCCGATGATGACGAACAGGACCGCGTAGATACCATCCGACCGGAGTTCTTCGCCGACCTGAGGACCCACGAAGGACTTACTCTTCATGGTGGCATCGGGACGCACGGACTTGATCGCTGCCATGATGTCATTCGACACCTTGGTCGCCGCCTCGTCGCCAGAGAGACCGGTCGAGCCGTGGTCATCCTTGGGCTGCAGGCGCACCGTGACTTCACGCGTACCGCCGACCGCCTGCACGAGCGGATTCTCGAGGCCAGCCTTGGTCAGGACCTGGCGAACGTCATTCGTGTCGACCGGATTCTGGTAGGCCACGTTGACTGCAACACCGCCCTGGAAGTCCTGGCCGTAGTTGAACCCCTTCGTCAGGATGAGCGCCACCGAGGCGACCATGAGCAACACGGCCAGGCCAATGGAGAACCGGCGCAGGCCCAGGAAGTTGAAATTAGCGTTGTGGTTGAAAATTTCCATGGCGTATGTCCCCTCAGACCGACAGCGTCTTGAGCTTGCGGCCGCCGTGGATCAGCGCCGTGATGGCATGAGTGACGGTCACCGAAGTGAACATCGAGGTGAGGATACCGATGAACAGCGTGACGCCGAAGCCCTTGATCGGACCCGAGCCCATCGTCATCAGGCCGAGTGCGGCCAGAAGATGGGTGACGTTGGCATCGAGAATGGTCGCCCATGCCTTGTCGTAACCCGTGCGGATCGAGGCGAGCGGCGACGAGCCGTTGCGCAGTTCTTCGCGGATGCGTTCGCAGATCAGCACGTTGGCGTCAATCGCCATACCCAGCGTCAGCACGATACCGGCGATGCCGGGCATCGTCAGGGTCACGCCGATCGCCGACATGACGGCGACGAGCAGGACCAGGTTGAAGAACAGCGCCACGTCTGCGACAAGGCCGAAGAGCTTGTAGTAGATCGCCGAGGCGAGCAGCACCAGGCCGAGGCCGAGCATCACCGCCTTGAAGCCCTTGTCGATATTTTCCGCGCCGAGGCTCGGACCAATCACGCTTTCACTGACAATATCGACCGGTGCCGCCAGCGAACCGCCACGCAACAGCAGGGCAAGCTCGGAGGCCTCGTTGTCCGACGGCAGGCCGTTGGTCGAGAACTGCTTACCGAACGGGCCGCTGATGTTGGCGTAGTTGATGACCTCTTCGGCGATCTTCGGCGTCTTCACTTCCTTGCCGTCGACCATCCTGGTCTCGAGCGTGCGCGTGATATAGAGCACCGCCATCGGCTTGCCGACGTTATCGTTGGTGAACTCCTGCATCTTGCGCGCGCCGGCCGTGTTCAGCGTGACGCTGACGTTCGGCGTGCCGTTCGTCGTGTCGCGGCCAGATACGGCGGTGATGAGCTCATCGCCGCTGGCAATGATCTTCTTGCTGAGCAAGTAAGGCTGGTGGTCACGACCGAAGTACAGTTTGGCATCCGGCGGGACGCTACCCGAACGAGCCGCCTCCATTGCCTGCTGCGGCGTATACAGGCCTGCGCGGTACTGCAGCGTCGCCGTCGCGCCGATGATCTTCTTGGCTTCGGCCGTATCCTGGACGCCCGCGAGGTCCACGATGATCTGGTTCGCACCCTGCTGCTGGATCAGCGGCTCGGACACGCCAAGCTGGTTGACGCGCTGACGCAGCGTCGTGACGTTCTGGGTGATCGTGCCCTGGGCCAGTTCACGCGCCTTCGCCGGCTTCACGGTGGCATTAAGCACGAAGCGGGTACCGCTGGACGCACCATCGTTGACCACGAGGTCGGGATAGTCGGCACCGATCAGCGACGCCGCCTTCTGGCGGTCCGCGTCCGTACGCAGCACCACGTTGACGCCCTGGCCGCGCGCGTTGCGGGTCACCGAGTCGTACTGCACGTTCTTGTCGTGCAGCAGTGCACGGATGTCGTCCGTGTAGCGGCTTTCCTGCGTGTCGATCACGGCGTTCTGATCGACTTCCATCAGGAAGTGCACGCCACCCTGCAGATCGAGACCGAGCGGCATCGAGTTCGCATTGATGCTGCGCAGCCACGACGGTACGGTGGAGGCGAGATTCAGCGCCACCGTGTAGTCATCGCCCAAACCGACGCGCAGGGCGTCGGATGCCTTGGCCTGCTGATCGGCGTTACCGAAGCGGGCCAGCAGGCGACCATCCTTTTCGTTTACATCGACCGAAACGGCCGGCACCTTTGCAGTGGCCAGCAACGTATCGACCTTGCCCTTCAATGCCGCGTCAACCGTCGCGCCACGGTTACCCGAGATCTGCACCGCCGGCTGCGGCGGGAAGACGTTCGGCAACGCGTAAACGATGCCGACGAGCAACACGATCACAACCAGCGCGTACTTCCAGCGTGGAAAATCACTCATGCCTTACATTCCGTGAAAGCGACCGCCCAGCGGCCGCGGCTGACGCGTCTGAGAGAAAACTCAGTTCTTCTTGAGGCTGCCCTTCGGCAGCACCTGGGTGACAGCACCCTTCTGCATCTGGACGACCACGCCCGGGGCGATCTCGACCTTGACGAAGGCATCGCCTACTTCCTCGATGCGACCGGCGAGACCGCCGTTCATCACCACTTCGTCGCCCTTGGCCAGGGCGGACAGCAGGGCGCGATGCTCCTTCTGACGCTTCATCTGCGGGCGGATCATCATGAAGTAGAAGATGCCGAACAGCACCGCCATCATGATGAGCGGCGAAAGGCCGAATGCGCCCTGGGGGGCGGCGGCCGGGGCGGCCTGGGCAATGGCAGCGAACGTCACAGGGCTCATCAGATTTCTCGCAAGTCGTGGAACAGCCAAGAAAAAGCGGCTGTTCGCGTAAAAAGATCGTGGATTATGCCACGCCCCCCGGCGGCGGTGTACCGCGTCAACAAAGGCTTTGGGGGCGCGGCATGCGCCCCGCAAGGCTCTTTATGCCCCGTCGACCTCGGCTTTGCGACGCGCCGCATAGAACGCCATCACGAAATCATCGAGGGTGCCCGCCTCGATCGCGCTACGCAGGCCGGTCATCAGGCGCTGGTAGTGACGGAGGTTGTGCATGGTGGCGAGCTGGCTGCCCAGGATCTCGTTGCAGCGATCGAGGTGGCGCAGGTAGGCACGGCTGAAGCCATTGGCACAGGCGTAGCAGTCACAACCCTCCTCGATCACGCGGGTATCGGTCGCGAACTTCGCGTTACGGATGCGCAACGTGCCTTCATCGGTGAACAGGAAGCCATTCCGGGCGTTCCGGGTCGGCATCACGCAATCGAACATGTCGATGCCGCGGCGCACGGCCTCGACGATGTCTTCCGGCCGGCCCACGCCCATCAGGTAACGCGGGCGGTCCTTCGGCAGCAGCGGCAGGGTGAAATCCAGGGTGTGATTGCGCTCGGCCTCCGGCTCACCCACGGCCAGACCACCCACGGCATAGCCATCGAAGCCGATCTCGACCAGTTGCTCGACCGAGCGGCGGCGCAGGTTCTCGTAGGTGCTGCCCTGGACGATGCCAAACAGGTTGTTCGGATTCTTCAGGTCATTGAAGGCCCGGCGCGAGCGCTCGGCCCAGCGCAGGCTCAGCTCCATCGAGTCCGAAGCCACCTTCTCCGTGGCCGGGTACGGGGTGCACTCGTCGAAGATCATGGCCACGTCGGAATCCAGCACCGTCTGGATCTCCATGGAGACTTCCGGCGAGAGGAAGACCTTCGAACCATCGACCGGTGAGGCGAACGTGACGCCTTCTTCCGTGATCTTGCGCTTATGCGCCAGTGAAAAGACCTGGAAGCCACCAGAATCGGTCAAGATCGGACGATCCCAGCCGATGAACTTATGCAGGCCGCCGAACCGGCCCACGATATCCAGGCCCGGACGCAGGAACAGATGAAAGGTGTTGCCAAGGATGATCTCGGCGCCGGTATCGCGCACGTCACGCGGAGTCATGGCCTTGACCGAGCCATAGGTGCCCACGGGCATGAAGGCGGGCGTTTCCACCGTGCCGCGGCCGAAGCGCAGTCGGCCACGCCGCGCCGCGCCATCGGTGGCGAGGAGTTCGAAAGGGAGGTTACTCATCCGCCCATTCTAACCCGTACCGACTGCCCTCCCTTCACCTAAAGATTTCCCCGGATCAGCCGATTCTTACGAACACACAGGAGCGCATCCATCAGGGATGCCGCCCAGGCCCGCGGAGGACCTGCCCTTGATCATCCAGCCAACCAGCCTCGCCGCCCAGCTTTGGGCCGGTGCGGTCGCGGGTACCACGGCAGCCACTACCCAGAGCTGGGCGGTGGGCACCCTGCTGTCTGCCCGGCTGCTGGCGCAGACCGATGTGGGCAAGGTGCTCCTTGATATCGGCGGCATGACCGTCGAGGCCGATGCGGCAGGTACTTCATTACCGCAGCAATTCCAGGTCCGGGTGATGACCCAGGGCGCCCAGCCGCAACTGGAGATCGTGCCCGGGAACACCGACGAGCGCGTCGCCATGCAGGGCCTGCGCGAGCGCCTGCCCATGCAGAACGGCTACTCACAACTACTGAGCGTGCTGTCCACCCTCGCCCGCCGGCCCATTGCCCGGGTGCTGCCGGAACCATTGCGTACGGCCCTGGCTACGCTGGAAGCCTCGATCAGCAAGCCGGAGGATCTGGGTACGCCCGAGGGCATGAAGCAGGCGATCGCCAAGAGCGGCACATTCCTTGAGGCCCACCTCGCCGAGCCGCGCGAAAACGCGCCGGCGGCGGATGACTTCAAGGCGGCGTTGCTCAACCTGCGCCGGGCGCTTACCGATATTCCACAGACGCGCCAGGCCATGATCCAGGCGCCATCACGCCCGTTCACCGACACCCCGCCCCCGCTCGCGCAGCGCGCCCTGGTCGCGCAACCGCGCGCCGAGGAACTGCTCGCGGATGAAGAAACCGCCGACGGCCTGGTGGCTCACTTGCGCACCGACGTACGCGCGGCGCTGTCACGGGTCGAGATCGGCCAGCTCGAATCGCAACCGCATGCCGGCCTGTGGATGGTCGAGATCCCGCTGACCGGGGTTCGCGGGTACGACGTGCTCCAGTTGCGCATCGAGGAAGGCAAACCTTCCGCAGGCGAGCCGGAAGGCATGTGGACCGTGGGTTTTGCGATCGATCCGCCGACGCTGGGCGCCGTGCAGGGCGAAGTGCAGCTACGTGGCACGCGTGTCACCGTGCGCCTGTGGGCGCAGTACCCCGAGACCGTGGCGCGCCTTGAGAACGAATTCACCACGCTGCGCCGGGTGCTCGAGAAGAGCCACCTGCAGCTTGATCACTTTGCCTGTATGCACGGCCTTCCCGTGCCGACGAACGCCTATAGCGCCGTCCTCCTCGAAGCACGCGCATGACCCAGCAGCTCCCTTCCCCGCGCCGCAGCGTCACGCTGCGGATGGCCTCGCCTACCAGTAACGGCAACACCCAGCGTATCGATGCCGATGGCGTGAAGGCGTTACTGGAGCGTGCGCAGGCCCTGGGCCTGGCGCCGCATCTCGATCCGCAGATCGCGACACTGCTGGCGGCCGTGCGTTTACGTGACGATGTGCCGAAGGAGCTGTATGCGGCGCTCTCGGCCGTCGTTGGCACGCTGTTGAACGCAACGCACGATTAAGTGAGCGGCATCACCGCTTCGTACCCATCGCGCGCAAGCGCGCTCCTACAAAACCTTGCTACGTGGCGGCTGTTGTAGGAGCGTGCTTGCACGCGATCACACGATTCCGAGACCCTGGATGCTTGCGGCCTTGGCTTCAAAGCCAGCCATTTCCGCGAAGCGCTTGCCGCGGTCGGCGTAATCCTTGAACTGATCGAAGCTCGGTGCGCCGGGAGAAAGCACGACCGTGCCTCCGCCGTTTAGCGCCGCGCGCGCGGCGCCTACGGCAGCGGCAAGATCGGTAGCGCGAAACACGTTCGCGACGCCAGCGGCTTCCAGTGCATCAGCGATGCGCGGACCATTCCTGCCCTGGCAGATGATCGCGTCGGGCGCATGCACGCGCATGGCATCGACGAACACCGTCCAGTCCAGGCCACGGTCGTGGCCGCCCACGATCAGCGCCACGTGCTTGTCGTGAATACTTTCCAGTGCGGCCAGGCTGGCCAGCGGCGTGGTGCTGATTGAATCGTTGATCCAGCGCACGCCATCGTGGTCGCCCAACGGCTGCAAGCGGTGGGGCAACGGCACGAAGCTCGCGAGCGCAGGTGCCGCGGCCCGGGCATCGAGCCCCATGAGCTCAAGCGCCGCCAGCGCAGCACACGCATTGATCGCATTGTGCAAACCCGGCGCGGCGACCTGGTCAGCATGGATCACCGCCTCGTCGCCGCGCCGGATCCAGCCGTCGGCGACGTGCCAGCCGGCGACAGCACCAAATGTGTTTAACCCCGGGTGCTTGCTGGCGCGCGCCAGCAAGGCAGGCTGCATGGCGTTGACCAGTACCCGCGACGACGCGGCTAGCAGCTTCAGCTTGTCATCCACATAGCGCTCGCGTGAGCCGTGCCAGTCGAGGTGCTCTTCGTACAGGCTGGTCACGACACCGAGATCGACGCCCAGCGCCTCACTGGTCTGGAAGCTCGACAGCTCGATGACCCACAGGTCCGCCTCGCCGTCGTCCAGTTCCAGAAGCGGCAGGCCGATGTTGCCGGCAAGCGCGGTGCGCACGCCCAACGAACGCGCGAGGTGTGCGATCAGCGCGGAGGTGGTGCTCTTGCCCTTGGTCCCGGTGACAGCCACGCTGCGCGCCCCGGCATGGCCGCCGAACCACAACGCCGTGCCCGAGGTGAACCGCGTACCCGCCGCTTGTGCGCCCAGCAGCTCAGGCTTATAGGCGGAGATGCCCGGTGACTTGATCACGATGTCGTAGCGCGAGAGCGTCTCGACGTCGGGCGGCGTGGCGATCACACCAACGTGCGGATAGGCCGCCGTCGCGGCACCTGCTTCATCCTCGCCGACATACACATCCACGGCCTGCCCCGGCAAGCGCCACGCAAGCGCATCCAGCGCGGCGCGGCCTTCACGACCAAAACCCCACACGGCGACGCGCTTACCACTGAGCTCAGCCCAACGCATCCAGCGCTCCGAGCAGGCGCGACGGCACCAGGTGGGACGCGCCGGGCTTCAACCACGGCTCCAGTGCCAGTTCCGACTCGTCCAGCTGGGGAAGAATCTCCCGACGGAAACGCGCCACCAGCGCGTCCTCCTGCCATTCCGGCCGGCTGGCCAGGGCATGCAAGGCGGCGCGTGCTTCCGCGCCTTCACCCACGCACTCAAACGGTTTGTGGTCGCGGTATTCCAGCAGCGCATCGAACGCTTCCGCCAGGTCGGTATCATCGAGCAGGTTGCGGCCGAAGATCTGTAGCAGGCGCGGCTTGGGCATGAACGGCGCCATTGCCAGGAACACGAAGTGGCACTTCGGGCACTGCCCACACCAGCGATCGGCAGGCTTCGGCCCAAGGATCCGGAAGTTCCGGTTGCAGCTGGAAAACACATTGAAGTAGTCGCCACCGAGTCGCGCGAACGCGCTGGTGACGGCTAGTTCCGACCACGGGCGCAACAGCGAGCAATAATCGAGATCGGCCGCCACCTGCGAGTGCACGTAATCGTGGAAGGTCTTCTCGAAACCGAAGCCCTTGCTCCACTGGTGGTTCACTTCCTGGCCTTCGTATTCCAGTGTGGCGACCGAGGCGGAGCGCTCGTTCGCGAACACGATGGAGTCGTAGCCGTACAGCACCGCCGCCACCACTAGGATGGCGGAGTTGATGGCAGTGACCGGGATGTGCCCGTTCCACGCGCCGAGGCGGTTCAGTTCGAACAACCCCGGCGCGAGTTCGCGCGAGATATTCAGGGTGGACAGGCCCGTGCGCAAGGCGCACTCGGCGATAAGCGGCGAATTACCGACCCATACCGCGGTGGCATCCGCACCGATCGACTTCACGGCTTCGACGGCGACCACCGAATCCTTGCCGCCACCCATAGGCAGCAGCGAGCGCTTCGGCAAGCCGATCACCGCTGCGGAACCGGTCTTCACGCCGTTGTGCGGAAAGCGAATGCGGCCACGCAGGTCCAGGCGGTTCCGATAGGCGAACTCGGCCAGGCCATGCAGGTAGAGCGCGTCGAACATCACCGCGCCCGCCTCGTCCAGCGGCTCGCCTTCCACCACCAGGGTGGGCGGGATGCCAGCCTTGTAGTAGCTGACCCCGGCCACGAGGTGGAGCAGGCGCAGGGCAGCGGCGAACGCCGCCTCACGCCCCGCCGGGATCGCCGGTGCACCCGGGAAGGTGATCCTCTCAACCAGTTCCTGACCATCGTCGAAGGCATACGCCAGCTCCGCCACACCATCAGCGTACGTATGGCGGACGAAGCGGAAGCGCTGGCTTTCGCGTGGATCGGCAAACACGGTGGTCACGGCAAAAGCACCTCGTCGGCTGCGTCGCGCAGGTTGTAGCGCGACGCCATCACGGCGCCGTAGGCGCCTCCCTGTGCAATAAGTATCACGTCATCCTCAAACGATTCGGGCAAGCGTCGGTCGGAACCAAGGATATCGCCTGACTCGCAGATCGGGCCCACCACCTGGTACATGGTGGTCGCCGCCTCGCCAAATCGGGACAGGTTCGCGATCTCGTGCCAAGCATCGTACAGGGCCGGACGGATCAGGCTGTTCATGCCGGTATCCAGGCCCAGGTAGCGGATGTTGCTGCCCTTCTCCTTCTCCTGGGTCACCCTGGCCAGCAGCACGCCAGCATCGGCCACCAGGAACCGGCCCGGCTCCATCCACACCTGGAACTGCGGGTAGGCCTGGCGCACGGCCATCAGGACGCGGTCGAGCGCCAGCATGTCCAGCTCGGTTTCGCCCGGGTGCGAAGGCACGCCGAGGCCGCCACCGATGTTCAGCACGTTGATCGTGCCGATGCGTTCGGCCAGTGCGGCCAGCTGCGAATACACCTCACCCCAGTGCGCGGCATCGAGGATGCCGGAGCCGAGGTGAGCGTGCAGGCCGATCACTCGGGCGCCCGCATCATCAGCCAGGCGCAGGAAGCGATCGACCTGCTCGATCGGTACGCCGAACTTGCTGCCGGTACCACCGGTCTTCACCTTCTGGTGGTGGCCCAGGCCTCGCCCCAGGTCGACGCGCAACACGATATCGCGACCCTGGAACAGATCGCCCCAATGCTCGACCGGATGCAGCGCATCAATGGTGATCGTGGCACGGGTCTTCAACGCGGCTTCGAAATCGCGGCGCGCGGCGAAGTTGGGCGTGAACAACAACGGCGTGCTTTCCGGCACGGCCGCCGACACGGCTTCGAGCTCACCCGGCGACACGCATTCGAAGGCGAAGCCCTCTTCCGCCAACACCTTGAGGATGCCCGGGTGGGTATTGGCCTTGACCGCATAGTGCGCACGATCGATCGCCTGTAGCGATTGCACCTTACGCGCTTGCGCGCGCACGGTAGGCAGGTGGTAGGCGTAGCGCGGCGTGCGCTCCTCCGCCAGCTGGAGCAGGCGCGGGCGTTCGGCGTGCCACCAGGCGGCCGCGGGCAGCGCGGTTTCGCCGCTGCCGTAGAGCGATTGCCAGGCGGGGCCGAACACCATGCTGTCGTCGGTGCGCAGCGCACCCGCACCAATCAACAGTTCATGCAGGCGGGGTAGCATCTCGTCGACCACGTCTTCATCCACCACGAACGTGAGGTTGAGGTTGTTGGACGACTGCGAAATGAGGTGCACGCGTAGTTGGCCAAACTCAGCCAGCACGCCCGAGAGCTTGTGCAGCATGGAACGCATGCCACGCCCCACCAGGGTGATGGCAGCGCACGGCGCGATGACCTTGACCCGGCAGACGCGGGCAAGGTCGGCGGCGAGCGCGGCGATCGCATCGGAATCGAGCAGGTTTTCCGTGGGATCCAGCGAAACCGTCACGTTGGTTTCCGCCGAACCGATCAGATCCACCGACAGGCCGTGGCGCTTGAACGCATCGAACACGTCGGCAAGGAAGCCGACCTGCTGCCACATGCCGACCGATTCCATCGAGACCAGGGTGATGCCCTTGCGCGCGCTGATCGCCTTGATGCTCGGCGCGTGCTCACGCACTTCGGGGCCGATCACCGTACCTTCGAGTTCAGGCCGGTTGGTGTCTTTTACCAGCAACGGCACGCGCGGCTCGCGCAGCGGCGAGAGGCAACGCGGGTGCAGCACCTTCGCGCCGGTCGAGGCGATTTCCTGGGCTTCTTCATAGTCGAGGCGCTGCAGCAGTCGCGCGCCGGCGACCTGCCGCGGGTTCGCGGTGAACATGCCAGCCACGTCGGTCCAGATCTCAACCCGAGCCGCCGCCAGCAAGGCACCGAAATACGCCGCCGAGGTATCCGAACCACCCCGCCCAAGCAGCACCGTGCGGCCTGCCTCGTCGCGGGCAATGAAGCCCTGGGTGATGAAGACCTCACCACGCGAGGCAAGCGCCACCGACAAGGCCGGATCCGGGTGCGGCTCGACCATGGCGGAAAGCACGCGAGTGCGCTCGTTCTGGTTCGGCAGCGCCACCGCGTGCAGGCACTCTCGCGCATCCAGCCACGTGGTGGGCAGGCCGTTCGCACTGAGGAAGGCCGCACCGAGCGCACTGGACATCAGCTCGCCGTGTGCCTGCACCGCCGCCTGCCAGGCCAGTTCACCCAGCTCGGCCGGGCCGGCATCCGCAAAGCCCGCGAGGTCCGCCAGGCGGGCACCGAGGGTTTCCGGCAGCGCCAGCGACATCTCATCGAGCAGGGCGTGGTGGCGATCGGCCAGTGCGGAGGCCGCATCCGAGCGGCGTTTGGGTTCCGTGTGCGTGCAAAGCTGTTTCAGGCCATCGGTGATACCGGACAGGGCCGAGACCACGATCAGCACGCGTGCGCCTTCGGCGCGGCGGCTGGCGGCCAGCTCGAGGATATTGCGCCAGCGTGCGGCAGTGGCCACAGAGGTGCCGCCGAACTTCATGACGATCCAGGGCGCGTTGGCAGGCAACGGCGCGTTTGCGTTTTCGCTCACGGTTCTCTTTCGTTAGTTAGATGGTTGCGGGAAATAACCCCCGGAGTGTTGCGCCGCAACGCACAAAAGGCAACGACCCCTTCCCATCCCCTGTCCCGCACGCCATCCTCACGCTTTCCTCGAAAAAGCGCCGCCCATGGAATCCCCCGGATACGCCCGCCGCATCAACCTCATGGATGCCGCCCTCATCGTCGTAGGCGGGATCATCGGCGGCGGTATCTTCCTGAATCCGGGTATCGCCGCCCAGCGCACCAGCTCCGGCTGGGTGCTGCTCGGCCTGTGGGTCGCCGGCGGCCTGCTCACCCTGGTGGGCTGCCTCTGCTACGCCGAACTGGGTGCCCGGCGCCCGCAGGCCGGCGGTAGCTACGTGTACCTGCGTGAGGCCTTCGGCAAGCTCGCGGGCTTCCTGTTCGGCTGGACCATGCTGCTGGTGATCTACAGCGGGAGCAGCGCCGCGGTCGCTACCATCTTCGGCAGTTATGCCACCTCGGTGTTCGGTCTCTCGCCCAGCCTCGTGAAGCCCCTGGCAGTAGGCGCGCTTGTCTTCGTGACAGGAATCAACCTGTTTGGCATTCGCCTCGGCGCGCAGATCCAGAACGTCTTCGCCATCCTGAAGCTTGCCGCGATCGCAGTACTGGTTGTCACCGGCCTCGCTTTCGCTGGCGCCGGCACGACCCAGGCCATGGCCGCCAACCCGACCAGCGTCACAGGGGATCTTGCAGGCGCGCTGCTGCCGGTGCTCTTCGCCTTCTCGGGTTTCAGCTACCTCAATAACCTCGCCGGGGAGGTGCGTGACCCGCAGCGCACGCTGCCGCGCGCCCTCGTGCTGGGCATGCTGATCGTGATCGCCGCTTACGTGCTGACGAACTACGCTTACCTGGCCGTGCTAGGCCACGATGGCCTCGCGACCAGCCAGGCCCCCGCGGCCGATGTCATGAGCCGGGTGTTCGGCGCGGCCGGCGCGAAAGTCATCGCCATCGGCATCGCCGTTTCCACGCTGGGCTTCTGCAATATCACGCTCGTGGCGGGCGCCCGTGTGCTGCAGGTGATGGGCGAAGATGGTCTGTTCTTCGCCAGCGTCGCCCGCCTGCATCCAAAGCATCGCACCCCGAACATCGCACTGGCGGCGCTCTCCGGCTGGGCCATTGTCCTCGTGCTGCTGGCGAATTACGGCCAGTTGCTCGACTTTGCAGCCTTCGGCGACTGGGCCGCTTATGCGGTCACCATCGCGACGCTGTTCTGGTACCGCCGCCATGTGCAGGAACGGCCCAGCTTCGTCACCCCGGCCTATCCACTGCTCCCGCTGCTGTTTCTCGCCACGGTCATCGGCGTGGTCGTCGCGTATTCGCTTTCCAAGCCGCTCAGCGCCGCGGTGGTCTGCGCCGTGGTGGTCGCCGGTCTTCCCGTTTATGCCGTCTGGAGACGCCTGTTCAGTAAAGTGGCTCGCTGAACGAAGGGCCGGATGCCACAATGGGCCGGTTCAGCTGAGGAAAGCAGATGGCACAGCAAGGCCCGACGTCTCCCGTACCCGTTCCGACCCAGGGCGCCACCGAGGTGCCGCCCAAGCCCGTACGCGAAGGCATCGACCTGATCGTCAACGATGAGCGCTATCGCCACACCGGCGACAAGGCCATGCCGTTGCTGTGGTACCTGCGCGATGTGCTCCGCCTCACCGGTGCCAAGTACGGGTGTGACCAGGGCAATTGCGGTTTCTGCACGGTCATCGTCGATGGCAAGGCCGTGGCCAGCTGCCAGACGAAGATGGAAGGCATGGCCGGCAAGCGGGTCACCACCGTCGAGGGCCTGTCCGGCAAGGATGGTTCGCTGCACCCCGTGCAGCAAGCGTGGATCGACGAAGACGCCATCATGTGCGGCTTCTGCCAGCCGGGCCAGATCATGGCGGCGGTGGATCTGCTCAATCGTCAGAAGAATCCCTCCGACGCGGATATCGACAAGATCGGGAACCTGTGTCGCTGCGGCAGCTATGGCCGTATTCGCAAGGCGATCAAGCGCGCCGCCGTCAGCCTGAAGGATACGCAGGCATGAGTGGCGAAATCCGCCTGTCGCGCCGCCGCTTCATGCAGTACGCCGCCGGTGCGGCGGGCGCCCTCATTATTGGTATCGGCACGGTGGAAGCCGCTGACCGGCCTGTGCCGATCAGCCTGCTGGGCGATGCCTGGTCGCAGATGGGTCCCTACCTGCGCATCGCGCAGGATGGCCGCGTCTTCATCGGCGTGCGCGACCCGGATAACGGCGAAGGCACGGCCACGTCGCTCGCGCGGATCATTGCCGACGAACTCGATGCGGATTGGTCCAGCGTCGTGGTCGAGTACCTCGGCCTGGGCGTGGAGCCGGGCAACGGCGAACCCAAATTCACCTACGGTCGCCAGCGCAGCGGCGATGCCACGAGCATCCCTGCCGCCTGGGCCGACCTGCGTCAGGCCGGCGCGCTCGCGCGCTGGCTGTTGTTGCAGGCCGCCGCGCGCCGCCTCGGCGTGCCGGCAGAACAGCTGCGCGGCGAAAGCGGCATGGCGGTCGCGGCCGATGGCCGACGCATCGCCTATGGCGACCTCGCCAACGCCGCAGCGAGCATCGATGCCCCCGCCAGCCCGCCGCCCGTAAAGGCGCCGGAACGCTACAAGCTCATCGGCCAGCCGGCCGGCGATATCGATGCCCGCGCCGTGGTCACCGGGACGCTGCGCTATGCCGCCGACGAAAGCATCGGTGATCCCGTCGTGGCCGTGCTGGCTCGCTGCCCTTACCCCGGTGGCACACTGGATGCCGCCGACCGCGACGCCGCGGGCAAGGTGCCTGGCGTGTTCGCGATCATTGATATCACCCCCGAGCAGGGTCAGCTCCCCGGTATGGCCGCACAGGCGCGGGCGCTGGCTGTGATCGCCGTGGATACCTGGTCAGCCCTGAAGGGCCGCGAGGCGCTCAAGGCCAGCTGGAAGCCGGGCGAGACCAGCGAACCGGGTAGCGGCGAACTGGAAAAGAAGGCACTCGCGCTATTCGACGACGATGCGGCGACGCCCACCACCGTGCGCGACGACGGCGATATCGCCACGGCGCGCAAGAAGGCGGCGCGGGCCCTCGAGGCGACCTACGTGCAACCGTGGGTGGCGCACGCCACCGCGGAAACGCCGAATTGCCTGGTCCGCTTCGATCCCGATACGCGGATCACCGTGGTCGCGGCATCGCAATCGCCGCGCCAGGCGTACACGATCGTGCAGCGCATGACCGGGTTCGGCCCTGACAAGATCGATATCCGCGTGCCGCGCGGCGGCGGCGGTTTTGGGCGCCGGCTTGAGCACGATTACATCGCCGAGGCCGTGGCCGTGGCGATGGCGAAGAAGCCGCCCGAGATCCAGAACCGCGCCGTGCGTGTGCTGTGGACGCGCGATGATGATCTCACCCGCGATTACTACCGCCCGTTCGCCGTGCACCGCCTGAACGCATCGCTCGATCGCAAGAAGGCGATCGTCGGCTGGCATCAGCGCATGGCCAGCCCGTCGACGCTGGTGGGCCGCGCCACCCCCCCGGATCGCCTGTGGCAATCCGAGTTGGTCGCCGATGCGCTGCCTGCAGGCCTCGTGCCTAATTTCCGCAGCGATTACTACCCGCTGGATTCGCTGCTCGCTCGCGGCGACTGGCGCGGCTCGCCGCATGTCACACCCACCTTCGCCAGCGAAAGCTTCATCGATGAGCTGGCCCACGCGGTGCAGGCCAATCCGCTCGATTTCCGCCTGAAACTGCTGGGCGAAGCACGCCAGTTGCCCTACAACGGCCGTGGCGGCCCGGTCGACACCGCGCGCATGGCCAACGTGCTCAAGCTCGCCGCCGAAAAGCTCGACTGGAGCCGCTGGCTGCGCAGCGAGAACGGACTGGGCATCGCCTGCGCTTATGTGTTTGGCGCCTACGTCGCGCATGCCATTGAAGTGGCGCCCACGACCGATGGCATCGATATCCATCGCGTGGTCTGCGTGGCTGACGTGGGCCGCGCGGTGAATCCGCTAGGCCTGGCGGCACAGCTGGAAGGCGCCACTATTGACGCGCTTTCAACCGCCCTCAACCTGGCCATCACGGTGAAGGACGGTAAGGTGCAGCAAACAGGCTTTAAGGATTACCCCATCGCGGCCACCCAACCCATGCCTTACGAGGTCGAGACGGTGATCGTGGCTTCCACGGCCGAGCCGACCGGCGCCAGCGTCATCGGCGTACCGTCCGCAGCACCGGCGCTCGCTAACGCCGTGTTCCGGGCCACCGCGGTACGTGTACGCAGGCTGCCCCTGCTGCGCGAACTCGCGCGCCTGCGCTAATTATCCGAACGGTTTCCGAGGTTCCGCATGTCCACTGCATCGTTCACCTCGGGAAGCGCGCCAACGCGCACCGACGCCGACCTGATCGCCGGCAACAAACGCTTCTACGACGCCCTGTGGGCCGACGCGCAGCTCTGCGCGCCCGAGCGTTTTAATACCTGGCCACTGGTCGCCGAACTCGCCGCGCGCACCACGCGCCGGCTGGAAGTGGCGCCGGGCCTGCGGCCGCGCCTGCCGCTCGCCGATACCCAGTTCGTCGACCTGTCCCGTCCCGCGCTGGCCGAGCTGCGCCGTGCCGGTGCGAAAGTGGCCAACGCCATGATCGGCGCCCTGCCGTTCCGCGATGGCAGCTTCGATTTCGTCTGTGCCTTCGACATCCTCGAGCATGTGGTCGATGACGAGGGTGCCCTGGGCGAACTCGCCCGCGTGGCCGCCCCGGGTGCCAGCCTGCTGCTCTCCACGCCGCTGCACCCAGAGGCCTGGACGGCCTTTGACGACTTCGTCGGCCACTACCGCCGCTACGAGCCCGAGGCCATCCGTGCCCTGCTCGCCCGCCACGGCTTCACCATTGAACGCAGCGCCGTCTACGGCATGCAGCCGAAATCGTCGAAGCTGCTGGACCTGGGCCAGTATTTCCTGACCCACCACCGGGCTCGCGCCATGTGGTGGTACAACCGGGTCTTCATGCCGCTGGGCATGCGATTCCAGAAGCCGCTGGACTTCAAACCCGGCTTCGACCCCGCCCCCGGGGTGGACGAAGTTCTGCTGGTCTGCCGCAAGGCCGACGTTTAAATCGAGCAAAAACAGGGGCTTTACACATGGCGCGGCGCAACTGGTTATGATGCGCCACCCTCCCCGTACCCGGATTGAAGCGGCATGCTCTATTTGATGCACGAATGGCAGCGCTCCATGCTCAGCCCGCTGTCGTATTGGGCTGAAGCTGGCGCCAAGATGTTTGGCGACCTGGCCAGCCCGTTTGCCCGCATGCCGGGTGCCGACCGCGCCGCTGCCGGGTACGAGCTCATGTACCGCCTGGGCAAGGCTTACGAGAAGCCCGAATTCGATATCCACACCGTGCACGCCCACGGGCACGACGTGGCCATCGTCGAGCAGGTGGCCATGAGCAAGCCGTTCTGCACGCTGAAGCGCTTCAAGCGCTTCTCGGATGACCAGGCGACGGTCGATGCGATGAAGCACGACCCGGCTGTGCTAATCGTCGCGCCGCTCTCCGGCCACCACAGCACGCTGCTGCGCGATACCGTGCGCACCCTGCTGCGCGACCACAAGGTGTACATCACCGACTGGACCGACGCCCGCATGGTCCCGCTGGACCAGGGCTCGTTCTCGCTGGCCGACTATGTCTCGTACATCGAAGAGTTCATCCGCCATGTCGGCGTGCATCGCGCGCACGTGGTCTCCGTATGCCAGCCCACCGTGCCGGTGCTGGCCGCGGTGTCGCTGATGGCCGCGCGCGGCGAAGCGACGCCCGCCTCGCTCACCTTGATGGGCGGCCCGATCGATACGCGCAAGAGCCCTACCAGCGTCGACAACCTCGCCACGACGCGGCCGCTGTCGTGGTTCCGCAACCAGCTGATCCACAAGGTGCCGTACCAGTATCCGGGCGCGGGGCGCGATGTGTATCCCGGCTTCCTGCAGCACGCTGGCTTCCTGTCCATGAACCCGAGCCGGCATGTCATGTCGCATTGGGATTTCTACGAGAACCTGCGCAAGGGTGACCTCGACGACGCTGAGGCACACCGCAAGTTCTACGACGAGTACAACGCCGTGCTCGACATGCCGGCGGAGTACTACCTCGACACCATCGAAACCGTGTTCCAGGAACACCGCCTGCCGAAGGGTACGTGGGAAGTCCATGGCGAGCTTGTTCAACCGGCGAAGATCAAGGGCACCGCCCTGCTCACCATCGAAGGCGAGCTCGACGATATCTCCGGCCTCGGCCAGACCGAAGCCGCGCACGGCCTGTGCAAGGGCATCGCGAAAAAGCTGAAGAAGCACATCACCGTGGAAGGCGCCGGCCATTACGGCATCTTCAGCGGCCGCCGCTGGCGCGATGTGGTCTACCCGGACGTCCGTGACTTCATCAAGAAGCACGACAAGGGGAACAGCAACACGGGCGCCAAGGGCACCCGCAAGGCCTGAGCCCCACCCTGTAGGAGCGCGCTTGCGCGCGATGGGTGTTTACCGAACCCTCGATCGCGCGCAAGCGCGCTCCTACAAGAGCAACGCCCCGACCGCGGCCATCACGATGAAGAACGGCACCGACCAGAGATGGAAGGTGCCCCACGCCTTTTTCTCGCCGAGGAGGCGTAGTGCGATCAGGTTCGCCAGCGAACCGAGGATGAAGCCGAACCCGCCGACATTTACCGCCCAGGCCAGCGTGCGCCAGTCGTGTGAGTACTCCGCCAGCAGGATCGCCGCTGGCACGTTGCTCACGACCTGCGAGGCCAGCGCGCCCGTAGCGAACAGGTGAAGTGGCTGGTGCAGGTCGAGCACGCCCAGCCAGCGCTTGATGATGTCGAGCCCCGCGAGCATACGCAGGTCGATGAACATCAGCACGAAGGTGAGTAGAAGGCCCCAGTCGATGGCAGCGAGGACCTTGCGGCGGAACAGCGCAAACACCACGACCACGCCGAGCAGACCCCACGCGGCATGGTGTGCATCGGCGAGGAACAGGAACGGCACGTAGAGCACGGCCGCCACCACGAGCATGCTGCGGTCAAGGCGATTATCCACATGCTCGTGAACTTCCAGCCGCGTCGTCGGGAAGGCGACCGCCGTCAGCGCCAGCAACAACCCCAGCGCGATCGCCACCACCGGCAACATCGCCCAGACGAAGCCGCCAAAGCCGATGCCCCACTGTTGCCACAGGAACAGGTTCTGCGGGTTGCCGATCGGCGTAAGCATCGACCCCGCATTCACTGCGAGCGCTTCGAAGATCACGAGGCGCGTGGCTGGCATGCGTGCAATACGGCACATGCTCAAGGTCAACGGGACCATGACGAACAGCGAGACGTCATTGGTAAGCAGCATCGACAACAGCGCCGTCGCCGCCACGAGGCCGAGCGCGGCAAGACGTCGGGTCGAGGTCCGGTCGATCAGCCAGCGGCCGGCGTGGGCCAGCGCACCGCTTTCTTCTACCGCTTTGGTGAGGATGAGCAGGCCGGTTAGCGCGGCGATGGTCGGCCAGTCGACCAGCGATGGCCAGGTGGGCACGCGTGAAGGCATGGCCACCGCAAAAGCGATAGCCACGCCAAGCAATACGAGGAAGAACACGTCGCGGCGAAGGCTACGCAGCGACTCGGGCAGCCATGTCATCCGAACTATCCAGCCGAGGGTCAGCTGGATGATATCGGTTCCACGTGTCGTGAATCTGTAGGAGCGCGCTTGCGCGCGATGGGGGCTTGCGCGCGATGGGGGCTTGTCGCGAGCACCCATCGCGCGCAAGCGCGCTCCTACAGGGCGGTTTCGCCCGAGGGGTGCCGGGGTTAGTCGCGCTTGCGGGGGACGTCGACCTTACCGGTTACGCCCTTGTGGTCCACATCGCCGCTGCCGGTGGTGCGGACGCTGAGGTTGCCCTTCACACCATCGACATCGAGGTCGCCCGAGCCGATCGTGCCCACGTCGACATCACCCGTAATGTCGGTGAGCTTGGCGTCGCCTGAGCCGACGGTACCGATCCGGACACCGCCCGTGATGTTCCGCGCAGTGAGGTCGCCGGAGCCGACGCTACCGACTTCCACGGCGCCGGAGTTCGCGATCTTGACGTCGCCCGAACCGACATTGGCCTTGACGCCGCCACGCACACCATCGACTTCCAGGTCACCCGAGCCTGCCGTGCTATCCAGCGAGGCCACATTGCGCACTTCGGCATCACCCGAGCCCACGTTCACCTCGATCGGCAGGTTGCCCGGAACGCTCGCGGCGACCTTCAGGTAGGAGTAGTTGTTGCCCCAGCCCATGTGCCAGCCGCCCTCGCGCTTGTCCTTCAGCTCGACGACCAGGGTATCGCCTTCCTTCGACTGGACGACGACCAGGTTGTCGGCCGCCTCCTGGGTGGAGGCGCAGGCACGCCCCTGGATGGATGGCTTGCCACCGGCGGCGCCATCCACCTTGAGGTCGTGGGAATTCGCGACAAAGCGGATGTGGCGAACACCGCCCAGGTCGAGATCGAGGTTGCGATCCGCGTGGAACTTGCACTGCGGTTCGTCGGCCATGGCGGCCAGCGGCGCAAGCATCAGCGCGGCGAAGATGAGATGACGCATGGGTAGTGCCCTCCGTTGGTAGTGCGGTATTCCGGCATAGATGCGGCCCGGGTGCATAAGGTTGCATCCCGCGTTTTCACACGAAACTGACCGTACGGCAACGGGCCCGTCAACCGGGAGCGGGGAGCCACGTTTTTCCCCATGCAAGCCCAACCCGGAGAGACAACCTATGCAACGCAAGACCCTGCTCGTTAGCGCCGCTTCCCTCCTCCTTGCCGGTTCGGCCGCCCTTGCGATTGCGCAGGATGCCGCCCCCAAGACCCCCGCCACCACGGCGACCAAGTCCACCCAGCAAGGCCCGCAGCGTGACGGCGGCCCGAAGTGGGGCCACGCCGGCCAGCGCGGCGGCGACCATGGCCGCGGCGGCTGGGGCCACGGCCGTGGCCATGAGATGAGCGGTGTGATTGGTGACCTGCGTGGTCTCGAGCGCCTGTACATCATGAGCGGCCGCCAGAAGGAGCTGCCGGCGCTGTACAACGACGTGCTGGCCAAGTCGCAGAATCCGATGGTCCGTGACTACGCTTACCGTCACCTGGCGCGCGCCCAGATGGCCCCGACCAACGTCGACGGTGCCATCGCCACGATGAAGAAGAGCCTCGACGAAAGCCTGGCCAACGACACCAAGCGTCACCAGGAGATGGAAGCGTTCAAGGCGCGCATGCAGCAGCGTGCCGACGCCAAGTAACACCTTGTAGGAGCGTGCTTGCACGCGATAAGCCAACGAAACGGCGATGCCGGATTTGTTCGCGACCTTGAATCGCGCGCAAGCGCGCTCCTACAGTTCGTTTTTTTTGACGCTGCGCCAGAGGGCTTCTTGCTCTTCCAGCGAATACGACGACAGCGTGCGGCCGGCGCTTTCGGCGATGGCTTCCATGCCACGGAAGCGGCGTTCGAATTTCTGGTTCGCACCGCGCAACGCGCGGGATACATCGACCTTCGCATGGCGCGCCAGGTTTGCGGCGACAAACAGCACATCGCCGATCTCATCGGCTAAACGGTCTTCATCGGCACCCGTATCGAACTCGTGGCGCACTTCGTCGAGTTCTTCGGCGAGCTTGTCGAGCACAGGCCGGTGGTCGGGCCAGTCGAACCCCGTGTTCGCGGCGCGCTTCTGCAGTTTCACCGCGCGCTGCCATTCCGGCAGGCCGCGTGAAATGCCAGCGAGTGCACTGTGGTCTTCGCCACCCTTCGCCTTGCGCTCTTCCGCTTTCAAGCGATCCCAGTCACGCGAGCGTGCCGCGTCGCTTTCATGCGTGACGTCAGCGAACACATGCGGGTGGCGACGCTCCATCTTGTCGCAAATCGCGGCGACCACGTCGGCGAATGCGAACTCGCCCGCCTCTTCGGCCATGCGTGCATGGAAGACGACCTGGAGAAGCAGGTCGCCCAGCTCATCGCGCAGGTCATGCATATCGTGGCGGTCGATCGCATCGGCCACCTCGTACGCTTCTTCGATGGTGTAAGGCGCGATCGTGGCGAAGGTCTGCCTCACGTCCCAGGGGCAACCGTTATCCGGATCGCGCAGGCGCGCCATGATCGCGATGAGGTCATCGATGGGTCGGGCCATGCGTCAGGGTTCCGGGTCGATGAGCCGCGCCGTCCAGTCGATGCTGGTGTCGCCGCAGGCGATGAATTCAGGATTGATCAGTGAATCGCGCGTGTTGTAGCGGAACGGGCGGCCCGCCAGGTCCAGTAACGCGCCACCCGCTTCTTCCAGCACGCACTGCGCGGCAGCCGTGTCCCATTCGGACGTGGCACCCAGGCGCAGGTAGACATCGGCATCGCCGCGGGCGATGACGCAAAACTTCAGCGAGGAGCCCAGTGCGAAGGTCTCATGCTCGCCAAGGCGATCCAGCAAGGTCGCGGCGCGTACCCCCGCATGCGAACGGCTACCGGTGACGCGAAGCAGACCCTCCGCGCGGCGCGTTTTGATCGGCTCACGCACGGCGCCGACGCCCTGCTGGCGCCATGCGCCCTGCCCCTGCGCCGCGGCATAAAGATCGCCCGTGACGGGCGCGAGCACCACGCCCAGCACGCTGCGGTGATCTTCGATCAGCGCGATGTTCACGGTGAACTCGCCATTGCGCTTGATGAACTCGCGCGTGCCATCCAGCGGATCGACCAGCCAGTAGCGGCGCCAGGTGCGGCGTTCCGCCCAGGGTGCGGCCAACGCTTCTTCCGAGATCACCGGGACGCCCGGTGTGATCTCCTGTAGGCGGTGCGCTATCACCGCCTGCGCGGCCAGGTCGGCCGTGGTGACCGGCGATGCATCCGCCTTCTGGACGATCTCGAAATCCTGCGCGTAGACCACGAGGATGGCATCGGCAGCCTCGCGCGCGATCGCGCAGACCTCTTCCAGGCACGCCTGCGGACGCGGCACGGTCACGCGGGTTGATAGCGGCCAGCGAGATACTCGCGGGCCATGAACAGGGCGGCGATGGAACGGCCCTCGGTGACATCGTCGCGCGCAATCAGCTCATGCAGCTTGTCCATGCGCCAGGGCACCACTTCAAGCTCCTCCGGCTCATCGCCCTGCAAGCGTTCGGGATACAGATCCTCCGCGAGCACGACGTGCGCCAGATGGGTCATGTACGAAGGCGATAGCGAAAGCGTGCCCAGGATCTTCAGCTTGCGTGCGCCATAACCCACTTCCTCCTTCAGTTCGCGGTCGGCGCCCTGCTCGGTCGTTTCATCGCGATCGAGGCGGCCCTTGGGCACGCCCAGCTCGTAGCGATCGACGCCAACGCCGTATTCGCGCACCAGCAATACGGTTTCGGGATCACGCATGGCCACGATCAGTACCGCACCGAAACCACTGCCCTTGAGGCGTTCGTAGGTGCGGCGCTCGCCGTTGGAGAATTCGAGATCCACCTGCTCCGCCTTGCGGAGGGCGCTGTCGGGGGCATCGCGTGTCGCGAGGATCGTAGGGCGCTTGTTCATCAGCCGATTGTAACGCCGCGGAACCGTTCGAGCGCTTCGGCGTGAATCGCCGGGGTGCCGGCGAGAACGCCACGGGTCTCCAGGCCCACCGGGCCGCCATCGAGCTGAGTGAACACGCCGCCAGCCTCGCGGACGATCACCGCGAGTGGCGCGATATCCAGGATGTTGAGGTCGGATTCGACCACCAGGTCTACGCCGCCGCGCGCCAGCAGGTGGTAATGGCAGAAATCACCGTAGCCGCGGATGCGGTTGCTGTCGCGGATCATCTGTCCGAGGACCTCCCAGCGCGCGTCCGCCGTGAGCGTCTTCACGTTACCGGTGGAGATCACCGCCCGGGAAAACGTGGAGGTATCGGCAACCTGCACTCGCTCGCCATCGAGCCAGGCGCCGCGCCCCTTCACCGCCCACATGCGCTCACCGTAGATCGGCGCGGACGATACGCCCAGGACCAGCTCGCCGCGATGCATGAGCGCGATCTGCGTGGAAAAGAACGGTGTCCGGCGCACGAAGCTCTTGGTGCCATCGAGCGGATCGACCAGCCATAGCCATTCACGGGTGATGTCATCGGCGCCGTATTCCTCGCCGTAGATACCGGCTTCGGGCAAGGCGCGCGACAGGATCTCGCGGATGGCCAGTTCGCTTTCACGATCGGCGACCGTCACCGGCGTGTCATCGCCCTTGGTGATCACATCAACGCCGGCGCGCCAGTAGTGCTGGATGATCTCGGCCGCCGCACCCGCAGCATCGCGGGCGGCGGAGAGGGCCTTGTCGAGCGTATCGGTCATGGCGAGGTTGCCGGTGCGAGCCCGGCCTTGCGGGCCAGGGAAACGGAACCGTCCGGCCGCACGGGACCGAAGCGGGCGATGAGATGGGTCAGCGCGGTGTCGCGGATGCGCGGTACCAGCGCGCCATCCAGCCGCCAGCCCAGCGGTGAGGCGGCCACGCGGGCGTCCACCGCCAGCGAACCGTCGCCGTCATCCGCCAGCGTGGCGCGCAGGACGCCGGCGGCCGAATGCGCCTTGAATGCGAGGCCGCCCAGGGTGACATGGCCCTCGGGGGTCTTCACCGCCGCCGCGCGCCAGTTCACGTCCGCCTCGAGCGCCAGCGGCCAGTTCCCTTGCAGATCGGCTTCCGGCACCTTGCCTTCGACCACGCCCACCGGGACCAGCTCACGCGGCAGGCCCGGACCGGAGAGGGCCGCAGCGTCGACGCGGAAGTCAACATCGCGCCACTGCACGCGGTCGGCTTCGGTGCGCTCCATGTGCCCGTTGAAGCGGGCCGCGCGTCCATCCAGGTGGATATCCAGGTGGGTGCGCCCCAGGATCACGTCACGGCCGAGCTTCCAGGTCACGACGCCCAGGTCCAGCCCCTCGCGGGTCATCACGCGCCCCGCGCGGCCATCCCAGACGGTTCCCGAAAGGTCATCCAGCACCAGGCCACGGGCGCGTCGCACCACGAACGGCACCGCCACGCTGGCAGGCAGGAACCAGTAGAAGACACCGGCAGCAAGCGCCAGCACCAGGACAAGCAGGCCGATCCGGCGTAACCACTTCAATCCATCACCTCTTGGAAAACTTGAGGACGCGGCGCGGCGGGGGGATCATGGGCGGATGACTGATGCCCTTTTCGCCACCCAGGCCGCCGACACACTGGTAACGCGTGACCTTTCCGTCCTCTGGCACCCGTGCACCCAGATGCACGATCACGAAACCCTACCCATGGTACCCGTCGCGCGCGGCGAAGGGGCGTGGCTGGTTGGCACGGATGGGCGCCGCTACCTCGATGCCGTAAGTTCCTGGTGGACCAACCTGTTCGGCCATGCCGAGCCGCGCATCGCCGGCGCCCTGAAGGACCAGCTGGACCGGCTGGAGCATGTGATCTTCGCTGGGTTCACCCACGAGCCGGCCGTGGAACTGGCTGAGGAACTCGTCCGGATCACCCCGCCTGGGCTGGAACGCGTCTTCCTGGCTGACAACGGTTCGGCCGCGATCGAAGTGGCGCTGAAGATGAGCTTCCACTACTGGCTCAACCGCGGCCATGGTGAGAAGACCCGCTTCATCGCCCTGACCGGCAGCTACCACGGCGAAACACTGGGCGCGTTGTCCGTCAGCGATGTCGCGCTCTACCGCAAAACGTACGCGCCGCTGTTGCTCACGCCAGAACTCGCGCCCTCGCCGGATACCTACGAAGGCGAACCGGGCGAGTCGCCGGTCGAGGTCGCCACGCGTCGCCTCGGCGAGATGCGCACGATCCTGGAGCGGCACGCGCATGAAACCTGCGCGGTCATCGTGGAGCCGCTGGTGCAATGCGCCGGCGGCATGCGCATGTACGACGCCTCCTACCTCACCGGCCTGCGCGCCTTGTGCAATGAGTTCAACGTACATTTCATCGCCGATGAGATCGCGGTCGGTTTTGGCCGTACCGGCACGCTGTTCGCGTGCGAACAGGCCGGCGTATCACCCGACTTCATGTGCCTGTCGAAGGGGCTTACCGGCGGTTTCATGCCGTTGTCGGCGGTGGTGACCACGCAGGACATCTACCAGGCGTTTTACGCGGAGTACGCGGCCGGCAAGGCCTTCCTGCACTCACATAGCTATACCGGCAATCCGCTGGCCTGCCGCGCCGCGACGGCAACGCTGAAGATCTTCCGCGAGGACCCCGTGCTGGAGCGCAATCGCGTGCTTGCGACGCACATGGCATCACGCATCGCGCCCTTGCGCGATCACCCCAACGTCGCCGATGTACGCCAGACCGGCATGATCGCCGCCATCGAACTCGTGGCCGACAAGGCGACGCGCAAGCCCTTCCCCGCCCACGAACGGCGCGGACTTCGCGTGTATACGCATGGGCTGGAGAACGGCGCGCTGCTGCGCCCGCTTGGGAATATCGTGTACTTCATGCCGCCCTACGTCATCCGCGAAGACGAGATCGACTTCATGGTCGATACGGCTATCGCAGGTATCGCCCGGGCGATCGCCTAGATCCGCGAGACGCCTACCGGCAGCTCGCCCAGGCGAGCCATCTCGCCCTCGGCGAACATGCCGGGGTTGTCCAGATAGGCCATGGCGAAGTCATGCGCATCGGCACCCCAGAACAGTTCGCCGCCAATCGCCAGGGTCGGCACCCCGTAGAGCCGGTCTTGCATACCCTGCTCGAAATTAACCTGGAGTTCGGCTTTTACTGTCGGGGCCGACAAGGCCTCGCGCAGGTCGGTGATCCCGAACGATGCGGCGAGCGGAGCCAGCGCTTCCGGGGTATCGGCCGCGCGGCCATGCGCCCAGATCCATTCGTAGATGGCACCGACCACCTCCACCGTGCTGCCGGCGGCCACGCACAGACGCAGCGCAGGCAAGGGGTTGAACGGGTGGGTCGGCGGGAAACGCAGCGGCATGCCCGCCTGCCTCGCCCGCCACAGCGCGTAACGGTACGTAAACTCGCGTTTGCAGGGGATTTCCGCCGGCCCCAGATGGTTCATCTGCTTGAGCAGCGCACCAAACAGGATCGGCCGCAACACCACCTCACGGGTGGCGGTAAGTTCGCGGATCGCTGGCCACTGCAGCCAGCAGAACGGCGAGACGAAATCGAAATACCAGGCGATCGGCATGCATAGGCTCCTTCGCAACGCGCCGACGATAGCCGCCCGCGCAGCCCGGTACAATGGATGTTCCGTGACACAGGGCCCAGCATGCGCACCATCCGAATCCATGTCGACCAGCCGCTGGCCCCCGGCCAGCAGATCGTGCTTCCCGCCCAGGCCGGCGAGCACGTGGCGCGCGTCCTGCGCATGCAGCCCGGCGACCCGGTGGTGCTGTTCGCCGGCGATGCCCCCATGGAGTTCGACGCCACGCTAGCCGCCGTCGGCAAGCGCGAAGTCGTGGCCGAGGTCGGCGAAGGCCGGGCGCTCACGAACGAATCGCCGCTGTCGTTGACCCTGGCCCAGGGCGTGGCGCGCGGCGAGAAAATGGATCTGATCGTGCAGAAGGCGACCGAGCTGGGCATCACCCGCATCGTGCCGCTGATCACCGAGCGCTCGGAAGTGAAGCTGGATGCAGCGCGTGCGGAGAAGCGCCTTCTGCATTGGCGCGCCGTCGCGGCGAGTGCATGCGAGCAGTCGGGGCGTGCCGTGGTGCCAGTCATCGACCCGGCGGTGCCGCTTAACGCGTGGCTGGGCTCCTTGGGTGAAGGTGGGCCGATGCGGCTGGCGTTGTTGCCTGAGGGCAGCAAACGCCCCTCCGAGCTCGCGCTCACGAGTTCGGCCATCATCGCCATTGGGCCCGAAGGTGGCTTTGGCGAGCGTGATCGGACAGCGTTGGCCAGCGCCGCGTTTATCGGGTTGAAGCTCGGCCCGCGGATCCTGCGCACCGAAACTGCAGGCCTCGCGGCTATCGCGATGCTGCAAGCGCTTTACGGGGACGTTTGAGGGAACCCGATCGCGCGCAAGCGCGCTCCTACACAAGACCTGCGTAGCCTCCTGTAGGAGCGCGCTTGCGCGCGACCGGGTAGAGCGCCGCGTTCAAGACCTGCGTAGCCTCCTGTAGGAGCGCGCTTGCGCGCGATCGGGTTATAGCGCCGCGTTGATGCTTGCCATGACGGCGTCGGTCAGCAACGGCACGGCATCGAGTGCCTTCAGGTTTTCTTCGAGCTGGTGGGTCTTGCTTGCGCCGAGGATCACTGTCGAGACGTTGGGGTTTTTCAGGCACCAGGCCAGCGACATCCGCGCGAGCGGGATGTCGAGTTCTTCGGCGATGGGCGCGAGTGCACGTACCGTCTTCAGTTGCGCACCACCGTTATCTAGCAACGCATCGCGCAGCCATGCGTAGTCGGCGTGACCCAGGCGCGAATCATCGGGGATGCCTTCGTTGTACTTGCCCGTGAGCAAACCGGAGGCGAGCGGCGACCAGATCGTGGTGCCCATGCCATGCTCGCGATACAGCGGTGCGTACTCGCGTTCAAAGCGGTCGCGATGCAGCAGGTTGTACTGCGGCTGCTCCATGGAGGGTGCGACGAGATGATTTTCCCGCGCGACGCGATGCGCTTCTTCAATCAGCTCCACCGGCCATTCGCTGGTACCCCAGTAGAGCACCTTGCCCTGGCGGACCAGCGTATCCATCGCCCACACGGTTTCGATCACCGGCGTGTCAGGATCGGGGCGATGGCAGAAGTAGAGGTCGAGATAGTCGACGCGCAAGCGCTCCAGCGCCTGATGGCAGGCATCGAACACATGCTTGCGCGACAGGCCGCGCTGGGTGGGCTTCGGATCCGTCACGGCGCCGAAGTACACCTTGCTCGACACGCAGTAGGCATCGCGCGGCAAGCGCAGGTCGGCGATGACATCGCCCATCAGACGTTCGGCATCACCTGCGTTGTAGGTCTCGGCGTTATCGAAGAAGTTGACGCCGTGGTCATACGCCAGCGCGATGAGTTCGCGCGCGGCGGAGCGTCCGACCTGGCGGCCAAACGTCACCCACGCGCCATACGACAGCGCCGACAGCTTGAGGCCGGTGGCGCCGAGGCGACGGTATTCCATGGTGTTCTCCTAAAGAACGATGAGCTGGATAAGGTGCAGGACGATAGCGGCGAAGAGGCCTGCGATGACGTCGTCGAGCATGACGCCGAGGCCACCCTTCACGCGACGGTCGAACCAGGCGATCGGCCACGGCTTCCACACATCGAACAGGCGAAACAGGGCGAAGCCAAGCACGATGCACCACCACGCAGGCACGACCAGCGCGGGCAACAACGCGATCCACAGGCCGACGAACTCATCCCAGACCAGGCTGCGATGATCGTCCACGCCGATGATCCGCCCGGCCACGTTGCACGCCCATACGCCCACGGCGAACGATACAGCGATGACCAGCAGCCATGCCCACGGGGCCAGGGTGTGCAGTAATAGCCACGGGACGATCGCAGCCAGCGAACCAAAGGTACCTTGCGCCTTGGGTGCCAGGCCGGAGCCGAAGCCCGTAGCCAGCCACCCGGCCGGCGTCGCAAGCAGGCGGCGGCGATCTTCTGCATCAAGCACGTACTTGGTGCTCATGCGAAGTGATTCCAGCCCGCGTGGGTCGGCGTGCGCGTCGCGCCCGTGGCATCGATCACACGGACGCCCTCGCCTTCGACCACGCGGCCGATGCGCGTGGCGCCACAACCGAGTCGGGCGAGATCCGCGGCGATCTCGCTGGCCTTTTCAGCGGGCACGGTAAAGCACAGTTCGTAGTCATCGCCGCCGGCCAGGGCGAAGTCAATCGCGTCGGTGTCGTGGAAATGGGTGAGCATGGCGGACGAACGCGGCAACAAGGCCGCGTCGATTTCCGCCCCTACCCGGCTCTGCTTGCAGATATGGCCGAGGTCGGCGACGAGGCCGTCGGAGACATCGATGCATGCCGTGGCGATGCCGCGCAGGGCCTGGCCTGCCGCGACGCGCGGGGTCGGCCGGTTCAGGCGGTCAATCAGGCCGGCATAGGGCGAGGCATCCGTTTCAGAAAGGCACCGCAAGCCAGCGGCCGCATCACCCAGGGTCCCCGTCACCATCACCACATCACCCACCCGCGCGCCGGAGCGCAGCAGGGCCTGACCGGGCGAGGTGAAGCCATGCACGGTGACGGTGACGGTCAGTGGACCGCGGGTGGTGTCGCCACCAATCAACGCCAGCCGGAACGGCGTGGCGAGTTCGGCGAAGCCGCGGGCAAGGCCGTCGATAAAGGCTTCATCAGGCGCTGGCAGCGTGAGCGCCAACAGTGCCCAGGCAGGCGTGGCGCCCATCGCGGCCAGATCGGAAAGGTTCACCGCAAGCGCCTTCCAGCCGATATCGGCGGCCGCGGTGCCTGCGGGAAAATGGATACCCTCGACCAGGGTATCCACGGCGATCGCCAGTTCACGCCCGGCGGGCACGGCGACGACAGCGGCGTCATCGCCGATGCCGGTCACCACGTCGTCACGGTGGACGTCGGTGTGCCGGCGGATGCGTTCGATCAGGTCGAATTCCATGCGTGCTCCATCAGCGCGCACGAAACGCGCGGAAGATCAGGATCGCTTCTCGGCCGTACGCCAATGCGTCGCGAGTTTGTCGAGAACACCGTTCACATAGCTGTGGCCATGGTCGGCACCGAAGCGCTTGGTGGCTTCCACGGCTTCGTTGATCACCACGCGATAAGGCACGTCCGGGCGGTACTTCAGCTCGTAGGCGCCCATGCGTAGTGCCGCGCGCTCGATCGGATCGATCTGTGCCACATCGCGATCCACGAACGGCTTGATGCCTTCATCCAGCTCAGCGACGTGCTTTTCGACGCCACGGAGCAGGTCTTCGAAGTACTCCTGGTCGGCCACCTGCATATCCTGCTCGTGGCGGAACTGCTCGATGACGTTACCCATCTTCGCGCCGCCCACCTGCCACGCGTAAAGCGCCTGCAGGGCACGGCGGCGGGCGCGGGAACGCGCAGCCAGGTCGATACCGTGCGGAGGAGTGTTAGTCATTTGCCCAGCTTCGTGTAGAGGTTAACCATTTCGATCGCGACCATGGCCGCGTCCACGCCCTTGTTGCCTGCCTTGGTGCCGGCACGCTCGATAGCCTGCTCGATGCTATCGGTGGTGAGCACGCCGAACGACACCGGCACGCCCGAAGTGTACGCGGCCTGGCCGAGGCCCTTGGCAGCTTCGCCAGCAACGTAATCGAAATGCGGCGTGGAGCCGCGGATCACCGCACCCAGGCCGATCACGGCGGCGTACTTGCCGGAGCCAGCGACCTTGTAGGCAGCCTGCGCGATTTCCCAGGCGCCTGGCACGCGGATCAGGTCGATCGCGTCGTCCTTCACGCCGTGGCGGACCAGCGCGTCACGTGCGCCTTCAACCAGTGGCTCGACGACGAACGAGTTGAAGCGGCCGGCGACGATGGCGAAACGGCCCTTGGGGGTGGCGAAATCGCCTTCGATGATCTTCATGGTGGGGTCCTGTGGGGCGGGTGGCCGCCGGGCGGCCGGTTATTTTACGGGGTTTTGGGGCGCGGGTGGCCGTTGAAAGCCAGCTCGGCGCGGCCATCGACGACGCTGAGCCGTCCTTGCACCCCAAACGGTAGGGTGAACTTGGCCGGGCCGTGGCCGAACGGCAGGCCGCGAACCAGCGGAATACCCGCCGCCGCGCCGATCCGTTCGAAGGCCATGGCCAGGTCATAGCCGTTGTCGTACTCGGCGACGCGGCAGCTGGTGAAATCACCGATCAGCAAGGCCTTCTGGCGGCCCAGCACCCCGGCGTGAAGCAGGTGGTAGAGCATCCGCTCGACCCGGAACGGCGGTTCCGCGATGTCTTCGATAAAGAGAATGCCGCCCTCGACCCGGGGGAAGTAGTCGGAACCGACCAGGCCGCTAAGCATGGCCAGGTTGCCGCCCCAGATCGTGCCTTCCACAGGGAGGGCCAGCGAGTCCGGCGTTTGCCAGACCGCGAGGCCTTCATCGCTGGCCAGCGTTGTCCAGAAATGCTCCCAGGTGAGGCTATCCAGCTCAGGGGCACCGAAATCGGGACCGAGCATCGGACCGCCCAGGGTGGGCAGGCCGCTGCGGGCCAGTAGCGCACACTGCAGGGCCGTGAAATCGCTGTGCCCGACCAGAGCCAGCGGAGCGCCGACCAGGCGCGCGCGTAAACCGTCGTAATCCAGCAGCGGCAGGATCGGATGCGCACCATAGCCGCCACGGATCGCCAGGGCGATATCGGGCAGCGACTGCGAAGGGTCCGCCAGCGCGTTGAGGTCGCCCGCCCGCTGGGCATCGGTGCCGGCAAAGCGGAGGTCACGCCGGGTCAGCACATCCTTGCCGTGCACGCGGTGCCCCGCTCCTTCGAGGCGGGCGATGCCAGCGTGCATGGCTTCGGGGTTATGGGGATAGCCGGCGGGGGCGATCAGGCGAATATCGTAGGAGCTAGGCATGGGCTCAGGTTTAGCTGTCCTGCTCCACCACTTCAAGGCCGAAGCCTGAAATGCCAACGAATTTCCTGGGCGTGCCGATGACCCGCAGGCGCTTCACGCCGAGATCGGCGAGCATCTGCGCACCGAGGCCGAGCTGACGCCACTCCTGGTCATCCTTGAGCGCCGGGATCGGCTGCTTGTCGCCACGCAGGCGAGCCAGAAGCGCATCTGGCGTGTCTTCGCCAGACAGCACCAGGAGCACGCCGCGGCCTTCATCGGCAAGCCGGCGCAACGCCTCGGTCACGGTCTGGCCGAGGTCTTCGCGCTTCAGGTGCAGCACGTCGGAGAGCGTGTTACGCACATGGACGCGGGTCAGCACCGGCTCGCCATCCGCGATGTCGCCACGCGATAACGCGAAATGCAGGCCGCTGCGGATCGCATCGCGGTAGGCCACCAGGTGGAACGGCCCGAATTCGGTCTCGACGTCGTCCTCGAACACACGCTCGACGGTCTTCTCGGTTTCGAGGCGATAGCGGATGAGGTCGGCGATGGTGCCGATCTTCAGGCCATGCTTCGCCGCAAAGGCCTCCAGCTCCGGGCGGCGCGCCATGGAGCCATCATCGTGCAGCACTTCGATAATCGCCGCAGCGGGCTCGAGGCCGGCCATCGCCGCGAGGTCGCAACCGGCTTCGGTATGCCCGGCACGGGTCAACACGCCACCCGGTTGGGCGGTCAGCGGAAAGACGTGGCCCGGCATGGTGATGTCGGCGGGCTTCGCATCCTTCGCTACGGCGACCTGTACGGTGCGCGCGCGGTCGTGCGCGGAAATACCCGTCGTGACGCCTTCGGCCGCCTCGATCGAGACGGTGAAGTTGGTGTGGTACGGCGAGTTGTTGTCCGCGACCATCGGCTTCAGGCCAAGCTGGCGGGTGCGCTGCTCGGTGAGCGTGAGGCACAACAGGCCGCGTGCTTCGCGGACCATGAAGTTCACGTCTTCCGGCCGCACCTTTTCGGCGGCCATGACGATATCGCCTTCGTTCTCGCGGTCTTCGTCGTCCACGATGATGACCATGCGGCCATTGCGCAGGTCTTCGACGATCTCGGGGATGGTATTGAATGCCATGGTCATGCGATCCCGTCAGGCGAAGCCGTGTTCTTTGAGGAAACCTTCGTCGAGCCGCGGTGCGCCGCCACTGGAGAGCAGGCGCTCCACATAGCGCGCGACCACGTCGACCTCGATGTTCACGCTATCGCCCGGCCGGCGCGCGGCGAACGTCGTGTGTTCCACCGTGTGGGGGATAAGGTTCACGCCGAAACGCGTGCCATCCACTTCGTTCACCGTAAGGCTGGTGCCGTCGATGCAAACCGACCCCTTGTGGGCGATATAGCGGGCCAGATCGCGCGGCACCTCGAAGGTCCAGCGCAGCGAACGGCCATCGGGTACGACCGAAACGACCTTGCCGGTGCCGTCGACATGCCCGGAAACCAGGTGACCACCGAGGCGATCGGCCAGGCGCAGGGCTTTCTCCAGGTTCACTGCGTCGCCGGCCTTGTGCTTGCCCAGCGAGGTCATCGCCAGGGTCTCGTTGGAGACATCGGCAGCGAAGCTGGCGGCGTCGAATTCAATGACGGTGAGGCATACGCCGGACACGGCGATGCTATCGCCCAGGGCGACATCAGCCATGTCGAGGGAGGTGGTGTCGACCACGAGGCGGACATCGCCGCCGCGCGGTTCCAGCCGCTTGATGCGGCCGACAGCCTGGATGATGCCGGTGAACATGTTGGCGTTTCCCGCTAGGTTGGCGAAAAACGTCCCAAGGCGCATGACGCCACGCGCCCCGCGAGGAGCGCATGGAGCCGTCTTCTTTCATCCGGACTATGACCGTCGGCTCCGGATTTGGACCGGATCTGCTGACCTCCCGGCGGGTGCCGGGAGCGCTCGCGGGCTCGTTTCCGTGAAGAAACCTACCGCCGGTGGGGAGTTACACCCCGCCCTGAAGACGCTTGAATGTGTTGCGAAGCATAACATGGGGCCCACCCCACCCGACGCAACCCCCGTAGGAGCGCGCTTGCGCGCGATCGCCGATGCGGCTAGACCCATCGCGCGCAAGCGCGCTCCTACAGGACCTGATCCATTACCCAACTGGTGCGGGCGGCAGTTTCGCCGGTGGATGGGCATTCGCCCCGCCCCAGCAGGGCATCGACCATCGCGGTGATCAACGGTTGCTGGATGTGTGCCGGGTTGTCGATGGAAAGGTTGTCGACCACGCCGTCGGCCTCGACGCGGATCGGGCCGTCGCCGAAAGTGGCGAAGACCAAACGGCCGCGGTCGCCGACGATTTCGACGCGATCCTCGCGGCGGTCGGCGCCGAAGTTCCATAAGCCGGTGCCGAGCATGCCGTTTCCGAAGGCAAAGGCCATGGCCACCGCGTCTTCCGCCGGGTAGGCACCTAGCTGGTTCCGCGCCATGCCGCGCACCTCGACCATCGGCCCCAGCAGGAAATCCAGGATATCGAGCGTATGGCTGGCGAGGTCGACGAAGATGCCACCACCCGAGAGCTCGGGCTGAACCCGCCACGGCAGGTTTGCCGGATCCTGGTAAACCTTTTCAAATGGGTGATGCAGCACGACGTTGACGAAACGCGGTGTGCCGATCACACCTTCGCGCAGCAGGCGGGCGATCGTGGTGAAACGCGGCAGCGCGCGGCGGTAGTACGCCACGAACACCGGGACGTTCGCCGCCCTGCCCGCCTCGACGATATCGAGGCACTCACGGTGGTTCATCGCCATCGGCTTCTCGATGTAAACCGGCTTGCCCGCAGCGATGGCTCGCAACGCGTAATCGCGGTGGCTGGACGGTGGCGTGGCGATGTAGACCGCATCCACACCAGGATCCGCGATGAGCTGGCCGGCATCGTCGTACCAGCGCGGCACGCCATGCCGCTGCGCGTAGTCGCGCGCCTTGTCGCCATCGCGGCGCATGACGGCGACCAGCGCCGACCCCGGCACCTTCGCAAAGGCCGGACCGCTTTTCACTTCCGTCACGGCGCCGCAGCCGATGATGCCCCAGCGCACGCGATTCATGCGGCGGGCCGCATCAGCAGGCGGGTATCGTCACCCACCTGGCGGCGATCGATCGTGTTGAGCTTCCAGCGCGAGGCCATGTCGTCCAGCGGCGGCAGGTGAAGCATGGGTCGGCCGGTATGGCCGAGCAGAACCGGTGCGACGTAAATCAGCAGTTCGTCGGCGAGGCCCGCGGCAAGCAACGCGCCACAAAGCACCGGGCCCGCCTCGACATGCACCTCATTCACATCGTGCTCCGCGAGCCAGTGCAACGCAGCGCGCAGATCGAGGCCTTTACCTTCCTCACTGCGGATCACTGCACGCTGTACATCCTGCAGATGCGCAGGCACCACGGCGTCGGAAGCATGCAGCAAGACGGTGGGTGCGCTGGCGTCGAGCACGTGATACCCCGTCGGCGTGCGCAGGTGGGTATCAAGGATGGCGCGCAGGGGCGGCACGAACGGCCCGGCGCCGGGCAGGCGCACGGTGAGGCTAGGGTCATCGGCGAGGACCGTGCCGCTCCCGGAAAGAATGGCGGAGGCACGCGCGCGCCAGCGGTGTCCATCAGCGCGCGCCGCCTCTCCAGTGATCCATTTCGATGAACCATCCGCCAGCGCGGTGCGGCCATCAAGGCTCATGGCGAGCTTGATCCGCACCCAGGGGCGGCCGCGCTGTATGCGGCTGAAAAACCCGATATTGAGTTCGTGCGCGGCATCGCGCATCAGGCCCACGCGCACGAGGATGCCCGCCTCGCGGAGCTTCTCGATGCCCTTGCCATCGACCTGGGTGAACGGATCTTCGTGGGCGATGACGACGCGGTCGACGCCGGCCGCGATCAGCGCATCGGCGCAGGGCGGCGTGCGGCCGTGGTGGGCACACGGCTCCAGCGTGACATAAGCCGTGGCACCACGCGCCGCGTCACCGGCCTCGCGCAGGGCGAACACTTCCGCGTGAGGTTCACCGGCCTTCGGGTGCCAGCCCGTGCCGAGCACGGTCTCGCCGCGGGCGATGACACAGCCAACACGGGGATTCGGTTGCGTGGAGAACATGCCGCGTTCGGCAAGACGCAGCGCATGGGCCATGTGCACATGGTCCATGGCGGGAAAGAACGGACGGGACATCAGGACTTGCGTCCGCGCCGGGCCGCCTCGAGCAGCGGCAGTTGCAAACCTTCCATCGATGGCAGGTCGCGCTCGAGCTTCTCGATTTCCTCGCGAAACGCGTGGACGTCTTCGAAGCGGCGGTACACGGACGCGAAACGCACGTAGGCGACCTGGTCGAGCAGCTTGAGCTCGCGCATCACCAGCTCGCCCACCTGGCGGGAGGGCACTTCGCGATCACCGCTGCGGCGCAGGTCGTTGGTCACGGCACGTACCGCGGCATCCACGGCATCGCTCGCCACCGGGCGCTTCTGCAGTGCGCGTTCAAAGCTCACGCGCAGCTTGTGCTCATCGAACGGCTCGCGACGATCGCCAGACTTCACGATCGCCGGGAGCTTCAGTTCCGCGGTTTCGAACGTATTGAAGCGTTCACTACATTGTGGGCACTCGCGCCGCCGACGCACCGTGCCACCGTCTTCGGTGAGCCGGGAATCGATGACGCGGGTGTCTTCATGCTGGCAGAACGGGCAATGCATCGATCAGCCGTACACCGGATACTTCTTGCACTGCGCCGTGACCTTCTCGCGCACGGCCTTGATGACGGCGTCATCGTTCGGCGCGTCGAGTACATCGCAGATCCAGTTGGCCAGTTCCACCGTATCCGCTTCCTTGTAGCCGCGAGTGGTGATCGCCGGGGTACCGACGCGCAGGCCCGAGGTAATGAACGGCGAACGCGGGTCGTTCGGGACGGCGTTCTTGTTCACCGTGATGTGGGCCTTGCCGAGGGCCGCTTCCGCATCCTTGCCCGTAGCATCGCGGCCGATCAGGTCGATCAGCATCAGGTGGTTTTCCGTGCCGCCGGAGACGACCTTGTAACCGCGCGAGATCAGCGTCTTCGCCATGGCCTTGGCGTTGGCGACGACCTGCTTCTGGTATTCGGTGAACGAAGGCTCCAGTGCCTCCTTGAACGCCACGGCCTTGGCGGCGATGACGTGCATGAGCGGGCCACCCTGGATACCCGGGAAGACCACCGACTGCAGCTTCTTTTCCAGTTCCTCACCGAGGCCCTTGGCCACGATGATGCCGCCGCGCGGGCCGCGCAGGGTCTTGTGCGTGGTCGAGGTGACGACGTGCGCGTGCGGCACCGGGTTCGGGTAGACGCCTGCGGCGATGAGGCCTGCGACGTGGGCCATGTCGACGAACAGGTACGCGCCGACCTTGTCGGCGATCTCGCGGAACTTCGCCCAGTCGAGCACCTGCGAGTAGGCCGAGAAGCCGGCGACGATCATCTTCGGCTTGTGCTCCACGGCGAGCTTTTCGATCTCGTCGTAGTTGACCAGGCCGGTATCCGGATCGATGCCGTACTGCACGGCGTTGAAGATCTTGCCCGAGAGGTTGACCTTGGCACCGTGGGTCAGGTGGCCGCCGTGGGCCAGGCTCATGCCCAGGATGGTGTCGCCCGGCTGTAGCAGCGCGAAGTACACGGCCTGGTTGGCCTGCGAGCCGGAGTGCGGCTGCACGTTGGCGTAATCGGCGCCGAAGAGCTTCTTCAAGCGCTCGATGGCCAGCTTTTCGGCCACGTCCACATACTCGCAGCCACCGTAGTAGCGCTTGCCCGGGTAGCCCTCGGCGTACTTGTTGGTCAGGGTGGAGCCCTGGGCTTCCATGACGCGCGGGCTGGCGTAGTTCTCCGAGGCGATCAGCTCGACGTGATCTTCCTGGCGGCGGGACTCGTTGGCGATGGCCTGGGCGAGCTCGTCGTCATAGCCGGCGATCGTTGCATCCTTCGGGAACATCTCAACCTCGTGGGAAGTACGTAGGGGAAGGCGAAAAGTGTAGCTGAGGTGGGGGTTTGCGGCCAGCGAGGCAAGTCCGTAGGCATCCAGCGAGGCTCCCTGTCGGCATCGACCTACAGCGCGCCAAGGATCATTCCTACTCCCGGGCAGCCCAAAGTCTCTTAACGTTGCCGGCGGACGTGGAACGTCCGTTTGCCAAACCACGAAAGGAATCCTATGAAAACCAAGCTCCTGGCCTTCGGCCTGGCCCTGTCCGCCCCGTTGTCCGCCTTCGCCGGGGCTCCGCCGACGATCAACGTCCACTTCGTGCTCCACGAGGACGTCCAGATGAATGTGCAGGATTTCGTCTCAGAGCACGTGAGCGCCTGGCTGGGCCACATGCGTGCCGACGTCCTGCCCGGACAGGACATCCAGATCCATGTCCACCGCCAGCTGGACGGCCTGGAGCGCCTGCCCTACGGCCACGAAGGCGCGCTGGGCGACTGGCGCAGGGCTGCCCAGCCCGTGCTGGATCGGCTGGGCAGCCGGGACACCCGCGCGACGCGCATGGTCCTCGTGGTCCAGGGTTCCCCGAACGGCAGCGCCCTCGGTGTCGCCTACGAAGGGACTCCCTTTGCGATGGCGAGCGTACGGACGTCGTCCAATGTGGCGCATGAGCTGGGCCATACCTTCGGCGCCATCCACGAGTACGCCGAGACATGGACCACCTGCAACACGAACATGGGCGACTTCCAGTTCGGCCTGTGGCCCTGTGAGGTCTATTCGGTGAGGAACCAGCAGCGGATCCGGGATTACGTCGAGACGGGACGCCTGTGAGGGCCGGGCGCCGGCTCGAACCCGTTCAGCCGGCGCCCTTCCCAGGCGGCGGTGTTCGTCACCAAACCCCGCTATAATGAGGGTTTGCCCGCCGGGAGCTTCCGCTCCCGGGGCCGGCTTTCCTTACGGAGCGTCCATGCAATACATCTACACCATGAACGGGGTCAGCAAGATCGTCCCCCCGAAGCGCCAGATCATCAAGGACATCTCCCTCTCGTTCTTCCCTGGCGCCAAGATCGGCCTGCTGGGTATCAACGGCGCGGGCAAGTCCACGGTCCTGCGGATCATGGCGGGCGTCGATAAGGACTTCCAGGGCGAAGCCCGTGCCAACCCGGGCACCAAGATCGGTTACCTGGCCCAGGAGCCGGACCTCGATCCGACCAAGACCGTGCGCGAAGCCGTCGAGGAAGGCGTCTCGGAAGTGCTCGATGCCCAGAAGGAACTCGAAGAGGTCTACGCCGCCTATGCCGAGGAAGGTGCGGATTTCGAGGCCCTGGCCAAGCGCCAGGAGCGTCTGGAAGGCATCCTTGCCGCCAACGATGCGCACGCGCTGGAGCGCCAGCTCGAAGTCGCCGCCGACGCGCTGCGCCTGCCGCCCTGGGATGCCGTGATCGGTCCGCTGTCCGGTGGTGAAAAGCGCCGCGTGGCGCTGTGCCGCCTGCTGCTTTCCAAGCCTGACATGCTCCTGCTCGACGAGCCTACCAACCATCTCGACGCCGAATCGGTCGACTGGCTGGAAACCTTCCTGCACGACTACCCCGGCACCGTCGTGGCGGTCACGCATGATCGCTACTTCCTCGACAACGCCGCCGAGTGGATCCTCGAGCTCGACCGCGGCCGCGGCATTCCCTGGAAGGGCAACTACACCGAGTGGCTGGAGCAGAAGGACGAGCGCCTGAAGCAGGAAGCCAACCAGGAGAAGTCGCGTCAGAAGGCGATCCAGAAGGAACTCGAGTGGGTTCGTTCGGCCGCCAAGGGCCGCCAGTCGAAGGGCAAGGCGCGCCTTAACCGCTTCGAAGAGCTGAACTCGGTCGAGTACCAGCGCCGCAACGAAACGAACGAGATCTTCATCCCGCCGGGCGAGCGCCTGGGCCAGGAAGTCATCGAGTTCAAGAACGTCACCAAGTCGTTCGGCGACCGCGTGCTGATTGAAGACCTCTCGTTCAAGATCCCCGGCGGTGCCATCGTCGGCGTCATCGGCCCGAACGGTGCCGGTAAGTCCACGCTCATGAAAATGATCATGGGCAAGGAAACCCCGGATTCCGGCGAAGTGAAGCTCGGCCACACGGTCAAGCTCGCCTACGTCGACCAGTCGCGCGATGCGCTCGATCCTTCCAAGAACGTGTGGCAGGAGGTGTCGGGCGGTTCGGACATCCTCACCATCGGCAACTTCGAGATCCAGTCGCGCCAGTACATCGGCCGCTTCAACTTCAAGGGCACCGACCAGCAGAAGATCGTTGGCCAGCTCTCCGGTGGTGAGCGCGGCCGCCTGCACATGGCCAAGACCCTGCTCCAGGGTGGCAACGTGCTGCTGCTCGATGAGCCGTCGAACGATCTTGACGTCGAAACGCTGCGCGCGCTCGAAGATGCGCTGCTCGAGTTTCCCGGCTGCGCGGTAGTCATCTCGCATGACCGCTGGTTCCTCGATCGCATCGCCACGCACATCATCGCGTTCGAAGGCGATTCACACGTCGAGTTCTTCCCGGGTAACTACAACGAATACGAAGCCGACAAGAAGCGCCGCCTCGGCGACGATGCCGGTCCGAAGCGCGTCAAGTACAAGAAGCTGGTCTGACCCCTGCAGGAGCGCGCTTGCGCGCGATGGTTCTTGCGATGCCATAGCGTCAGAGCAAGTGCATCGCGCGCAAGCGCGCTCCTACATTTATCTATTGGAGCGACTCCCGTGAACTTCATGACCTCGTTGAAGGACGCCTGGCGTCGTAACGATTCCCTGGTCTGCGTGGGACTCGACCCCGAGCCAGGCCGGCTTCCCGCGGGTTTGTCAGGCGAGGAAGGCATCTTCGCGTTCTGCCGCGATATCGTGGATGCCACGGCCGGCGTGATCTGCGCCTTCAAGCCGCAGATCGCCCACTTCGCTGCCCAGCGTGCCGAAGGCGTGCTTGAGCGGCTGATCAAACATATCCACGATAAGCATCCCGACGTTCCGGTCATCCTCGACGCGAAACGCGGCGACATCGGTTCCACTGCGAAGCACTACAGCGTGGAAGCGTTCGATCGCTACGACGCCGACGCCGTCACGCTGAACCCGTACCTTGGCAAGGATTCAATCGATCCATTCCTGGACCGTGCCGACAAGGGCGTCATCTTGCTTTGCCGTACATCCAACCCCGGCGGCGCCGATTTTCAGGCACTGGATTGCGGTGGGGAGCCGCTCTATATCCGCGTGGCGGAAACCATCGCCAGCCAATGGAACGAAAACGGCAATTGCGCACTCGTCACCGGCGCCACCTGGCCAGAAGAACTAGGTCGCGTGCGCGCGGTTGTGGGTAATATGCCCTTGCTGGTTCCAGGTATCGGCGCGCAGGGCGGCGACGTCGCCGCGGTCATGAAGCACGGCCAGACCAGCGACGGAGCGGGCCTGATGATTTCGTCCTCGCGCGCCATCCTCTACGCTAGTAGCGGAAGGGACTTTGCCGAGGTAGCACATCGGACGGCCGACGAAATGAGAAAATTGATTAACTCGTTTCGTCGTTAAGGGCTGAAAGCGAAAAACAGTCGTAAATTGCACTACTTGGCAACTGTCAAGGGCTTACGCTCTCGCTCCGGGCTATCAACAATACCGGGTCTTTTGCGCCGTAAAAGCGTTCTGCCGGAGTTGTTATGCCACTCACCAACCGAGGTTTTTCTCAACGTCTGCATGTCGCGCTGGACATGGCTGGCGTCAAGAAAGGCCGCGGCCGCATTACCCAGCTGGCCGATCTGTTTGATGTCAGCCGTGAAACGGCACGTAAGTGGCTCAGCGACCTCGGCTTGCCCGAGCTCGAACGCCAGATCGATATGGCCGTCCGCTTCGGCGTGAACTTCGAGTGGCTCGCCACCGGCCGCGGCTCACCCAGCGGCGCCACCGGGGTCAAGGAAAGCCCTGCGCTTTACCGCGCCGACTCCCGCGAACAGCTGCGCCTGGTCGGCCTGGTCAGCCGGCTTCCGAAGGAACGCCGCAAGGCCCTCCTGGTCATCGTCGAGGCCCTGGCCGAGGCCGAGTAGGAGCATCGCGCGCAAGCGCGCTCCTACCGGGAACCGCTGCGATTGGCGCGCTGGGTCGCGCGCAAGCGCGCTCCTACAGGGGTTCGGGTCGTGGCGGCGGTTGTAGGAGCGTGCTTGCACGCGATAAGCCGACGAAGCGATGAAGCCGGAGACCTCAATCGTCCCCGATGTCCATCCCCGGGAACAGCACGTCGGTGTATCCGAACTTCGCAAAATCCGTAATCCGCGACGGGTATAGCCGCCCGATCAGGTGGTCGCACTCGTGCTGTACCACCCGGGCATGGAACCCTTCCGCCGTGCGATCGATCTTCTCGCCCTTCGGATCGACACCCTGGTAGCGGATCAGTGAGTAACGGTTCACCGCCCCGCGCAGGCCAGGCACGGAGAGGCAACCTTCCCAGCCTTCTTCCATGTCCTGCGATAGCGGCGTGATCACCGGGTTGAGCAGAATCGTCTGCGGCACAGGCGGCGCATCCGGGTAGCGCTCGCTGCTGTCGAAGCCAAAGATCACCAGCTGCAGGTCCACGCCAATCTGCGGCGCGGCAAGGCCTACACCACCGGCGTCGTGCATGGTGTCGAACATATCGGTGATCAGGGCGTCCAGCTCCGCGGAGCCCAGCATGTCGTCGGGAACGGCGGGGGCGATGCGCAAAAGACGCTCGTCGCCCATTTTCAGGATCTCGCGAATCATCGGCGGGCCGCGGGGAGTGGGGTTACCCCCAGCATGGCGGGAGCGGCGGCCGGGCTCAAGCCCTTCCATTCGACCAATGGCTAATACGCCAGGCGGTCGTGAATCATTGACCCCCACCGGCCCGGGGGCGACCCTTGTGGCCAACCGCAAGGGGAGCCGAGACACCATGCAAAGCGCCATTCCCAAACCCAGCCCCGCAGGAAAAATCCTGTGGGCCGCCATCGCCATCGTCGGCGCATGGTGTCTTGGCGTCGTGGCCCTGCGCCGCGGTGAGCCCATCAACGCCATCTGGATCGTTACCGCTTCCATCGCGGTCTTCCTTATCGGCTACCGCTTCTATAGCCGGCTGATCGCCACCCGCGTACTGCAGCTTGATCCGAGCCGCGCGACGCCCGCCGTGCTGCGCAACGACGGCCTTGATTACGTGCCGACTGACAAATGGGTGGTCTTCGGGCATCACTTCGCCGCTATCGCGGGTGCCGGGCCCCTCGTCGGTCCCGTCCTCGCGGCGCAGATGGGCTACCTGCCCGGGATGCTGTGGATCCTGGTCGGCGTGGTATTTGCCGGCGCGGTCCAGGACTTCATGATCCTGGGCCTTTCGCTCCGCCGCGATGGGCGCTCGCTCGGCCACATGCTGCGAGAGGAACTGGGCGAGGTGCCTGGCGTCATCGCGATGGTCGGCGTGCTGGTGCTCATGATGATCGTGCTGGCCGTGCTGGCGCTGGTCGTCGTCAAGGCGCTTACCCATAGCCCGTGGGGCACGTTCACGGTGGCCGCCACCATTCCCATCGCGTTGCTCATGGGCCTGTACCTGCGCTATCTGCGGCCGGGCCGGATCCTCGAGGTGTCGATCATTGGCGTGATCCTGCTGCTCGCGTCGATCTGGTACGGCAAGACGGTGAACGATACACCGGCACTTGCTGTCCTGTTCGATTACGACGCGAAGGCGCTTGCCTGGTGGCTCATTGGTTACGGCTTCTTCGCCTCGGTACTGCCCGTGTGGCTGCTGCTGGCTCCGCGCGATTACCTTTCCACCTTCCTGAAGATCGGCACTATTGCCCTGCTCGCTCTGGCGATCTTCCTGTCGGCACCTACGCTGCAGATGCCGGCGGTCACCAAGTTCATCGATGGCAGTGGGCCCGTGTTCCAGGGCAACCTGTTCCCGTTCCTGTTCATCACCATTGCCTGCGGGGCGGTTTCCGGCTGGCACTCGATCATCGCTTCGGGTACCACACCAAAGCTGCTGGCCAATGAAGGCGAAGCGCGCATGGTCGGCTATGGCGGCATGTTGATGGAGGCGTTCGTCGCCATCATGGCCCTGATCGCCGCGGCATCGCTGCACCCGGGCGTGTACTTCGCGATGAACTCGCCGGGCGCACTGGTCGGCACGACGGTGCAGGACGCCGCCACCGCCATCAGTGGCTGGGGCTTCACGGTCACGCCCGCGGAACTTACCGAGACCGCGAAGAACATTGGCGAGTCCACGATCCTTGGCCGTGCGGGCGGTGCTCCCACGCTCGCGGTAGGCATGGCCCAGCTGCTGCACGGGATCATGCCGGGCGAGAACATGATGGCGCTGTGGTACCACTACGCCATCCTGTTCGAAGCGCTCTTCATCCTGACGACCGTCGATGCCGGTACCCGTGTGGGTCGCTTCATGATCCAGGAACTCGCCGGCATGGCGTACGCGCCGCTGAAGAAGACCGAGTCGTGGGTAAGCAACGTGATCGCCACCGTGATCTGCGTGGGCTTGTGGGGTTACTTCCTATACCAGGGCGCAGTGGATCCGCTGGGGGGCATTAACACCTTGTGGCCACTGTTCGGCATCGCCAACCAGATGCTTGCCGCGATCGCCCTGATGCTGGCGACGCTCGTGGTCGTCAAGCTGAAACGGAAGCGCTACGTGCTGGTACCAGCGGTGCCGGCCGCGTGGCTGGTCGTGTGCACCCTCACGGCGGGCTGGCAGAAGCTCTTCGATGCCAAGATCAGCTTCACCGCCGCCGCGCAGAAGTACGCGGAAGCCGCCGCCGCGAACAAGCTGCTGCCACCGGCGAAGACGGCCGAGGAGATGCAGCGGATCATCACCAACAACCGCGTCGACATGGCACTGACCGGCCTGTTCATGCTGTTGGTGCTGGTGATGCTGTTCTTCTCACTGCGTGCGATCGCCCGTGCCTGGCGCGCCAACCACGCGACAGCGCATGAAGAACCGTACGTTGCCCTCTCGAGTGTCACCCCGTAAAGGAGCATGGCGATGGACACCTCTATCCCCGCTTCGCCCCGCACCCTGTGGAAGTGGGCGGTACAAACCGCCCGCCTCTGCTGTGGGGTACCGGATTACGACGTGTATGTGAAACACCTGCGCGAACACCACCCGGAGCGCCCCGTACCGAGTTACGGGGAGTTCTTCCGTGAACGCCAGGAGGCGCGCTACCGCGGCACCGGCGGTCGCTGCTGCTAACCAGATGTAGGAGCACGCTTGCGCGCGATGGGTGCTTGCGGCAATACCCATCGCGCCAAGCGCGCTCCTACAGGGGTTGGGGCTTCCAGCGCGTTCCCGTCGCGCCCGGGCGCACAGTTATTTGCGGCTGGGTTTGCGCATGTTGGTGCGGGAGTCGTCGATCATCGCGCGCATCGCTTCTGCCGCTTCGTTGGGGCGGCGGCGGCGGATGGCTTCGTAGACAGCGCGGTGCTGCGGTAGCGAATACTTGAAGTTCTTCGCCGTGCGCGCGGACATCACGAAGAACGTCGCAAGCGACGTTTCGATCACTGAGAACAACGAACTCAACAACTCGTTGTTCGTCGCCGTAAGGACCGCCTCGTGGAAGCGCAGGTCGGCTTCGGCCCAGGCGTCCAGATCGGGCGCATCTTCCATCGCATCCAGCGCAGCGCCGATCGCCTCCAACTGCGCGGCGTCGCGACGACGCGCCGCTGCCATGCACGCAGCCGGCTCGATGATCGCGCGCATCTCGACCAGCTTGCCGACGAAATCCTCCGTCGGCATCGAGGCGCAGCGCCATGACAGCACGTCCGGGTCCAGGTGATTCCAGAAGCGGGCGTCGCGCACACGCATGCCGGTCTTCTGCCGGGTCTCGATAAGACCCTTGGCGGCGAGCACCTTCAATGCCTCGCGCAGGATGGTACGGCTGACCTCCATCTGCGCCGCCAGCTGGGCTTCGCCCAGCAGCGCATCGCCCGGACGGAGCACCCCGCTGACGATGGATTCGCCGATCTCGCCGACGACCCGCGCGTGCAGGCTTCGTGAATTTGCCATCTTCATTATCATCGCGCCCCTTCCCGCGTTAACTCCCAGCGCATCCTAGCTATGTTCGCGCTAACCACCTTGACGCAGCGCAGCTTGTCAATTGTCGGACAAATATGCTCTCGTCGGCGGGTCATCACAATGGGAGGGGACGATGCGCAAGCTACTGGCCATGGCCACCACGGCGTTTCTGCTTGGCAGCGCCACTGCGGCATCCGCGGGCGATGCGACAAAGGCCTCCTTCGGTACAACGCCGGATGGAAAAGATGTGACGGTCATCACCCTCACCAATGGCAAGGGCATGACGGCCAAGGTTATCTCACTGGGGGCCGCGCTGTATGCGCTTGAGGTACCCGACCGTAACGGTAAACCGGGCGACATCGTGCTCGGTTACCCCGACCTGAAAGGCACCTTCGAGAAACCGCAGTATTTCGGTGACACGGTCGGCCGCTATGCAAACCGTATCGCCAAGGGCAAGTTCAAGCTCGATGGCAAGGACTACACCGTACCGGTCAATGATGGGCCCAACTCGCTTCACGGCGGCAAGCTCGGCTTCGACAAGGTGGTGTGGACGGTCGACAAGGTCGAATCGGGCGCCAATCCGAGCGTGACCATGACTTACATAAGCCCCGATGGCGACCAGGGCTACCCGGGCCAGCTTACGACGACGGCAAAGTATTCGCTTGACGACAAGAACGAGCTCACCATCGAGTACACGGCGACCACGGACAAGCCCACCATCGTCAACATCACCAACCACACCTACTGGAACCTTGCGGGTGAGGGTTCGGGTAGCGTGATGGACCAGAAGCTGATGATCGCGGGCGATGCGTATCTGCCCACGGACGCCACCGCTATCCCCACCGGGGAAGTGCGTAGCGTCGCCGGTACGTATTTTGATTTCCGCAAGGCCAAGCCGATCGGGCGTGACGTGCGCCATGCCAGCGAGCAGCAGCTCGTGTTCGGCCGCGGTTATGACCACAACTGGGTCATTTCGCGGAAGGAGGCGCCGACGCCACGCGAGGTGGCACGCGTATCCGATCCGAAGAGCGGCCGCGTGTTGTCGCTTTGGTCGGCGCAGCCCGGCCTGCAGTTCTATTCGGGCAACTTCCTGGATGGCACCACATCGGGCAAGGCAGGTGGCATCTACCGCGAGGGCGACGCCTTCGCACTGGAGCCACAGATCTTCCCCGATACCCCGAACCAGCCGGACTTCGGCTCGGCGAGGCTGGAGCCTGGGCAGACCTACAAGAACGTGATGACCTATAAATTCAGCACCTCGAAGTGACCGGACCCTTGTAGGAGCGCGCTTGCGCGCGATGGGGTTTGCGGCAGGCACCCATCGCGCACAAGCGCGCTCCTACAGGGAGCCCGTTAGCCGGCTTCGTGGTGCAGGGCTTCGGTGGGCTTTTTACGACGGAAGCGTGGAGCCAGCTCCACCATGTACATCGCGACGAGGACCAGCGCGCCGCCGGCCACCATGCGGGTGGTCAATGCATCGACACCCAGCGCCACGGCGAACCCTGCGGCGAAGACCGGTTCGGTGGTCATCACGATCGCCGCGCGTGTGGCGGGCATATGCGCCTGGGCCCACGTCTGCACCAGCATGGCCAGCGCGCCGGCAATAAGCGCCATGTAGATGATCGCCACCCAGGCCTTGGCATCCGGCGGCAACGCGGGGCCGTGGTGCGGCAACGTCGCCAGCACGCATACCGCAGCGATGCCCAGCATCTGGATCGCCGACATGCCGAACGCATCGCCGGGCCGGGACCAGTGGCCCAGGCCAACGATATGCAAGGCATACAGAGCAGCCGACGCTAGCGTCAGCACCACGCCCAGATCGACCGAGAAACCGTTGAGCGCGAGGATGCCTAGCCCGACCATCGCCAGGGCCACCGCCACCCATGTACTCGCGGGAAAACGCTGGCGGAAGATCGCCAGCGCAAGGAACGGAGTAAACACGACGTACATGCCGGTCACGAAGCCACTGATGCTGGGCGAGGTGAGCGCCAGCCCTTCGGTCTGCAACCATTGCGCGACGCCGTAGAGCACACCAAGCGCCAGCCCACGAAGGGTCTGCGCCCGGCCGAGCCGGCGCACCGGCACGGCGAACAGCAGCAACATCGTGACGGCGGCGATCGCAAAACGCACCGCCAGGAAATCGATCGGCAACATGCGGCCGACCACGTCCTTGATCATCACGAAGGTGGAACCCCAGATGGCGGTCACCGCCAGCAGGCCCAGCGTCGCCAGGCCGCTCCCCTTCCCCACCGCGCTCATCGGCGTTTTTTCCGCAGCAACTGCCCGGGAATCTTCAGGAGGAAGTGGGCCCAGATACCGAGCCACACCGCAGCGCGAACCAGCGGATGCTTCGCCGCGGGATCGTGGCGCCGGAACCACAGGAACATGCTGCGATGCTTGTGCCGGCTGACGAACACCGGGCGGTGACGGCTGGAGCCGCCCTTGCCATGCATCACGCGTACATCGCCTGCGAGCAGCACCTGGTAGCCCATGTCGCGAGCACGTCGGCACAGATCCATGTCTTCGCAATGCAGGAAGAATGTCTCATCGAAACCACCGAGGGTTTCGAAGGCGCCACGCGACATCAGCAGGATCGCACCGGACACCACTTCCACCGGCTCCGCACCGGCCGGCAGCGGGCCGCCCATATCGATGCCGGCACTGCCGCGACCGAGCTTCGTGGCGATCGCCCGCGCAAGGAGCGGATCACGGCGACGCGAGGCGGGATCCACATGGCCCGCAGCATCCTGCACGAGCGCGCCCACGATACCGGTGTGCGGACCGAGGTGCGCGACCATGCGCGAGATCGTATCCGGCTCGATCAGGCAATCCGGGTTCAACACCAGGAAGCGCTGACCCAGCGCGACGGCCGCGCCACGATTCACGGCAGGGCCGAAGCCCAGGTTGGCCCGGTTGTAGACGACGCGCACGCGATCATCGGCGGCGTACGCGCGATCGAGCGCCTCGGGCACGCCATCGTCCGATCCGTTGTCGACCAGGATCACCTCGACCGGACGGTCGCTCGCGAGCGCGTGTTCCACGCAGTCACGAGTGAGCGGGCCGCTATCGGCCAGGACGATGATGATGCTGGTGAGGTCGCCCGCCGCCATGTCTTCCATCCCGCCGGACGCCTGGCTCAACCGACCCAGGCGCGTGCGTTACGGAACATGCGCATCCAGGGCGAATCCTCGCCCCACTGTTCCGGGTGCCAGCTGAGCTGGGCGCTGCGGAACACGCGCTCCGGGTGCGGCATCATCGCGAGCACGCGGCCATCCGCGGCGGTGAACGCCGTGAGGCCACCTGGCGAACCGTTCGGGTTCAGCGGGTAGTGCTCGGTCGGCTTGCCGCGGTTATCCACGAAGCGGGCGGCGCCATGGCTCTTCGACGGGCTGCACACGTTGGGGAAATGCACACGACCTTCGCCGTGCGCGACCGCGACCGGCAGGCGCGAACCGGCCATGCCACGGAAGAACAGGCTGCCCGAATCGAGGATCTCGACCGTGGCAAGGCGTGCCTCGTACTGCTCCGACTGGTTGCGCAGGAACTGCGGCCAGTGCTTCGCATCGGGGATGATGTCCTTCAGCTGCGAGAGCATCTGGCAGCCGTTGCACACGCCAAGCGCGAACTTGCTGCCATCCTCAAAGAACCGCGCGAACTGTTCGCGCAGCGCATCGTTGTAGAGGATCGAGGTAGCCCAGCCGCGACCGGCACCCAGCACGTCACCGTAGGAGAAGCCACCGCAGGCAGCGAGTCCGCGGAAGTCCTTCAAGTGGTAACGGCCGCTGGTGAGGTCGGTCATGTGCACGTCGACGGCGTCGAAACCGGCACGGGTAAATGCCGCGGCCATTTCTACCTGGCCGTTGACGCCCTGCTCGCGCAGGATCGCGACGCGCGGACGCACGCCCGTCGCGATATACGGCGCGGCGATGTCATCGGCGGGATCGAAGGTGAGCTTCGGCGAGAGACCGGGATCGGCATCGTCGAGGCGCCATTCGCTTTCCTGGTCCGCGCTCTGCGGGTTATCGCGCAGGCGCTGCATGGCGTAGCTGGTTTCGTTCCACGCACGGAACAGCTCAGTCCAGTTCCACTTGAACGGCGTTTCGCCATTCAGGTGCAGCTTGATGCCGAGCTTCTCCTTCGGGCGACCCACGTGATGGGTCATGCCGGCGAGGTTGTGCTTCACAAGCAACTGCTCGAACGCCTCGCGGTTCGCGCTGGCCACCTGGACCACGGCGCCGAGCTCCTCGTTGAAGAGCGCGCGCAAGGTCGCGTCGGCCCAGCCATCGAGCTTGATCTCAAGGCCGCAATGGCCAGCGAAGGCCATTTCCAGCAACGTGACGATGGCGCCACCATCGGAACGGTCGTGGTAGGCCAGAAGCAGGCCGCCACGATTGGCTTCCTGGATGAGCTCGAACATGGCGCGCAGGCGCTTCGCGTCGTCGAGATCCGGCGGCACGCCGCCGGCGCGGTTGAACACCTGGGTCAACGCGGAACCGCCGAGGCGGTCGCGGCCGGCGCCGAGGTCGATCAACCACAGGTCGGTATCGCCGCGGTCGAGCTTGAGCTGCGGCGTGAGCACGCGGCGCACATCGTCGACGCGGGCGAAGCCGGTGATGACCAGCGAGACCGGCGAAACCGTCTTCTGCTTCTTGCCGCTCTCATCCGTCCACACGGTCTGCATGGACAGCGAGTCCTTGCCGACCGGGATCGCGATATCGAGTTCCGGGCATAGTTCCATGCCCACCGCGCGCACCGCGTCGAACAACGCGGCGTCTTCGCCCGGGTGGTTCACCGCCGCCATCCAGTTGGCGGACAGGCGGATTTCTTCCAGCTTGATCGGGGCGGCGGCCATGTTGAGGATCGCTTCGCCCACCGCCATGCGCGCGGCATCGGCACTGGAAAGCAGCGCCACCGGGGCGCGCTCCGCCATGGCCATCGCTTCGCCGGTATAACCGTCGAAGTCGGTCATGGTCACAGCCACGTCCGCCACCGGCACCTGCCACGGGCCGACCATCTGGTCGCGCGCGTTCAGGCCGCCCACGGTGCGGTCACCGATGGTGATAAGGAAGTTCTTGCTGCCCACCGTCGGCAGGCGGAGGACGCGCATCAGCGCTTCATCCATACCCATGCCGGTGAGATCAGCGACCAGGTCGACGCGCGGCTTCACGCGCTGTGCGTCGCGGTGCATGCGCGGCGGCTTGCCGAACAGCACATCCATGCCCAGGTCGATCACGGTGAGTTCGCGGCGCGGATCGTGAACGATCAGGCGCGCTTCCGCCGTGGCTTCGCCGACGATCGCGAACGGGCAACGCTCACGCTTGCAGTACGCCTCGAACTCAGCGATCTCTTCCGCGCCGATCGCCAGGACATAACGCTCCTGCGATTCGTTGCTCCACACCTGCATGGGTGACAGCGTGGGGTCGTCGCAAGGCACCTTCGACAGATCGATGATGCCGCCGACGCCTGCATCGTTGAGAATTTCGGGAATCGCATTGGAAAGACCACCGGCGCCGACGTCGTGGATGCTGACGATCGGGTTCTGCTCGCCGCGCGCCCAGCACGCATCGATGACCTGCTGCGCACGACGCTCCATTTCGGGGTTATCGCGCTGCACCGAGGCGAAATCCAGCTCCGCGCTCGAGGTGCCCGAAGCCACCGACGACGCGGCGCCACCGCCGAGGCCGATCAGCATCGCGGGGCCGCCAAGCACGATGACCTTGTCGCCCGGGCGCACGTCACGCTTCTGCACGTGCTGTTCGCGGATCGCGGCCAGGCCGCCCGCAAGCATGATCGGCTTGTCGTAGCCGCGGCGGATACCCTTCTCGCCCGTTTCCTGTTCGAACGTGCGGAAGTAACCACCGAGGGCCGGACGACCGAACTCGTTGTTGAACGCGGCGGCGCCCAGCGGGCCATCGCGCATGATTTCAAATGCACTGGCCATGCGCGGCGGCAGCGGGCGCGGGGTTTCCCACGGACGCGGCAGGCCGGGGATGCGCAGGTGCGAGACCGAGAACCCGGTGAGGCCGGCCTTCGGCTTGCCACCGCGACCCGTAGCGCCCTCGTCGCGAATTTCGCCACCGGAACCGGTAGCGGCACCCGGCCACGGCGCGATGGCCGTCGGGTGGTTATGCGTTTCCACCTTGATCGCGTACGGCGCGGATTCCTTCACCGTGCGAAACACGCCGTCGTCGGGGTTCACGAACAGGCGGTTGCCCTCGTAGCCCTCGACCACCGCCGCGTTGTCCTTGTAGGCGGACAGCGTGAAGTTCGGCGAGAGCTTGTGGGTATTCTTGATCATGCCGAACAAGGAGTTTTCCTGCTCCTTGCCGTCCAGCGTCCAGGTGGCATTGAACACCTTGTGCCGGCAATGCTCGGAGTTCGCCTGGGCGAACATCATGAGTTCGGCATCGGTCGGCGCACGGCCCATCTCGCCATAGCGCTCGGCGAGGTAGTCGATTTCATCGTCGGCCAGGGCCAGGCCCAGTTCGCTGTTCGCCGCCTGCAACGCGGCTTGCGCATCGCTGCCCAGCTCCACGCGGCCGAGGTCGCCCGGGGCACCGACGAGGAACAGGCCGGCGGCATCCGCCAGAGTGCTCAACGGTGACTGCACCATGGGGTCGCAGAAGGCGGTCATGACCTGGGCGTAGGCCGGGTCCGTCGCGGGCGGCAGGCCGGTGACCTGCCAGGCCACGCCACGCTCGATCCGGCGGACATCGAAGCCGGCGCCGTGGGCGATATCGGTAGCCTTGCTCGACCAGGGGGAAATCGTACCCAGGCGGGGCACCACCCAGAACGTGGCGGGCTCGGGGTGACCCGGCCGGGCTTCCAGCATGGCCAGGAGGCGCGCGCGCGCGTCGCCTTCCGGCGGCGTGGCGGCATCCACGAAGTACACGAACCAGGCCGCCTGCACGCGGGTCCCATGGAACAGGGACTCCAGGTGGGCGTTCAGGCGTTCGAGGCGAAACGGCGAGAGGGCGCTCTGCCCGTCGAGTACGATCATGCGGGGAACGGCTGCTAGGCGAAGGAACTGGCTATTCTAGCCGATGCTGCAATACGGCATAACCGCCGGCCCAAACCCGCCCCGCATGGCCCTCCCGGGGCCTCAGCTGCCTTTCTGCAGGGCCTGCAGCAGCTGTTCAGGGGTGACGTAGCCGCCAAGCGTGCTGCCGTCCGGACCGATGATCATCGGCGTGCCGGTGACGCCAAGCTTCAGGCCCAGATCGAACTGGTCCTTGACCGGGTTGGTACAAGTCGCCGGCTTTGGCGCATGCCCCTGCTTCGCCGCGGTGAAGGCCGCCTTGCGATCGCTGGCGCACCACACCGAGACC
>NZ_DASYCB010000005.1:0-74973 GCF_036500425.1 Luteibacter sp.
CGCTGAGCGGCGAAGCGGCGAATGCGGTCGAACGCCAGTTGCTCGCGGGCGAACTCGACCTGCTCTACGTCGCGCCAGAACGCCTGCTGATGCCCGGTTTCCTGGCGCTGCTCGAACGCAGCCGGATCGCACTGTTCGCGATCGACGAGGCGCATTGCGTATCGCAGTGGGGCCACGATTTCCGTCGCGAATACCGCGAACTGAACCTGCTGCACGAACGCTGGCCGCACGTGCCGCGCATCGCGTTGACCGCGACCGCCGACGAGCCAACGCGACGCGAAATCGTCGAGCGGTTGCAGCTTGACGACGCACGCCAGTTCATCAGTTCGTTCGATCGTCCTAACATCCGCTACCGCGTGGTGCAGAAGGACAACGCACGCAAACAGTTGCTGGATTTTCTCAAGGCGCATCGCGACGACGCCGGCATCGTGTATTGCCTGTCGCGCAAGAAGGTCGAGGAAACCGCTGCGTTTCTCGTCGGCAACGGCATCGATGCGTTGCCGTATCACGCCGGCCTGAATGCACAAACGCGCGCAGAAAATCAGCGGCGATTCCTGCGCGAAGACGGCGTGGTGATCGTTGCGACAATCGCGTTCGGCATGGGCATCGACAAGCCCGACGTGCGCTTCGTCGCCCACCTCGACCTGCCGCGCAGCATGGAGGGTTACTACCAGGAAACCGGTCGCGCGGGTCGCGATGGCCTGCCGGCCGAAGCGTGGATGGTCTACGGCCTTGGCGACGTGGTCACCATGAGCCAGATGATCGCGCAGTCTGAATCCGGCGATGACCGCAAGCGTATCGAGCGGCTGAAACTCGACAACCTGCTTGGCTATGCGGAAGCGACGCGCTGTCGTCGCCAGTTGTTGCTGGAGGCGTTCGCCGAACCGCATGCGGGTAACTGCGGCAATTGTGATAACTGCCTGGTCCCGCCAAAAACCTGGAATGCCACCCTCGCTGCGCAAAAGGCGATGTCGGCGATCTACCGCAGCGGCCAGCGCTACGGCGCCGGCCACCTCATCGAAATCCTGCGTGGCGAGGCCGGCGATCGCGTCCGCGATCTTGGTCACGACAAGCTCACGGTCTTCGGCGTCGGCGCCGACATGGATGCCACCCAGTGGCGTTCGGTCTTCCGTCAGCTGCTCGCCGCCGGCCTCGTCGAAGCCGACCCCGAAGGCTACGGCACGCTGCGTCTGTCGGCACAGAGCGGTCCCGTCCTGAAGGGCGAACGCAAGGTGCAGTTGCGCGAAGACGCGCGTCCGGCGAAAGGCCGGCGTACCCGTGGTAGTGCCCCTGCCGCGCAAAGCGTGCTGGGCATCGAGGCGACCGAAGAGCCCTTGTGGAACGATCTGCGCCGCGTCCGCTCTGAACTGGCCAAGGCACATGGCGTGCCGGCGTACGTCATCTTCCACGACGCGACCTTGCTCGCCATGCTGCGTGCGCTTCCGCAGGACGAAGACGAGCTCTCGGCCATCAGCGGTGTCGGTGAGAGCAAGCTGAAGCGCTACGGCAAGGATTTCCTCGCGGTTTTGACAGCCGCCTCCTGATCGGATTTGAGAGTATTCTCAAACCCGTGCCAGCGTTGAAAAAAATCGCGACGACGCGCTTGCATCGAACAGGGGTTGTCCCCAAACCTTAGGGGTTAACCCCATATCGATACGTTCGACGACGTGACGAGACGAGGGTGCATGCCGTGGCACACCGCCGCGGCCAACGACGACTCAGGGAGCCGCCCATGCACGACGCCACGCCACTCATTGCCACCATCGTCGGTGGCCTCGTCCTGGCCTTTATCTTCGGCGCTATCGCCAACCGCATCCGCCTGCCGGTCATCGCCGGGTACCTTGTCGCTGGCGTCGTCGCCGGGCCGTTCACGCCCGGCTACGTCGCCGATGCGAACATCGCACAGGAGCTCGCGGATCTCGGCGTCATCCTGCTGATGTTCGGCGTAGGCCTGCACTTTTCGCTGAAAGACCTGCTGGCGGTAAAGAATATTTCCATTCCCGGCGCCGCCGTGCAGATGGGCGTGGCCACGGGCCTGGGCATGTTGCTGGGCTGGGCGCTTGGCTGGCCCATGGCACAGGGCTTCGTCTTCGGCCTGGCCCTTTCCGTGGCGAGCACGGTGGTGCTGCTCCGGGCCATGGAAGAGCGCCGCCTGCTCGATAGCGATCGTGGCCGCATCGCCGTGGGCTGGCTGATCGTCGAAGATCTCGCCATGGTCCTCGCGCTGGTGCTGCTTCCGGCCCTGGCTGGTTTCCTCGGCGAAGGGCACGACGGCAACACACCGGGCATGGGCGAACTCGTGCAGACCGTCGCGATCACGGTCGGCAAGGTCGTCCTGTTCGTCGCGGTGATGCTCATCATTGGCAAGCGCGCCATCCCCTGGATGCTGCAGGCGGTGTCAGGCACCGGCTCGCGTGAGTTGTTCCGCCTGGCGGTGCTCGCCATCGCCCTCGGTGTCGCCTTCGGCGCCGCGCACCTCTTCGATGTGTCGTTCGAACTGGGCGCCTTCTTCGCCGGCATGATGATGGGCGAGTCCAAGCTCTCGCAGCAGGCCGCGGAAGAAACCCTGCCACTGCGCGATGCGTTCGCCGTGCTGTTCTTCGTCTCGATCGGCATGCTGTTCAATCCGCACGTGCTGGTCCAGCACCCCTGGCTGGTGCTGGCGGCGTGCTTCATCATCATCGTCGGCAAGTCCGCGGCCGCATTCGCCATCGTGCGCATGTTCGGCCGGCCGACCAAGACCGCGCTCACCATCGCCACCAGCCTCGCGCAAATCGGTGAGTTCTCCTTCATCCTGGCCAGCCTTGGCGTCTCGCTCGGCCTGCTCAGTGCGGAAGCGCGCGATATCCTGCTCGCCGCGGCGATTGTCTCCATCCTGGTCAATCCGTTGCTGTTCGTCGTGTTGGATCGCTGGGTGGCGAAGCATGATTCCGATGCACCCGATGAGCACCCGTCCATGCGCGGACATACCGTGCTGGTCGGCTTCGGTCGCGTGGGCCGCCGCGTCTTCGCCGAGTTGCAGGCCGCAGGTACACCGGTGCTGGTGATCGAGACCGACGAAGATGCCGTGCGTGAGTTGCGCGGGCAGGGCACCGCGGATGTGGTCATCGGCAACGCGGCGGCCGCGCCGGTGCTCGCCGAGGCCAATCTCGCCGCGGCCCGGGCGCTCATCGTGGCCGTGCCGGATCCGTTCGAAGGGGGGCAGGTCGTCCGGGCGGCCCGGGCCCTGCGTCCCGACCTGCCGATTGTCGCCCGCGCCCACTCGGTGGAATGCGTCAACCACCTGGCCGGGCTGGGCGCCAGCGAAGTGGTGTATGGCGAGCAGGAACTTGCGCACAGCATGTTCGAGGCCGCCCTGTCCAAGCCTGCAGGCGGCGGTGGGCACTGACGCAACGCGGGGCACGCTTGCGCAAGACATTGGCGGATACGCTGCCCTAACGTTTCGCTGGCTAACGTAAACAGGTTAGCCACTGCGAAACGGAGAGACGATGGCATCCCGGATCGAAGATTACGCCATGCTCGGCAACTGCCGGAGCGCTGCCCTGGTGGCACGCAACGGCTCGGTCGACTGGCTATGCCTGCCGCGGTTCGATTCCGCGGCGTGCTTCGCCGCCCTGCTGGGCGATGAGAATAACGGCCGCTGGGCATTAGCTCCGGCCGACCCCGATGCGACCTGCACACGCAGCTATATCGACGGCAGCCTGGTCCTGGAGTCGGTGTGGGCCACCGCGACGGGTAAGGCCCGGGTCATCGATTTCATGCCGTTCGCCGGCGACCAGGTGGGCATCACCCGGATCGTCGAGGGCATCGAGGGCCGGGTCGATTTCGAAAGCCGGCTCACGGTCCGTTTCGACTTCGGCAACGCCTTGCCCTGGGTGACTACCTGCGATGACGGTACGCTTACCGCCGTCGCCGGGCCCGACATGGTGGTCTTGCGAACGCCGGTGGAGATCGAAGGCGAGGGCATGGAGAGCGTGGGCCGTTTCCAGGTGAGATCGGGCGATACCGCACCCTTCGTCCTGGCCTGGGGGCCTTCCCACCTGCCGCCGCCCGAACCGCTGGATCCGAAGCGGGCGCTGGAGGATTCACTGGCTTACTGGGAAGGCTGGTCGAACCGCTGCAACGATAGTGGTGAGTGGAGCGATATCGTCCGCCGCTCGCTGATTGTCCTCAAGGGCCTCAGCTACGAGCCGACCGGTGGCATCGTCGCCGCACCGACCACATCGCTACCCGAACAATTCGGTGGTGAGCGCAATTGGGACTACCGATTCTGCTGGGCTCGTGATGCCACCTTCGTGCTGTCGGCGCTCGTCAATGCGGGGTACCACGACGAAGCCAGCGCCTGGCGCGACTGGGTGCGCCGCGCGGTCGCCGGTTCGCCCGGCCAGTTGCAGGTCTTGTATGGCCTGGCCGGCGAGCGCCGGCTTGAGGAGTACGAAGTCACCTGGCTGAAGGGCTATGAAGGAGCCCGCCCGGTACGTGTCGGCAACGCCGCCTCGAACCAGTTCCAGCTGGATATCTTCGGTGAACTGGTCGGCGCGTTCTCACATGCCATGAAGCACGGTGTGGTGTTGCACCCGGAAGCCGACAATGTCCAGGCAGTGTTCCTCGACCACCTGGCCGAGATCTGGCGCCATCCCGACGAGGGCATCTGGGAAATCCGCGGCGAACCGCGTCATTTCGTCCATTCGAAAGTGATGGCGTGGCTGGCCTTCGCGCGCGCCGCGGAGCAGAAGCGCGACGGCCTGGACCCGCACTACGTTCGTCGCTGGCGCAGCATCGCCGAGGAGATCAAGGCCGATATCCTTGCGAAGGGTGTCGACCCCGTGCGGGGGTGTTTCACCCAGTCGTACGGTTCCACCGAACTCGATGCGAGCCTGCTCCTGGTCACGCTCACCGATTTCCTGCCAGCGGATGACCCGCGCATCGTCGCCACCGTGCGTGCCATCGAAGAGGACCTGCTGGTCGGTGGCTTCGTGCGCCGTTATGACACCCGTAGCGGCGTCGATGGCTTGCCGCCGGGGGAGGGCGAATTCCTGCCGTGCAGCTTCTGGCTCGTGGAAAACTACGTGATGCTGGGCCGCATGGATGAGGCGCGCACGCTTTTTGAGCGCCTTGTTAGCCTCACGAATGACCTCGGCCTGCTCTCGGAGGAGTACGATCCCCGGTCGAAGCGCCTGTTGGGCAATTTCCCGCAAGCCTTTTCGCACGTCGCGTTGGTAAATGCCGCCTTTAGCCTGGCGCATGGTTACAGCGCCACGGCCGACATCCACGCCACCCCCGAATCCAACGTTCCCCAAGGAGTCAGTGCATGAGCCAAGCCCAACCGAAGCGCGCGACCTCCCGCGCTCATCCGGCCGACCCGTGTACCGTCGTGATCTTCGGCGCCGCTGGTGACCTCACCAGCCGCCTCGTCGTCCCCGCGCTGTACAACATGCGCCGTACGGGCCTGCTCTCGGATAATTTTTCGATCGTGGGCTTCAACCACGGCAAGATGTCCGATAACGCCTGGAAGAAGAACCTGCGCACCTCGCTCGAGCGCTATGTCTCAGGCGCGGGCCAGCGCCTCGATGAGGAGGCCTGGGGCTGGCTGAGCAACCAGATGACCTACTTTGCTGGCGATTTCGATGATGCCGCGTCGTTCCATGCGCTGGCCACCAAGCTCAAGGACGTCGACCGCCGCCGCGGCACCCAGGGCAACGTGTTGTTCTATCTGGCCACGCCCGAGCGTTTCTTCGGCGATGTGATCGAGCAGCTGCGCAAGGCCGGCCTGACCGACGACGGTGGTGTGAACGGCGACCACTGGCGCCGTGTGATCATCGAGAAGCCGTTCGGCCACGACCTGCACTCGGCGCAGGCGCTGAACGAGCGCATCCTCAAGGTACTCCGCGAGGATCAGATCTACCGCATCGACCACTTCCTGGGTAAGGAGACGGTGCAGAACATCATGGCGTTCCGCTTTGCGAACGGCTTGTTCGAGCCCATCTGGAACCGTGACCGCATCGACCACGTGCAGATCACCGTGGCGGAAACGGTCGGTGTCGAGCGCCGCGGCTCGTTCTACGAGCAGACCGGCGCGATGCGCGACATGGTGCCGAACCACCTGTTCCAGCTGCTTGCCATGGTCGCCATGGAGCCGCCGACCTCGTTCGATGCGGAAGCCGTGCGCACGCGCAAGGCCGAAGTGATCGAGGCGATCCGGCCGATCACGCCGGAAGATGCCGTACGTGGCCAGTACGGTCCGGGCGCGGTGAACAGCGAATTGGCTCGTGCCTACCGCGACGAGCCGGATGTGGCCCCGGATTCGGTCACCGAGACCTTCGTGGCGCTGAAACTTTCCATCGATACCTGGCGCTGGTCGGGTGTCCCGTTCTTCCTGCGTACCGGCAAACACATGGGCCGCCGCACCACCGAGATCGCGATCCGCTTCAAATCCGCGCCCATGGCCCCATTCCGCGGCACGGGCATGGATGCATTCGGTCCCGACTGGCTGGTGTTGCAGATCCAGCCGGATGAAGGCATCTCGCTGCAGTTCGACGTGAAGCGCCCCGGCCCGCGCGTGGAACTCGCCCCGGTCCGCATGGACTTCAAGTACGCCGACTGGTTCCGCGCCGAGCCGAACGTGGGGTACGAGACGCTGCTGTACGACTGCATGACCGGTGACGCCACGCTGTTCCAGCGCGCGGACATGGTCGAAGCGTGCTGGCGCGCGGTGCAGCCGGTCATCGATGACTGGGCGCAGCGTACCCCGGCGGATTTCCCGAACTACGCGTCGGGCAGTGCGGGTCCGGCGTCGTCGGATACGTTGCTGGCGATGGGTGGGCGTTCCTGGCGCCCGCTCAACACCGGCACCGAGCCGGCTCGTCGCGCAGCACGGCAGAAGGCCGAAGCAGGCTCGGCCGTGTTGGCCGCGAAAGAACCCGCGAAGCCGTCACGCACCAAGCGCGCCGCGGCAAAGAAGGTGTTGCGCGCGGCTTCGGTAAAGAAGGCTGCGCCGGCGAAGAAAGCGGCACCGGCGAAGAAGGCTGCAGTGAAAAAAGTCGCCGCCAAAAAGGCCCGTGCGAAGAAAACAGCGACCCGCAAATCCACCGCCAAGAAGCGCTAACACTAAGGGGCCCACGGGGCCCCTTCTTTTTTGTAGGAGCGCGCTTGCGCGCGATGGGTGCTCGCGGCGTCGAACACCCCGGTGGTTTGCGGGAGAGCGTCGGATGTTGCTTCAGTGCGAGGAGACGTACGTCGCGTTGGCGAAAGCCTCTGGAAGAGCGAACCCCTCGCGCACGCGCCTTGCTTCTGCGGCGGGCGGCGCCCCGAACAAGCGCTTGAACTCGCGGCTGAATTGCGATGGGCTGGCGTAGCCCACCGCATAACTTGCGGCTTCTGCGGTCAGGGATTGCCGCACCATCAGCAGCCGCGCCTGGTGTAATCGCGTGGACTTCAGGTACTGCATGGGCGACGCTTGGGTGATCGCCTTGAAGTGGGTGTGGAAGCTTGGAAGACTCATGCCGGCTTCGCTGGCTAGTTGCGTCACATCGAGCGGTTGCGCGTAGTTGGCATGGATGAGGCGCAAGGCTTGGCTGATCCTTCCGAATTGGCCGCGCATGGCCAGGGCGTTGCGCATGGTGTCGCCCTGGGCACCGGTGAGGACGCGGAAGTAGAGTTCGCGGAGTAGTCCAGGGCCGAGTACGGCGGCGTCGAGCGGCCGTTGCATGGCCTCAAGGAAGCGCAAGACCGATGCCTGCATCGGTTCGTCCATGGGCGTGGACATCATGCTGCGTGGAGCTCGCACGCGCTCCGCCGTCCTTTCGCGGTCGATCTGCGCGGCTACCTCGGCAGCGAGTGCGAAATCGAGGTGCAGGTATAGGGCCAGCAAGGGCCGCTCTGCGCTGGCGTCAGTTTCCATGGTGAAAGGCACGGGAACCGAGACCGCCAGGTACTGGTGTTCGTCGTAGAGGTAGAGCTCGTCACCGAAATAGCCACGCTTGCGGCCCTGGCAGACGATGACGATGCCGGGGTCGTAGAGCACCGGGGTTCGGGTGAGGGCGCGATCGGAGCGCAGGATGCGGACACTGGGGATGGCGGTGAGGTTGTAGCCCTCATCGGGGGCGAGCGCGCGAAGCAGTTCGATCACGCGCCTCTGGGCGGGCGAAACGGCGGGCGGCATGGGTGGATTGGATTTCCGCGTGTTCATAGGAATAGGCAAGAAAATGAGCGTATCGAACCTTATCCGCTAAGGCGTACTGGTGAATTATGCACTCCTGTCCTACGAAGGGAGACCCCCATGGCAACCCAGAAAATCATCCTTATCACCGGCGTCAGCAGCGGCTTTGGCCGCGCCCTGGCGCAGGAGGCCCTGGCTCAGGGGCATACCGTCGTAGGTACGGTGCGCAGCGTTGCGGCAAAAAGTGATTTCGAGGCGCTTAAGCCGCAGGCGGCATTCGGCCGCGTGCTGGATGTCACCGACTTCGATGCGATCGATGGCGTCGTGGCGGAGATCGAGCAAAACGTCGGGGCCATCGATGTGCTCGTTAATAACGCGGGCTACGGGCACGAAGGCGTGATGGAGGAGTCGCCGCTTGCCGAGATGCGCCACCAGTTCGACGTGAACGTCTTTGGCGCGGTGGCGATGATGAAGGCCGTGCTGCCGTTCATGCGCGGGCGCCGGCGCGGGCACATCCTCAACATCACCTCCATGGGCGGCTACATCACCATGCCGGGCATCGCGTACTACTGCGGCAGCAAGTTCGCGCTCGAGGGCATTTCCGAGACGCTGGGCAAGGAGGTCGCGTCGCTCGGTGTCGCCGTGACGGCGGTGGCGCCTGGTTCGTTCCGTACCGATTGGGCGGGGCGTTCGATGGCGCGGACCCCGCGCTCCATCGCGGATTACGATGCGATCTTCGACCCGATCCGGCAGGCGCGCGAGGAAAAGAGCGGCAAGCAACTCGGCGATCCCGTGAAGGCGGCGCGCGCGATGCTCGCCGCGATCGATGCAGAGAACCCGCCAGCGCATCTACTGCTGGGTAGCGATGCGTTGAAGTTGGTGCGGGATAAGTTGATTGCGGTCGATGCGTCGATACGTGAATGGGAGTCGCTGACGATTTCGACGGACGGGTAGGGGGACGCCCGCATTCTGTAGGAGCGCGCTTGCGCGCGATAGGGCTTGCCGCGAGCACCCATCGCGCGCAAGCGCGCTCCTACAAGGTCGGTTAGTCGTCTTTTTTGTGATCGTCGTGGTGGCGCTGTTGCTGCTGCGGGGCGGGGCGTTGTTGTTCGTGGTGTTCCTGCGGCTGCGGGCGCGGTTCCTGGTGTGGTTGCGGCATCGGGCGTTGCATTTCGCGAGGGGCCTGGATGTGTTGCTCCGGTTGCGGCATGGGGCGTGGTGCTTCGCGGCGTTGCTCCGGTTGCTGCGGTTGAAAGCGCTGTGGTTCGTTGCGTGGCATCTGGGGCATGCGCGTTACGTCGGGCTGCGGTTGTGTGCGCGGCGCTTGTGGCTGGGCGCGCACGGCTTGCGGTTCCGGGCGTGGTTGCTGCAGGTTCTCGTGCGGCATCTGCTGCGTTTGTGGCACGTGCGCTGTGGGGTGCGGCGGCTGGCCTTGCGGTGCGGCCTTGGCGGCGGCTACAGGTCGTGCGAGCGCCGGGTTCGTGGAGGCAATCGGATGTCCGGCCTGCGGCCGCTCGCCTCGGTCGATCTGGCCTGGTGCTTGCGGCGTGCCAGCGAACGGGCGCGCGCCTTGGGCGACGTTCGGCGTGTTTGGCCGTTCCGGCGGTAACGCGGGCCGTGCATTCGGCGCTGTCGCGTGCATCGCGCCTGGTGCGAAGTTGGGCCGTTGCATGTGCGCGTAATCCGGCTGCGCCGGGTGCGCGGCCGGTGCGGCGGCGCCTCGCGGACCAAACGCCTGCGGAGCGCCCGCAAAACGTGGCGCTCCCGGTGGTGGCGCACCCACGCCCTGCGGCCCTGTCGGTGGCGCGCCGGGGCGGTTATAGGTGTTGCCGAAGTTATGTCGGTTGTCGATGTGCACCGAGCGATCGACGTAGCGGTTGTTCACCACCGTGCGATTCACGACGTACGGGTGGTTGTCGTAAACCACGGCCGGGCGGCCACCGTCGTGATAGCCGCCCCATGAGCTGTGCCAGCTATCCCAGCCCCACGGACGATCATGGTGTTCGTGGTGGGCGAACAGCTCGCCGACGAGGATGCCGGTGCCAAAAGCGACGGCGCCCACGATCACGGCATCGCGGTAACGCGGGGCGGGCTCGACGTAGCGGGTTTCATAGACCGTGGAATAGACAGGCTCGCCGTAAACTTCATCCGGGTCGTACTGAGGCACATACACCACACCCGGATCGGAGGGCTCGATCTCGATCGTCTGCGCCGGTGGCCCGACGATCTCGTCTTCTTCCACCACCGTCGTCTGCGAGACCGGCGCGCCGCGATCCACCACGTGTACCTTCTGCTGCGATGTGCTCTTCAGGTTGCCCTTGGCTTGTGCACGCGAGCGCATCACCTGGATCGCATTCATCACGTCGGAAGGATTGTTGGCGTACGCCTGGCCAAGCGCATCGGTCCAGTCTCCGTTGTTCGCCATCTGGTCGAGCACGGCGGGGAAGGCGACCAGCGACTTCACGCTCGGGTCCCAGGGCTGGCTATCGGCGGCGTCGATGAGCGCCGCACCGGTGAGGTTGCTGTTGTCACGCAGGAACTGGCGAGCGCCGTCGACCTGGTCAGGGTGCGTCGAGGCGGCGAGCGTCTGCGCGACGAGGTTGTCGGGGAACAGCGCGATCGGCGCGACCAGCGCATAAAGCTGCTCGGCCGTGGGCCGCTGGTACGGTGCGGCTTCGACCGGAGCGGCCGGCGCGCTTGCGGCCGCAGCGGGGGCATCGGCCGCTTGCGAAGGCGGCTCGCGGTTACAGGCCGCCAGCGCCGTGATAATGGCCGCCGATAGCAGGGTCTTTAGGGAAACATCGAGGAACGCTCGCGACATCGGGGATGCCTTTCCTTGGGTGTGTGGGGCCGAGCTTTGCGCGGCGTGGCTTACTGCGGCCTGTCTCCAGCGGGTGCCGCCACATCGCGTTTACCTGCGCGTTGGACTTCGCAAAAGCCTGCGACAACAGCCCATGTAGGAGCGCGCTCGCGCGCGATCCCGGGACGGCCAAAACGCCGCAGATCCTGCCGCGCCTGGTGGAAAGATGTCGCGCGCAAGCGCGCTCCTACAAGGGATTTTGCGCTGCGGTGCAGCATTGGGGCCAAAGGGGCACCGGTGTGGGGTAGTCGTTGGCGAGTGCAAGGAAAAAACTTCACGCGGGAGCGTGGGTTAGCCGACTCACGGGGTCCGGCTGACCCCTAGTGGATCGATCCAAATGACTTTGAGAATTTTCCGCACTGCACGAAACTGGCTTTTCATTAGTATTCATTAAAAACAGTGACATACAGCGCAATGCTTGTCTTTAGATCGAGTTAAAAAAACCGTTGACATCGTTGTCAGCGGCGCTAAAACTCCGCTTGGTAATACAGCTGCAACAGCGAACACGACGCGGTTCGATCCAGGGCGATACGTCGCCACCGCGGCAGGGCGCAGGGCACCAAAACAAAAAATCCGTAGGCCGAACGACTGACGAACGCGGGCGCAAGCCCGTGCGGTGGCGTGCGTCCTGCAAAAAGGCTTCCCCAGGCCTCTATCCGAACCCCCAGGAGCTCGATGTGAACCACCGTATCAGCGCGCTTTCCCTCGCCATCCTGACCGGGCTGTTTGCCTCGGGCAGCGTGATGGCGCAGGACGCGGCCGCGGCGACCCCGCCGGCCAAGACCACCAAGAAGGCCGACCAGGCCGCCACCGGCGCGAACACGCAGGACGCCGCCGACCTGCAGGGCATCACCGTCACCGGTATCCGTGCCTCGCTGCAGAAGTCGCTCGACCTCAAGCGCAATTCCGATTCCATCGTCGATGCCATCTCGGCCGAAGACGTGGGCAAGTTCCCGGACACCAACGTCGCCGAGTCCCTGTCGCACCTGCCGGGCCTGTCGGTCGACCGTAACTTCGGCGAAGGCGACAAGGTCAGCATCCTGGGCACCGACCCGGCGCTGAACCGCCTGATGCTCAACGGCCAGACCGTGGCCTCGACCAACTGGACCTCGGATCCGAACAACCCGGATAGCCGCTCGTTCAACTACAGCCTGCTGGCCTCGGAAATCATCGGTAACGCCCAGGTCTACAAGACCCCGCAGGCGAACATCGACGAAGGCTCGATCGGCGGCACGGTCATCGTAAACACCCGTCGTCCGCTGGACCTGCCGGCGAACACGCTGACCGGCAGCGTTAGCTACGGCTATAACGACAACGCCGACAAGGGCAAGCCGAACGCTTCCGTGCTGTACAGCTGGAAGAACAAGGACAGCACCTTTGGCGTCATCGGCTCGCTGATGCACTCCGACCGCATCATCGACCGCCAGGGCACCGAGATCTTCGGTTACCAGCGCGTCAACGATCCGACCGATACCAACCCGGATCACCAGTTCAACCCGAACGTCGTGTCGCCCAACCAGCAGGGTGTCTACCCGACCGCGGTCAACACCGCGTGGTTCCAGCAGCGCCGTACGCGTGATGGCGTGTCGACCGGCCTGCAGTGGAAGCCGAACGAAGCGTTCGAGCTGAACTTCACCGGCCTGTACGTCACCGAGAAGTTCAACAACTTCAACCAGAGCCACTACGGCGAATGGTCGGGTTCGGCCGCCAACGCCACCGCGCTCGGCTTCAACAACGGCGTGGCCACCAGCGGCAGCTACAACGCCAACACCAGCACCTACCTCGACGGCTACGAGCGCGACTCGACCGTGAACACCGGTGTCGCCCAGCTGCGTGCGGACTGGTTCGGTGATGGCTGGACCGCATCGTCGCAGGTCGGTTACACCGGCTCGACCGGTGGTTCGGACGGCATCTACAACATGCAGTTCCAGGGCTTCGGTGGTTTCAACTACAACCTCGATGGCCAGCACCCGCAGATCAACTACAACGCCGGTGACAACCCCTCGGCGATGCTGGCCCACGGCGCTGGCTACAGCTACGCGCCGAGCTATGACCGCGAGCGCTATTTCCAGGCGGACTTCGCGCACGACGTGGCCTGGGGCCCGCTGAACCAGATCGAAGTCGGCATCAAGGCCACCAACCACCTCGATGGCCAGGATGGTTACCAGGGCGCGCTGCCGTCGCAGGACGGCAATGGCCTCTCGCTGGCGAACTTCGCGAACGGCGGCACGCCGAGCGGCTTCCTCAACGGTCTGAACTCGGCCGGCAACATGGGTGACTGGACGACGATCGATCCGGGCCTGATGAAGGCGTACATCCAGAGCCTGAAGAACGGCACCGTTTCGCTCGACCCGAAGGCCACCTACAGCGTCGCTGAGCAGAATCGCGCGTTCTACATCCAGGGTGATTTCGCTGGCGACGACTATCGCGGCAACCTCGGCGTGCGTTACTTCCGCACCCGCGATACGGTGAATGGCTACCAGTTCGTCGGTAACAACCAGTACGACCCGGTGAACAAGCGCAGCACGTACCATGACTGGCTGCCGTCGTTCAACATCGCCTACGACGCGACCGATAGCGTGACCCTGCGCTTCGCCGCGGCCAAGACGATCGCCCGCCCGCGTTACCAGCAGATGACCCCGTACGTGGCGCTGGATGACCGTACGCTCACCGGTTCGCGTGGCAACACCGATCTCAGCCCGTACAAGTCGACCAACTACGACGCCTCGGCCGAGTGGTACTTCTCGGAAAACAGCGTGGTCGCCGCGGAGTTCTTCTTCCGCCGCATCTCGGGCTACATCCTCAACACGAACGTGGCCGAGACCCACTACAACCTGACCAACCAGCGTGATGACCTGTACCAGATGCAGGTGCCGATCAACGCGGGCGTGGCCAAGGTGAAGGGCCTGGCGCTGAGCTACCAGCAGAACTTCGGCTATGGCTTCGGCATGCTGGCGAACTACACGTACTCCGACGCGGATACGAGCAACGACTTCCCGCTGCCGTACAACTCGAAGAACTCGTTCAATCTCTCGCCGTTCTACGAGAAGGGCCCGCTGAGCGCCCGCGTGACGTACAGCTGGCGCTCGTCGTACTTCACGTCGATCGCCCAGTTGCAGTCGCAGCAGATCACGGGCATCTTCCGTGAACTGGATGCGTCGATCGGTTACCAGATCAACGACCACATTCGCGTATCACTGGATGGGACCAATCTGTTGAACGAAACCTACTTCGTCTACGACAACACCCCGGCCGAGCCGCTCAATGCCTACAAGAACGGTCGCACCTACACCGTGACCCTGGGCTTCAAGCTGTGATGCGCCGCGCGTCGCTGGCCCTGGCCCTCCTGCTCGCCGCGGGAGCGGCCAGTGCCGCGACGCCAGCGGAGAAAGGTCTCTCCGTTGGCTGGCGGTTCCGCCTTGCCCCTGGGGCAGCGGGCAGCGACGTGCACCCTGATGTGAAGGACTGGCAGCCGGCCACCGTGCCGGGTGTCGTCCAGACCGATCTGCTCGCGCTGGGACGGGTGCAAGACCCGTTCTGGCGTGACAACGAGGCCAGCCTCCAGTGGATCGGGCTGGCCGACTGGGATTACCACCTCGACTTCGACGTGGACGCGGCCATGCTGGCACGCGGTCACGTCGAACTCGTTTTTGACGGCCTCGATACCTTTGCGGACGTGAGCCTCAACGGGAAGAAGGTGCTCAGCGCGGACAACATGTTCCGCCAGTGGCGCCTGCCCGCGAAAACCGCCCTGAAGCAGGGCAAGAACACCCTGGATGTCCGTTTCGCTTCGCCGGTGGGCAAACTCCTGCCATGGCTGATGAAACAGCCGTACTCGCTCCCGGGCGAGTTCGATTCCTCGTTCGGCGACGAGCCGAAGGGCAAGCAGACCTCCAACTACGTACGCAAGGCCAATTACCAGTACGGCTGGGACTGGGGTCCGCGTTACCTCACCGCCGGTATCTGGCAGCCGGTGCGCCTGGAAGCGTGGGACGACCTGCGCCTCGCTGACTTCCATGTCGCGCAGGACCATGTCGACGCCGACAGTGCCGCGCTACAAGCCCAGTTCGACGTGCGCGCCGACAAGGCGGGCGCCGCCCAGCTGAAGGTCGAATGGACCGCGCCGGATGGGACGAAGGGCCACGAAGAACGCAGCGTCACGCTGGCCAAGGGCGAGAACCACGTCGCCGTGCCGGTGACCATCGCGCACCCGCAGCGCTGGTGGCCCGTGGGTTATGGCGACGCGAACCTCTACCACTTCCATGCCGATGTCGCCGCGAATGGCACGCCGGTCGCGTCCGCCGACAAGGACACCGGGCTGCGTAGCGTCGAACTGCGCCGCGAGAAGGATCAGTGGGGCAGGGGCTTCGCCTTTGTCGTCAATGGCGTGCCCATCTTCGCGAAGGGCGCCAACCTGATTCCGTTCGATAGCTTCCCCACCCGTGTTACCACGGCGAAAATGGAAGCGATCCTGCAATCCGCCCGCGACGCCAACATGAACATGTTGCGCATGTGGGGCGGCGGCACCTACCAGCCCGATGCCTTCTACGCCCTGGCTGACCGCATGGGCATCATGGTCTGGCAGGACTTCATGTACGGCGGCGCGATCACCCCGTACGACAAGGCCTTCCACGAGAATGCCCGCGTCGAGGCGATCGAGCAGGTCACCCGCCTGCGTGATCATCCGTCTATCGTGCTGTGGGCGGGTAACAATGAGGTGCAGACCGGCTGGGATGACTGGCCGGATCGCCAGGACTTCCGCAAGTTCGTCAACGCCGACGAGGTGAAGAAGATCGACGACGGCATGCGCGAGCTGTTCGGCAAGACCCTTCGCGGTATCGTGAAGGATCTCTCGCCCGGCGTGCCGTATTGGGCCAGCTCGCCCAGCACCGATTTCGATGGCCCGGCCAACGTCGAGAACGACGGTGACTTCCATTACTGGAAGGTCTGGTCCGGCTCCGAACCGATCGACCATTACCTGGACATGACCCCGCGCTTCCAGTCCGAGTACGGCCTGCAGTCGTTCCCGGTCATGGCCACGATCAAGGCCTTCGCCGAGGCCGGCGACATGCAGCCGGAATCGAAGGTGATGCGCGCCCACCAGAAGTTCGCCAACGGTGATGGCAACCAGCGCCTGCTGCTCTATATTCGCGCCGGTTACGGCGAGCCGAAGGACTTCCCGTCGTTCGTCTACCTGAGCCAGGTGATGCAGGCTGAAGGCATCGAGCTGGCCGCCGAGCACCTGCGCAGCGCCCGTCCGCGCAGCATGGGCTCGCTGTACTGGCAGCTCAACGATGTGTGGCCGGGCGCGTCCTGGGCCAGCGTCGATTACTTCAACCGCTGGAAGGCACTGCAGTTCCATGCCAAGCGTTTCTATGCGCCGGTGGATGTCGTGCCGATCCGGCGCGATGGACACACCGAGGTGTTCGCTGTTTCGGACCGCGTGAAGGATTTCGACGCCACGTTGCGCACACGTGTGTATGCGATGGATGGCAAGCTACTGCGCGACAGCAGCCAGCCGGTGAAGGCTGCCGCACTGTCTAGCACCCCGGTGCTCAAGGCGGACGACGCGGCGCTGCTGAAGGGCGCTGACCCGAAGCACACCGTGGTGGCCTTCGACCTGATGGAAGGTGGCGCCTCCGTTGCCCGTCACCTGCTGTACTTCGGCGCGGCAAAAGACATCGCGTTGCCGGCGAAGCCCGAGCTTTCGACCAGCGTGCGTGAAACCGCCGATGGCCTGGTTATCACCGTCACCGCGAAGCGCATGGCGCGTGCCGTGTGGGTCGATACCGGCGACCTCGACGTGCGCCTTGCCGACAATGCGTTCGACCTGTTGCCCGGCGAGAGCCGCGACATCGCCGTCAAGGGTAAGGTGGATGTCGCAAGCCTTCGCCATGCCTTGACCGTTATGTCGCTGGTCGATGCTCTTAAGGAGACCCATCCGTGAACCCGAGTCGCCGTAACGTCATCAAGTGGCTGTCCCTCGCGCCGAGCGTCGCGATGGTCGGCGGCATCAGCACCGCGGCGTTCGCTGCATCGCGCTTCGAGAGCAAGCGTCCACCGGTGGGCAAGCGCAAGTTCACCAGCGAGGCGGTGGAGAAGCTGATCGTCTCCACGAAGAAGAAGATCGCTGATCCCGAGCTGGCCTGGTTGTTCGAGAACTGCTTCCCGAACACGCTGGATACCACGGTGGAAGTCGGCAAGCTCGATGGCTACGAAGACACCTTCGTACTTACGGGCGACATCAATGCGATGTGGCTGCGCGACTCCTCGGCCCAGGTGTGGCCGTACCTCCCGCTGGTCGCGAAGGATGAAGCCCTGCGCAAGTTGTTCCGCGGCCTGATCCGGCGCCAGGCGCGCTGCATCAGCATCGACCCGTATGCGAACGCGTTCATGCCCGATCCGCGCGGCAAGAGCAACATGGAGTGGGCGCAATCCGACCAGACCGACATGAAGCCGGGCGTCGCCGAGCGTAAATGGGAAATCGATTCGCTGTGCTACCCGGTGCGCCTCGCGCATGGGTACTGGCAGGCGACCGGTGACCGCGAACCGTTCGACGACAGCTGGCGCGCCGCGACGAGGTTGATTGTGAAGACCTTCCGCGAGCAGCAGCGCAAGGACAACCTGGGCCCGTACCACTTCCAGCGCCCGGCGCTGAATCCCACCGATAGCCAGATGCTTCACGGCTTCGGCCCCCCGGCCAAGCCGGTTGGCATGATCGTCCAGGAGTTCCGCCCGTCGGATGATGCGACCACGCTGCCGTTCAACATCCCCGGCAACCTGTTCGCGGTGGTGACCCTGCGCCGTCTCGCACAGATGCACGGCACGTTCTACGGCGACCAGGGCTTCGCCGCCGAGTGCAACGCGTTGGCGGATGAAGTCGCCGCCGCCGTCGAGCAACACGGTGTGATTCGCAACGGTCAGGATGAGTACTGGGCGTACGAGGTCGATGGCTACGGCAACCAGCTGTTCATGGACGACGCGAACGTCCCGAGCCTGCTCGCCCTGCCGTACCTGGAGACCACCGCCTACGACAAGCGCTACGCGCGTACCCGTGAACTGGTCTGGAGCGACAAGAATCCGTACTTCTTCAAGGGTACGGCCGGCGAGGGCATCGGTGGCCCCCACGAGGGCCTGCGTTACATCTGGCCGATGTCAATCATGATGAAGGCGTTCACCACCACCGACGTGGCGGAGCAGCGCGCCTGCCTGCACATGCTGAAGACCACCCACGGCGGTACGGGCTTCATGCATGAAGCATTCGACCAGGACGACCCGAAGAACTTCACCCGTTCGTGGTTCGCCTGGGCCAACACCTTGTTCGGCGAGCTGGTCGTCCACCTCGCTGAAAAAAATCCTGATTCACTGCGTCGGGTCTAAGAACCCCTTCGCCAGCCGGAGTTTTCCATGGTTACACGTCGACGTTTCTTGCAGGGCATGGCCGCCGCAACGGCTGTTGGTCAGCTCGGCACCCTCTCCGCGATGGCTGCGGGCGTCAAGCACGGTCTTGAAGCGCCAGGCACGGGTGGCGGCACCACCCTGGATGGCGTCCTGCGTTACGTCGACGTCTTTGTCGGTACCGGAGGCCACGGCCACACCTACCCGGGTGCGACGCGGCCGTTCGGCATGGTCCAGCTCAGCCCCGATACCTATAACGCCCAGTGGGACGGCTCGTCCGGCTACCACCAGGGCGATGGCTCGATCATGGGCTTTTCGCACACCCACCTCTCGGGCACCGGCGCCGCCGACATGCTCGATTTCCTGGTGATGCCGAGCATGGGTAAGGTGCTGTTGCAGCCGGGCGATCGCGATTTTGACGGCGTGAACTACGTGTCGCGCTTCGACGCGACGAAGATCAGCGGTGAAAAGGCGCCGAAGGGCTACAAGACCGGGATCAAGGGCTACCGCTCGCACTACACGGGTGAGCAGGCTCACCCGGGTTACTACACCGCCCGACTGACCGAGCACGACATCCTGGCCGAGCTCACCGCGACCTTGCGCGCCGGCATGCACCGCTACACCTTCAACAAGGCGGGCGATGCGCATGTGCTGCTCGACCTGGCGCATGGCTATACCGATAACCCGAAGGAACCCTGCCGCGTGACCGACGGCGAGATCCGCGTGGTCGGCAACGACACCCTGGTCGGTGGCCGCCGCGTGTGGCAGTGGGCGTCGGGCCGCGTCATCTATTTCGCCATGAAGCTCTCGCGTCCCGCGGCATCGGTCACGCTGTACTCCGATGACAAGGCGCTCCCGGCCGGTACCACCGAAGCCAAGGGCAACAACCTCAAGGCCGCACTGCACCTGGATAAGGCCAACAGCGAACCGCTGCTGGTGAAGGTCGGCATCTCTGGCGTCGATATCGAGGGCGCCATGCGCAACCTCGACGGTGAAATGCCGGCGTGGGATTTCGACGGCATCCGTGCCGCGGCCGAAGCCGAGTGGAACACCGAACTGTCGAAGATCCAGGTCGATAGCAGCTCGGACAAGATCAAGCGTACCTTCTACAGCTCGCTGTACCACACCATGCTCGCGCCGACCGTCTTCAGCGATATCGATGGCCGCTACCGTGGCATGGACAAGGCGGTGCATAACCTGCCGGAAGGCCGCCACAACTACAGCACCTACTCGCTGTGGGACACCTACCGCGCGGCGCATCCGCTCTACACGCTGTACCAGCCGGATCGCGTACCCGACCTCGTCGATGGCATCGTCCGTCTTGCTGTGGAGAGCCCGAGTGGCGCACCGGTGTGGCCGCTGCAGGGCATCGAAACGGTCTGCATGATCGGCTACCACTCCGCCGTGGTCGTCGCCGAGGCCCAGGCCAAGGGCTTCACCGGCATCGACTACCAAAAGGGCTGGCCGGTGTTCCGTCGCCGCGCCATGCAGGACGACTACTTTGGCCTCCCGGCGTACCGCGCGAAGGGTTACATCCCCAGCGACAAGGAAGGCGAAGCAGTCAGCAAGACCCTCGAATACGCGTACGACGACTGGGCCGTGGCGAGCATGGCCGAGCACCTCGGTCACGCCGACGAGGCGAAGGCTCTGCGTGCGCGTTCGCAGAACTACCGCAACGTGTTCGACAAGGACACGCTGTTCATGCGCCCGAAGGGCGATGACGGGCAGTGGCTGCAGCCGTTCGACCCGATCCAGATCGGCCACTCGAGCAAGTGGCGCGACTTCACTGAATCGAACGCCTGGCAGGCCACGTTCCTGAACCAGCACGACCTGTACAACTACATGGACCTGTTCGGCGGCGTGGATGGCTTCGAGAAGAAGCTCGATGCGTTGTTCAACGCCGATCCGAAACTGCCGGACAACGCGCCGCCGGATATTGCTGGCATGGTGGGTCAATGCGCGTTCGGCAACGAGCCGTGCCATCACATGCCGTACCTGTACGCGTACACCGGCTCGCACCACAAGACGGCCGCCAAGGTCCGCCTGATGCTCGACACCATGTACCTGCCGGAGCCGGATGGCCTGCCGGGTAACGAAGACTGCGGCCAGATGAGCGCGTGGTACGTCATGAGCTCCATGGGCCTGTACGCGGTGGATCCGGTCAGCACGAACTACGTGTTCGGCAGCCCGATCCTCGATCGCGCCCAGGTCCACGTGGGCGGCGGCAAGGTGCTGACCATCGAGACCACCGGCAACGGCGACGGCAAGCCGTATATCCAGTCGGTGACCTGGAACGGCCAGCCGTGGACGAAGAGCTGGATCAGCCACAAGGACCTCGTTTCGGGCGGCACCCTGGTGTTCACCATGGGCGCCCAGCCGAACGAAGCCTTCGGCAAGGCCCCGGCCGACCGACCGCCGAGCTTCGGCGCGCAAGCCAAGGCCTGACCTCCCAGGCTCCGCCTCCACCGGGGCGGAGCCTGTGTAGGAGCGCGCTTGCGCGCGATAGGGGTTGCCGCAAGCACCCATCGCGCGTAAGCGCGCTCCTCCAACTTCACGGCGGGTAGACCCGCGCACGGACAACCTTCCCCTGCCGGGTGCGCCGGCCAGGGGAAGGAGCAGCCATGTCTTACGTCGGTCGCATGTATCTGCGCATGTTCATGCCGGGCCTGCTGGCATGGTGCACGGGCGCGGGAGGCGCGGCGGCCATGCGTGCCGCCCAGGCGTTCCCGGGTGAGCTGGGCAACCTTTCCCTGTATTCGCACCTGCCGAGCTGGCTGCTGGCCGCCGGCCTGTGCACGGGCGTCGCAATCATCGCGGTCCAGGCGCTGCGCGCCCGGTTGTGGGAGCGCGGCGCGCTGGCCTCGTGTTATGTGTGCGGGTGCCTGCTGGCCCCGGCGCGTACTGGGCGGGGTGGCTTAGGCCGGGTGCGGCCCTGCCTTGGCTGCGGCAAGGTCCACGGCGTGAACCACCACATGCCGGCCCACGTGGTGCCGCTACAGGTCGCGGTCACCGATGGCACGGGCCCGCAGGTTCGTAGCGCGCGTTGATCAGCGGACGTTGGTGACCGTGATGCGGTGGCCGACACGCTCGAGGAGCGTGCGTAACGCCTCCGCATCTTCTACGCTGGCGCCCTCGTCCAGGGACAGCCACAGGGTGTCACCGGACAGGCCATGCACCTTTTCGTTGAACGTGATCTCGACCGCGGCCTTGCCGTTCGGGTGGACGACGGAAACTTCAAAATTGCGTGCCTGCACGGCGTGGATTCCCCTGACGATCAATCGATTGCGTCCGGCAAGTTTAGCCGGGCCGTGACGAAAAAGGCGTGACGTAGGTTTCGCCCGGACTAAAGCCCGACCGTGGCCTTGCCGATAAACCTATTCGAATTGGATTGCAGGCAGGGCGCGTCGATGGGCATGGTTTTCTGGGGTGGGCGCGATGCCCGCCTGGCGCGATCGACACTCGCGGCACTAGGGCGCCGCTTCGCCGTGGCCGAACTCACCGCCGATGGCGCCGTTCGCTCCGCCAACAAGGCCTTCCTCGCCGTGCTTGGCGTGACAGCCGATGCCGCGGTCGGCCAGCCGTTCCAGGCCGTGTTTGCCGTGGACGATGCCGAGCACCTCTGGCGAGCCCTTGGTCGGGGCGAGGAAGTGGCTGACGTGGTGCGCGTGAAGGGTGCCGGCCAGGGTGGCTGGCTGCAGGCCGTCTATGTGCCGCGCATGGGGCGTGGCAACCGGCTCGACGCGATCACGGTTTACGGCGCGGACATCACCGCCGAGCGAGGCCGGGTGGCCGACGTTAGCGAGCGCCAGCAGACCACGGACGAGAGCCAGGGTGTCGTGGAGTTTTCACTCGACGGCATGATTCTCAACGCCAACTCGGCCTTCCTGAAGACCATGGGCTACCGGCTCGACGAGATCCAGGGCAAGCACCACAGCCTCTTCGTCGACGAGCGGGAAAGCCGTTCGGATGCCTATATCGGCTTCTGGCGACGGCTGCGCTCGGGCCTGCACGATGCAGGCCTCTATCGCCGGCTCGGCAAGGGTGATTGCGTCGTCTGGATCCAGGCCACGTATAACCCGATCTTCGATGCCGATGGCCGCCCGGTAAAGATCATGAAATACGCGGTAGAGAAGAATGCCGAGGGGTTGCAAATCGCTCCTGCGGCCGCGCCCGCCGCCACTCAGTCGGTCGTCATGCCCATCGCCGACCCGGGCGTGGCCCACGTGCTCGACATGCTCGATAGCGTCGCGGCGCGGGCGAATGCCCTGTCGATGGATGCCGCGATCGACGCCGCCCTGGCCGAGCAGCGCGGACAAGAAGACGCCTGAGCTTTCGCGTGCCTTTCGGCGCACGCTTGCAAAGCGCATAGGCCGCCTGTTCGGCTAGGCGTTTTCGGTGGCGTGCGCTGAGATAGGAGCACGAGGTCGCCAACGTGGCGGCTTCCTCCTGGCAGGGGAATTCCATGGGTGGCGTCGAAGCGGGCCGGATCCCGGCTATCGTGATGGGGCGTGGGCCAACCGCCCTCGGCATACTGCGCAGTCTCGTCCTTACCGGCATCCCGGCCTACGTCGCGTGCCCGCCCGACGACCTTGCTGCGCGCTCACGCTGGTACCGGCCGACCCCTGGAGTGCCGTGGGACGGCCGGCCGGGTCCGCAGGCGCTCGATGCCCTGCGTGCGATGCCGCTGCCGCATGCCGTGATCATCCCCGGTGCCGACGATGCCGCGATGTGGCTAGCCGACCTGCCGGCCAGTGAACTCGGTGCGCGGTTCGTCACCAGTACCTCATCGCGAACCGCGCAGGAACTGCTGCAGGACAAATCGGTCTTCGCTGGCTACCTTGCCGCCGCGCACGTTCCGCACCCGCGCACTTTCCAGCTGGGCAGCCTCGCCGATGTCGCCACGGTGCCCATGGCCCAGCTCGACCGCGTGTTCATCAAGCCGGTGAACTCGCAGCGTTTCAGTGATGTGGTGGGTGCGAAAGGCGTCTGGGTCAGCTCGCGCGAAGCGCTCCGCGATACCTGGGCACGTTTCCATGCGCAGGGTTTCTCCGTGATGGCACAGGAATACGTTCCGGGCCCAGCCTCGGGGCACTTTTTCATCGATGGTTTTCGCGATCGTCATGGCGCGTACGCCGGGCTGTTCGCGCGGCAACGCATGCGCATGTCGCCGCCTGATTTCGGCAACAGTTCCTGCTCGCGCGCCATTCCCCTCGATAGCGTGCCCGATGCAGTGCGCCATGTTCGGCGCGTCCTGGATGGCCTCGATTACCGCGGCATCTTCAGTGCCGAATTCAAGCACGATCCCCGCGATGGCGAGTACCGCATCATCGAGGTGAACACGCGGGCGTGGACCTACGTGGAATTCGCCGCGCGCCACGGTGTGAATGTGTGCGATATGGCCTGGCGCGATGCACAAGGGCTGCCGGTGCCGAGTGCGCCGCGCGATTACGCGGATGGCGGCTTGTGCGTCGACCTGTACCACGACATCGCCAGCGTGCGGCGCCAACGCGTACCTACGCTCGGCGTGATCGCGCAATGGTTGCGTGCGGACCTGCATGTATTCCGTGCGGATGACCCCAGGCCGGCGTTGCACGCCGTGGCCGGCATGTTCCGCAAGCGCTTTGGGCAGCATGCTCCCGATCCCGCGGGCGACGTGCGGGCAACGCGCGTCTAGCGTTCAGCGCGCGCCCGTAAACGCGCGCAGAAACGTCGTCACGGCATCGCGCACCCACTGCTGTTGCTGCACGGCGGAGGGCGGCGAGCCCGGGTGGGTCAGGCTTTGCATCTGCGCTTCGCTGCGTACCATGCCCACAAACAACGCCGCCGCCGCGTCGCGGCCGACGCCACCGAAATCCAGCGCTCCTTCAGCCAGCGCGGTATCCAGCACGCCGGACACAATGTCATTCATCGCACCCGGGCCTGTGACATAGAAACGCGCGGCCAGCTCGGGGAAGCGCGGTGCCTCGGCCACGATGAGGCGGTACATCGCCAGCACATCGGGCGATAACACCATGGCCAGATAGAAGGCGCCGATGGTGGTCAGCGTGCCCTTGAGGCTACCCGCGGGCAGTGCCACCGCGCGCACCTCGGCAACCAACCGTTCGCACTCCGATTCGACGACCGCGCGAAACAGGGCCTCCTTGTTGGGGTAGTGCGCGTACACCGTGGATTTCGACACGGCGGCCGCCTGCTGGATCATGTCGGTCGTGGCCGCGCCAAAGCCGTGATCCAGGAAGATGCGTCGCGCAGCTGCCAGCACCGTGAGGGCCTTCTCGGAGGTCGCAGGGCCAGGGGAGGGTGGGGGCGTTGGCTTTGCCATGGGGCCCGAGACGAGTGGACGATGGGCCATGCTAGCACTTGCAGGGTACCGTACCGATCGGTACGTCTTGTAAGGACACGTCCATCCCGCGCTGACAATAGCTGTACTGGGTAGTTTGACAATACCGTACCGCTCGGTTTAGTATGCGTGGCATTCGCTCTTCTCAGGCCACGGTCGTGCCACGTCTATCGTTTCGTAAACCGGATGCCCCCGCGCTTCGTGGCGGGGCAATGCGGCACGCGCCCGCGCTGGGCCTGCTTGCCCTTTCCCTCGCCCTGGCCGGATGCGCCGCTATCCCGCACCTGGGTCCGACCCCGGTGCCCAAGGCCGGCGAGACGCTGGCTAGCGAGCAGAGCTTCGCCGCGGCGCAGGGCGATTGGCCCAGCGATGCGTGGTGGCGCTCGTTCGCAGACCCGCAGCTCGACGCGTTGATGGGTGAAGCGCTGGCAGATGCGCCCTCGATGGCCCAGGCCCAGGCGCGCCTTCGTGCCGCACTGGCGCGTTCCGACGCCGACCGGGCGGCGTTGCTGCCCAGCGTGACCGGCAATGGCTCGGTGAATCACGAAAAGTTGAGCTACAACGGAATCATTCCTTCAACCGCGGTCCCGCATGGGACGAACGATCTCGCCCAGACCACGCTGGACTTCAGCTGGGAACTCGACTTCTGGGGCAAGAACCGTTCCGCGCTGCGCGCCGCGGTCTCCGACACCTGGGCCGCCGATGCCGACGCCGCCGGTGCGCGCCTCCTGCTGACCACCTCGGTCGCGGAAGCCTACGTCCAGTTTGCCTACCTGCTCGACGTGCACGATGTCGCCACGGCCACCTTGCACAACCGCGAGGAGGCCGCGCGCCTGACCCAGCAGCGCCTGGGCCAGGGCCTCGATTCACAGCTCTCGGTCGAGGAGGCCGCAGCGCGGGTGAGTCTTGCACGGGCACGGCTGGCCGAAGTCGACGAGCGTGTCGCACTGACTCGCAACGCGATCGCCGCGTTGCTCGGCAAAGGCCCCGATCGTGGCCTCTCGCTCGCGCGGCCGACGCTGCCGGCGCAGCAGGCGCCCGGGCTTCCTGCCAACCTCGGTGCTGATCTGCTCGGCCACAAGCCCGAGGTCATGGCTGCGCGCTGGCGCGTGGAGGCGGCAGCGAAGCGCATCGGCGTGGCGCGTGCAGCCTTTTATCCTGACGTGAACCTCGTCGGCTTCATTGGCTTCCAGTCGCTCGGCCTTAACCGGCTGACCGATGCGGGGTCCGGCATCAGCGGTATCGGCCCGGCGATTCACCTGCCGATCTTCGAAGGCGGCCGTTTGCGTGCGAACTACCGAGGCGCCCGCGCGGATTACGACCTCGCCGTCGCCACCTATGACGAAGCCTTGACCCAGGCGCTGCACGAGACCGCCGACGCGGCACGTAGCCTCGACGCCCTTAAAGACCGGCAGGTCGCGCTCGATGAAGCGCAAACCCGCAGCGAAAAGGCTTACCGCCTTGCGAAGGCCCGCTACGAAGGCGGCCTCAGCGACTACCAGAGCGTGCTCACGGCCGAAGATCTGCTGCTGCAAACGCAGGTCGATGCCACGGCGATCCACATGCGCGCGTATGCACTGTCTATCGCCCTGACCAAGGCGCTCGGCGGCGGCTTCAACTCCCATCCCACGTTCCAGGCACAGGTGACACCATGAGCGACGGCCTCGCCCCCACGATTTCCACACCCGAGGCAGGGATGCCCGCGGCGGCGCGCGGCAAGCGCAAGCGCGCCTTTGCGATCCTTGGCGGCACCGTGGCGGTGCTCGCGATCGGCATCGGCGGCTGGCTGCTGTTTTTCGGCGGCCGCTCCGTATCCACGGATAACGCCTACACCAATGTCGAGGTAGCCCAGATCACGCCGCTGGTGAGTGGCCCCGTCAAGCAGGTCAGCGTGGTCGATACGACGGCGGTGCATGCGGGCGACGTCCTGGTCGTCCTCGACGATACCGATGCGCGGATCGCCGTTGCCCAGGCCGAGGCGGAACTCGACCGTGCGCGTCGCCAGGTCACGCAAGTCATGCGTAATGACATCAACCTGGCAGGGCAGGTCGACCTGCACGACGCGCAGGTGCGCGGCGCCGAGAGCGATGTGGCGAAAGCCCGCGCTACATTCGAGAAGGCGACGCTGGACGAAAAGCGCCGGCGCAATCTGGTCGATGGCGGCAGCGTCTCCGCGCAGGAACTCACCGATGCGCAGACCGCGCTGCGCGAGGCCACCGCTACGCTGCAACAAGCCGAGGCGAGTGTGAACGTCGCTCGTGCCGCGTTTGCCGCGGCGGGCGGTGCACGCCAGGCCAACGCCGCGCTGTTCAATGACAGCACCGTGGAAACCAACCCCGCGGTGCGGGCGGCAGCGGCGCACCTGCAGCAGGCACAGGTGAACCTCGAGCGCACCGTGCTGCGCGCGCCGATCGGTGGCATCGTCACCCAGCGCGCGGTGGATGTCGGCCAGCAGGTCCAGGCCGGCATGCGCCTGATGACCGTGGTGCCGATCGGCCGCATCTATGTCGACGCGAACTTCAAGGAAGTGCAGCTGGCGAAGGTGCAGCCGGGGCAGCACGTTCGCCTGACCTCCGATCTGTACGGCGACGATGTCGTCTACGACGGCCATGTCGAGGGTTTCGAAGGCGGCACCGGTTCCGCGCTGTCGATCATTCCCGCGCAGAACGCCACCGGTAACTGGATCAAGGTCGTGCAGCGCTTGCCGGTCCGCGTCCGCCTTGAACCGGAGCAGCTTGCGAAGCACCCGTTGCGCGTGGGGTTGTCGATGGATGTCACGGTCGACCTCACCTCGTCCAGTGCGAGCAATGCCCAGGCGCGGGAGTAAGCCCATGTCATCCTCCGGCTTCCCGCCACTCAGCGGCGCGAAACTTGTCCTCGCCGCGATCGTGTTGTCGTTGGGCAATTTCATCGTGGTGCTGGATACGACGATCACCAACGTCTCCATGCCTACGATCTCCGGCTACCTCGGCGTATCGACCACCGAAGGCACCTGGATCATCACCGCGTATGCCGTGGCCGAGGCGATCACCGTGCCACTGAGCGGCTGGCTGGTCCGCCAGTTTGGCCAGGTCCGGGTGTTCCTCACCTCGGTCGTCCTGTTCGTCGTGTTCTCCGTGGCCTGTGGCCTGTCGTGGTCGCTGGGTAGCCTGACCGTGTTCCGCGTGCTGCAAGGACTGGCGGGTGGTCCGTTGATCCCGTTGTCATCGACGCTGCTGCTCTCGGTGTTTCCAAAGCAGAAGGCGCATATTGCGCTGGCGCTGTGGGGCATGATGACAGTGGTGGCACCGATCATCGGCCCGATCCTGGGTGGCCTGATCTCCGATAACTGGAGCTGGCAGTGGGTGTTCTACATCAACATCGGCTTTGGCTTATTTGTCGGGCTGGGTACATGGCACGTCCTCAAGGGGCGTGAAACCACGGCGGTCCGTTCGCGCATCGATGGCGTGGGCTTGCTCTTGCTGGTCACCTTCGTCACCTCGTTCCAGGTGATGATCGACCAGGGTCGAGAACTCGACTGGTTCTCGTCGAACATCATCATTGGCTGCGCGGTCGCCGCCGCGTTGTCGCTGGCCTCGCTGATCATCTGGGAGCTGACCGACGCCAATCCGGTCATCGACCTGTCCGTATTCAAGTCGCGCAACTGGCTGGTGTCGACGCTGGGCATCAGCCTTATGTTTGGCATCTTCTTCGGCAACATCGTGCTCACGCCGCTGTGGTTGCAGACGCAGATGGGCTACACCGCGACATGGGCAGGCTACGCCACCGCGCCCATGGGCATCCTCGCCGTCATCAGTTCACCGATCATCGGCCGCTTGCTGCCCAAGGTGGATCCGCGCTGGTTAGTCACCTACGGCATGGGCGTGCTGGCGACCTCCTTCGCCATGCGTGCCCTGCTTACCTCGCAGGTGGGCTACGCGGCCGTCGCCATCCCCATGTTCGTGCTGGGTGCGGGCATTCCTGCCTGCGTCATCTCACTGACCTCGCTCGGCGTGTCCGAGCTCCCACCCGAGAAGATCGCCAACGGGGCTGGCTTGCAGAACTTCATCCGCGTGCTGTGCATGGCGTTCGGTTCGTCGCTGGTGCAGACCTATTGGGAACACATGTCCAAGTTCAACCGCGCGGAGCTGGTCACCGCGATGGATGAGCGGGCACCAGCGGCTGTGGTCGCGGCCGCCTCGCACGCAGGCATCAGTACGCCCAGTGCTACCGCGCTGTTCTCGAAGATGGTGGACGGCCAGGCGGTGATGCTCGCCACCAACGACTTCTACGAATGGGCGGTGCTGCTCATGCTGGCCACGATTGGCGTGGTCTGGTTCGCACGCAAACCGAAGGGCCCTGCACAGGTCGTCGCCCATTGAGTCACCGACCCCGGAGGATCACCCGGATGTCACACGCTTCGCCCCCTGGGCCGGGAGGTCGTTGTTTTGTCTACCGCGGTACGCGGATGCCGCCCGGCACGCCCTGCGGTGAGAGCGTGACCTGCCATAGCTGGTCGCGCCGGCTGCGGAACACGCCGGCCGAACAGCCCAGGTAGAACCGCCACATGCGCCGGAAGCGCTCGTCGTAGCGGGTGGAAAGCTCGGGCCACGCGGCGTCGAAGTTGGCTTGCCAGGCCAGCAGGGTGCGGTCGTAATCCGTGCCGAAGTTGTGCCAGTCCTCCACGACGAACAGGCCTTCCAGCGCGCTGGTCACCTGGGTCATCGCCGGGATGACCGAGTTGGGGAAGATGTATTTCTCGATCCACGGATCCGGGCGGCCTGCCGGGCCGTTGCTGCCGATGCAGTGCAGCAGGACCAGGCCATCGGGGCGTACGCAGCGGCGCGCCACCTCGAACCAGGGCCGGTAGTTCTTCCCGCCGACGTGTTCGAACATCCCGACCGAAAGCACGGCGTCGAAGCGTTCGTCGATCTCGTGGTAATCCTGCAGGCGGATCTCGATCGGCAGGCCGCGGCAAAGCTCGCGAGCGTATTCGGCCTGTTCCTTCGAGATGGTGATGCCTACGCCGCTGACGCCGTAGCGTTCGGCCGCGAACTTAAGCGCCTCGCCCCAGCCGCAGCCGATGTCGAGGATGCGCTGCCCGGGCACGAGTTGCAGCTTGCGGCAGATCAGGTCGAGCTTCGCCTCCTGGGCATCGTCGAGGTTCCACGCATCGGCCCAGTACCCGCACGAGTAGACGAGGCGCTTGCCCAGCATGTGCTCGAACAGGTCGTTGCCCAGGTCGTAGTGTTGGCGGCCCACCTCCCAGGCGTGGTCGCCGCGCTGCAGGTTGATGAAGCGGGCTTTCAGGTGCGCGAGCAGGGTATCCAGCGTGTGCAGGGAGTCATCGAGGTGCGAGGTGAGTACGCGGGCCATGAAGCCGGGCAGGTCAGGACAATCCCACCAGCCATCCATATAGGCCTCGCCCAGGCCGAGCGAGCCGTGGGCGAATATCCGGGCGTAGGTGCGTTCATCGTGGACCGTGAGGTCGGTCGCCCGCTGGCCGTTGATCGTGATACCTGCCTGTTCCAGCAGGCCTTGCGCACGTGCTTTCAGTGACGCTGTATCGTGGCTCATGGATGGTTCCGGGTGACCCTGCTCGCCGCCCCGCGCGACGTGGCGCTTCCTCCATGGCTGATTATGGGCACCGGCCGTGGGCCAAGGGCAAGCACAACTTACGGCTATACTGGCCGCCTTCCCCAGTACAGATTAAAGGTCCATGACCTCCGCGACCCGCGACCCGCGGCGCCACCTTCCCTTGATTCTCGCGGCCCTGAGCATGATCGGGCCGTTCTCCATCGATGCCATCTTCCCGGGCTTCCCGGATATCGGGCACGCATTCGGCGTGGGCGAGGTGGCGTTGCAGCAGCTGCTTAGCGTGTACCTGCTGGCCTATGCGGTGATGAGCCTGTTCCACGGCGCGATCTCTGATGCCTATGGGCGCAAGCCGGTCATCGTGGTGGCGATGGGTATCTATGCGCTGGCCTCGATGGGCGCGGCGCTGGCGCCGAGCTTCAGCTTCCTGCTTGCCTGCCGGGTGATCCAGGGCCTGTGCGGCGGCGCGGGTATCGTGGTGGGCCGAGCGATCGTGCGCGACACCCTGCAGGGGGAAGATGCGCAGCGGATGATGTCGAAGGTGATGATGATCTTCGGTATCGCGCCGGCGATCGCGCCGATCGTCGGTGCGTGGTTGCTGGGGATCGATGGCTGGCGCGGTATTTTCTGGGCGCTTACCGCGTTCACGGTGCTGTTGGTCCTGGGCATCATGCGTTTTCTCGTGGAGTCGCACCCGGTCGAGAAGCGCACGGTGTTCCGGCCGCGGCCGTTGTTGCGCGGTTACCTGGCGATCGCACGGGACAAGCCATTCTGGCCGCTGGCCATCGCGAGTTCGGTGAACTTCTCGGGCTTGTTCCTGTATATCGCGTCGGCGCCGCACCTCATTCGTGATGTGCTGCACCTGGGCGCGGATGGTTTCCCGTGGCTCTTCGTGCCGACAGTGACCGGCATGGTGACAGGTGCGTTCATCTCCGGTCGTGTGGCAGGGCGGGTCAGTGCGGCGAAGACGGTGGGCTGGGGCTATGCGGCCATGCTGTCGAGCTGTGCGTTGAGCCTGTTCTTCGCGCTGGTGCTGGATGCGCCGCGGGTGCCGTGGTCGACCGTGCCGTTGGCGTTGTATGGCTGTGGCGTGCAGATGGCTTTCCCGACGATCACGATCCTGTTGCTGGACCGGTTCCCGAACCAGCGTGGTGGCGTATCGTCGGTACAGGCCTTCGGTAGCTTGTTGATGACGGCGATCGTCGCGGGCGTGCTGTCGCCGGTGTTGTCGTCGAACATGTTGTACCTGGCGCTGGGTGCCACGACGCTGTGCGGTATCGGCCTGGCGGCATGGGTCTGGTATGGCGCGATGGAGCGCCGCCGCTTGTCACACACGAGCGCCGCGGCGGCGACCGAGGTGGTCTCGCAAATCGAGCGCAACGAGCCGGGCTGATCGCTGCTTCGAGAAGGCGCGACCTCTGTCAGCGCGCGCTCGCAGCGTGCTGATTTTGGCCTATTGACAGGGCCGCGCTCGCTTTAGCACCATCGACCCGCTCCTCCGGGAGTGCACGCCTAGAGTTGAGGACCGAGGGGGCTGACATCGCGCCATGCGAGTCAGTACGGTTGTCTACCGGATCAAGCAAGGGGAATGCATGGGCAGGAAGGTTGCTGGAGGTGGCCGTAAGGACCGGCCGACGGGTCGCGTTATCTCGAATAGATCGTTATCGGCGAGTGCCGCAATTTCGGCGTGGCTTGCGTTATTCGCGGTGGCCACGTTGGGGACGCGGTCGCGAAAACGGTGACCTACTACTATTCTGACCCGCAGGGCACGGTGTTGGCGACGGCTGACGCGCAGGGCCAGGTCACAGCTACTTTTGATAAGAAGCCCTTCGGGGCCGATGTTCTCGGGCCATCTGGCGGGCCCGGGTTCACCAGCCATTACGGCGATGAAGAAACCAGCCTCGTTTATATGCAGGCCCGATATTATGATCCGACCGTCGGCCGTTTCTTGAGTCGGGATCCACTGCAAGGCAAGGCGAATTCATACGCTTACGCACTCGATAATCCGTACAGTTTTATCGATCCCGACGGCCGCGATGACTGCAGTGACACATGCATGAGCATGCGTCGAATTTCAGACAACTTCAATCTCGGCAGATCGGGTGACAATTTCGGCGCCACCCCGACCCTTATCTTCGGCGAGGGCACTGACAAGGTTGCGCAGACTTGGAGTGAGAACAAGCACAAGATCGTGTCGGACCTGGCTAGAAGTAACCATCTGTTTAGGCCTGGCACCAAGATTAAGGTGGACGTGAGCGCCACCGTCAACGATCCCGGTAATTTCGACGGCAGATCAATCGTTATCTCCGCGCTCGCAGTCGGCGAGAATGGTTTCAACGTCGCACAACTTGGCGGAATCCTCGGTCACGAGATGTATCACGCTGTTGATTATTTGAATGGACGAATTAATTTCTCGAACGACATTTTCTCCGGATACGCACCACGCGCCCGAAGTGAAGTAAATGCATATCGATGGGGAATGAGGACGCGAGCGCACTACGATTTTGATGATCCGGCTTACGTTGAGCAGTTCCAGGCAGGCATTGATCGCTTTACGCCGTGTGCAAATAACAACTGCAATCTGAACGTTTTCTAGACATGCTAAAGAACGCGCTGCTGCTTCCTATCGCGGTCCTTGCTGCCGCATGCTCGTCGGTGTCACCAAAATCCGACAATCCCGGGCATGAGTTGCTTGGTCCACCCTCGGACAAGGTCGCTCAAGATTTTGTCGAGTGCGTACAGAAGTCACTCCCATCGCACCACGTCATGGTTGCGCCGCCGAAGAGTGGTGTCATCTACGTTGAAGGTGACGTGGGGACTATAAATTCATGGCGGGTTGGCGCCAGTCCTTCGTTGATCGGAGGAAAGACGGCTGTGGTCGTGACGAAGGCGCCGCCACTGGAGTCCGGAATCTTGACGCTTCTCGCAGCTTGCCTATAGTGATCGGGTCGGGCGGATCCCGGTCGTGCGCCGCGTTCTGTGTCGTCACCCCTTGGCTACTGGCGATTTCAGCGTGCGGGCCGGCAGATCACAAATTGTCCAAGCCCACCCCACAGTTCCTGGAGTCGCCTTCAGATAAGTCTGTGAATGAGTACGCCGAATGTGTGCGTGAAACCATGGTTTCACATCATGTGTTGATTTCACCGTTGGCGAATGGAGGCGTTTCCATTCAAGGCGATCAGGCAACGACGGCTGAGTGGCATATCGGTGTTGTGTTGTCTCTTATCGGTCGAAAGTCCGTCGTGCTTATTCGGCCAGGTTCTTCGCCTTCGCCCGAGGTGTTAGCTCTGCTTAGAGCCTGTCAGTGAATCATGCCTTCGCTCCTGGTCGAAATGGCCTACGGCCGCGAGTACCTGTCGCGCGCAAGCGCGCTCCTACAGGGGCGGGTAGGGCAACGTCCAGGTGGCGTAAGCGCGTTGCAGGGCACGTGCGGATGCGAGACGCGCTTTCGGCAGGGCGAGGCTCTCGAAGAGCGCTGCGTAGCGCGTTCGATTCGCCGGTGTCGCAAAGATGATATGGCGTAGCATTGCCCGGTGAATACGCTCGCGCGCACCTTCCAAGCCACCCATGCGCCGACGATCGAATAACGTACGACGCACGTAGCGCTGCAAACTGGTGAACGTGGATACATCAAGGAGGATGACGCCCGTCGCACGCTCGAGTCGCTGCGGCATGCACGACGAATAATTGCCATCGATCACCCAGCAATCACCACGGATCGCCTCGTCGTGCAAGGCGTGAAACGCCTCGCGCGGACGTGGCTGCCACTCCGTATGCGGCAAATGGTGCAACTGATCCAGATGAACTACCGTAAAAGCCTGGTGCCGGGCGATCGCATCCGCGAGCGTCGATTTGCCGCTATTCGACGGCCCAAGAATGCAGATGCGCGGACCTAACTCAGCGAGCGAGAGTGGCATGTCCACAACGCGAGCTTCCACAGGTCAGGCGACAGGCAACCCGCGAGCTTGAAGAAACGCACGGGCTTCGGGGGCGTCGTGTTCGAACCACGCCTGGGTCGAACCGAGGCGGTAGGTGTAACCCCAGCGGTCCATGTCTTCCATCAGGCGCAGCGAACCCACCGAAGGCAGGTGTCCGGCCAGCACGATCTGCAGGTAGCAGGTCGCGTCTTCTTCTTCGATCGAATCCGTCGCATCCGTATGCACCAGCGCGCGCTTCTCTTCCGGCAGCACGATCAGGTGACAGGCTTCGTGCAACAGCGAATGCACCGGTGTATCGGCGCGTGCATACACGGTGGTGCCGATGATGCCCGCTTCCGTATCACCCCAGAAACTTCCGGGAATGGCCTCGCCATCAGCGACCGCGATCAATGCGAGGCCGTGCTGGGCGAGGAGGGTGCGGGGTTCGTCAAAGCCGATGTCGCCGACGCGGAGTACCGCGTCGGCGGGATCGGGCGCGCTCATGCCGACGCGGGCTTGCCGTCGGGCAGGGCGACCGAGAGCTCAAGGATCTCATGGCCGCTATCACGCTCGAGGTTGATGTTCACGGCATCGACGTCGACGTTCACGTATTTGCGGATGACTTCCAGCAGCTCATTACGCAGCAGCGGCAGGTAGTCGGGGGCGCCACGCGTTGAACGCTCCTGCGCAACGATGATGCGCAGGCGCTCCTTGGCCACGCCCGCGCTCGGCTCGGGCTTACGCTTCAGGAAATCGAGGATACCCATGCTTAACCTCCGAACACGCGCTTGAGGAAGCCCTTCTTAACCGGCTCAAGGAAACGCAGCGGGCGTTCGTTGCCCAGGATGCGCGAGACGGTATCCCGGTAGGCGTGGCCGGCGTTCGAGTTCTCGTCGAGGATGACGGGCACGCCTGCGTTCGACGCGGCGAGCACGTTCTCCGATTCGGGGATGACGCCTACGACCGAGATACCGAGGATGTCCTCGACGTCCTTTACGCTGAGCATCTCACCGGCTTCGACGCGGTTCGGGTTGTAGCGCGTAAGCAGCAGGTGCTGCTTGATCGGGGACTCGCCCTTTTCGGCGCGACGGGTCTTGCTGGCGAGCAGGCCGAGGATGCGGTCGGAATCGCGCACGGAGGAAACCTCCGGGTTCACGACGACGACGGCGTGGTCGGCGAAGTACATGGCCAGGTGCGCGCCCTTCTCGATACCGGCGGGCGAATCGCACACGACGAAATCGAAACCTTCCTTCGTCAGCTCCTCGAGTACCTTCTCCACGCCTTCCTGGGTCAGGGCATCCTTATCGCGCGTCTGTGATGCGGCGAGGATGTACAGGTTTTCGTGGCGCTTGTCCTTGATCAGGGCCTGCTTAAGCGTGGCCTCGCCGTGCACGACATTGACGAAGTCGTACACCACGCGGCGCTCGCAGCCCATGATCAGGTCGAGGTTGCGCAGGCCAACGTCGAAGTCGATGACGGCAACCTTCTTGCCTTCGATAGCAAGGCCGGTCGCGAGGGAGGCACTGGTGGTGGTCTTGCCGACTCCGCCCTTGCCGGAGGTGACGACGATAATTTCTGTCAAGAGATATCTCCGCAAAAAACGGTGGGGACCGGCGTCAGAGGCGCGCGATCATGAGTTTTCCATTGTCGAGCCAGCATTGCACGGCCTGGCCTTCGAATTCCTTGGGCATGTCCTCGAACACGCGATAGTGCCCCGCGATCGCGACGAGCTCGGCGCGGAAATCGGAGCAGAAAATGCGGGCGGTCTCATCGCCCTGTGCGCCAGCCATGGCGCGGCCACGCAGGCTGCCGTACACGTGGATGGACCCATCGGCGATCACTTCCGCGCCATTCGCCACCGCGGCGGCGACCACGAGGTCGCGCTCGCGGGCATAGAGCTGCTGGCCCGAGCGCACGGCGCTACCGGTGTGGTGCTGTGCGGTGATCGCGGTGCCGTTCTCCGCGCCGGCGGCCAACACGGGCGCGGGTTCGGCGCGCGAAGCCGTCGGCAGGGCCGGGACCGGCGCGGCAGCCTCGCCCTGGCCCGGCTCGTACTGCGCACGGAACTTGGCGATGAGCGGCAGGTTCATGCGCTCGGCCAATGCCTCGGTTTCGCTGGTGCCGTAGGCGATACCTACGGGCAGCATGCCAGCGCTGCGGATGGCTTCCAGCAGGGCGTCGACCATACCGTCGTCGGGCAGCTTCTGCAGGTGCGAGAGATCGAGCACCACCGCGGCGCGGGTGAACATCTGCGGTGCCGAGCGCACGCGGCGCTCCAGTTCTTCCACCAGGGCGGCGGCATCCACGCGGCGCACGCGCACGCAAGCGATGCCTACCTGGCCAAAGCGCAGGTCGCAGGCGGCTTCCAGGGATTCGGCGCGGGCGTTCATGCAGCCACCCCGCGATCTGCCGGGCGGGTGCGTTCTGCCAGCCAAGGCACGGCTGGCAGGCCATCCTGTTCGAGGTAGCGCTCGCGCACAAACGGGAAACTGGGCAGCTCGCGGGCGAGCAGGCTCACCTTCGGGCCATCGGTGCCCATCTGCTGCTGGCCCACTTCCTGGAAGCCCATGGTGCCGTGGAACAGCACCGTCTGGTCGTTGCGGGGTTCAAGGAAAACTTCGCAGGTCAGGAGCGGCACGCGTACCTCGGCATAACTTTGCACATCACAGTAAAAGACCCGGCCAAGGCCATGCCCACGGAAATCGTGTTTGATCACGATACGGTCGATGTACACGAACGAATCGTAATGGGCCTGGAACCAGCGGAAATTGGGACTCTGGTATTCGGCATCCTGGCGCATGGCGACAAGGAAACCGACGATGCGTCCATCCTGCTCGGCGACGCGGAAGTAGTGCGCGATCTCGTACAGGTGGCGCAACCGGTCGCGATCGGTGGCGAGAATGCCGGTGCCCGCTTCGTTATTCAGCGCCAGCACGGCATCCAGGTCGTGCTCGCGCACGTCGCGGATGGCAAGGGCCATTCGTTACTCCGATCCAGGTGTTTCAAAAGAAGGCGGCCCCCGGGCCGCCCGATGCGCGGCATTATGGCATGCCCGGCCGCGGGCCGGGGGCACGGCGGCGGATGTAAAACCATTGTAAAGCCTGCGCTTTCCGCGTGTGGTCTCATGACTTCAGTCAGGTGGCGCGGGCGTCGCGAAGGCCTATGATTCGGGCATGTCCAAGGTCCAGTTCAATCACGTCCGCCTGCTCCGGTACGCCACGTACTTTGTCTACCTGTGCGTCGGCCTGCCGCTTTCACTGCAGCGGGCAGGCTCCGAGCCCGGCCAGATCCCGGATATGGCCTTGCTGGCCTGGACCGGCTGCTACCTGCTGTTCGGCCTGGTCTATTGGCTGCTGACACGCAGCCTCGGTTCCCGCGTGGACGGCCCGACGCGCGTCACCGTGCTGGTGATCCTGACGGGCACCGCGCTGGCCATCGGTATCCTGAGCAAGAGTGGTCTCTCGGCACTGCTGCTGGTGATCGTGGCGGCGGTGGTGCCATGGCTGGTCAGCCTCCCGGTGGGCATGGTCTGGATGGTGGTGGCGCACCTTGCGCTCATTCCCGTGCTCATGCAGTTGCCCGGTTTCGGCCTCATTTATTCGGTCATGCAGGCCTGCCTCTACTTCGGCTTTTCTGCGCTGATGTTCATCACCTCCATGGTGGCCAGCCAGCAAGCGGATGAACGTGAGGAGTTGCGCCAGCTGAATTCCGAATTGCGCGCCACCCGGGCGCTGCTGGCCGAATCCACGCGTATCGCCGAGCGCATGCGTATTGCCCGCGACCTGCATGACCTGGTGGGCCACCACCTGACCGCCTTGAGCCTCAACCTCGAGGTGGCCAGCCACCTCACCAACGATACGGCGCGCGAACATGTCCTGAAGGCGCAAAGCACGGCGAAGCAGCTGCTTGCCGATGTGCGCGAGGTGGTCAGCGAACTGCGCCAGGATGATGCGATCGACCTCACCCAGGCGCTGCGAAGCCTCACCGAGGGCGTGCCCGGCCTCGCCGTACACCTGGCCATTCCCCCGCGCTTCGGCGTCGAGGACCCACGCCGGGCGCAGATGCTGCTGCGCTGTGTGCAAGAATTGCTCACCAACACCGTGCGCCATGCGAACGCGCGCAACCTCTGGCTTACCTTCCGGCATACCGGGCCCGATGAGCTGTGCCTGGATGCGCGCGACGATGGTCGCGGTATCGCGGGCGTGGCGGGCACGTTTCGCCCCGGCAACGGCCTGAATGGCATGCGCGAACGCCTGGCCGAGTTCGGCGGCAGCGTAACGTTCCGCGATGTGCCCGAGGGTGGCTTCGCGCTCACGGCGCGGTTGCCGCTCGGCGAGGTCCAGGCCCTGGCCCACGCCCCCACCCGTCCGCCGCTGGGCGATAGCCCGCTGCTGCCTCCTCATGCCACCATCCCCGTTCCTTCCGAGGATCCTTCATGATCTCCGTCTGCCTCGTTGACGATCAGAACCTGGTTCGCCAGGGCATACGCTCGCTGCTCGACCTTGCCGGCGATATCCGGGTGATTGCCGAGTGCGCCGATGGCGCCCAGGCGGTCCAGGCCATCCCGCAGATTCGTCCCGACGTCGTGCTGCTCGACCTGCGTATGCCCAACATGAGCGGCCTGGAGGTGCTCCAGGCCCTTGGCGGCCGCAATGAGCTGCCGCCGACGATCATCCTGACCACCTTCGACGATGACCAGCTTGTCCTCGCTGGCCTGAAGGCGGGCGCGCGCGGCTACCTGCTAAAGGATGTCTCGCTCGACCAACTGGTTGAAGCGGTCCGTACCGTCGCCGCCGGCGGCTCCCTTGTGGCGCCGATGGTCACCCAGCGCCTGCTGGCTGGCGTGGGTCGCATCCAGAACCAGTTTTCCAGCCTGGAGCAGCCCGACCCCCTCACCGAGCGCGAGACCGAGATCCTGCGTCTTCTCTCGGGCGGCTACAGCAACAAGGAAATCGCCAATTCGCTCAGGGTGGCGGAGGGCACGGTGAAGAACCATGTCTCGAATATCCTCTCCAAGCTCGGTGTCCGTGACCGCACCCGGGCTGTCCTGAAGGCGCTGGAGCTCGGGATCGTCTGAGCCGCCGCCGCGGTGGCGGCCCACCCCGGGTTTTTTCGGGTTGTGCCGGGTTGGGAAAAAGGGCAGGGGACCCAATGGCGCTCGACGCCATGACCGGCTACCATCGGTTCTTTCGGCAATGGCATACCCATGCCACGGGCCGATTCTTCAGGGGTGACCGCGCGGACTCCACAGCCGGGGGTTGCCTGTTCAAAGACGTTCGGAGAATCGTGGAATGACGCGTCTGTTAGAATTTCTTGTCGCTATCGTCATCGTCGCCGTACTAGGCGTCGTAGTTGGCGTGGCCATGCCCTCGACTGGACATGTCGAGCGCCCGTTGGTGATCAGCAAGGATTTGCGCCAGGTCTACGACGTTTTCAGTAACTTCCGCCGCTACCCGGACTACAGTGTGCAGCGCACGCTCGATCCGAAGCTGCAGTTCGAGCTGTCTGGCAAGGCTTATGGCCCGGGCGCCAAGATCTCCTGGAAGGCCGGCGACCCGAAGCAGGGTGATGGCTCCCTCGAAATCGCCTCCATCGATCCGGGCTTTGCCGGGATCAGCGATGCAGGCAAGGGCACCATCGTCTGGAATCTCGAGAACAACTGGCGCGGCCACAACAAGAAGTTCACGATCACCCTTGCGCGCACTGGCCGCAGCCAGAAGCTCGTGAACGTGGTCTGGGCTTACGATGTTGATTACGGCTTCAACCTGGTGGATCGCTTCAGCAACCTGTACATCCATGGTGATCCGGATTCGCTGATCCAGTTCAGCCTGGGCAACCTGCAGAACCTGATGGCGTCGATCCCCAACATCGACTACAGCAAGATGGTTCCGTCGATCGCCGACCAGCCGGCCAAGCCCATCCTGTTCGTTTCCACCACGGCCCCGCGTACGCTTGACGACGTCGACACCGCGTCGGACAAGGCCATGGCCGAGATCCAGGCGGCCGCCAAGAAGCTGGGCGTGAACATCGTGAGCCCGCGCATCACGTTCACGACCAACTGGGGCGACCAGAACTACACGTTCGACGTGGCTGCTGAAATCGACGCCACCACGGTGAAGATCGATGGCCAGGACATCGAACTGACTGCCACCCAGCGCCCGACCCTTGATGCTGCCGCTCCGGCTGAAGCATCGACGTCGGCTACGCCGGCGGCTCCCGCCGAGACGGCTGCCCCGGGTAGCAAGGACCGCTTCGGTCGCGTCGTGGTCGATGGCAACGTCAAGGCTGTGCTCGCCTTCGGTGGCAAGGCCCTCAAGGCTGAGTGGAGCGGCACCGGTGCCGGCCTGCCGCAGACGCGCCAGATGCTGGCTGCCTATGCGCAGACCCACGGTTACAAGTACGACGACGTGGTGAACCGCGCTTACGATATCCAGACGAAGGCGCCGGTGAATAACCACGGCACCATCGAGGGTTACGACGAGCAGAAGTTCGAGATCTACCTGCCGCTTCAGGGCGACAACCTGCCGGACCAGACTCCGGAACAGGAAGCCGGCATGAAGCAGCCGGGCCTGGAAGAAGCGGCTCCGGCCGGTTCCTCCACGGCCGCAGCCCCGGCCGAAGCGGGCACCGCCCCGGCCCCGGCCAGCACGGCTGCTGCCCAGTAAGCCGCAACGCGGCCTACGTGTAGGAGCGTGCTCGCACGCGATAAGCCAACGAAGCGGCGATGCCGCAACGCCTGGCACCAAAAAAGGCCGCGAGTAATCGCGGCCTTTTTTTGTTCGTGCGGGTCGAGCCCGCCTCGTGGGAGTCCACCCTGTGGACGACATCTTTCGCCTCGATGAGGAGGCCCTGCGGCGTTTGGGCAAACGGCGTCGCCGACAGGGTCAGCTCCCACGGCGGCATCCATCGGTGTCGCGAGCACCCAGCGCGCGCAGAGCCAAAAAAAACCCGGCTTTCGCCGGGTTTTCGTTAGCGAGGTAGATTGGCTTACGCCAGGCCTGCCTGCTTCATCACTTCGGCGGCGAAATCGTCAACCACCTTCTCGATGCCTTCGCCAACGGCGAGGCGCTCGACGGCGATGATTTCCGCGCCACCCTTCTTCAGGGCTTCGGCGACGGTGATGTCGGTATCGATGACGTAGGCCTGGCCCACGAGGGTCACATCGGCAAGGATCTTGTTGACCTTGCCCGACACGATCTTCTCGAGGATCTCGGCCGGCTTCTGCTTTTCCTTGTCCGTCATCTTCGACAGCTCGATTTCCTTTTCCTTCTCAAGGAAATCAGCCGGGACGTCTTCGACCTTGATGAACTTGGGGTTCATCGCGGCGACGTGCATGGCGATGTTCTTGGCCAGCTCTTCCGAGCCGCCCTTCAGGGCCACCAGCACGCCGATGCGGCCGCCGTGCGAGTACGCACCCAGCGAGCCGTCGGTTTCGATCGTCGCCATGCGGCGGACGTCGAACTTCTCGCCGATGGTGAGGGTCAGGGCCTTGGCGGCATCTTCCACGGTGGTGTCGCCGAGCTTGGCGGCCTTCAGCGTGTCGATATCCTTGGCGCCCGACGACAGGGCAACGTTGGCCACATCCTTGGTGAACTGGATGAACTCCGGGTTGCGCTGCGAGAAGTCGGTTTCGCTGTTCACTTCGACCATGACGGCCTTGCCACCCTGGGTGGCAACGGCGACGAGGCCTTCGGCGGCGACGCGGTCGGACTTCTTGTCAGCCTTGGCCGCGCCGCTCTTGCGCAGCGATTCCATTGCCGCTTCGATATCGCCGTTGTTTTCGACGAGTGCCTTCTTGCACTCCATCATGCCGACGCCGGAACGCTCGCGCAGATCCTTGACGAGGCTTGCGGTGATCTCAGCCATGGTAATTCCTCAAAGTTTGAAGTGCGCCGCGGCATGGGTGCCGCGGCGCGGATGAAGCGGAAGAGCAGGTTACGGGGTGGGGCGCTTACGCGCGGCCACGACCACCGTCACGGCCGCCTTCGCGACGCGGTGCACCTGCGCCCTTCTTGGCCGGGCCGCGGTCGTTGCGACGCTCGCCACGCGGGGCTTCGTCCTTCGCAACCGGGTTGCCGGCTTCGTCCATCTCCACGAACTCGTTGGCATCGCCGCGGGCGGCGTGCTGCGGAGCGGCGGCCTTGCCTTCCAGGATGGAATCGGCGGCAGCGCGGGCGTAGAGCTGGATGGCGCGGATGGCGTCGTCGTTACCCGGGATGGCATAGTCGACGAGGGCCGGGTCGTAGTTGGTATCGACGACGGCGACGACCGGGATGCCGAGCTTGCGGGCTTCCTGGACGGCGATGTCTTCGTGGCCGATGTCCACGATAAACAGGGCGTCCGGCAGGCGATTCATATCCTTGATGCCGCCCAGCGAGTTCTGCAGCTTGTCGCGCTCACGGCGGCGGGCCAGCACTTCGTGCTTGACCAGGCGATCGAACGAACCGTCGGTTTCGGCGGCTTCGAGTTCCTTCAGGCGGGCAACCGACTGCTTCACGGTGCGGAAGTTGGTCAGCATGCCGCCGAGCCAGCGGGCGGTGACGAACGGCTGGTTCGCGCGGCCGGCTTCTTCAGCCAGGGCTTCGCGGGCCGAACGCTTGGTGCCGACGAACAGGATGGTGCCGCCCTTCTGGGCCAGGCCCGAGAGGAAGTTCATCGCATCGTTGAAGAGCGGGAGGGTCTTCTCGAGGTTGATGATGTGGATCTTGCCGCGGGCGCCGAAGATGTACGGAGCCATCTTGGGGTTCCAGTAGCGGGTCTGGTGGCCGAAATGGACGCCGGCTTCCAGCATCTCGCGCATGGTGACTTGTGCCATGGAATTACTCCTGGGCGAACCGCACTGAGGCGGTTCTATGGGGGTTGGGACCTCCACGCATCCCCGGCTTCGACCCTGCCCATGCCGCGGAGCCTTTCGCTCATCGACGGCGGGGCAAGGCACCCCGAAGGCGGTGCCGATGCGTGTGTGGCGTTAAAAGCGACTGCCTTGCGCCGGGCCAATAGTGGCGTCGTGCGGTTACAATCGCGCTGTCGTTTCACCCCCGTGGCCACGTAAGAGTGGCTTCGCCGGGCAGCAAAACTCGCTAATTGTAGCCTCCGCCCTGCGCTCACCGCAAGCGTGGGGCTGGAAATCCGCCGGGGGCACCGCCACGTGTGTGGTGAGCCCATCCCCCTGAGGGCAAAGGAAAAAGAGAGAGACACCATGGCAGTCGTACCGAAGACCCCCGAAGAAATCGAATCCATGCGCGAGGCCGGCCGGCTGGCCGCCGAGGTGCTGGCCATGCTGGTGCCGCACGTCAAGCCGGGCGTCACCACCGAGGAGCTGGACCGCCTGGCCCACGACCACATCGTGAACGTGCAAAAGGCGATTCCGGCCAATGTCGGCTACCGGGGCTTCCCCAAGACCGTGTGCACCTCGGTCAACCATGTGATCTGCCACGGTATTCCCACCGAAACCAAGGTCCTGAAGGACGGCGACATCATCAATGTCGATGTCACGGTCATCAAGGACGGCTGGCATGGCGATACCAGCCGGATGTACTTCGTGGGCGCGCCCAGCGTACTGGCCAAGCGCCTGGTCGAGACGACCTTCGAGGCCATGATGAAGGGCATCGAGGCAGTGAAGCCGGGCGCGACGCTGGGCGACGTAGGCGCGGCGATCCAGAAGCACGCCGAAGCCGCTGGTTTCTCGGTGGTCCGCGAGTACTGCGGGCACGGTATCGGCAAGGTCTACCACGACGAACCGCAGGTCCTGCATTACGGCCGCCAGGGCACGGGCCTCGAGCTCAAGCCCGGCATGACCTTCACGGTCGAGCCGATGATCAACGCCGGTAAACCGCAGACCAAGTCGCTGCCCGATGGCTGGACGGTGGTCACCAAGGATCATTCGCTCTCCGCGCAGTGGGAACACACCGTGGCGGTCACGGACGACGGCTTCGAGATCCTCACGCCCTGGCCGGACGCCGCCTGACGTTGTTTGCGACCTCGCCCCGCGTGGCGCGGGGTCGCCCATCCACCCGCCAAGGGGCCCCGACGTGACGCTCCCCCCGCTACCACGCCTGCCGGCCGTCGTTCCCCGCTCCGGTGTATCCCCCGAGGCACGGCGGTCGCTGCGCCAGCTACTGGGTGATGCCGACCGCGCGCTCGATACGGCGTTCGGCGAGGGAGAGGACGCTACCGCCCTGGCCAGGCGACGCGGGGAAATCGTCGAGAAGGTGGTCGTGCATACCTGGGGCGCGTGCCTGGGGGATATGGCCGCGGCCGCACTTTTCGCCGTCGGCGGTTTTGGCCGCGGGTTGTTGTTCCCTTGTTCCGACGTGGACCTCCTGGCCATGGTGGGCGAGAACTCGCCGGCCCTTTCCCGCGCCCTGGAACATTTTTTCGCCTGCCTTTGGGATATCGGCCTGAAGCCAGGCCACGCCGTGCGCACGGTCGAGCAGTGTCGTGAACTGGCCGCTCGCGACGCCAGTGTGTTCACGAGCCTGATCGATGGCCGTCGTCTCGCCGGGTGGCCGATCCTGGCCAACGACCTGCGCGGGATCCTCGATGACCCTGCACTGTGGCCGCCGCGTGAATACCTGGCCGCCCGCCTTGCTGAGCGCGACGCGCGCCATGCCCGCTACGACGATACGGCGCAGAACCTCGAGCCCAATCTCAAGGATGGCCCGGGTGGGCTGCGCACGCTGGATGCCCTGCGTTGGCTGGGCCGTCGCCTGGCCCATGCGGCGGATTTCGATGCCATGGTCGCCGAGGGTCTGCTGGAGCCGGTGGAAGCCGCGAAGCTCGGCCGTGCCGAAGCCACCCTGCGTAGGTATCGCTACGCGCTGCACCTGGAAGCGGGCCGCGCCGAGGAGCGCCTGCTTTTCGATTACCAGCGCGCGCTGGCCATACGCCTCGGTTTCGAGGACGAGCACGCGAAGAACCTGGGCGTCGAGCAATTCATGCAGGGCTATTACCGGGCCGCTACCCAGATCGAGCGCTCCGGTACGCAGATGGTGGAACGCTTCGAGGAAATGCTCGATCCAGTGACGGAGCCCGCGGCCATCGGCAGCGACTACGTGCGCTACGGTTCGCGAATCGCCTTGCGCAATCCGCATCTGTTCGTGCGCCGGCCGGCCGCGCTCGTGGAGATCTTCATCGCGCGGCTCGATGAGCCGGGCATCACGGGCTTCACCGCCGAAACCATGCGCCGCATCCAGCACGCCGTATCGCTACATGGCGAGGGGCTGGCCGATGATCAGGCGGTGCTCGATGCTTTCCTTGCTTTGCTCCGGCGTGGCGCGCCTGCCGTGGATGCGCTCTGGCGCATGAACCGTCACGGCCTGCTCGCCGCCATCCTGCCGGCGTTCGGCAAGGTGGTGGGGCGTATGCAGTACGACTTGTTCCATGTGTACACCGTGGATGAACACACCTTGCGCGTGCTGCGCAATGTCGCGCGCTTTGCCGACCCGGCTGCGCGTCGTGAATTCCCGGTGGGTTGCGAGATCTGGCCGCACATCGAACGCCCGGAGTTGATGCTGCTCGCGGCGCTGTTCCACGATATCGCCAAGGGCCGCGGTGGGGACCACTCGATGTTGGGCGAGGAGGACGCCAAGGCGTTTTGTCGCCGGCTGCGCTTGCCCGACGACCAGGTGGACCTCGTGGCATGGCTGGTCCGCCAGCACCTGCTGATGAGTACGACCGCCCAGCGCCAGGACATCACGGACCCCGAGGTCGTGCACCGCTTTGCCAACGTGGTGGGCGACTGGGAGCATCTCGATCACCTGTACCTGCTGACCATCGCCGACATCATCGGTACCAGCCCCAAGCTGTGGAACGCGTGGAAGGATCGCCTGCTGTCCGACCTGTACACGGCCACGCGTTTTGCATTGCGTGGCGACGTCAGCCACGCGGCCATTGTCGGTTCGCGTGTCCGTGAGTGTCGCGAGCGTGCCCTCGGCATGCTGGTGGCGGAACATTTCGCCGCGGACGACATCGCGAAGGTGTGGGCGGAGTTCCCTGAACTGAGCTTCCTGCGCCACCGCGCCGAGCAAATTGCCTGGCAGACCGCGGCCATCCTTCGCGCAGGCGGCGCGACGCCATTGGTCGAGGTCCACCCGTTCTCCGTGCGGGGTAGTACCGAGCTGTTCGTCTACACGGCCGACCGCGATGGTTTGTTCGCCACCGTGACGGCGGTGCTCGATCGCCTGCGCTTCTCCGTGGTGGAGGCGCGCATCCTGGTTTCAAATACCGGCATGGCGCTCGATACCTTCCTGCTGCTCGAATCGGAAACCCAGGCGCCGGCGTCGTTGCAGCGTGCGGAAGAGTTGCGCCTGCGCCTGATACGCGCGCTGGACCATCCCGAGGGCCACAGCGCGCCCAAGCGCGGTATCTCCCGCCACCTTCGTCATTTCCAGATGGCGCCGCGCGTCGCATTCAGCCCGATTGGCGAGCGCACGCAGCTGTCGCTGGTCTGTACCGACCGGCCTGGTCTGCTGGCCGCCGTGTCGCAGGCGCTGGCCGAAGCGGAGGTGCGCGTGCATGATGCGCGTATCGCCACGTTTGGCGAGCGCGTCGAAGATTTCTTCCAGCTCACCGACCGGAACAACGCAGCGCTTTCGCCCGCGCGCCAGGAGATCCTGCGCGAGTGCCTGCTGCGCCATATCGGTTTCGAAACCCCCAGGACCCCTGTTGATGCAAATGCAAACGCTTGAATCCGTCATCGAGAACGCCTTTGAGCGTCGCGCCGACCTGACCCAGAACGAGATCGAGGGTGACAACGGCCTGCGCGTCGTGGTCGACCAGGTGCTCGATCTGCTGGAATCCGGCGAGCGCCGTGTGGCCGAGCCCGACGGCAAGGGCGGCTGGGTCGTGCATGCGTGGTTGAAGAAAGCCGTGCTGCTGTATTTCCGCATGAACGGCAATCGCGTGATGGACGGTGGTCCGTCCAGCGCGTTCGACAAGGTGCCGCTGCGCTTCACCGAAGGCGATACCACTGAATACGCCAACCTTGGCGCGCGCGTCGTTCCCGGCGCGCTCGTGCGCCGCGGCGCGCACATCGCGAAGGACGCCGTGCTGATGCCGAGCTACACGAACATCGGAGCCTACGTCGGCGCCGGCAGCATGGTCGATACCTGGGCCACCGTGGGCTCGTGCGCGCAGATCGGCGCAGGTGTGCACCTCTCCGGCGGCGTGGGCATCGGCGGCGTGCTCGAGCCGCTACAGGCCAACCCGACGATCATCGAGGATAACTGCTTTATCGGCGCGCGCTCGGAAGTGGTCGAGGGCGTGATCGTGGAGAAGGGCTCCGTGATCGGCATGGGTGTATTCCTCGGCCAGTCCACCCGCATCTACAACCGCGCCACTGGCGAGATCAGCTACGGCCGCGTGCCGGCTGGCAGCGTGGTGGTGGCCGGCAACCTGCCGGCGAAGGACGGTTCGCACAGCCTTTATGCCGCGATCATCGTGAAGCAGGTGGATGAGAAGACCCGCTCGAAGACGGGCATCAACGAACTCCTGCGTAGCGGTGAGTGAAGCGATGACCACCACGGTGTATGGCCTGCCGAACTGCGATACCTGCAAGAAGGCACGTAACTGGCTCGATCGCTTCGGCGTCGCGTATACGTTCGTCGATTACCGTGCGAACCCGGTGCCCCCGGCCACGCTGAAAGCATGGTCGGAGCAGCTGGGTGGCTGGGAGAAGCTGGTCAACAAGGCGTCGACCACCTGGCGCACCTTGCTGCCGCAGCGAAAGGATCCGCGCTCCGATCCGGAGTGGACGCTGTTGCTCAAGGAGTACCCGGCGCTGATCAAGCGCCCGGTCGTGGTCACGGGCGATGAGGTCAGCGTCGGGTTTACCGATAACGCCTTCAAGAAGCGCTTTGGCACCTGATGTCCCCAGTCCTCGAACTCACACATGACCTGATCGCCCGCCGCTCCGTCACGCCGGAGGATGCCGGTTGTCTTCCGCTGATCGCTGACCGGCTCGCGCGGCTCGGCTTCCGTATCGAGCACCTGCGCTTTGGCGACGTGGACAATCTCTGGGCAACCCATGGCACGGGCGGGCCGGTGCTGGCGTTCCTCGGGCACACCGATGTTGTCCCGAGCGGTCCCGAGGAGCACTGGGCTACGCCGCCGTTCGAGCCTACGGAAAAGGGCGGCATGCTTTACGGCCGCGGCGCTGCCGACATGAAGGGTTCCGTCGCTGCCATGGTCGTTGCCCTTGAGCGCTTCGTTGCCATGGACCCAGGCCATGCGGGCACCGTGGGCCTGCTGCTCACCAGCGACGAGGAAGGCGTGGCACTCCACGGCGTCCGCGAGGTGGTCGAGCACTTCAACAAGACCGGCCAGCGCATCGACCACTGCGTGGTGGGTGAGCCGTCGGCGAAGGCGCAACTTGGAGACCTGATCCGCGTCGGCCGCCGTGGCTCGCTTTCGCTGACGCTGACCGTGCATGGCATCCAGGGCCACGTGGCCTACCCGGAGAAAGCGAAGAATCCCATCCATGCGTTCGCCCCGGCACTGGCGGCGCTGGCGGCCGAGCGCTGGGACGAAGGCAACGCGGACTTCCCGCCGACGTCATTCCAGGTATCGAACATCAACGCCGGCACTGGCGCGAATAACGTGATCCCGGGCGAACTTATCGCACTGGTGAACTGGCGGTTTTCCACGGCAAGCTCGGCGGATGGGCTGCGTGCCCGCGCCGAGGCGATCCTGGAGGCGCGCGGCGTCGATTACGCTGCGGAATGGCACCTCTCGGGGCTCCCGTTCCTGGCGGCACCAGGCGGCCGCTTGCGTGGCGTCGTTGCCGACGTCTGCCGCGAGTTGTGCGGTATCGACCCGGAACAGAGCACCGGTGGTGGTACCAGCGATGGGCGATTCATCGCGCCGATGGGCGCGGAGGTCATCGAGCTGGGGCCGGTCAATGCCACGATCCACAAGGTCGATGAATGCGTTTCCATCGCAGACCTCGAGCGCCTTCCCGATCTGTACGAGGCCATCTGTAGGCGCATGCTGACGTGAGACCGGGGCGGATGTCAGCACCTCGTCGGGAAGTGGGCGTATAGCGAAGTAGTGGCCGGAGTGCCAGCATTCCTGTTCGTCTTCGCGGCAAGGATGCCAGATGCGCTCATGTGCCATCGCCCTGTTGTTCGTTTTCTCCCTTTCGCCATCGCAAGGCGCCAGCGCCGTACCTGCCGCGGCGCAGCGCACGCCACTGCGCATCATCGCCGTGGACGATGCGGACGATATCGCTGGCATCCGGCGCGAGGTGCTGGCGCTACTCGATGACGGGCAGCGCCTGGTGCTCGCGGGTCGGCCCGGATTGCTCCTGCGCGTGCGTCCTGACGATGTCATGGGGTGGCCGGCCACCAATACCGTAGTCATCGATCCTTCCGCCGGCCTTGGCATAGCCGGCTTCGATGCGCCCGATGACGCCACGCGCAGTGAGATCCTTGCCGCGTGGCGATGGGCGGACGCCACGATCTTCGGCACCGCGCCACGTAGCCGCCGCGACGAGCCCGGGCTCGAACGGCAGCGCCACGTCGAATTCAGCGTTCCCGCAACGTCGCCGTCGCACGTGTGTCGCGTCTTCAGTCACGAGGTCGCATCGAAACTGTTCGGCGACACCACGCCGACACTCGCGGAGCGCAGGGCCTTTCGCCGGGAGATGCGCCGCTGGTGTCAGTATGGAACGCTGTCACAGCACGTGGCGGAGGCCTCGCAATTTACCATCGAGCCTTTCTTCGGGCCGTACGATGTGCGTCTGACGATCACGACCGAGTGGGCGCTCATTCGCAACGAAGATCCCGCCGACGCGTCGGCGGTGAGCTTCACGTTCTGGACGAAGACGCTGAATGAGGGCGCAGGCAGCGGCTTTTCCCGCGTCGTCGGGACGGAGGCCTGGTACGACCCGGATACGCGCGTTGTCCACAACCTGATGGATGCGGCTATTCATGCGGGGTGGGGGCCGATCCAGGGGCGCGAGGTCGTCACGGCGTGGCCATTGCACCCTGGCTTTCCGCTGGTCAGCAACGTTCTCCTGTTTCGCTGTGAGGATGCGCTGCCGTGGCGGCCGTCGGATTGTCCTGTCGCCGCGACGGTGCGGCGGCTTTTTCCTGACGACTCGATGGATGGAAAGGTCACGGTAGCCAGTGGTGAAGCCGTGAATGTCGGTGGGGATGCGAAGATCTCCACGGGGTTTGGCGAGAGCAAGATCTCGCTTTCGTTCACCTTTGGCGTAAACCTCATGCGTTCGACCACGAAGTCGTCACAGGTTGAGCTCTCACTTGTGCATACGCGCAGCAACGCCGATACGCTGAATTACAGGAGCACCTGGTGGCTACCCGACGTGGCAGCGCTCTTCCGGTGGATCGATGCCCGCAAGCATGGCGGTAGCCTTGCGTCCGCGACACCGCTGGCCGCCACGCTCAACCCGCGGCATGAGCTGCTGTGGGATGTGCCCCTCGCGGGCAACGAGGGGCGTGCATTGCCATACCACATGATCTACGAAGTAGGCTGGAACCATTGCCGCTTCGATGGCTATTGTGCGGACTACCGTCAGGGCCGCGATCGGTCCGTCGTGCCAAAGGAGCGGGGCGCGTGGTCCGACGGCATGACCGTGCACATCCCCTGGCAGTGACTCGTGGCGTGGGCGCTGCATTGGAAATGCGGCCACCATGCCCGCGAGCCGCTAACGCGGGCTGATGACGAGCGTGTGCTCGCCGGGGCCGGGGAGTAACGGCGTGAGATGCCCTTGCACCCATGCCTCGTGGCCCGCCCCATGGAACGGTGACAACGGGTGGCCGCTCTGGCCGCCCGGCATTTCCAGGTAGCTTTCGTCTTCGTGCCCCGGTGAGATGGCGAACCGTTCGGATGCGCCAAAGGCCGGCGCCTGCACGCGTGGCATGTCGGTATCGCCCGCCAGCGGCTCGACGGGCATGTCCACGAAGTGCGACAGCACATGGGGCAGCGCACCTGACAGTGCATGCTCGATGTGCGACGTATTCTGCTCTCCCCACGTTCGCGCTGCGATACCACCAGGCCGGGTCGCCAGTTCCTGCGCCGTCTGGCGCGCGGCGGCTTCCAGGAGCGCATCCCAGCTTGCCCATGACGGGTCGAGCAGGTGCGGCGGGCGCTGGACCAACATTTGCCATACGGCGCCTTCCGCCGTCGTGCCTCGCGGCCAGGTGAAATCCGGGAAGCGCTTTGTAGCCCGGGCGGCGAACGGCGCGAGGGCCAGGGCGTGCACGTATTCCCGGAAAGTGCGCACGACGCGGTAGTCGACGCTGTCGACGGCAGCGTGCCCCATCCACCGTGCCGTGGCCTGGCGTAGAGGGTCGAGCTCGCCATCACGCGTGCGCGAGAGGGTTGCCTGCAGCAGGTCGTTCCAGCGTGAGAGGAACAATGCGCGGTCATCCAGCTGGATCGAGAGCATGTCACCCGGTACGAAGTGCTCGCGCGCTTGCAGGTCGTCGCGGATCTGCTGCGCGCGAGCTCCCAGGTCATGGCCACCGTTGCCAAGGAGCGCCAGCGCGGCGCCACCGACTGTTCGGTTGTTGGCAGTCCACAAACGGCCATCTGCAGGATCGATCACGCGCGGGTAGCTGCCCGCGTCGGCGAAGCCGGTCCAGCCGGGCACGCCGGGCTCGCGCAGCGGGATGGCGTCGCCGATGATCGTCCATGCGATGTGGCCCGTACGGTCGCCGACCAGCAGGTTTTGCGGGGGCATGCCGGCGCGCGAGGCCACGGCCAGCGCGGCGTGGGTGTCCGTCGCACGTTCGAGCGCCATGATGCCCAGGTTGAACGCGTCGGGCCGGTGCGCGATCCAGGCGAGGGCCAGCGGCGTGCCGTCGGTGTCGGTCGCGGCCAGTGGTCCCCACGGCGTGTCCTCAACCTTCAGGTGGCGCGACTCCGCGCCAGCCACCTCGATCACTTCGTCGTGCACCGTAAATGCCGCGCTGCCCGTCGGCGTGGTGTATCGCGACGGGTCGCCCTTGTCGCGGGTGACCCGTACAAAGTCCATCCAGTCGCCGTAGCTGTTCGTAAAGCCCCACGCCACCTGGCCGTTGGAACCCGCGACGAGCGCCGGGGTGCCGGGGAGCGTCACACCGTTGAGGTCACGGATGCCACCGGGCGCCGAGGCATCCGGGAAGCGAATGCGAGCGCGGAACCAGATGTTGGGAACCCTCAGGCCAAGGTGCATATCGTTCGCCACGATGGCGGCACCGTTCTCCGTCAGCATGCCGCCGACGGCAAAACTGTTGCTTCCGGGCATGGCTTCACTGGCCGGGATGATGGCGTGCTCCGCGAGCTTTTCCTGCCCTCGCAGGTCAAATACACCGGGGCCCGGGAGCACGATGTCGGGCGAGCGCGAACCGTCCAGCGGTGCTTCCCATGTCGGGTCAGGCGCGACGAGCGCATCCACCAGGGACGCAGGCAGCACGACGCGCAGGCGCGAGATGCCGAGTTCGCGCCCGTTGGTGCCGTTTTCATTCAGGTCGAAGTACATCGCGCCCAGCGCGAGCAAGGTGTCTTCGCTTTTCCAGGGCTTCGGTTCCTGGCGCAGCAGGAGGTATTCCCAGGGGCGCACGCGCAGTTGCCCGAGCCCGGCGTTGACGCCGTCGCGATATGCGTCGATGACCTCGCGCTGGTCGTTCGGGAGAAACTCGTAGGCGGCTTCGACCACGGCACGCATGCGGTGCACGCGGTGGTTCATGTCGAGACCCACGGCCCGTTCACCGGCCAGCGCAGCCAGTTCACCCGCAGCCACCCGGCGCAGCAGGTCCATCTGAAAGAAGCGATCCTGGCCGTGGGCGAAGCCCAGCGCCCATGCGGCATCACGCCGGTTCGCTGCCTGGACGGTGAGCGTGCCAAGGGCATCGCGCTCCAGCGTGACCGGGGCCGTTGGCCCGCGTAGCGCCAGGCTGCCATCCAGCCGGGCAAGGCTGCCGGAGAGCGCGACATAGGCCGCCGCCACCACCAGCACGACCAGGAGAAGCAGACCGATCAGCAGGCGGAGAGCAGTGCGCATGGATTATCAGCGTCGCTTGGGGAAAACCGCAACCATGCCGGCGTAGGGCTTGGTCATGAAGGCGGGCGCACCCGCATAACCATTCGTGGGCGTCCACGCCTGGGATATGGTGCCATCGAGGAACAGCGCATCGCGGCAACCGAGCGCGTCGCGGAATAGCCGGGCGAACGAGTGGAAGTTCACCGGCGCGCGGCTGACAACAAAGACCACGTCGTGTGGTGACTTTGCGCAGACGCCACTGCGCCACTTCATGCTGTCGGAACCGTTGTCAAACTGGGTGTTCACCTCGCCGTCGATGACCAGCATCGGCCCGGACTGCGTGGCCCAGCGCGGCTTGCGCGAGCCGGCGGCAAAAGCCTCGGTGCTCCGCACCTCAGCGGTGCCATCATCGTAGATCGCGAAGACGCCGTTTGGCAGCAGCGAAAAGTTGCCCGAGCGTGGGTTGCCGTGGGCACGGTTCAGCGGGACGACGGTCTTGCCATCTTCTACGTAAAGCCCGAGCGGGCGGAATTCGCGATCGTAAATGCCGGCATTGGTTGCGAAGGCGAGCAGACGGCCTTTGCCAGCGGTCCAGCCCTTGAGTGTTTCGATGCTGGCAAAGGGTTGGCCCGTGTCCGGATTGCGCCAGAACAGCTCGATGTCATCGCGGCGGGTATCGACCGTGGCCACGAAGTAGGACTGGCTGTCGAACACGACATCACGACCGTCCACGGCGTCGGCGGGTGCGGCGCAGCCGATGAACAGGCCGGCAAGGCTGGCCAGGGCGAGGCTGCGAAGGATAAGGCGGTTGGCCATGCGGCGGATACGGCGGTGGGGCATCCGCCGATGTTCGCCGGGTGGGTGGGGCGGGTGCAAGGGCTGGTGCAAGGCAATCGCGCGGCAACCCGGATCCGCGGGCGGGAAGGGGCGTAAACTCTGGGGTTTACCCCACACCCGCAAGCCATGCCCTATACGCCTATCGTCGCCACCCTCGGCTACGTGCTGTCGCCCGACGGCCAGCGCGTGCTGATGATCCACCGCAATGCCCGTAAGGATGACCAGCACCTGGGCAAATACAACGGTCTGGGCGGGAAGATGGAGCCGGGCGAGGACATCGCGGCCTGCATGCGCCGGGAGATCCGCGAAGAAGCCGGTATCGAATGCACCGAGATGAGCCTTCGCGGCACGCTCAACTGGCCGGGCTTCGGCAAGAACGGTGAAGACTGGTTGGGATTCATCTTTGTGATCACCCGCTTCGAGGGTGAGCCTTTGAGCGAAAACCCCGAAGGCACCCTGGAGTGGGTACGCGCAGACGAACTGGACACGCTGCCCATGTGGGAAGGCGACAGGAACTTCCTGCCGCTCGTGTTCGACGGTGACCCACGCCCGTTCCACGGCGTCATGCCGTACAAGGACGGCCGCATGGTCTCCTGGACCTACACCCGCCTTTAATTGCAGGAGCGCGCTTGCGCGCGATGGGTCTTTCCGCAAGCCCCCATCGCGCGCAAGCGCGCTCCTACAACAGTCTTTAGCCGGTGGTTTCGATGCGTTCGACGCGGCGCAGGCCGCGCGGCAGCACGCCGCCGCGGGTGGCGCGGTTGCCGCCGTATTCGACCAGGTCGGCCCACTTCAGGGTGAGCTTGCGGGCACCGGCATACATGGTGACCTCGCCCTTGCCCTCGGTAACGACGGCTACGCCGACGACGCGCTCTTCGCCCGAGGACAGCTTGGCCTTCGGGATTTCGATGAGCTTGTTGCCCTTACCCTTGTCCAGCTCCGGCAGTTCGGCGACGGAGAACATCAGCAGGTGGCCTTCGCTGGTCACGACCACGATGCGGTCACGGGAGGGGTCCGGGGTGATCGCGGGGTTGAGCACGCGCGCACCATCGCTCAAGGAGATGATCTGCTTGCCAGCTTTCTGGCGGCCCGTCAGCGCCTCGAAACGGGTCACGAAGCCGTAGCCGAAGTCGGTGGCGAGGATGATGCGGGTATCGTTATCCGCAGCCACCACGGCATCGAAGCGGGCACCGGAGGGCGGGCTGAACCGGCCGGTCAGGGGCTCACCGTTACCGCGGGCAGAAGGCAGCGTGTGTGCGGGCGTGGCGTACGCACGGCCCGTTGAATCGATGAACGCCACCTGCTGGGTCGTGCGGGCACGTGCGATGGCCGCCAGGCTATCGCCTTCGCGGTAGGACAGGGCCTCGCCATCGACATCATGGCCCTTGCCGGCGCGGACCCAGCCCTTCTGCGAAAGCACGACCGTGACCGGCTCGGAGGCGACTAGCGCGCTCTCATCCAGCGCCTGCGCGACGGTGCGCTCGATCAGCGGTGAACGACGTTCATCACCGAACTTCTCGGCATCGGCACGGAGTTCTTCCTTGATCAGGCCCTTCAGCTTCGCCGGCGACTTCAGCAGCACGTTGATCCGCGCGCGCTCTTCTTCGAGCTTGTCGCGCTCCTCGGTGATCTTCATCTCTTCCAGGCGCGCCAGCTGGCGCAGCTTGGTTTCAAGGATGTAATCCGCCTGCTCGTCATCCAGTCGGAAGCGGGCCATGAGTACCGGCTTCGGCTCGTCCTCGGTACGGACGATGCGAATCACCTCATCCAGGTTGAGGTAAGCGATGCGCAGGGCTTCGAGCATGTGCAGGCGGCGTTCAACGCGGCCGAGGCGGTGGTTCAGGCGGCGGGTAACCGTATCGGTACGGAAGCGCAGCCACTCGGTGAGGATCATTTTCAGATCCTTCACCTGCGGGCGACCGTCCAGGCCGATCATGTTCATGTTGATGCGGAAGCTCTTCTCCAGATCGGTCGTGGCGAAGAGGTGTTGCATCATTTCGTCCATGTCCACGCGGTTCGAGCGCGGCACGATGACGAGGCGGATGGGGTTTTCGTGATCGGACTCGTCACGCAGGTCCTCGATCATCGGCAGTTTCTTCGCGCGCATCTGCGCGGCGATCTGCTCGAGGATTTTCGAGGGCGATACCTGGTGGGGCAGGGCGGTGATGACGACGTTGCCATCATCGCGCTCGTAGATCGCGCGGGCGCGCACCGAGCCGGTACCGGTCTGGTACATGGCCGCCAGTTCGCGACGCGGCGTGATGATCTCGGCCTTGGTCGGGTAATCCGGGCCCTGCACGTGCTCACAAAGGTCTGCGATGGTGGCGTCCGGGTCATCCAGCAGGCGGATGCAGGCGCTGGCCACCTCACGCAGGTTGTGCGGCGGGATATCGGTGGCCATGCCCACGGCAATGCCCATCGAGCCGTTTAGCAGCACGTGGGGTACGCGGGCGGGTAGCCAGGTGGGTTCTTCCAGGGTGCCGTCGAAGTTGGCCGACCAGTCGGTGGTGCCATGGCCGAGCTCGGAAAGCAGCACTTCCGCGATCGGGGTGAGGCGTGACTCGGTGTAGCGCATGGCAGCGAAGCTCTTCGGATCATCCGAGGAGCCGAAGTTGCCGTGGCCATCGACCAGCGGGTAGCGGTACGAGAACGGCTGGGCCATAAGCACCATGGCCTCGTAGCAGGCCGAATCGCCGTGCGGATGGAATTTGCCGATCACGTCACCGATGGTGCGCGCGGATTTCTTCGGCTTCGCCTGGGCCCCCAGGCTGAGCTCGCTCATCGCGTAGATGATCCGGCGCTGGACCGGTTTCAGGCCGTCGCCGATGAACGGCAGGGCGCGGTCCAGCACCACGTACATGGAGTAGTCGAGGTAGGCGCGCTCGGCGTAGTCCTTGAGCGGAATCTGTTCGTAATTGGCTTGCAAATTCATGGCTTTAGCGATCCGGCAGCGCGCGTCGGCGCGTCGTTAACCGGACGATGGTGCCAGAAAGACGTCTCAGGAGCGAAGACTGGCGAGTCAGGGGGCTTCGGCAGCCCCCGCCGCGCGCGAGCGCGCTCCTACACAAGACCTGCGCAGGCCCTCCCACGCAACGGCCCCATGTAGGAGCGCGCTTGCGCGCGATCAACGAAACCTCAAGGCTTCGCCGAATCGGTATCCTTCAGGAATTTGATCAACCCCGCAAAATACGTCTGCTGGTCATCATACATAGCCAGGTGCGCCCCCTTGGGGCAAAGCAGGAAGTGCCCGTTCGGCAGTTTCTTCGACATGGCCTCCATGTACTTCGGATCCATGGTGTCGTAGGTGGCGCCGATGACCAGGGTCGGCACCTTGATCTTTGCCAGATCCTTGCTGCGGTCCCAGTGCAGCAGTTTGCCGCTGGCACCCAATTCGCTGGGGCCCTGCATCGAGACGTAGATCTGCTCGTTGATATGTCCGAACGAGCGGTTCACTGGCTCCGGCCACTGGTCGGCCGGCATACGCAGTACATGTTGCTGGTAGTGCATGGGAATGAGGATCGCCATGTAGGCGGGATCGTTCGTCTTGTGCTCCCGCTCCATGCGCTGCACGTCAGCGAGCTTTTTCTGGTCCATGGCCGGCATCAGCACGGTCTTCGCGTACGTGTTGTACTGCGGGATGCTGTCGACCATGTTGGAAATGATCAGGCCCTTCAGGTGCTGCTGGTACTTCAGTGCGTACTCGATCGCCAGCACGCCGCCCCAGGAATGGCCGAGGACGTAGAAGTTGTCCTTGTCCAGGTGCAAGGCCTGGCGGACCTGCTCCACCTCTTCGACGAAGCGGGGGATCTCCCACAACGAAGGATCGGTCGGCTTGTCGCTGAAGGCCGAGCCGAGCTGGTCGTAGTAGTAATACTCAATGCCCGCACCGGGGAAGTAGCTATCGAAGGCTTCGAAATACTCGTGCGTGGCCCCGGGGCCGCCGTGCAGGAGCAGGACCTTGATCGTGGGGTTGTTGCCCACGCGCTTGGTCCAGACCCGGAACTTCCCCTTAGGGGTATCGATCGTGATCATTTTCACACCGCCGGCGAGTACGTCGTCGCGGCCGGTGTTGTCGAAGTACGAAGGTGGCGGTGCGGCGTGGGCCACGGCCATGGTGAACGCGAGCAAGAGCAGCGCAATGAGACGGCGCATGGGCCAGTCCTCTCCCCGGAAGATGTGGCGACTATCGCTGTCGCCACGCTGCTTCGCAAGATGTCACCGCGGGGGCTGGGGGTGGCCCTCGCGGTGAGAGCATCGCGCGCAAGCGCGCTCCTACAAGGGAAGGGGCTTTTAGAGGGAGAAGTCGGCCTGGACGGGGAAGTGATCGGAGGGGTAGCGGCCGTCCTTCGAGATCGTAATGGTCTCCACGCTCTTTGCTTCGACGCCCCGGTAGAGGATCCAGTCGATGCGCTTGTCCGCCTTGCCGGTGAAGTTATGGAAGGTGTCTTCCGGGCCCTTCTTCGCCGGGGCGGTCAGCCATGCATCCTTGAACGCTGCCGTGAGCATGCGGTGCGATTCGCTATCAGGGCCGGTATTGAAATCGCCCGTGATGATGACCGGGGTGCCAGGGGGAAGTTTCTTCGTCCACTCAGCCATCTCGTGCGCTGACTTCGAGCGCGCTTCTTCGTCCGAGTCGCGATACGGGAAGTGCGTATCCAGCAGATAAAAGCGCTTGTGATCCGAGAGCCGTTCGAATAATGCCCAGTTCACCATGCGCGGGAAAATATTCCCCCAGGTAATGCTGGCCACTTTATCTGGCGTGTCGGAAAGCCAGAAATCACCGGACTTCACCAGTTTCAGGCGATCCTTCCGGTAAAAAATGCCCATGTGTTCGTCCTTGTGCGCGCCGAAGCGGTCGCGGCCGAACCAGGTGAACTGGGGCAGGCGGGCCACCGTGTCGTCCCCCTGCTGTTGCCCGAGCTCCTGGGTACCGATCACATCCGGGTCCATCTGGCGGATGGTGTCGGCGAAGAGATCCTTGCGCATTTCCCAGCGGTTCGGGCCATCGGGGCCGGTAATCGTCCGGACGTTAAAGGACATGACCTTCAGGTCTTCGGCGGCCACAGGACCGGCGAAGGCGGCGGTCAGTGCGGCGAGGAGGGCGAGGTTACGCAAACGGGGCATGCGGTCGGCTTCCTTTGAAGAAGCGTTCGACTATAGCGACGTAAGCCCATGCGTGCCCGTTAGCCGGGTCACGGTCCGGGGCTGGGGCATATCGCCGCTGTCGGTCTCGCTGGGGGCTCAGCGCCAACGACCGTGGGGCACAATGGGGCCCTGAACCTACGCAGGAGGCTTCCATGGCGGAGCAGAACATTCAGGGGCGGCCGCCAGGCAATGGCCGCCGTACCGTCGCTATCGTGGTTGGCGTGGCCTTTGTCGCCTCGGTAACGACGTTGATCCTGGCACTTACCGCCTCGCATGGCGCGCGGCAGCGCGACGCGGCGGCGATCACCGCCGACGGCCATGACCTGCACGGTGTGGTAAGCGAATGGCGTGCGCAGGTGGCCCGCACCGAAGCTGCGACTAACGGCGAGCGAGAAGCCGCCCTTGATGCGTTGAAGAAGCAAGCCGACGCCGCAAGCGCCTGGCAGCCGCGCACGCCGTGCGGACAGGAGGCCCGCGAGCGCTTGCGCGCTGTCATGGATACACGCATTACCAGCCTTACACGGACCACGCCGGGTACCGTGCAAGGCGAACTGGCGGTTGTGGATGATGCGCTGCGGAGTTGCGCAGCTCAGGCAGGTAGGGATGTTCCGGGTTGAAGGGGGCGAGCACGTTACTCGAACCACCGAGAGATTGTGTTTGCGCCTCCTTGAGAAAGCCAGGTCACCGTGCTCGCGGTGGTCGCGAAGGTCCCCGCCGCGGCGATACCCAGAAATTTCCAACTGGGCATGAACTGAATCCTTTGAGCGAGCCCGCTCACTCGGGAGACAAGTTCGTCCGTTCGTTCGCCGACGCGGGTGATTTCGGTCCGCATATGATTTAGCCCCCTGACCGATTCTTCGACGCAAGCGATTCGTTCGCCGAGTCCGCGCACACAAGCAGTGAGGGTATCCACGCCCGACTCAACGCGGCTCATTCGCGTATTCAGACCAACTACCTCAGCGGTGAGCCCGCAGAATTGCAGGTCTATTGCCGCGAAGCGTTGGTCTACTTGCTCGAAGCGTTGGTCTACCTGCTCGAAGCGTTGGTCAATCCTGTCGAAGCGTTGGTCAACCCTTTCGAAGCGCTTGTCAATGTTCCGCAAGCGGTCGTCGATGCTGCGCAAGATGATTTCTAGCATGGAATGTTCAGTCTCCGGGGCGGTGACGTCAACGCGTTCATAAGTGCTGCCACGCGGTACATCGATGGGGGCAGTGGGAAACCAGGCATCGTCGGGCATGTGCGCGTGTGCAAAGTCTGCGTTCATGATTCCTCTGGAGGCCCGCTTGGCCGATGTGTTCGAATGTCGATCACGATGCCAATTTGGCGAAGACCTGTATGTAGGTGTCCGCCGCGACGTGTGTCAGCGGGTGAGGAACGGCATGATGCCAAGACGCCAAACGAAAAGGCCCGCTCAGTGAGCGGGCCTTTTCTGAAATAATGGTGGCTCGGGACGGAATCGAACCGCCGACACGGGGATTTTCAATCCCCTGCTCTACCAACTGAGCTACCGAGCCACGAGTGCCTGCAACGTTAGTCGCGGCGTGTGGAGCCGCGTATTAAATCGGTTGTGACGGTCGGCGTCAAGCCTTTTCGTCCGGCGGGACGTAACCCACGGGCTGGGCCACGTCGCCCCCGAAGAAATACTTTTCCATCTCACCGGACAGGAAACTGCGGGTCTTCGGATCCAGTGGCGACAGGCGCATCTCATTGATCAGCATGGTCTGGTGCGCAAGCCATTGTGTCCATGCTTCCTTGGAAACCTGCTCGTAGATGCGCTTGCCCAGCTCGCCCGGCCAGGGGGCGAAATCGAGGCCTTCGGCATCGCGGCCAAGTTTTACGCAATGGACCGTGCGGGTCATGGGGAAATCTCCGGAAGATGGTCGAGCAGCGTGCGTACGGGCGCTGGCAGGCCCAGGTCGGCGAGTTCGCCGGGTGCGCACCAACGCCGTTCGGCGCCTTCAGCGACCCGAGTGAGTGGGGCCGCATGGTCGAACAGGATGGGGGAAACGTCCAGCCGGTAGTGGCTGAATACATGGGTAAAAGCGGGAAGGGGATCGGGTGACCGTACGCGGGCGAGGGCGGCGGCGACGCCTGGGGCGCTATCCGCGTCCTGCGCCTCCGGCAGGCTCCACAGGCCCGACCAGACACCCACCGGTCCTCGCCGCTCGAGCAAGACACGGCCGCGCTTGTCGCGCAGCAACAACATCGCGATCGAGCGTGTCGGAATCTTCTTGCCGGGTTTCACCGTGGGTAGCACGGCGGTCAGGCCATCACGATGCGATACGCACGTCGCCGCCTGCGGGCACAGCAGGCACGCTGGCTTGCTGCGGACGCAGACCGTTGCGCCCAGGTCCATGATCGCCTGCGTGTAGTCCGCCGTACGTTGCGCCGGTGTGTGCTCATCCGCGTGCAACCACAGGCGCTTCTCGATAGCGCTCTCGCCAGGGAAGCCGGCGATACCGTGGTAACGCGTCAGTACGCGTTTCACATTGCCATCGAGGATTGGAAAGCGAAGCCCATAAGCCTGCGCCAGGATGGCGCCAGCGGTTGAACGCCCGATGCCCGGCAGGGCCATCAAGGCATCAAGATCACGCGGTAACTCACCCCCGTGGTCCGCGACGCAGAGCTGCGCGGCACGGTGCAGGAAACGTGCCCGCCGGTAATAGCCGAGCCCTGACCACAGTGCCAGCACCGTGTCCTCATCGGCGGCGGCAAGGTCGCGGAGTGTAGGCAGGCGCTCGACAAAGCGCTGGAAGTAACCGATGACGGTGACGACCTGCGTTTGCTGAAGCATGATTTCCGAAAGCCACACACGATAGGCATCGCGCGGATGCTGCCACGGTAGGTCCTTGCGCCCGTGGTGATCGAACCAGCGGAGCAATTCTTCGGCAAAGCGATTCACGGCGTGCGACCGGTCGTGGCGCTGGTGGATGCGGATACCGGTACGTTGGGCGTGGCGCGAATGCGCAAGCCTTTCACCTGTACGCCGCCTGCGTCGAGTGCCTGTATATCGGCGCTGCCCAGCACGGGTGGAAGCGCAGGCGAATGGCCCGCCTGTACGCCCGACCACCAGTCGGCGAGGCCGATCGGCGGTACGCGCAGATCGGCATGCCCCGATTCGCCATCGAGTTTCAATGCAACGTAAAGAGGATCTTCCTGGTTTGCCGGCGTCACGTTCAACATCAGGGTGTAAGGCGTTTCATGTTCGCGGGCCAGCGTCCCTGCGAGCGTCGCGCCGATATCGGCCGCGCCGCGCCACGTCGCGGTGCCCTTGAGCTTCGCCTCGAAATGATCCGGTGAGGCGATGTCGAGCGCGACATCCTCAAGTGCCAGCGTGCCGTCGTGGAGCGTCGGCAGGGTGGCTAGCACCAACTGGTAGGGTTGGCCATCCGCGGTGTCGGCCGCGAGCGAAAGGCTGAAGCGTCGGCCGCTTGCGAGCCGGCCCGCGTCGGCCTCGATATCGGACAGCACCAGGCGATTCCCGCGCAGCAGCGTGCCGCGGCTGATACGGAAACCGGCATCGATCGTGGGCAAGGTCGCACCGGCCATGCTGGTCGGTTTCGGCAAGGTATCCAGGTACGCGGCCACCGCATCGATATCGATACGGGCGCCTTCGACTTCCAGGCGCGAAATGCTGGTATCGCGCCCCATCAGCGTGCGCCAGGGCAGCACCAGTTTTCCACGCGACGCCACCACGAGCGGCGTACCACCGTCGGGACCACGCACGGTGACACCATCAAGCTCCAGCGCGGGCTTGGGCCAGAGTGTCGGCGTCGCGGGGCTGGCCAGCGTGAGTGAAAGCCCCACGGCCTTCGCGCGTGCCTGCAGCAGCGAGGTGAAACGGTCCGGTTGCAGCACTACGTACGTGGCAATGATCGCCGCGATCACCAGCGCGGCCAGGAATCCCCCGGCCGCAAGGAGAAAGGTGCGCAGTCGATGGTTCATTGTGCCGGTGGCCGCATGCCGTCAGCCGCCGAGGGCGGCCGGCAACAGGCCGTCGACGAACGCTTCAGCATCGAACACGCGCAGGTCGGTGGCGGTTTCGCCGAGACCGACGTAGCGGATGGGCAGGCCAAATTCGCGGGCCAGCGCGAACATGACGCCTCCCTTCGCTGTGCCGTCCAGCTTGGTGACCACCAGGCCGGTTACGCCTGCGGTCTCGCGGAACTGGCGCAGCTGGCTGATCGCGTTCTGGCCGGTGGTGCCGTCGATGACCATGAGCACTTCGTGCGGCGCACCGGCGTCGAGTTTCTTCATGACGCGGCCGATCTTGCCCAGTTCATCCATCAGGCCACCCTGCGTGTGCAGGCGGCCCGCGGTATCGGCGATCAGCACTTTGGTGCCACGCGAGCGGGCGGCCTGCAGGGCGTCGTAGATGACGCTGGCGGCATCGGCATCCTGGCCCTGCGAAACGACAGGAACCTTGTTGCGCTCGCCCCAGGTCTTCAGCTGCTCCACCGCCGCGGCACGGAATGTATCGCCCGCCGCCAGCATCACGCTGCGGCCCTCGTCACCATAACGGCGTGCAAGTTTGCCGATGGTCGTGGTCTTGCCCACGCCATTGATGCCCACGGTAAGAATGACGAACGGTGCATGGGCGCCGACATCGAGCGGCTTCTCCACCGGCTTGAGCAGCGTGACGAGTGCTTCGCGCAAGGCCTTGAGCAGGGCGGTGGCATCGCTGAATTCGCGCTTGTGCATGCGCTTGCGCAGGCCTTCGACCAGGTTAGTGCTGGCTTCCACGCCTACATCCGCCGTGATCAGCGCGGTTTCCAGCTCATCGAGCAGATCGTCATCCAGGCGCGCATTGCGCACGAAGAGTGACGTGAGGCTCTTCGCGAAGCCGCTACCGGAAAGTCGCTCGCGCCAGCTGCGCTTTGCGGCAGGCTTTTCAGCTTCGACCGCGGCTTCGACCAGGGCCTGCTGGGCCTCGGCGGCGATGGCGGCGCCTTCAGCTTCTGCGTCGACCTCCGGGGCTGCCGGCTCCGGTGCCACGGTTTCGGCAAGCGCTTCCGCGATTACCGGCGAACTATCGAATACGACCGGCGGGGCGGCCTGCTCCACGCGCTCGTCGGCGGGCTGCGCAGGCGGCGTCGCGGCGGGTTCGGCGGGCTTCTTCTTCCAGAACTTGAGCATTGCGTGGGGGATTCAATGACAATGGCGGAATGCTAACACCCCCGCCCCCTCTGGCCGCTGAGCGATGATCACGAACGGCCGTATCCGCATCATTGGTGGTTCCCTGCGCAATTCGCGTCTGGAAGTCCCTGACCTGCCGGGCCTGCGCCCAACGACCGACCGCGTCCGCGAAACGTTGTTCAACTGGCTTCAGCCCGTGATCGAAGGCGCCCGCTGCCTCGACGTGTTCGCAGGTACGGGCGCGCTTGGCATGGAGGCCCTGTCCCGAGGCGCCGCGGTGGTGACCTTCGTGGAGCGGGACACGAAGCTCGCGGCGGCCCTGAAGGCCAACCTCGCCCGCCTGAAGGTCGACGCCGCCGTGGTCGGTGACGACGCGCTCCGCTGGCTGAAGGGTGGCGGAAAGCCCTTCGACGTGGTGTTCATGGACCCGCCCTTCGCCGATAACCTCTGGGATTCAACCGCTGCGGCCCTTGAGGAGCACGGTTGGCTGGCGCCCACGGCGTGGATCTACGTCGAGGCGCCCAAGGGTGCGCCGATGGCTGTGCCACCAGCCTGGCAGGTACACCGCTCAGGGCTCGCGGGGGAGGTGGCTTACACTCTCTATCGCCGCACCCCGGTTGATCCGCTAAGCTAGCCCGCGTTTTCCCCCGACCCGTGCTTCCATGACTTCTCCGATGGTCAATCCGCGCCTCGCCGTCTACCCGGGCACGTTCGACCCGGTCACGAACGGCCATGCCGACCTCGTGTCGCGTGCCGCGCCCCTGTTCGACCGTATCATCGTCGCGGTGGCCGAAAGCCGTAGCAAGGGGCCCGGGTTCAGCCTGGGCGAGCGCATCGCGCTGGCCCGCCTGGCGTTGGCCGACCTGCCCAATGTGGAAGTGCGCGGTTTTGATTGCCTGCTGGCCGATTTCGTCACTGAAGTAGGCGCGGGCGTCATCCTGCGCGGCCTGCGCGCGGTATCGGACTTTGAATACGAATTCCAGCTCGCCAGCATGAACCGCCATCTCATCCCCGGGGTTGAGACGCTGTTCCTGACCCCGGCGGAGCAATACAGCTTTATCTCCTCGTCGCTCGTGCGTGAAATCGGTCGCCTGGGTGGCGATATCTCCGGCTTCGTGCATCCGGCGGTGCAGCAGGCCATGCGCCAGCGGTGGCGCAACTCTTGAAAACAAAGGTGATCATCATGCGTAAGTTCGTCCTCGCCGCGTCCGTGGCCCTGACTGCCGTCCTGGCCCTCTCGGCCTGCAACAAGTCCGAAGATACCGACCAGGCTGCCACGCAGCAGGAAGCCGCCGTCGCCAAGCCGACCAACCCGACCGATACCAAGGCCTGGAGCCAGTTCTTCGGCCAGATCGTGCGCAAGAACATGCAGGGCATGACTGCCGATCGCCCGTTCCCGTACTTCGTGCCGGCGGGCGACGACCAGGCCGGCCAGGACGGCCGTGCCCGCCAGCTCGACAACGTGCAGGGCACGGTCGCCCGCGGCGTGACCCCGGGCAACATGCTCGTGTTCGGTGGCCCCGAGTCGGCCAAGACCGCTGACCTCATTGTCGATGCGTTCAAGGGTGCCAACGCGGGCTCGTTCAAGAACGTGATCATCCTGTTCATCGGCGACCAGGCCGATCAGCAGCGCGTCGCCGATGCGCTGGCCCCGACCGGCGCGACCTACCGCTTCGTGGCGATGTAATACCCTGATGTAAAACCTGCGGACCATCGCTGGTACAGAAAAGGGCGCCTCAAGGGCGCCCTTTTTTTGCGCTAAAATGGCGGCATGTCCCTCCTGATCCTCGATACCTGCGTCAATTGCGACGTCTGCGAGCCGGTGTGCCCGAACAAGGCCATTTCGCTGGGTGAGCAGTATTACGTCATCGATCCGGACCTGTGCACCGAGTGCGTGGGCCACTTCGATAACCCGCAGTGCGTGGAAGTGTGCCCCGTGGAATGCATTCCGAACGATCCGGACCACGTGGAGAGCCGCGAGCAGCTCATGCTCAAGTACGAGCACCTCATGGCGAAGGCGGCTTCGTAAGACCTCGCCGCCATGATCGGTTAATCTCGCTGGTCGAGATATTCCCCGTTAAGTGAGGCCCCCCATGGTCCATGCCCCGTCGTGGCGCGTGCTCGCCGCGAGCCTGTTTCTTGTTGCTGGCACCGGCGTAGCCGCCGCCGACCAACACCCGCAACTCTCGTCCTCCGCGCCTGCGACCCGTGGCCCCGGCCACGCCGCGATCGCCAGCGCGAACTACCTGGCCACCAACGCCGGCCTGGAAGTGCTCGCGAAGGGCGGTAACGCCTTTGATGCGGCCATTGCCGTCTCGTCCACGTTGGCCGTGGTCGAGCAGCAGAGCTCGGGCTTGGGCGGCGGCTTCATGGCCATGCTCCACGTGGCGAAGGACAACCGCGACATCTTCATCGACGCCCGCGAGACCGCGCCGAAGGCCGTCGACATGAAGGTGTACCTCGGTAAGGACGGCAAGCCGAACCGCGACGTCTCCACGCATGGGCCACTCTCAGCGGGTATCCCCGGCGAGCCCGCGGGTCTCGCCTGGCTCGCCTCCCACTACGGCAAGCTGCCGCTGGCGCAGTCGCTGGCACCCGCGATTCGCGTGGCGAGCGAGGGCTACCAGCCAGACAAGCGCTTCATCAGCACCATCGCCGAAAACCAGGATGTGCTCTCGCGCTACCCGTCGTCAGCCGCGATCCTGCTGCCCGGCGGCACGGTGCCAGCCCAGGGCTGGACGCTGAAGCAGCCGGACCTTGCGAAGACCCTGCAGCGCCTGGCGGAGAAGGGCGCCGATGGCTTCTACAAGGGCGAGACCGCCAAGCGCCTCGTCGATGCATCGCAAAAGGCCGGTGGCAACTGGGTCCAGGCCGACCTGGATGCCTACAAGGTCAAGGAGCGTGAGCCGCTGCGCGTCGATTACAAGGGCTACCGCATCGTTACCGCGCCACCGCCGTCCTCCGGCGGCGTCGCGATCGCCGAGGTCCTGAATATCCTCGCCGGCTACGACCTGACCAAGGTCGATCTGGCGCACTCCACCCACCTCACCATCGAGGCGATGCGCCGCGCGTTCCGCGACCACAACGAATACCTGGGTGACCCGGATTTCGTGAAGATGCCGCTGGATATGCTGCTATCCCCCTATTACGCGGACGGTTTGCGCGCCACGATCTCGCCGGAGAAGGCGACGCCTTCCGACTTGCTGCCCACGGCGATGGCCTCCGAGCCAGGCATGCACACCACGCATTTCTCGGTGATCGATGCCGACGGCAACATGGTGGCATCCACGCTCACGGTGAACCTGGAGTTTGGCTCGGGTTTCGTGGCGGATGGCACGGGCGTGTTCCTCAACGATGAGATGGATGACTTCGCCCTGGTCCCAGGCCAGCCGAATGCATTCGGCCTGCGTGGCGCCGAGGCGAACAAGCCGGAGCCGGGCAAGCGCATGCTGTCGTCCATGTCGCCCAGCTTTGTGTTCGGGGCGAACCGCACCGCCGTCATCGGCTCCCCGGGCGGCTCGACCATCATCACCCAGGTCCTCGAGGGCATCCTCGCCTTCATCGACGGCAAGGGTGCCAGCGATATCACGGCGCAGAAGCGTTACCACCACCAGTACCTCCCCGATCGCGTCGATGTGGAAGACGGCGCGTTCGATGCCGCCACCGCCAAGACCCTCACCGACATGGGCCACGTGCTGCATCCGCGCTCGCCATGGGGCTTCATGAACGTCGTGACCTGGGACCACCGGAACAACAAGCTCGAGGCCGCCAGCGACCCACGCCGCCCGTCGGGCCTCGGCAAGGTGCAGTAAGGTAGGCGCATGGAACTCTGGTCACTCATCGGTAATTCGCAGCAACTCGACGGCGGTGCCATGTTCGGCAACGCGCCCCGGGCGATGTGGTCGCGCTGGATCGCACCGGATGAACAGAACCGGATTCCACTGGCGTGCCGTTGCCTGCTCGCCAGGGATCTGGATGGGCGCAACGTGCTGTTCGAGACCGGCATCGGGGCGTTCTTCGACCCGGCGATGCGCGAACGTTACGGCGTCGTCGAAGACCGCCACGTCTTGCTGGATTCACTGGCTGCCGTGGGCCTTACGCACGAAGACATCGATGCCGTCGTCCTCTCGCACCTGCACTTCGACCACGCCGGCGGCTTGCTGGCGCCGTGGGAAGAAGGTCAGCCGGCGCGGCTGTTGTTCCCCAACGCCCGTTTTCTCGTTGGCAGGGAACACTACGAGCGCGCGGCGCATCCGCATTCGCGCGATCGGGCGTCGTTTATCCCCGACATCATCAGGTTGCTCGACGAAAGCGGGCGCCTGGAGCTTGTCGACCAGGGCAAGCCCTCGTCGCTGGGTGATGCGGTCCACTTCGAGTTCTCGGACGGCCATACGCCCGGGCTGATGCTGGCGGAAGTAGGCGGCGTGGTCTTCTGCGCAGATCTCATCCCAGGCCGCGCGTGGGTCCACCTGCCGGTCACCATGGGCTATGACCGCTGGCCGGAAAAACTGATCGACGAAAAGAAAGCGTTCCTCGACGACAAGCTGGCGCGCGGCGTGCGGTTGTTCTTCACCCACGACCACGATTGCGCGATGGCGTCGGTGGCCGTGGACGATAAAGGCCGCTATCACGCAGCCGATAACCATCCGATGCTGGCCGGCTGGTCGGGCTGACGCGCGGGCAGGCGTGGATTTACAGGGGATTTTGATGAGGTCGAAGAAGACGAGCAATGGCGCAGGGCTGGCCATGGGCGCGCGCGTGGCGGGCGCCGTCTTGCTGCTATGCGCGTTGGGGCTTATCGCGTGGAACGAGCGCCGGGTCATGGACTATACGGCGGCGCTCACCCGCCACGGCTCGCCCGTGCTCGACCTTGGTGGCGCGGGTCGGCCCGCCGCCGGGCAATACGGGTCGACCACCCGGGTCAGCGGCATGCCACAGGTGGTCGATGCGCCGCGCGATGCCGAATTCAATGTGCGTAGCGACTCGCCCGTGCTTGTTCGCCATGTGGAAATGTTCCAGTGGCGCGAGATCACGGTGGGTGGCAACACGCATTACGAGATGGACTGGGTGGATCACCCCATCGATGCCACCGGCTTCGCCAAGCCGGCAGGCCATGTGAATCCAGGCGCCTTCCCCGTCCAGGGGCGGCAGTTCGAGGCCGGTGAGGTGCGCTTGGGTAATTTCCGGCTGGCGACCGAAATCGTGCGCGATTTCCCCGGCCGTGTGGATGTGCCGGTGGATGAGAAATCCTTGCCCGCCAACCTCGCGGCGACATTTACGGCGCACAATGGCGTACTGGTGACGAGCAGCAAGCCCGAGCGTCCGCGCCTGGGTGATTTGCGCGTGAGCTGGGAGGCCGTCCCGCTGCAGGACATGACCGTGCTCGCCCGGATCGACGGCGATACGCTTGTACCGGGCAAAGCGGCTCGAACGGGCGACGCCGGTTTTGACGTTCAGGTGGGTGATCGCAGCCTGCTGGATGTCTTGCCCGCGCTGCCGGAGGCGCCCAATGCGGTCGTGGTGATGCGCGCCGGCGCGTATGTGCTAGCGATCTTTGGTGCGCTGCTACTGGCGGTCGGGGGGCGTTTTCACCGCGATATCCTGTTTGCGACGGGGGTGGGGGTGGTCGTCGTTTCGGCCGTTGCCGGGGCCATGTGGCTTGCTGGCGACGCCATGGCGGCGAGCGTATGGTTACTGTTTGCAGTTCTCGGCGCCGGCCTCGCCATCTGGCGGGTCCAGCAACGTACCGGGCGTCCGACCCACTAAGGCCAAGGAGCTTTCATGCGCATCACCGGTCTTTATGCCGCCCTGCTTGGCCTGCTGATGATCGGTATGGCGCTACGGGTCATGTTGCTGCGGCGGAACACCAGCATCGGTCTTGGCGATGGTGGAAACCGTTCGTTGGCCTGCGCCGTGCGCGCCCATGGCAACGCGATCGAATACATACCGATCGGGCTGATCCTGTTGCTGGTGCTCGAGCTCAACCAGACGCTGCCGTTGTTGCTCCACGTCTTCGGCATCGTGCTGGTGGTCGGGCGCATCGCCCACGCGGTAGGCCTTTCAGGCACGCCGGGCATGTCGGCTGGCCGCGCCCTGGGTGCCGCGCTGACCCTGCTGGTACTGCTGGCGATGGCACTGATGCTGATCTGGCAATACCTGCTGATCCACCTGATCGCCCCGACGTTGTAGGAGCGCGCTTGCGCGCGATGGATGCTTGCGGCAAGCACCCATCACGCGCAAGCGCGCTCCTACAGGGGGGGGTTAGGCTTCGGTGGTGCCGTCGGCGAACGCGTAGACGTGATCGGCCCAGCTCGTGGCTTCCACGTACAGCGCAGCCATCTGGTGCACGTGCTGGTCGCGCAGCGATGCGTCGCTCTCCACTTCGCCCTGTTCCCAATGGCGAACCTGATCGAGGATCGATGCGAACGGGCCGGTGCCATCGAGCAGTGCCTCGCGGATCTCGATCGCTAGCGGCAGGTGTTCCAGCACGTAGGCCATCGAGACGTTCATCAGCGCATCGAGCAACGAGAACAGGCCGGCAGTGAAGGCCATCTCCTGCAGCTCAGGCTTGATCGCACGCGCGAGCTTTTCACACATGTGTGCGCGGATCAGTGCCTGGCGCAGCAGTTCCGGCGGACGTTCATCCATGCCCGATACGGCCATGGTGAAGATCCAGTTGCGCATGCGGTTCACGCCGAAGAACACCGCCGCCTGCTCCACCGACTTCAGCTGGCGGGGCAGGGCGAAATAAGCGGAGTTCACGCAACCGAGCAGCTTGTAACTGAGGATGGCGTCGTCACGAACGATCTTGCCCAGTTCGACCGGGCCGTTTTCCGGATCCTGCAGCGCGCCCATCAGGCGCAGCACGCCCAGCTTGCTCGGCGTGAGGCGCGGCATGTCCACGCGTTCGGGACGAAGCAGGTACTTGCCCTGGAAGCCGTCGACATTCTGCTCAGCGTAGTCAGCGAAGGTCTCGTGCGTATCAATGCCGGTGACGATTACTTTGACGCCAAACGCGTGGACGTAATCCATGTGCGCGGCGGCGGCGACCGGGTGGCGGTGGTTCACCGCCACCTTGGCGAACTGCACGATGCGCAGCAGTGCATCCACGCCGGCGCGATGGGCCGGATCGGCAGGCAGGTTGAAATCTTCAAGCATCAGCAGGCAGCCGTGGCCCTTCAGCTCACGAAGCTTTTCCAGCAGGTGGTCGTCGTTGCCAAGATCCGCGCTGATACTGGCGCCGAGGCGCGCATTGTGGCGCAGGATATCGGCATGCTCGAGCAGCAGGTCGCGCGACATGTGCAGGAAGGCTCGGTTGTCGCGGACGAGGCGCTTGAGGCTGCCATCGGCGATCGCGCTGAGCGTGGCCTGGGTGTGCGCCGTGGCGGCAGTATCGACATCGACGCCGGCGGGTCGCGGAAACAACAGCTCGTAGGCAAAGAGCGCCTGCTTGCGGTCGAGGATGGGAACGCGAACGATCGGGAGAATCCCGTCGTCGTTCACCGCTGCCGCCTGGGGATTCACTGCCATTGCTGTTCTTCTTAAGCGAAACGGTGGGCGGGAGGGGATGATCGTGGTCAGGCCTGCGCGAGTATCCCGGAGCGCAAAATGACCTGGGTGGTGCCCCGTGGCCCGTACGTGGATGCTGCGCCTCCGGTTGAATCACCGGAGATCAGGGCCAGGGCCTGGCGGACATGCCCGATCCGCTGGCTGACGATACGGCCGTTGGTTTCATTGATGTTCCGGCACTCACCGATGCGCGCGAACGTCGGCGCCCAGCGGGCGTCGTTGGCGCTGTCGATACCGCCCGCTGTGCTGAGCTGGCGGCGTTCGGTATCCAGTCGATCAATACGGTCGAGCAGGTTGCCTTTGCTACGCGTGGCGTCCTGTAGCGCGTCGCTGTTGGCCTGATCGAGCGCCATGCGCTCGTCGATCAGGCAGGCGTGCAGCGCATCGACCTCGCGGGCGAGGTCGCCCATCACCGCGCTGAGCGCTGTGTCGAAATCGTGGCTGCCGGCATTCATGCCTTGCCGCCCATCTGGGTTTCCAGGGCCAGGAACTTGCTGGCGATGGCCTGGGCGTCTGGCTTGTAGCTGCCGTCGGCGACCTTCGCGCGGATCTCGTCCACGCGCTTGGTGTCGATCGCGTCGGATCGGCTGGCGGCGTCGAGCGCCTTGGCCGAGTCGGTGATCTTCACGCTGTCGTCGGTAGGGCGCACGGTAGCCGCGCCCTCGGCCTTGGCGGTACCGCCAGCGCCCTGGCTCGGCGAACGCAGCTGCACGGGCGGCTGCTGGGCCTGGATACCTGGTTTGATTGTCGTCGTCATGGGTATATCCCTCGGAACATGTGTCCTTCGAACCCTTTATCGGCCCTTGGGGCACAAACTTTAACTGGCGTTATCCGGCAAAGTGTGACCGGATTCGTAGTTCATTCATGGCAGAACGGCGACAGACCCTGGTCCGCTGACGACGGCGTCCAGGATCTTCCCTGATGACGCGTTGCGGACCTTGACCCTGGCACCGGTATCACCGGCGCCCATCGCCACGCCATCGGCGCGGATCATCACCCCATCCACGCTGGCCTCCATGCTGACGGCATCGCCCACGCGAACGGCCTGGCGGCCCGCGAGCATACCCGGTGTCAGCACCGTGCCAGCGTTCAGCGGGCGCACCAGGGCGCGCCCCCCGACCTGATCCAGGCTGGCCACGTAACCGTAGGCCAGGCTGGCGATATCCCGTTCCTCGGCGCGGAGATCATCCGCCCCCAGGCCATCACCACGCGCCAGGGGACGCGTGGTCACAAGGACATCCGTAAACATGTGGACCCGGACCGGCACACGGGCGGTCCATCCGCCAGGCGCCGGGCAGTGGACCACCACGCTGACGCGCGCGCTGATCGGCCGGTTACCCGGCACGGATACCTCGAGCGGGGCGGCGCACGCGGCCAGGCGCAGGCGGCTGTCCAGCGGATCGGCTTCGGCGACCATGCGGGCGCCGGGTAGCGTGCGGTTCTGTTTCAGCCACGTCACCGCCGAGTCGCGTATCGCTTCCAGCGATTGCTCCGCCGCCGCCGCGACGGGCGGGCAGGCGGCCAGGACCACCACGATAGCGATAGCGGCGACGCGACGTATCACGCAGCGTGCACCGCAAGCGCCACGGAGAGCCCCTGGTTCACGTTCTCGAGTTCTTTCAGCAGACCGGCCACCATGTGGCTCGCGTCGGCGTGGCGACCTTCGCCCAGGGTGATTGCGTAGTGCGATGCCTGCGCACTGAAGCGCTCCGCCGCCGCCTGTGCCGTATCCGCGGAGCCATCCGCACGACGAATGCGAAGCTGCTCAATGCAGCGCATGAGTGGGGTGGTATCCAGCCAGCGACGATCGAGTCCGGCCGGGTCGCGCGCCGCCAGTTCCACGGCGAAGCGCAAGCCCTGGCAGGCTTCGCGGATCATCTGGCTGAGCGTGGCGGCGTCAAGCGCGCCCTCGGTCTCCAGCTTGGCGAGGCCAAGGCGGTGGGCGAGCACGGTCGCTCGCGCGGCGGCGTCGGCCTGGCGGCGAACCTCGTTGGCGACGCGGCCCAGGGAGGCCTGGCCCGACTGTGCGGTAGCTACCCGGCCCTGTAGCGTGCCGAGACCCTGGCGGGCCGCATCGAGGCTGCCACGGGCCCCGCGCACAGCGTCATCGATACGGCCCATGGCACTCTGCATGCCGGCCACGCCGGACTGGGTGGTATCGAGGCGACGCAGGCTGCTCTGTACGGCATCGTCCAGGTGGTGCGAGAACTCACCCACGGCATGGGTGACTTCATCGATTTCGGCGGTCGCCTGGGTTGTCTTCTCGGCGAGCTGTTTGACCTCGTCGGCCACCACGGCGAAACCACGGCCAGCTTCGCCGGCACGGGCGGCCTCGATAGCCGCGTTGAGCGCGACGAGGTTGGTCTGGTGGGCAATGTCCTGGACCGCCGCGGTCAGCTTGCGGATGGCGGTGAAATATTCGGAGAACTGCGCGTGGTTGCGGCTCATGCCGGCCAATGCGCTGCGCAGCAAGCGGAGCTGGCCGTCCAGGTCACCCGCCGTGGCGACGCCCTGGTTGCCGACTTCACCCATGGCCGCCACGCCGGTGTGAGCGTGTTCCACCGCCGTCGAGATTCCGGCGCTCGCTTCCGTCAATCGGCTGGCGGCGTCGCGCCCCGCATCGACGGCTGTGCCGAGTTCCTGCAGGGTGGCGCCGAGCGCCTGGGCGCTGGTCAGCGCCATGCCTTGCTGCTCGATCGCCTGGATGGTGGTGGCGGCGGCCGTGCGCGGCTCTGCCTTCGGCGGCACGAGCAAGGCGCCAAGCGCGCTGGCGGCCGCCGGGTACTGCGCGGAAAGGGTCCGGACACGCGCCGTGTCGCCGCTGGCGGCGGCGTGGGCGAGGAGGCGGACGTGCTGGCTCCAGAGCAGGGTCATGTCGTACTTACGCTCATTAATTAGGGTCGCCCCAATACATCGGTCAGGCGGCGTCAGACTTGAGCCAAGCAATCCCCGTGCCACTCGTCCCCCCCCACACGACGCACGCCATTCCCTTGTAGGAGCGCGCTTGCGCGCGATGGGTGCTCGCAGCGAGCCCATCGCGCGCAAGCGCGCTCCTAC
>NZ_DASYCB010000006.1:0-37574 GCF_036500425.1 Luteibacter sp.
AACACCCGGGCACGCAGAACCAGTTCTTCACGTACGAGCAGTTCGCTGCGGAATACAAGGAACAGTTCGGTACCGATCTGGCCTGAAAAAGCCTGTGAAAAAAGGGGCGGCGCAGCCATGCGTCGCCCCTTTTTCGTACCCGTTTTCTCTACCTGTAGGAAGCGCTTGCGCGCGATGGGCCTGGCCGCGAGCACCCATCGCGCGCAAGCGCGCTCCTACATCAGACCGGTGAGGGATGGAGGAAGCGGTGGATGGCGTGGACCACCACCGAGCCCTCGCCGACGCCGGCAGCTACGCGCTTTACCGAGCCGGACCGCACATCGCCTACGGCGAATACACCGCGCAAGGTGGTGGCATACGGTGATGGTGTCGCGTAACCATCCGCATCGCGGCCGGTGAGTACGAATCCCTTCTTATCCAGGTCAAGGCAACCCTGCAGCCACCCGGTATTCGGCTCTGCGCCGATCATGACGAACAGGGCCGCCACCGTCACGCGCGTCTGCATGTTGGTCTTCACGCAATACCAGCCCACTTCGCGCAGGTACGCGTCGCCATCGAGGTGGTCGATCTCGCAGTACGGATGCAGCGTGATGCTCGGTGACTGGGTAATGCGCTGTACGAGGTAGTCGGACATGGTGGCCGCCAGCCCTTCGCCGCGCACGAGGATATGCACATGCTTGGCCGTGCGCGCGAGGAACACCGCTGCCTGGCCCGCGCTATTGCCGCCACCGACCACGACCACTTCTTCGCCGGCGCACAACGTGGCTTCCATGGCCGTCGCGGCATACTGGATACCCTGGCCCTCGAAGCGTTCGTAATCGACCTGGGCCAGCTTGCGGTAACGGGCACCGGTGGCGATCACCACCGCGCGCGCCTTGATGACGGTGTCGTTGCACAGGTGGAGCTGGTAGGGGTGGCTGCCACAGTCCATGGTTCGCACTTCCCGGGCGATCGCCATATGCGCGCCGAACTTCATGGCCTGCACCTGCGCCCTGCCCGCCAGTGCCTGGCCGGAGATGCCGGTCGGGAAACCCAGATAGTTTTCAATCTTCGAACTGGTACCGGCCTGCCCGCCCGGCGCCAGCGCCTCGAACACCACGGTATCGAGGCCTTCCGAGGCGGCGTACACCGCGGCGGCCAACCCGGCGGGGCCCGCGCCGATCACGGCCACGTCATAGACGTGGTTGGTATCCAGCTCAATCGTGATGCCCAGCTCATCGGCCAACGCGGGCGTGCTCGGGCAACGCAGTACGCGGCGGTCCGGCAGGATGACCACCGGGCACTCGTCGGGCTGGAGGCCGAAGCTCTCGATCAGGTGCCGCGCATCGCTGTCGATGTCGGTATCGAGGAGCCGGTGCGGATAACCGTTGCGGATGAGGAAGCTGCGCAGCCGCACCGTATCGGCGGCGTGGGCGGAACCGGCCAGCAAGACGCCGCCCTGCCCGCTCTGGATCAGCCCCACCCGGCGCAGGATGAAGGCCCGCATGATGATCTCGCCGATATCCGGCTCACCGGCGACCAGGCGGCGGAAGCCCACCGGATCGACGCGCACGAGGCGCGAATCCACCCCGGCGCGGCCGTTGACCATGGTCTGGCGGCCGCTGAACAGGTCAACTTCGCCGGTGAACTGATGGACGCCGTGGACGACCACGATGCGCGGCTGGCCATCATCGCCGACGTCGTAGATCTCGATGCTGCCTTCAAGCACGAAGAAGTAGTCGATCCGGCGTTGGCCACGCTGGAACAGGATCGTCCCCTTGGGTACCTGTTCTTCAACGCCGTAGCGCACGACGCGTGCCGCCATGTCGTCATTGAGTCGCGGAAAGGTCTGCTCCTTCCGGTTCATGGGGCTTGAAGGATCGTTGTCTTGCAGCGTCGACATCGGTGATTCCGGTGCTTTCGGGGCCGGGGCGCCTCCCGCCCGGGACGATACCGTGAGCGGAGGGAACGATCTTGTATCGGAGCACTATCATGCCTGCGTAGACTTCACCACGCACCCGTCCACAAGGCCTTGAGCCCATGACTGCCATCGAAGCCCCTGTCGCGCATCCCTCGCTGCCCGTCCGCCTGCTACGTTCGCCCGTCGGCCGCATCCTGGCCTTCGCGATCAGCGCGTGGCTTATAGGCGTGGTGTGCAGCCGCATCTATAACGGCCTGGGCCTCCCCCGGGGCAGTATCGCGTTCGGCGAGGTCACGCCGGTCATCGAACTCTTCCGGCTGCTGCCCGTCGTCCTGGCGTACTGGTTGCTCGTCCGAACCATCGAACGTCGGCACATCGACGAGCTGGCAGCACGCAAGCTCGTCCCCCACGTGTTGATCGGGCTCGCTGCCGGCTTCGTGCTGTTCTCCCTTGTCGTGGGCGCCTTGTCGGCCTTGGGGGCCTATGTGGTCACCGGAACGAACCACGACGTGCCCTGGCTGGGCCTGGTGCTGGTCCTCGGCGTAGGCGCCGGGGTCGGCGAAGAGATCGTCAGCCGCGGCGTCCTCTTCCGTATCGTCGAAGAGGGCCTGGGCACCTGGATCTCCTTGCTGCTCTCAGCCGCCTTCTTCGGCTTCATGCACATCTGGAACCCGCACGCCACGACCTGGAGTGCGCTGGCCATCGCCCTCGAAGCCGGCCTGCTGTTCGGGCTGATCTACCACGTGACCCGTTCCCTGTGGCTTTGCATGGGCGCTCATGCCGCCTGGAACGTCGCCCAGGGCCCGTTCTACGGCATCCCGGTTTCCGGCTTCGAACTGAAAGGCTGGCTCGCCTCTCGCATGCAGGGGCCGGACTGGCTCACCGGCGGCGAGTTCGGCGCCGAGGCCTCCGTGGTGGCCCTTTGCATCTGCTCCACACTGACGGCCGTATTACTGGCCATCGCTATCCGCCGGGGCAGCCTTGTACCGCCGTTCTGGGCTCGCCGCGAGGCTAAGCCGGCCGCCTGAGCGGCCGATAGTGTGTGGTTGGCCAAGGAAGGCGCGCCGCGGTTCGTAGTACTAAACATGGGCACCCGCCCGACCCTGCCCCACTACCGGTCATCGCATGACTCCCACCGAAAAGAAGCGCAGCTGGCTGGCTGACCAACCCCTCCAGCGAAAGATCATCCTCGCGATCGGCGTCTTGCTCGCCCTGTTCGTGGCGGCCTGCATCGCCAACCTGGTGACGCTGGCGCGGGAGACCGACACCCGGTCGTGGACCAGCCATACCTATGTGGTGCTGCTCCGGCTGGATGATGTGAGTGCCGATGCGCAGCAACGGCAGGTCGCCGCCCGCGGTTACCTTCTGAGCCAGGGTGACAGCGAGTACGCCGATTTCGAAGCGGCGGACCGTAACCTTGCTACCAGCGTGGCCGACCTGCGCCGGCTCACCGCCGACAACCCGCTGCAGCAGGGTCGACTCGACCGCCTCCAGGACATGCTGGACCGCTGGAAGGCGGATGCCCTGAAGATCGGCATGGAACCCATGCGCGCCATCGGCAACGCGGCTACCCCGGAAGGCGCCCTCGCCCGCGACGGTATCCGCCGCGACTACCTCTCGCGCCGCACCGTGCTGATGGCCGATATCGGCAAGCTCATCGACGAAATGGCCGCCACCGAACGCGTCCTCCTCGACAAGCGCAACGCGGCGCTCGACTCAACCCTTGCCGCCACGCAGACCGGCAACCTTATCTCGCTATTGCTATGCCTGCTGACCGGCGGCCTTGTCATCGCCATGACGTTCCGGCTTATCACGCGCCCACTGGTGCGCATGACCGAACTGATGACGCGCCTGGCCGCGCATGACCATACGATCGAAGTACGCCAGCTGACCCGGCGCGATGAGATCGGCGAAATCGCACGCTCGCTGCAAGTCTTCAAGAACATGTCGATCGAAACGGCGGGACAGACCTGGCTTAAATCGGCGATCACATCGATCTCCAACCGCTTGCAGGAGTGCACGACCTACCGCGACTTCGCGGACGCACTCGTCACCGAACTGGTGACCTCGCTGAAGGCCGGCGTGGGCGTGTTCTACCTCTACCACGAGGAAACCCGTCGGCTGGAACTCACCGGCAGCTACGGCTTCCGCCAGCGTCGCCACATCACCACGGAGTACACCATCGGCGAGGGCCTGGTGGGCCAGGCTGCCGCTAACCGCCAGGCCATCGTGCTGCAAGACGTGCCCGAGGACTACACCCGGATCCATTCCGGCACGGGCGAAGCGGCGCCGCGCAGCATCGTGGTCGTGCCCGTCGTTTCTCGTGACACCCTGCTCGGCGTGATCGAGATCGCCAGCTTCGAACACCTCAGCGGACAGCAGGAGCGCCTCCTCGACGAGCTCATGCCCATCGTGGCCCTCTCGCTCGAGAACCTTGGCCGCGCACTGCGCACCCATGACCTCCTCGAGCAGACACAGAGCCAGGCCGACGAACTGCGCACCTCCGAAGAGGCCCTGCGCCACCAGCAGGATGCATTGCAGGCCACCAACGGCGAACTGCACGCCAAGACCGCCGAGTTGCAGGAACAATCGCAGCGCCTGATCGCCTCCGAGGAAGAGCTGCGCGTGCAGACGGAAGAGCTGCACGCCTCCAACGAAGAGCTCCGCGAGAAGAGCCTCACGCTCAACCACCAGAAGGACGCCCTGGAATCACTGCAGAAAGAAACGCACGAGAAGGCTGAGGAGCTGGCCCGAGCCAGCCAGTACAAGTCCGAGTTCCTCGCCAACATGTCGCACGAGCTGCGCACGCCGCTCAACAGCCTGCTGATTCTTTCGCGCAGCCTCGCCGATAACGACGAAGAAAACCTGACCGGCGAGCAGGTGGAATCCGCCCGGATCATCCATGATGCTGGCTCCAACCTGCTTCGCCTCATCAACGACATCCTCGACCTGTCCAAGGTAGAGGCAGGCAAGATGGAGTTGATGGTCGATACGTTGTCGCTCGCCGACCTCGCCCGTACGCTCGGACGCACGTTCAACCACGTGGCGCAAGAGAAAAAGCTGGCGTTCGATGTGCAGCTCGCGGATGGCCTGCCGGCCAGCATCCAGACCGATGGCGGCAAGCTCGAGCAGGTGGTGAACAACCTGCTCAGCAATGCGTTCAAGTTCACCGCTGCGGGTAGCGTGCGCGTGCGCATCGCCCGGCCAGCGCCGGGCACGCGGTTACCTGCCGGGCTTGAGCCTGGCCACACCATCTGCATCGCCGTCACGGATTCCGGCATCGGCATACCGCCCGACAAGTATCAGCGCGTCTTCCATGCCTTCGAGCAGGTGGATGCCAGCACGAGCCGACAGTACGGTGGCACCGGACTCGGCCTGGCCATATCGCGGCGTATCGCCATGTTGATGGGCGGCGACATCACCCTCGACAGCGAAGTAAACAAGGGAAGCACGTTCACCATCTTCCTTCCCGACGAGGCACCCGCCTCGGCCGGCGAACGCATCGAACTGGTCTCCCGCGAGCAGGCCGCCGCCGAAGCGACCCTGCCGCTATCGCCTTCACTCATCGCCGAATCCATCGATGACGACCGTGCATCACTCGCCCCGGGCGATACGATCATCCTGGTGGTCGAGGACGACCCCGCGTTTGCGCGCATCCTCGCCGACATGATCCATCGCAAGGGCCACCGCGTGCTTGCCGCCGCGGATGGTGAGACCGGGCTGACCCTTGCCCGTCAGTACCGGCCCACCGGCATCCTGCTCGACGTCATGCTGCCCGGCATGGATGGCTGGACGGTGATCGATCGGCTGAAGCACGACGCCGCCACGCGACACATCCCCGTGCACTTCATCTCGGCGACCGACGATGCAAGCCGCGGCATGGAGCTCGGCGCGGTGGGCTTCCTCACCAAGCCGGTCAGTCGCGAATCCATCGCCGCCGCGTTCGACCGTCTCCTGCATTTCGCCGAAGGGCGCACGCGCCACCTGCTGGTGGTCGACGACGACCCCAGCGCCCGTACCGCCGTGCGTACCCTGCTGAAGGACGATAACGTCGTGATCGACGACGCGGCCTCCGGCGAGGAGGCGCTGGCGAAGACCGCTGAAGTCACCTATGACTGCATCGTGCTTGACCTGGGCCTGCCCGGCATCTCAGGCATGGAGTTCCTTGAGCAGTTATCGCAATCCGGCAATACCCCGCCAGTGGTGGTGTATTCCGGCCGCGATCTCTCCCGCGAGGAGAGCATGAAGATCCGCCAGTACACCGATAGCATCGTGGTGAAGGGTGCCCGCTCACCGGATCGCCTGCTCGACGAGGTGAGCCTGTTCCTGCATTCGATCCGCCACGGCGGCGCCAGCGCCTCGGCCGAGCGACCGACAGCGGCGAGTGGCATGGACGAGGCTGACCTGCGCGGACGTCGCCTGCTGCTCGTCGACGACGATATGCGCAACTTGTTCGCGCTATCCAAGGTGCTACGCGCGAAAGGCATCGATGTCGTGATGGCCCAGGATGGCCAGAAGGCACTGGATGCCCTGGACAGGGATCCGGCACTGGAACTCGTGCTCATGGACATCATGATGCCGGTGATGGATGGCTACGACACCATGCGCGCCATCCGCTCCAAACCCGCCGTGGCTAACGTGCCGATCATCGCGCTGACCGCCAAGGCTATGCGCGGCGACCGCGAGAAGTGCCTGGAAGCCGGCGCCAACGATTACCTGTCCAAGCCGATCGACGTGGATCGCCTGCTCTCGATGATCCGCGTCTGGCTGCCGGTCAGGGCCTGACGTGGACGTCGAGGACATCGAGATCGAGCTGTTCATCCGCGCCATGCAGCGGAGGCACGGCTATGACTTCGACAACTATGCACCTGCGTCGCTCAAGCGCCGCGTGCTGCAGTTGGTGCGAACGCACGACGCCGGCACGATCAGTGAGCTGAACCGCCGGCTGCTTCACGAGGACGGCTTCGTCGCGCGCATCATTGAAGGCCTTTCGGTGCCGGTCTCCGAGATGTTCCGCGACCCTCCGGTGTTCCGCGCCCTGCGCGACAAGGTGCTCCCGATGCTCGCATCGTACCCGGAGATCAACATCTGGCAGGCGGGATGCGCGCACGGCCAGGAGGTGTACTCGCTGGCCATCCTGCTTGAAGAAGCCGGCCTGTATGACCGCACCCGCATCTACGCCACGGATTTCAATGAGGCGGCCCTGCAGATCGCCGCCGAGGGCATCTATGCCACGCGCGATGCACGCGACTGGTCGCGGAATTACCTTGAGGCCGGTGGCCTGAAGTCGTTCAGCGACTACTACAGCGCGCGCTACGAGTTCATCAAGATCGACCAGCGCCTGCGCCGCAACGTCACGTTCTTCAACCACAACCTGGTCACCGACGAGGTGTTCTGCGAAGCGCATCTCATCCTGTGCCGCAACGTCCTCATCTATTTCAACAACACCTTGCAAGACCATACGCTGGCCTTGTTCCGTGACAGCCTGGTACGTGGCGGATTCCTCTGCCTGGGCACGCGAGAAAACATCGACTTCTCGCCGGCTGCCGCGTGCTTCGTCGATATCGACGCCGGGCTGCGTATCTACCAGGCTGCGACGTCCGCCGTGAGACCCATGGCGCGATGACGTCCCGGACCGCTATCGCCCTGGGTTGCAGCGCCGGCGGCCTGGCGGCCCTGCAATGCGTGCTACCGGCGCTCGATAAGCGGCTCGTCGTCCCGGTGGTGGTCTGCTGCCACACGGGTTCGGCGGACGTCTCGCTCCTCGTGGAGCTTCTGGCACGCGTCTCCGCCCTCCCCGTCGTGGAAGCCACCGAGCGTGCGACCGCCGATCCCGGCGTGATTTACGTAGCACCCAGCGGGTATCACCTGCTGGTCGAACCGAACGCGCATTTCTCACTCAGCGTGGATGCGCGGGTCACTTATGCAAGGCCATCCATCGACGTGCTGTTCGAGACAGCGGCCGATGCATGGCAAAGCGGCCTCGTGGCCGTCCTTATGACGGGCGCCAATTCGGATGGTGCCCACGGCCTGAAAGCCGTAAGGAAGGCAGGCGGGTACGCGATCGTTGAGAACCCGGAAACCGCGACATCCGATGTGATGCCCCGCGCCGGTCTCGATATTGCCGGCGCCGATGCCTGCCTGCCCCTCGACCAGATCGCGCAACGACTCAATGAACTGTGTATGCCATGACCCCGATCCGCCCCAAGATCCTCGTCGTCGACGATACCCCCGCCAACCTTGTCGCCATGCGCCGCTTGCTGGCGCGCGCCGACGCCGACCTTTTCGAAGCGTCCAACGGCAACGATGCCCTCGCGCTATGCCTGGACCATCAGTTCGCCCTTGTGCTGCTGGATGTGAACATGCCAGGCATGGATGGCTTTGAGGTCGCCGAGCTCATCGCCGATATCGAACACCTGCGCGAGACGCCGATCATCTTCGTGACGGCCGCTTACGCCGATGATATCCATCGGCTGAAGGGGTATTCGGCCGGCGCGGTGGATTACATCGCCAAGCCCATCAACGATGCGATCCTTCAGTCCAAGGTGAAGGTCTTCCTTGAGTTGTACCGGGCACGCGCCCTGCTCCAGCATGCGCTGGACGAGCTCTCTGTACGCAACCAGCAGCTCACCACCGAGGTGGCCGAGCGCACGCGCATGGAGCAACTGGTCCGCCACCAGGCGACCCATGATGCGCTGACAGGCCTGCCCAACCGCGTGCTGTTTCGCGAGCGGCTGGAAGCGGCGATTGACAACGCGAACGCCGGCGGCACGCCGTTCGCCCTCGCCTACATTGATATCGACGGATTCAAGGGCGTTAATGATGGCCACGGCCACGCGGCAGGCGATGAGCTGCTGAAGGCCATTGCTGCAAGGATCGATGCGCGTACGCGTGGCAGCGATACCGTGGCGCGCCTCGGCGGCGATGAGTTCGCCGTGCTGCTGCACGATACGAGCGGTGGCCCAGGCGCGGTCGCGCGCTGCCAGACCCTGTGTGATGCCGTCGCGGAGCCTTACACCCTGACCGTTGCTGACCTGCGCATCCCGGCGAGGATCGGGGCGAGCATCGGCGTCACCCTGTATCAGCCCGGCGATGCCTACGACCGCCTCGTCTCGACCGCGGACGAAGCCATGTACGAAGCCAAACGCGGCGGCAAGAACCGCTGCATCTTGAGGTAGGAGCGCGCTTGCGCGCGATAGGTCTGCGGTAACGTGGATCGCGCGCCAGCGCGCTCCTACATCTCGGTGCCTAGCGTTGAGAGGAACGCTTCCAGCACGGCCCCGCGGTAGCGTTGCCGGTGCAAGAGGACCGACAGTGTCCGTCGCAGGTCCAGGAACGGCGTGGGCAGGACGGCAAGGCGACCTGTCGCCACGGCATCGACCACGGCCACCTCTGGCAGGCATGCAATACCCAATCCTGCGATCACCGCCTGCTTGATCGCCTCGGACTGATCCAACTCGAGCACGGTGCGTCCTTCCGGCAGCTCCGCCAACGCTCGCTCGCTGAGCGCACGCGTCGCCGAGCCACGCTCGCGCAATACCCAGCGCTCACCAGCGAAGTCTTCACGCTTCAGTCGTTTTCTGCCCGCGAGCGCATGCCCCGGGCGCGCGCACACGACAAGGCGATCGTCGCGCCATGCCCGTGCCTCCAACGCGGCGTGGGTCACCGGGCCCTCGACACAACCGATATCGACGTCGTGATCAAGGACGCCCTGCGCGATACGATCCGTATTGGCAACGGTCAGGCGCAACGCCACCGTCGGATGCCCCTCGGCGAACGGACCGACAAGGTCGCCCACCAGATAGTTGCCTACCGTGTTGCTGGCACCTACGCGCAGTTCACCCGAAAGCACCGTCACGGCGCCCGACGCCCTGCGTGCGAACTCCGCGTGGCGCTCGACCAGTTCACGTGCAAGCGGCAGCAGGTTGCGGCCACGGTCGTTGAGGCGTAGCCGGCCACGCTCACGATCGAACAACGGCTCACCGATTTGCCGCTCCAGCTCGCCCAGGGCCATGGACGCAGCAGGCTGGCTCAGATGGAGCCGTTCGCTCGCCGCCCGGACACTGCCGGTGGTGGCGATATCCACGAAGACTTCAAGTTGCCGTGGGCTGAAGGCATGCATAAGCAGAGCTTATTCCTAGGATCAAGCATCTTCAATATTCTTATTGGTCGCGCGAGCGGACAATGACCGGGTCCCAAGAAAAAAAGGCCAACCCCGTGTCCACCGCCGCCCTATCACCTGCCCCCGAAACCCGTCTGCCCGGCATCTTGCTGGCCTTTGCCGTGGCCGCGGTCGCCTTCGGGCTGGGGCGCCTGATGCCGCTGGTGGGCGGCGCCGTTTGCGGCATCGTCCTCGGCATCCTCGTCCGCCACTTCGCTGCGCCTTCCGCGCGGTTCCAGCCTGGCATCAAGTTCGCCGGCAAGCAGATCCTGCAGTGGTCGATCATCGCGCTCGGCTTCGGCCTCAGCCTTAACCAGGTGGCGAAAACCGGCCTGGAATCACTGTCGGTCACGCTCGCGACGGTGGCGGCCGCAGGACTTACCGCGTGGATTCTCGGCCGCGTGTTGCGCGTCCACGACAAGTTGCAGGTCCTGATCGGCATCGGCACCGCCATCTGCGGTGGCTCGGCGATCGCCGCGGTCGTGCCCATCATCAAGCCCGATGACCACGACACCGCGTTCGCCATCAGTACGATCTTCCTGTTCAACCTGGTCGCCGTGCTGCTGTTCCCCTTGCTGGGCCACGCCATGGGCCTTTCCGACCTGGGTTTCGGTTTATGGGCAGGTACGGCGATCAACGACACCTCTTCGGTCGTGGCCGCCGGTTACAGCTACAGCCATGCCGCAGGCGACTACGCCACGATCGTCAAGCTCACCCGCGCCACCCTCATCATCCCCATCTGCCTCGCCATCGCCTTCATCGTGGCGTGGAAGCAGAAGCGCAGCGGTGCCGCTGACTTCAGTCTCGCGAAGATCTTCCCGTGGTTCATCCTCTGGTTCCTCGTAGCATCCGGCGTGCGTACTGCCGGCCTTGTGCCCGAAGCCATCGTACCCATCATCCACTTCATCGCCGAGTGCCTGATCATCGTAGCGCTCACTGCGATCGGCTTGTCGGCAGACCTGCGTCGCATGGCGAAAACGGGGCCCCGCCCCATCCTGCTTGGCCTCGGCACATGGGCGGCGGTTGCACTCACCAGTTTGCTCGTACAGCACCTGATCGGCCGCTGGTAAGCTCCTGGATGGCGAAAGCCGCAGCAAAGGCGCGCGGCATAGAGTGATTCCCGTTGGGCAGCAAGGCCACCCTGGGGTGGCCGGGTTCACTGCGCTCCGGAGGCCGTCATGAATACTGATGTCGCGTCGCGGATACTGGATATCGTCGCTAGGCAGAGCGGAAAAGATCGCGCTGTCGTAACGACCGGGATGACCCTCAAGGAGCTCGAGGTCGATTCACTCGAAGCCATCGAGACCGTGTTCGAGATCGAGGAGGCCTTCGGCATCCAGCTCGCCGACGACCAGAACCGTACTGGCACCGACACACTCCAGGACCTCATCGCGGCCGTCGAGGCAGCACTGGCGCACCGTGATGGGCCTGCAAATTCCGCGCACGCCGCCTGAGGCCCCCGCCACGATGACCGCGGGCGCCACGACGCGCCCTGATACGTCGCGTGTCGTCGTGACCGGCATGGGAGCGATCAGCGCCCTGGGCAACGACGCCGCGACGCACTGGAGTGCGTTGCGGGAAGGCTGCTCCGGCATCGCCGGGCTCGTACACCCCCGCATCTCTGAGCTGCGGGTACACGTCGCCGCTCAGGTACATGGGTTCCATCCTGAAGCTCATTTCGACGAACGCTTGCTCGCCTTGCTGGATCGCGTCTCGCAATTCGCCATCATCGCATCGAAGCAGGCGGTCGCCGCATCGGGCTGGTCGCCACATGGCACGCCAGCTTCTCGCATTGCCGTCGTGGTCGGTACGGGCGTCGGTGGCGAGACCAGCCGGGATGACGAATGCCGGAAACTCTATGCCGACGGCGCCGCGCGCGTACACCCCTTCAGCATCGTGCGTGCCATGGCTAGTGCGCCAGCCAGCCAGGTCGCCATGGCCCACGGCGCGACAGGCCCGGTGTTCGCCGTGAGCAGCGCATGCGCCTCATCCAACCATGCGATCGCCCAGGCCGCGCTGATGATCCGATCGGGCATCGCGGATGTCGCCATCGCGGGTGGCGCGGAGGCGTGCCTGAGTTTCAGCGTCCTCAAGGCATGGGAAGCCATGCGCGTACTGGCGGATGACACCTGCCGTCCCTTCTGCCAGCAGCGGCGTGGTCTCGTGCTTGCCGAAGGTGCAGGCATGTTCGTACTTGAATCGCTTGCCCACGCAAAAGGCCGCGGTGCTACGCCTATCGCCGAGTTGGCGGGCGTAGGCATGAGTTCCGATGCGGGCGACATCGTAGCGCCTTCGGCCAGCGGTGCCGCGGCCGCCATGCGCGCGGCCCTTGCCAGTGCAGGCCTGGCACCCACCGACATCGATCACATCAACGCGCATGGCACGGGCACGCCATCCAATGATGTCACCGAGACACAGGCCATCCGCGAGACATTCGGCAGGCACGCCGATCGCATCGCGGTCACGTCGACCAAATCCATGCACGGTCATGCCTTGGGTGCGGCAGGCGCGCTCGAGCTGGTCGCCGTGTTATGTGCCATGCGTGATGGCGTGGTACCGCCTACCGCCAACTTCCTGAGCCGGGATGATGCTTGCGACCTTGACGTCGTGACTGGCCTCGCACGCCCCATGGCGATCCGCGCGGCGCTGTCCAACTCCTTCGCGTTCGGCGGCCTGAACGCCGTACTCGCCTTGACGGCTACGAGTGGATAGCGGCAAGCAGCCGCAGATTCAACGCGTGCTGCTGTTCCTGCCAGCCACGCAGGCGCACGGGATCGATGTCCGGTTGCTCGTCCATCGCGCTTAGACGGCGTTTCCACCAGGTTCTGTAGGTGTAACGGGAGATGTCACCGGTGATGTCGCTGGCGAGGATACGGCCACGCAGGCTGTGGATGATGGCCGCGCCACCGTCTTCGCTCAATGTGCCCTGGTCCCAGTTGGTCATCGCCACATCCGGCGCATAGGCATCCTTATCGATCGACAGATACACCGGCTGGCCTGCGCGGGCCTGGCTGGTGACGAAGGCGTCCACCATGGCGTCGCTGCCTGCAAACGAACGGAACGCACCCTCCACGCCTAGCTTGTTGGCCCAGCCCGTGTCGACGCCATTCGACCAATAGGTGAGTTTTCCGGCCTTCAGCGGGCCGAGGTAGTTCTCCCACGCGCGGCTCTTGCCGATATCTTGAGACGTAATGCCGATGACATGAACGTGGCTGACCCGCGGGAGCATAGCCACCCGTCGGACCCACGAACCACAGTGCACCCCAAGCGGAAAGCGCATGTTGTCGGGGTGGTTATCAAGGACCACCACCTGGAAGGCCTGCGTACCGGGGACGCGATCGACAAGTGGCCAGGTCAGGTGATGAAAATCGCCGCTGCCAAGAAAGACCGTCCCGTGCTCCCGCGGCAGCGAGGCATCGAGGATCAGCCCAAGACGCCGCAACCGGCCCAGCGAGCAGCCGAAGCGTACGCCCTCTTCGTACTCGCGTAACGGAAGCACCAGGCGATCCGGAAGCTCGCCCACGGAGCCATCCAGGTCAAGGACGATGGGCCGCGAAATCATCGGTGGCCCAGTGGCTGTCGGATTCGAAGTGATGAATGAAACGCCCCGCCACGGCACGCAGGATCGGGTTGCGGATATAGACCGCATGACGCGTGAGATGGAAACGCGCGCCAAGGCTGGCCTTCACGTCGGGATCGCTCCACCCGGCAATGTAGTGGGTGAGGCCTCGCGACAACGCGTATTCGAGGTTGATGAACCAGCTTACGAAGTACAGGTTTAACTCACGCGCCGCCGGATAGGCGAAGCCCACGTACTTGTCGAGCAGCTTGCCGCCATGCTCGTAGCAAAGGTTCCAGCCGATCAACTGGCCCTCGTGCCGGTAAGTAAACACCACCCCGCCAGGCTCGCGCAGGGTGGCCGCGAAAAACTCGCGGGAAAGCTTATCGAAATGAACATCGCTCTGCGCATAGACGTTCTCGAACAATGCGTAGTAAGCATCGACGACTGCGTCATCAGCGAAGGCATTACCGGTCGAAAGAGGGACTACCTCGAGCTGGTCACGCACCCGTAGCTTGCGCCGGAGGTTCTTCCGTCGCGATGCTGAAAGGCGCGACAGGTAGTCATCCGTCGACGTGAAATCGATCGGCACGTAGGCCAGCGCCTGGCCTTCGACGATCAGATAGCCCTGCTCCCGCGCCGCATCGACAAAGCGAGCTGTCCACCCGCGGTCGCCCACGGAGGTCAACGGCGAATCGACGGCCAGGTCCTTGACGATCAGCAACGGTTGCTTACGCCCGTACAGGGTGACCCAATCGGCGGCCACTTTGGCCGGGTCGCTCGTTCGACGGAACAACGCATACTCAGAGACAGTCGTTCCGGCAAAACAGGTGCGGACGCTCAGCAAACGCTTAAGCAGCCCGTGCAAAGGCCACATCGCGACGTGCTTGCGTACGGCCTCATCCGCCGTGGTCAACAGGTTGAAACGGGCCCTGAAAAGGGGAGCGCCATCCGCCGTACGAAGGGGGGAGAATCCGCGCGGCGGATGGCGCTCGAACTGTTCGAGCAGGGATGCAGGCTCAAGCTGGTTAACGAAAGCCATGACAGGCTCTACCGATAGATCAGCCGCGCTTGGCCAGCGTGATCAGCTGGTCGAGCAACGCGATGGCGAGATCGATTTCGTCGTGGCTGATATCGAGCGAGGGTGCGAACGTGATCACGTTCTTGTACCAGCCGCCCACATCCAGCACGAGACCGATCTTCTTACCTTCGTGCGTGAGGCCTCCGGCCAGGCCGATGTCGACCATGCGGTCAAGCAGCGCCTTGTTCGGCGTGAAGCCGTCGTCCGTGCAGATCTCGGCGCGCAGCGCGAGGCCGAGGCCGTCGACATCGCCGATTTCCTTATGGCGTTTCTGCAAGTCGCGCAGGCCATCGAGGAAGTGCTTACCCTTCTCCGCCACCTTGGTCTCGTAATCCAGCTCATAACCCATCTGGATCACTTCCAGACCCAGGGCGGTGCCCAACGGGTTGGAGTTGAAGGTCGAATGCGTCGAGCCCGGCGGGAAGATGGTCGGATTGATCAGCTCTTCGCGTGCCCACACACCCGACAGCGGATTCAAGCCATTGGTGAGTGCCTTGCCGAAGACGAGGACATCCGGGGTCACGCCGAAGTGCTCGATCGACCAGAGCTTACCGGTGCGCCAGAAGCCCATCTGGATTTCGTCGACGACCATCAGGATGCCGTACTTATCGAGCACCTTCTTGAGGTCGATGAAGAAGTTCTTCGGCGGAATGACATAGCCGCCCGTACCCTGGATCGGCTCGACATAGAACGCGGCGTATTCGGCTTCGCCGACCTTTGGATCCCACACGCCGTTGTATTCAGTCTCAAAAAGGCGCTCGAACTGGCGCACGCAAGCGTCGGAATATTCTTCCGGTGTCATGCCCTTCGGGCGGCGAAACGGGTACGGGAACGGGATGAACTGCGCGCGCTCGCCAAAGTGGCCGAAGCGGCGGCGGTAGCGGTAGCTCGAGGTGATCGACGAGGCACCCAGCGTACGGCCGTGGTAACCGCCCTCGAAGGCGAACATCAGGCTCTTGCCGCCGCGTGCGTTACGGACGAGCTTCAGCGAATCTTCTACCGCCTGCGCACCACCCACGTTGAAGTGCACGCGACCATCGAGGCCAAACTTCTGCTTCGCATCCACGGCGATCGTCTTGGCAAGCTCGATCTTGCCCTGGTGAAGGTACTGGCTGGCCACCTGCGGGAGCAGGTCGATCTGCGCCTTCAGGCGATCGTTGAGGCGCTTGTTGCCGTAGCCGAAGTTCACGGCCGAGTACCACATCTGCAGATCGAGGAACGGAATGTTCTCGCTGTCGTAGATGTAGCTACCTTCCGCATGGCGGAAGATCTTCGGCGGGTCGACGTAGTGCACGGTATCGCCGAAGGAACAGTACTTCGCTTCGTCGACCAGCAGCGCTTCGTCATCGATCACGACAGAGGGATTGCGGGAAAGAATGTTCATACAGGCAGTTCCACGATATTCGGCACGGAAGTAGGCAGGACGGTCTTCGACGGTAGGCGACCGTCGAGAAGATCAGGGAGTAGTTCGAGGGCTTCGTCGAAGCAGGCAATCGGCGCGTATGGGATCCCCGAGGCACGGCAATGTTCGATGAGGCGATTCTTTGCGAACACGAAATCAACGCGATCGGCCGCGCAGAAGTCCGAAGCACCATCACCGATCAACAGCGTTTTACCGCCACGGTGGCGCGCCGCGTCGACGCGCGCGCACTTGCAGGTGCCGCTACGGCAACCATCGGCACTGAACGGCGAGGTAAGGTTCCAGCCGCGTGGCGTGGACTGCCGCAGATGGTTCGCGACGGTGGGCAGGCTATCGATGCCGTGGTTGGCGAGGATCGCGTGAATCGCGTGGTCCAGGCCATCGCTCACGATCTCCAGCGGAATACCAAGGTCGATCGTCGCCTTTACGAAGGCGGCAAAACCGTGGTCGATGTGCAGGCCGCTGAGATGCGTCGTGAGCTCGTCGTGGCTCATATCCAACAGCGCCACCTGCCCGGCCATGCATACGGCGGAGCCGATGCGCCCTTCGCGCCAGTCGCGCTCCAGCACTTCCCAACCGGGGCGACCGTAGCGATCGAGCAGTGAATCAATCACGTCTTCCACGGCGATGGTGCCGTCGAAGTCGCAAAGAATGTTCCAATCGGGCGAAGTAAGCACGAGCTAAGCAGCCTTTCCACAGGTTGCTGCGAAGGCTAGGGACACATCCTTTCGAGCCCCTTTCCCTTTTACGAAAGCATTTTGTAAGGATTTTTTGGGATGCTCGTGTCTTCGCCCCGTCATAAATGTCGCATGCGCCGCACGTGCCTCGCCCTGCTTTCCGCGCTTGTCCTGGCTCCCGCCGCGCATGCCGAAGACGACACCCCGACCTACGCATTTGGCGTGGGCGTGCAGCGTATGCCAGCATGGCAGGGGTCGAAGGACACGCGTAACCAACCGGTGCCGTATATCGACATCGAGCTGCCCGGCGTCGGCGAAATCTCAACCACCGACGGCCTCATGATCGACCTGATCCACGGCGAGCACTGGCATGGCGGCCTTTATGGCAATTGGCTATGGGGTCGCACGCATAACGAACTCGGCAGCCAGCTCGGCGGCAAGGTCGCCTCGCTCTCACCACGCTGGCAGGGCGGTGGTTACCTTGAATATGCGTTCGACAAGCGGCTCAGCGTCGGCACGCATGTGGCTCATGACACGAATGGCGCCGGCGCCTACACCGCGCTTTATGCCGACTGGCAGCTGCCCGATGTGTGGTACATCCAGCACTCGCTGGAACTGCAGGTGGAAGGCATGAACGGGGCGGCGATGACCCGGTTCTTCGGTGTCACGTCGAGTGAGGCGCAGGCCATCGGCACGGCGCCCTACCAGCCCGGCGCGGGATGGCATTCGGCGAACCTTGAGTACGATGCGTTTGTACCGACGTCACAGCAGACCGGTTTCGCGGTCGCTCTTTCGTACGCCCGGCTCTACGGCAACGCTGCCGATAGCCCGCTGGTGCGCGACTTTGGTGCTCGCCGCCAGCTGACGACGACGCTGGCCTTTGTCGTCCACTTCTGAGCCTGGATCAGGCCGGATCGGGGTTGAGATCGTCGCCTTCCACATGGTTGGGGATCGCGAAAAGCACGCCCAACATGACCACATGTGCGCCGGCGGACAGCAACGGCGACCATGCGGGCGTCGCGATGTCATAGGGCAACACCGTGTCGATCAGCTGGTTGGCCAGGTTCCAACCCCAGTGCAGGCCCACGGCGAGCCACAGGTTGCCTGTGCGAACCACGGCGGTCGCGTACGCAAGGCCAAAGCAGAACAGCATGACCCACGTGGCCGGCTCCGTGCCCAGGCGGTACGCATGGTTCATCAGGTAGACCACGGCCGATACCACCACAAAGACCCACGGCGTCCACGCGATACGCGTGGCGCGGTAGAGGAAGCCGCGCGTCAACAGGTCTTCCGCGAGGGAAGGAACGAAGGTCACCACCAGCGCCAAAGGCAAGGTGGATACGAACGACATAACCGCGGCGGCCGCCGTCTCCGGCGCCCTTGCGGTATAGACGCCCAGGCCCAGGCCGAGGCACACGGCGACGTACTTCAGTAGCAAGGCCAGCACCAGGCCACCGCACACCAGCGCGGGCGTGCTGCGCCGCCATTCCAGCGCGTAGGCATCGTATCCCTTGAAGCCGAGCCAGCGGCCGAGGGGCCACGCCACGACGAGCATGGCCACCATGAGGACGCCGCTTACCGTGAGGCGATGGAACACGTGCCCGCCCACGCCCTCCGCCAGGTGGTAGAGGACGAGCAAGACAACGAACGCGATGACGACGCGCTTGCGGTCGACGGCAGGCATGGATTCCCCGGTGACGATGGTGCGGCGCACAGCTTAGGGCCTCCGGGCCCTTGCGCGCCATAGCCCGCCGGGCCCGTTCAGCGCGACATCGACATTCCCTGCTCCTGCTGCTGGGCCATTCGCATCTGCTGGTCCTGCTGGACCTGATCCATTTGCTGGTTGGCGACCTGCAGGTCACGGGAAGCTGCCTCGACAGGTGTCTGGAAGGCCTCGAGCGCGTCGAGCTTGCCCCACTTTGCACGCGGGTCGTCCACGTCACCGCGGAACGCCTGGTAGAGGTGCACCTCCGGCAACAGGTTGCCCTGCTTGTCCTGACCGAGGGAGACGTGGCTCACGTCGCTCATGCCGCATTGCTTTGCCGTGGCTACCGAACAGTGGGCCAGGCGGTCCATTTGTTGCGGGCTTAGGGTGATGCCCTCCTCCTTGTGGACGGTGGTGAGCTGGTCGTGGATGGAGTTGTAGAGGCGGTGGTCGCGATGGGTTGGGTGGGCTGGGCTGGTGGGCGAAGGGCTGGCAGAAGTCTCGGGGTCCAGACGAGGGAAACGGCTGAACTCGATGCGGTTGTCGTGAGCGGCGTCGATGCGGCCACCCGAATCCAGGACCGGCTGGCTCTGCCGTTCAGCGAAAACGTCCGCCCGGCTTACTCGATCCTCTCTTTCGGGTGCGTGCTCATGAGCCTCGTGACGCACGGGTTGATCCGAATCCTGTTCCAACTGGAGCCCAAACTGGCGGTCGAGGTCCATGACGTCGGAAGGCACAGGACCCACCTGCACGCGCGCCCTATCAGGCACCTCGGCAAGTACCTGCTCGCTCGTCTCTTCGGGCAACGCGCACTTCACCACGGGACGGCAATCTGGCGCTCCCTTCTGCGCACCACGCACCCCTCGGGTCCCCAGACGATCATGCACGCGCGTGTCGTAAATGAACGAGTGCTCTTCTGAACGATGACCAGGATACCGGTGAATATCGTCATAGAGCTGATAGCGGTCAAGCAGCTTCGTCTCACTGAGTCCATTGATAAAGTCGATCCCAAAGTTGCCATTCGCACGAGCCAAGCCGTCTTCGTGGTAACTCCCGCCAACATCCGAATGTGCCCCAGGCACCGTGATAGCAAGCAGTCTCCCGTCGGCCGAGAGTCCCTGCGGAATGATCATGGATGACGGGAACTGGCTCCGACGCTCGTCCTTGGCCACGATCTGGATTCCGGCGACCACCGACGATGAAACGCGGCGGTCATGACGGGTTGGGTGGCCGGTCGCGACGGGGTCGAACAATGCAACGGCTTGCGGGATCGTTCCGGGCTCAATCAGCTGCTGTCGCTTCCGGCCATTCTTTGAATAGACCCCATGCTCATGGATATCCCTTGAGAACGACATCGACTCCTCGCCACCCCGACTGAAGCCTGTGGAGACAACGCGAATCCGCGCCTGCGGTTCCTCAGCTAACCACTCCTTCACTCTTAACAAAAGTTGGTGCCTCATGATTTCGACACGCTCATCATGCGAATAGCCTATGGCACCGTCGACGATTCGTGGCACGAAGCCTGATTGTGTGCCGGGTCCCGCAACATAGAACGTGGATACACGAGGGTCTTTGCGCGATTCGAGCTGCTTCGCGAGCCTGCCAACATTAGTCATGTGGTGCGGATCACCATCCGCGTCATTGCCCGTGCCGTCAAAATTCGCTATGAAAAGTCGCTCGTGCGGATCGTCTTCATGCAAAAGCAATGGGACGCGCATTGATCCAAGAAGATGCTTCGCCGCGTCGTATGACCGCAAATCATGAATGGTTGAAGGGTCGATCGAGACGCCATCCACCCGCCTTCCATCACGACCAACCTTGTGCTTTTCCTTGACCTTCATGTCAATCCCTTAGTATGTCTTCGAGTACGCCAGAACTGAGTCCTGACGAAGCTTGTAGTTTCTGTCACGGTCGTTCCGCGCCTTTCTCAGGAAGACCATCGACTGCATGAACACCTGAACGGTACGATCGTTGACGACCAGTAAAATCATGGGCTCACCAGTCACCCCATCGTCATCGACGTCTTCGACAGGATCTGCGTGCAGAACCACGCGATTCCTGAAAATTGAAGCGATATCGACCGCAGCCTCGTGACTTTGACCATCCAGTGACTTCCATGAAACGACCGTCGGATCGGGGAAGTTTCGAATTCCGAGTTGTCCGTGCCTCGCACTCCTGATGACACCATCCATCAATGGCGAGATCGGACCGCCCTCGAGCTCTTCTACCTGATAGCGGTTCGCGTAGAGCACCTTGCAACTACGGGTATTCCCACACTCCGCGGAAAATCCGTGGTGACGAAAGTGCGTCGGCCTGGGCGGCCGATTTTGTGATTCGGCCGCTCCACACGCCGTTGTCAGAAGGGTTATCGCCGCCAGGGCGATCAGTCCAAGTCTCATCCTGTTTCTCCCTATACCTTCTTGTTCCGTCAGTACGTCGCCGTGTACGCCAATACCGAGTCATGACGCGTAACGATCCCCGACCCCGACCGGCTCAGGACACTCACAATCGATCGCATATAGACGCGGAGGGTCCGGTCATTCACGACCAGGAGAAGGACGGGGTCGCCATAGCTGCGGCCGTCATGAACCTCCTCGACAGGATCTGCGTGAAGGATGATCTGGTCCCGAAATATCGACGACATATCGATCTGCGCTTCGTGCGTGTCGCCGTCCAGCGATCGCCACGAAACGATGGCCGGCCCCGGGAAGTTGGCTATGCCGGATTGACCATTCCACGAGCGCGTAAAAAGGTCGTCGCGTAGCGATCGCGGGGGCTGGCTCTCCGTTTCGTCGATCTGGACACGATCCGCGTAGGTGACCTTGCATCGCAGGGTATTGCCGCACTCAGCTGAAAAGGCGTGTTCATCAAAGCGCGCCGCACGGGTCACGCAGCCCGAGGTGAGCACCAACAACACCGGAACGAATAACGCTAGCGATTTCATGGTGACCCCGCCTACTGCCACGGATTGCCGCTGTCGTAGGTCATGCCGCGATCCGTGTAGCGAATCGTCAGGATCAGCTGGTTGTGCTTGGCCGAGAGACCCGAAATCGCAGGAATGTCCACGGCGCCCGCCCGCCTTCCGTCTTGCCCCTTACCCGGATGCTGATGGAGCGTGAGCAGGCGTGATGCCCAAGGCGCCCCCTTCGGCCACGACTCGATCTCGTCCACCTTCTCCAGCTTGTTCAGGCGGGCGCAGAAAAATGCCGCCATGGCGATACGCTCGCCCTCGTCATCCGAGATCCGGTGCTTGCTATCAGTCCGGAATTTCTCGATCAGCGTCCGGATATCCGCGTACATGGCGTGCTGCGGATGGCATTTATCCTGCGGCCCATGGATGTACGGATCCGATGGGCATGCGCCTTGCGACGGGGCGCGGATGTACACAATGTCATGCTCTTCTGCCAGGTCCTCGATCGAGATGTCCGGCCAACTTGCCGCCTCCTCCGAACCTTCCGTCGCAAGATCGACGAGCTCCTGCCTGGTCTTGCCTCGATCATCGGGTGTCGCGCAGCCCGCCAGCACGAACCACATGCCCACAGCGGCGGCCGCCATTCGCTTACTCCTCTTCATGACACTCCCTTCGAGGGCTTCACGCCCTTCACCTTCAAGATCTCAACCTCCACCTTCGGCTTCAGCCGCCTGGTGAAGTACTTCTCCTGGTAGTAGCGGATCTTGTCCGCCATCACCGGATGTGGAATGCCCTCGTAAAAAAACACCTCTTTGTCCGCACCCATGGCCTTTAGCTCCTGCGGCAACATGAGCGCCCGGCGTTCTTCGTGGTGGCTGATACTCACGTCGTGGCCGCGGGTGATGTTCTTCTTCCGCACGGTCGTGTAGCCGAGCATTTCTGAGTAGTCGTTGGCGTCACGCTGTTCGCGCGGGGTGTAGACGATCTGTAGCGCGTGGTTGGTGACGAACGAGCGGGCGATGTCAGGGCCGTAGACGGCATCGAGCTGGGATAGGCTCTGGATGATCGGCAACAGGCGCAGGTTGTAGCCGGCGATGAAGGAGACGGCGCTGGCGAGGATGTCAACGCGGCCCATGGCGGTGAATTCGTCCATCAGCAACAGGCACTGGTGCTTCAGCGTGGGATCCTGCGCGGGGAGCTCACGCGTGTTGAGCTTCACCAGCTGGCTGAAGAACATGTTGATGATGATCCGGCTCTCGGCCAGCTTGTTGGGCTGGATGCCGATATAGATGGTCATCGGCTTCCGGCGCACGTCGGTGAGCAGGAAGTCGTTACCGCTAGTGGCGGCATCTAGCACGGGGTTGAGGAACATGTTCAGCGGTTCGCGGAACGTGCCCATGATCGAGGCGAAGGTATCGTCGGATTGCGATAGCAGGTTGCTGAAGGCGTTCTGTGCGGTGTCGCTGAGGAAATCCTCGCGTGCAAGACCTTGCAGATAGCCCTTGAGGTCATCGCCATCGCCGGTCGAGATGCGGAAGACCTCGCCAAGCGTGGGCTCGGCTGGCGTCGTCAGCCGGCTGCCACTACCCTGCGCGTCTCGCCGTTCGAACAGGTACATCGTGAAGGCGACGAACGCGTTCCGCGCCTGACTGACCCAGAACCCCTGGTCACCCGCGCCATCCGGGTACAGGGTTTCAGCGAGCGACATGAGATCGGACACGCGGAACGAGCCATCGGAGACGTAGTGCAGCGGGTTCCAGCGTGCCGTGCGCATGTCCTCGGCGAAGGGGTTGAACAGGTACACCGCCTGCCCCTGCTTCGCGCGCCAGCCGCTGGTGAGGTCGAAGTTCTCCTGCTTGATATCGAGGACGACAACGGACCCTTCGTAGCTCAGCAGGTTCGGAATGACGATGCCCACGCCCTTGCCGCTGCGCGTGGGTGCAGCGAGGATCGCGAACTGCTGGCCGGACATGTAGACCAGGCGGCGGCCCCGACGGCCGACCACCAGCGCCGTGGGCGAGCGCTTGAACATCTTCTTCCGGGCGAGGTCACGGTTCGACGCGAAACGGGCGCTGCCATGCAATGCCTGCGATGGCGCGCGGAACATAAGCAGCAGCACCATCGCGGCGACCACGAGCGGCACACCGGCACCAAGGCCACCTGCCAGCCAGATTCGCCACGCATACGGCTGGTAGGCCGGTTCGTGCAGGTGTGGGTAGTAGCCCCACCACGCCATCCACCAACGCGGCCCGGAGTCCACGCCGAGTAACAAGCCCGTGAGGTATGCAGCAAGCCACGGTACCCACGCCAAGGCACCCAATACGATCGCGACGGCGACCGCCACTTTCCCTGTACGCATGACACTCCATCCCGCTCTGGTTCGAGCTGGAATTCTTTGCCACGCATGGGGTGCGTTTCAACCAGGTTATTCGCAACCCTATGTAGTACTTTGACTTACAAGAGTGCGGCGTTTGCCTGACAAAGCCTGTCAGGTAATTCGCGTTTCAGAGATGACTCAAAAAGCGGCCGCGCTCAGCGGTCGTCGCGCGTCCAGATGAAGCCTTCCGCTTCCTGCACCGGAAAGACGGTCACCGGCTCGTAGGCCGGGGGGCAGGTAACTTCACCGGTGCGCACATCGAAGCGCGCGCCGTGACGCAAGCATTCCACCTCAAAGCCCACCAGCGGACCGCCGGCGAGTTCCCCGCCGTCGTGCGTGCAGACATCTTCGATAGCGTAGAGATCGCCATCGATGTTGTAGACGGCGATCGCAGTATCACCATCCCATGCCACCTTGAACTCACCGGGAAGGAGCTCGCTGCGCGTCCCGACTTTCACCCAGCCGTTCACGCCCCGAGTTCCTTTACCAGGTACTCGAAGCGCAGGTCATCGCGCTGGGGGATGCCGAAGCGCTCGTCACCATACGGGAAAGCCTTGGTACGGCCGGTGCGCGCATAGCCGCGACGTTCGTACCAGGCAATGAGTTCGGCGCGGATTTCGATCACCGTCATCTCGACCCGCGTGCACTGCCATTCCTCGACCGCGATGCGCTCGACCTCCTCGATCACCAGACGACCGATGCCGGTGCCCTGGAACGGGGGGTGGACGGAGAACATGCCGAAGTAGCACACCCCATCCTGCCGCTCGATGTAGCAGGAGGCGGCGACCAGGCCATCGCGCTCGAACAGCACGAAGCGGCCATTCGGGCCGGTCAGCAGCTCTTCGATCTCGGTGACGTCGGTGCGGCGGCCATGGAGGAAATCGGCCTCGGTGGTCCAGCCATCGCGGCTGGCATCACCGCGGTAGGCGGATTCGACCAGGGAGGCGATGACGGCAGCGTCGGCCTGGGTGGCGGTGCGGAACGTATGCTTCGGGGTCATGTGGGCATTTTAGACGCGGGGGGAGCTTCGCGCGCAAGCGCGCTCCTACACGAGACCTGCGCAGGCTCTTGTAGGAGCGCGCTTGCGCGCGATCGGCGTCCGGTCAGAGCAGGAGCTTGCGGACCCGCCCGATGGCCTGGATGAACTCATCCACCTCGGCCTTGGTGTTGTAGAAGGCCAGGGAGGCACGCAACGTGGCGGGCACACCGAAGCACTGCATCAGCGGATGCGCGCAGTGGTGGCCAGAGCGTACGGCGACGCCCTGCAGGTCCAGCAGGGTGGCCATGTCGTTAGCGTGGGCGCCTTCGAGCAGGAACGAGATCACCGGCTCCTTTTCCTTCGCCTGGCCGAAGATCCGCACACCCGGAAGGTCGGTGATGGCCTGGGTCGCATACGCGAGGAGCTCTTGCTCGTACGCCTTCAGGCGATCGAAGCCGATGCCCTGGAGGTAGTCGATCGCCGCGGACATGCCCGCGAAGCCCGCGATGTTCGGCGTGCCGGCCTCGAAACGATGCGGCGGGTCCGCGAATACCGTCCCCTCGAAGCGCACTTCGCGGATCATCTCGCCGCCGCCGAAGAACGGCGGCATGGCCATCAGGTGCTCGCGCTTTGCCCACAACGCACCGGTACCGGTCGGCGCCAGCATCTTGTGGCCGGTGATCGCGTAGAAATCGCAGCCCAGGGCCTGGACGTCGACCTTCCGGTGCGGGGCCGCCTGCGATCCATCGACCAGCAGCGGGATGCCGCGCTTGCGGCATTCGCGGGCGATCTCGCGGACGGGGTTTACGGTACCGGTCACGTTCGATACGTGGCCTACGCAAGCGAGCTTCACCTCGGGGGTGAGCAGCTTGAAGAATTCCTCGAGGATCAGCTCGCCGTTTGCGTCGATCGGCGCTGCTTTCACGATAGAGCCGGTGCGTTCGGCCACCAGCTGCCACGGCACGATGTTCGCGTGGTGTTCCATCACGGTCGTAACAATCGCATCGCCGGGCTTCAGACGCGGCAGCGCATAGCTGTACGCCACCAGGTTAATCGCCTGGGTGGTGCCCGAGGTGAGGATCACTTCCTCGCGCGACGGCGCATTGATGAAGCGGGCCAGCGCGTCGCGCGCGCCTTCGTAAGCAGCCGTCGCTTCTTCGCCCAGCGTGTGGACCGCACGGGCTACGTTCGCGTTGTGCTCGCGGTAGTGCCGATCCACAGCCTCGATCACCGAGACCGGCTTCTGCGACGTATTCGCGCTATCGAAGTAGATCAGCGGCTTGCCGTGCACGGTGCGCGAAAGCAAGGGGAAGTCGGCGCGGATGCGTTCTACGTCCAGCGGGTGGGGGGCGGTCTCGGCCCTGGCATTCATGGCTTGGCTCCGGACTTATTCAGCGGCGGCGCTGGTCGGCAAGTGGGCCACCAGCAGTTCACCCAGGTGTTCGCGCAAGGCATCATTCGGCAGCGATTCGAGTGCGGCTCGGCAGAAGGCCAGCGTGAGGAGGCTGCGGGCTTCCACCAGCGGGATGCCGCGCGAGCGCAGATAGAACAACGAGCGCTCATCGAGCTGGCCGATGGTGGCGCCGTGGGCCGCCTTCACCTCGTCAGCGTAAATCTCGAGCTCGGGCTTGGTATCGATCTCGGCGGAGCCCGACAGCAGCAGGTTCTTGTTGCTGAGCGAGGCGTCGGTGCCGTCAGCCCCTTCCGCCACCACGATCGCGCCGCGGAACACACCGCGCGAGCGACCGTCGGCAATGCCGCGCCATAGCGCCTCAGATGCCGTGTCGCGCGCCTTGTGGTTTATTTCGAGCTGCGTATCCACGTGCTGGCGGCCCGCGAGGGCAAACACGCCACGCGTATCGAAACGGGCCCGGTCGCCGAGCACTTCGGCGGTAAGCTCATGCCTAACCAGCGCGCCACCCAGTTCCAGGGCGTGCACGGTCACCTTCGCATCGGCATCGAGGCGGACGTTGCCGCGGCGAATCAGGGTCGTGCCGGATGAAGCATCCTGCAGGATCACCAGGCCCAGCGTCGCGCCTTCGCGCGCCACGTAATCGGCGACCACGGTACCCAGTTGGGTGGCATCGCCACGGGTGACAAAGTGTTCGACCACATCCAGCGAGCTGCCCTTCCCCACCTCCACCAGCACGCGCGCGTGCCAGGTGGTGTCAGCCTGGGTGCCACTGGTGACATGGACGATGTGCAGCGGCTTGCCTGCCTGCACGCCATCGGTCACGCGCAACATCACGCCTTCGCTGGCGAGTGCAGCGTTGAGATGGGCGAAGGCGTCGGCGGCGCCGCGGCGATAGCGATTGGCTAGCGCGAAGCGCAGGGGTTCCGATTGAGCGGCCAGGACGGCGCTCAACGGGGCCAGTTCGACGCCGTCATCGGTGTCGAGTGAGGAAAGATCGGCGCGATACACACCATCGACGAACACGACACGAGCACCATCGACACCCGGCAGGGTGAATAGCGAGGCATCGACGGCAACGCCTGCAGCGACGCCCGCATCGGCGAGCGCAAACGAGCGCTGCGACAACGCACGTAGCGGAGTGTACTTCCACGCCTCGTTACGGCCCTCGGGCAAGCCGGTATCGGCAAACGCCTCGAGGTTTTCGCGACGCGCGGCATCCAGCCAGGCAATGCCCGTGACGGGCACGCCGGCGGCGGCATCCAGTGCCGCCCGCACGAACGGGGACGGCGCGCTGGTCATGCCGGCTCCCCGGCGAGGTCAGCCTTGCGCAGGTGCGGATGCTTATCGGCGAGCCAGGCGTAGCCTTCGGCCTCGAGCTTCAAGGCGAGATTCTTGTCGCCACTCTCGACGATGCGCCCACCCGCCAGCACGTGGACAAAGTCCGGCTCGATGTAATCGAGCAGGCGCTGGTAATGGGTGACCACGAGGAATGAGCGATCTGGCGAACGCAGCGCATTCACGCCCTCGGCGACCTGCTTCAGCGCATCGATGTCGAGCCCGGAGTCGGTCTCGTCCAGGATCGCGAGCTTCGGCTCGAGCACGGCCATCTGGAAGATCTCGTTGCGCTTCTTTTCGCCGCCAGAGAAACCTTCGTTCACGGCGCGATGCAGCAGTTCGTCGGAGATCTGCATGATCTTCAGCTTCTCGCGAACCAGCTTGAGGAAGCGCATGGAATCCAGCTCCTGCTCGCCGCGGAACTTGCGCTGTGCATTCAGCGCGGCACGCAGGAAGTAGGTGTTGTTCACACCGGGGATTTCCACCGGGTACTGGAAGGCGAGGAACAGGCCCACCGCTGCGCGCTCCTCAGGCTCCAGTGCGAACAGGTCCTGCCCGCCGAACGACACGGTGCCTTCGGTCACCTCATAGCCCTCGCGGCCGGCCAGCACGTTGCCCAGCGTGGACTTGCCCGCGCCGTTCGGCCCCATGATGGCGTGCACCTCACCCGGGTTTACCGTGAGTGAAAGGCCTTTCAGGATCTCCTTGCCTTCGACGCGGGCGTGGAGGTTTTCGATCTTGAGCATGTGCATGGCGGTGCTGTCCATCAGGGCGTCAGGTGCGAAAGCGCATCAAGTGCTTCGTCGCGGCGGTCCCAGGGCACGAAGATGTGATCGTGCAGGAACGCGGAAACGGGGTTGCAGGGAATGCCGCGCTTCGCAAGCGCGGCGGAAACGGCGGCCATCATGCCCACCGCGGTAAGACTGGATTGCACACGCAGGGTGATGCATGCCCACAGCATGCGATCGCCGCTACGGTCGCCTTCCTTTACGTCGACGATGAGCGTCGTGCCCTCGTCTTCGCGGAACATCATGAGCGCATCGGCCACGCGCTCGCGAGCACGATCGTGCGACACGTGGATGAAACGTTTCGGCACCGGGTCAACATCCGGGTCCAGCGCACCAAGCAGGACGCGCAGGTCGGTGAGGCCCGGGGCGGAGCCAGCGATACCCATCGCTTAGCCCACCGCGCCTTCGAGCGAGACTTCGAGCAGCTTCTTCGCTTCCACGGCGAACTCCATGGGCAGCTCGCGGAACACCTGCTTACAGAAACCATCGACGATCATCGACACGGCATCTTCTTCACCAATACCGCGCGACAGGCAGTAGAACAGCTGGTCATCGGAGATCTTCGAGGTGGTGGCCTCGTGCTCGACGATCGCGCCCGGATGCTTCACTTCCATGTATGGGAAGGTGTGCGCGCCGCACTGCTTGCCGATCAGCAGCGAATCGCATTGCGTGTAGTTGCGTGCACCATCGGCGCCCTTCTCGATCTTCACCAGGCCACGGTAGCTGTTTGAGCTGCGACCGGCACTGATGCCTTTGGCCACGATCTTCGACTTCGTGCCCTTGCCGATGTGGATCATCTTGGTGCCGGTGTCCGCCTGCTGGCGGTGGTGAGTGAGCGCTACCGAGTAGAACTCACCGACCGAGTTATCGCCGCGCAGCACGCAGCTGGGGTACTTCCAGGTGATCGCCGAACCGGTTTCGACCTGGGTCCAGCTGATCTTCGACGACACGCCACGGCAATCGCCGCGCTTGGTCACGAAGTTGTAGATGCCGCCGACGCCGTTTTCGTCACCGGGGTACCAGTTCTGCACCGTGGAATATTTGATCTGGGCGCGATCCAGTGCCACCAGTTCGACGACGGCGGCATGCAACTGGTTCTCGTCGCGCATCGGCGCCGTGCAGCCTTCCAGGTACGACACGTAGCTGTCGTCCTCCGCCACGATCAGGGTGCGTTCGAACTGCCCTGTATTGATGGCGTTGATGCGGAAGTACGTCGACAGTTCCATCGGGCAGCGGGTGCCCTTGGGGATGAAGACGAAGCTGCCATCGGAGAACACGGCCGAGTTCAGGGCGGCAAAGTAGTTATCGCCGACCGGAACGACACTGCCGAGGTAGGCGCGGACCAGGTCGCCGTGCTCGCGGATTGCCTCGGACATGGAGCAGAAGATGACCCCGGCTTCCGCCAGTTCCTTGCGGAACGTGGTTCCCACCGAGACCGAATCGAACACGGCATCAACCGCCACGCCAGCCAGCTTCGCCCGCTCGTGCAGGGGCACGCCTAGCTTCTCGTAGGTTTCGAGCAGCTTGGGATCCACTTCATCGAGTGATTTGGGGCCAGCCTTGGGCGCCGAGTAATAGCTGAGCGCCTGGTAATCGATGGGCGCGATGTCGAGCTTGGCCCAGTCCGGCTCCGGCATGGTCAGCCAGTGGCGGTAGGCGGCCAGGCGCCACTCGGTCATCCACTCCGGCTCGCCCTTGATGGCTGACAGCTGGCGGACGATGTCCTCGCTGAGGCCCGGCGGCAGGCTGGTGGATTCGATATCGGTGACGAAGCCCGCCTCATAGCGGCGGTTGAGCGCCGCTTCTACTTCAGCGTTATCGCGCACCGGCGCTGCCACTTCGCGTGTCATGTTCTCGCTCTCGTTCATGCGTTTGCCTGCGCGGCATCGGCCGCGCCCTTGGCCGGCGCCGTGGGGCGCCCGGCCAGCATCTGTGCCAGGGTCATACCGCGCAGCACGCCGTCGATAGCCCCGGAGACGGAGCGCCAGCTACCGCTGACGCCGCACTGCGACTGACGATCGCAATGGCCCTGGGCGATGCTGCATTCGGTAAGCCCGATAGGCCCTTCCAGCGCCTCGACGATGTCCGCCAGACTGATCGCTTCCGCCGGCCGCGCCAGGCGGTAACCGCCATTGACGCCGCGGAACGAATCCACCAGCCCGGCATGCCCGAGCAGCTTCAGCAGCTTGGACACCGTGGGCAACTCCAGGCGCGCCTCATCGGCGATCTGGGCAGTGCTCAGAACGTCGGCGGGGTGCGTGGCGATGACGGTCATCACCACGGTGGCGTAATCGGTAAGTCGGCTGACGCGAAGCATCGGCGGAAGGGGGATGTTGGGAAACCGGACCAAAATGGTACTGTTTCGAGCGCCGTTTTGCAATGCAGCGCGCCGATGGCCATGGGACAACCGACCTGTAGGAGCGCGCTTGCGCGCGATGGGGCTTGCCGCGGCCTTGTCGCGCGCAAGCGCGCTCCTACAGGGGGTTGGATCTTGGTATAGCGATTTGGTTAGATCCTGGTGCTTTCGCGTGCACTTGACTCGGGCGCATGCTGACCTCCCCAGCCAGGAGCCAGCTCATGAAACGCCTTCACCTCGCCCTGCTCGCCCTCCTCTTCCCGCTCGCCGGCATGGCGGCCGCCCCGGCGCCGCCCAGCGAACATGTGAGCGTCAACTTCTCCCACGAGCTACCCAACGTGCCCGGGAAAAAGCTGACCGCCGTGGAAGTCACCTATCCGCCAGGCGCCGCATCCGCCCCACACCATCACGCGGGCTCGGCATTTATCTATGCGTACGTAGTGTCCGGCACCATCGTCAGCGAAGTGGACGGCGGCGGTGAGCGCACCTACCAGGCCGGCGAGAGCTTCTATGAGACACCTGGTTCGCACCATCAGGTGAGCCGCAATGGCAGCACCACCGCGCCGGCCAAACTGCTCGCGGTCTTTATCGCCGACAGCGGTGACAGCCAGCTGACGACGCCCGACCGGCAGGGCACCAGCATGGACACCCGTTAGTCCCATCATGGTGCAAGTGTGGAGCCCGGCGGACGCGCGCCAGAACGTAAGGCGTTGCACCGCAAGGACTGGAGCGTAGATGCGCTAATGGCACGCATCCTGCCTTGCCTTCCCCATCCAACCACATGGGGAGCCGCGGCACATGAAATGGATCAACGCGATCATCAAGCCGTTCACGCTGGACGATGTCCGTGAGGCCCTGGCCGAGGTAGGCGTCCAGGGCATGACGGTGACCGAGGTGAAGGGCTTTGGCCGACAGCATGGCCATACGGAGTTATACCGGGGCGCGGAGTACGTGGTGGATTTCCTGCCGAAGCTGAAGGTGGAGATCGCCGTGACCGACGCACAGCTCGAGCGGGCTATCGAGGCGATCAGCACTGCCGCACATACCGGCAAGATCGGTGACGGCAAAATCTTTGTCATCGACCTCGAACAAGCCATCCGTATCCGCACCCAGGAGGTGGATGGCGATGCGCTCTAAGTCACTCCGCTCCCTGGCCGCCCTCATGGCGGCCTCGCCCGCCCTGGCCCTCGCACAGACCACCACGCCCGCGAAGCTGGATAGCGGCGATACCGCCTGGATGCTCACGGCGACCATGCTGGTCCTATTGATGACCATTCCCGGACTCGCGCTGTTCTACGGCGGCATGGTTCGCGCAAAGAACCTGCTCTCGGTCCTCATGCAGTGTTTCGCCATCACCGCCCTGGTCACCGTGCTCTGGGTGGTTTACGGCTACTCCATCGCCTTTGACACCACCGGCATGGCCGCCGGTACCACCGGCCTGCATTCCTTCGTGGGCGGACTCGGCCACGTCATGCTCGCGGGACTCGCCCCCAGCAGCCTGTACAACAGCGTGCCGGAAACGGTGTTCGTAATGTTCCAGATGACGTTCGCAATCATCACACCGGCCTTGATCATCGGCGCGATTGCCGAGCGCATGAAGTTCTCGGCGCTGCTAGTGTTCACTGCGCTGTGGTTCACCCTCGTCTACCTGCCGATCGCGCACATGGTCTGGGGTGGCCCCGGCTCGTTCCTCGGCGACCTTGGCGTCCTCGACTTCGCGGGCGGCACCGTGGTGCATATCAACGCCGGTATCGCTGGCCTCGTCGGCTGCCTGGTCATCGGCAAGCGTCGCGGCTACCCGAACACGCCGATGCCACCGCACAACCTTGGCTACACGCTGGTTGGTGCGAGCATGCTGTGGCTGGGCTGGTTTGGCTTCAACGCTGGCTCCGCGGTAGCAGCCAACGGCAGTGCAGGCATGGCGATGCTGGTGACGCAGATCGCGACTGCCGCCGCCGCGATCGGCTGGACCGCCGTGGAATGGCTCACCCACCGCCGGCCGAGCGTGCTGGGTATCGCCTCGGGCGCGGTGGCGGGCCTCGTCGCGATCACCCCCGCTGCGGGAACCTGTGGCCCCGGTGGTGCGCTGGTGCTTGGCCTCGCCGCGGGCGTGGTCTGCTTCTTCTGCGCGACGCGCCTGAAACGCAAGCTCGGCTACGACGATTCGCTTGATGTATTCGGCGTGCATGCCGTGGCCGGCATCCTGGGCGCGCTTCTCACCGGCCCGTTCGCCGCGCCCGCGCTTGGCGGTTTCGGGACAGTGACCGATCTCGGCCTGCAGTTGTGGATCCAGTTCAAAGGCGTGGGCTTCACCGTGGTTTACAGCGCCGTGCTCAGCTGGGTGATCTTCAAGGGCATCGCCGTAACGATGGGCCTGCGCGTGGACGAAGAACAGGAACAGATCGGCCTGGACATCGCGCTGCACGAGGAGAAGGGTTACAACCTTTCTTGAGTTTCATCTCATGTGTTCTCCAAAGAGCCCGGCACTGCCGGGCTCTTTGCGTTCCATCTTTACGAAATCCTTCAAAGGTGTGACGCACAACGACATGCGCTGCAGCGTGCATCGAAAAAAATTTCATCCTGAGGTGATGGCCTCATAAACCACTGATTCAAAGCACTTTGCTGCGAGTGCCGCAGTGTCATGGATCCTTAACACAGGTTTGACACTCGAAAGCCCCTCCCATAGAACCGGGGTTCGCTCGCAAACGGGCGGCCTTCGCTGGGGTAGAGCGAAACGCCGCGCGCGGGGCGAAACACGCGGATTTCCCCCCATGAATCCGCTCAATTCTGTCATCCACCAAGGGGCCCTTCCACAAGGGCCCGGTAGGGGCTTTGCATGTCGAAAAACCACTTCACCCGTCCGTTCCTGCGCCCGACTGCGCTGGCACTGGCGCTCGGCCTCGCGGCCACCGGCAGCGTCCATGCGCAATCGAACGCCTCGGGCGTTGTCTTCGGCCGCGTGTCGGTCGAACAGGGCAACACCGTGCACCTGCAGAACGTCGATACCGGACTCGTCCGCGATATCACCGTGGATGCGGAGGGTCGCTACCGCGCATCGTCGTTACCGGTCGGTCGCTACAACGTGTCGGTGATGCGCGATGGCGCGACCGTCGCCACGCGCGAGAACGTGTCGGTGCAGGTGGGCAGCGGCACAGATGTGTCGTTCCTTGTCGAACCGGCTAACGCAGCAAATGCATCCACCCTGGAAGGCATCCAGGTCACCGGTAACGCCCTGCCCTCGATCGACGTATCGTCAGTCGATTCGCGCACCGTCCTCACCGCCGAGCAGCTGCAGAAGCTGCCGATCGCGCGTGATGTCACCTCTGCTGCCCTGCTCGCACCCGGTGCGGTGGGCGGCGACGAGCGCTACGGCAATGTCGCGTCCTTTGGTGGCGCCTCGGCGGCGGAAAACCAGTACTACGTCAACGGCTACTCCGTCACCAACGCGCTGACCGGCCTGGGCCTCATCAGCCTGCCTTACGACGCGATCGACCAGCAACAGATCTTCACCGGCGGCTACGGCGCCGAGTACGGCCGCTCCACCGGCGGCGTAGTCAACATGATCAGCAAGCGCGGCGGCAACACGTGGAAGGCTGGCGGCCAGATAATCTACACGCCGGAAGCCTTGCGTGACTCACCGCGCGATATCTATCTTGGAAATGGCCAGATCTTCCAGGATCGGCACAAGAACAAGAGCTGGAGCACCGAATACTCCGCGTACATCAGCGGTCCGCTGATCAAGGACAAGCTGTTCCTGTACGCCACCGGTGACTTCATCCGTACGGAAGGGTTCACCCGAGGCTCGACGGCGGCAGCCACCGACGCGAACTACACGACCAAGACCAACCGCTATCTCGCGAAGATCGACTGGAACATCAGCGATAACCACCTGCTCGAGCTCACCGGCTTCAGCGACAAGACCACCGAGAACCGCGAGATTTACGGGTACAACTACGCTACCGGCAGTCGCGGCGCCTACCGTGGTTCGCTGTACACGAAAAACTACGGCACGGCCGGCGCGACGCCGGGCGGCGACGTCTACATCGGCAAGTACACCGGCTACCTCACCGATAACCTGACGGTGAATGCGCTTTACGGCAACAGCACGACCAAGCACCAGCAGGTCACCAACTCAATCGGTGGCGATTGCCCGCTCATCACCGGCAACTTCAGCGAAAACGGGCGCACCGTCTTCCCGCCGAACTGCTATCTGCAGGGCCAGATGCTCGCTCCCGGCGCGGAGGATAAAACCCACGGCTGGCGCCTCGACGTGGAATACCGCCTTGGCGACCACGACCTGCGTGCTGGTCTTGATAACCAGACGCTCGAATCGTTCGCCGGCAACTTCTACGAAGGCCCGGATGCCGGCCGCGACAAGGGTGGCTCCTACTACTGGACCTACGGCACCGCGCCGACGGATGGCAAGGTCGAAGGCTACCCGGACGTCCAGTTCCCAGCCGGCACCACCCGCTACGTACAGCGCGTTTACTTCTACGCCGCATCTAACGTGAAGACGGTGCAGGAAGCGCAGTTCATCGAAGACCGCTGGCAGGTCAACGACCGCTGGCTGGCTTACCTTGGCTTGCGCAACGAGCAGTTCAAGAATATCAATGGCGCCGGCGATGTGTACGTCAAGCAGCGCCACCAGCTGGCCCCGCGTCTCGGCCTCACCTGGGATGTATTTGGCGATTCTTCGCTGAAGATCTATGGCAACGCCGGCCGCTATCACCTGGCGATTCCGTCAAACGTTGCGGTCCGCGCCGCCTCGGGCTCGTACTTCCTGCGCCAGTTCGGCACCTTCGACAGCATCGACCCGGTGACCGGCATGCCCATCGGCTTCGTGCCGAACGGTAGCGAGTACGCGTCGAACGGCCACGATGGCACCAACCCCGATCCGCGCACGATCGCCGCCAAAGGCATGGATGCGTACTTCCAGGATGAATACATCCTCGGCTTCGACAAACAGCTGGGTAATGACTGGGCGGTCGGCGCCAAGGCCACGCTCCGCAAGCTGAAAAGTTCGATCGACGACTTCTGCGATTCGCGCCCGTTCGAGAACTGGGGTGAACGCAATGGCGTGGACATGAGCAACGCCACCATCTCGGGCTGCTATCTGTTCAACCCGGGCAAGAGCAACACATTCCGGGTGGATATGGATGGCGCTGGCAACTTCCAGGATGTCACGCTGAACAAGGGCGACTTCACCAACAACGGCATCGGCTTCCCCGATCTGAAGCGCAAGTACTACTCCTTGAATCTGTACGCCGAGAAACAGTTCGACGAGAAGTGGTATGCGAAGTTCGACTACGTCTTCTCGCGCAGCTATGGCAATTCCGAGGGCATGCTGAAGTCCGATATCGGTCAGCGTGACCCGTCGGTGACCCAGGACTGGGATGCCCCGGAGATCATGGTCGGGTCGAACGGTCCACTGCCAAACGACCGCACGCACCAGTTCAAGGCGTATGGCTTCTACCAGATGACCCCGGAATGGCTGTTCAGTGCCAACCTGGTCGTCGCCTCGGGGCGTCCGGTGAACTGCATCGGTGTCGCTCCCGGCGATCCGATCCAGTATGGCGCGTCCTACTTCTATTGCGACGGCAAGGTTTCACCGCGCGGCTCGCGTGGCCGCCTTCCGTGGACACAACAGCTGAATCTCGGGACAGAATGGCGCCCCGCCTTTGCCGACCACAAGCTCGGCTTCAACGTGGACGTGTTCAACGTCTTCAGCCAGCAGCGCGAAACCAGCGTCATCGAAGTCGGCGAGAACAACGCCGGCGTCCCGGTGGCGACGTATAAGCGTGCCAATTCGTACTCCGCGCCGCGGTACTTCCGCTTCTCGGTCCGCTACGACCTGTAATCGCAGATCGCGCCGCGCGGCCCTCCCACCGCGCGGCGCAACTCCCCTCTTCGAGGTGTTCTCGACCCGGCGTGCAAGCCGGGTTTTTTTATGGTTCTTCACGCGTTACCGGGGTCGTTCGCTGCCTCGCGCGTCGTGATCGGTTCATTCGCTGGCGCGAATGCATGTCTTCATCGAGTGGGATCGCCTTCGGCACCGCGTTGGGTGGGCTCGGCTTCGCCATCGCGCTAGCGCTCGGACGTGGTCGCCGGAGAGCCCTCGGTGCCCACCCTCGCTGCTCAGACAGGTCCTCAACGTTCGACAAGGATGCCCCTCCGGGGCCATGTACTTATTGGCCTACGGCCGCGAACCGGCAGCCGGGCGGGGGCTTTACGACGAGACGTCCGGCGATCTCAACCGATCGATGCAACGGCTTGGTTGAGAACCTCGGCCGGGGTCTGGAAGTCCAGGGTCTGCCGGGGGCGCTGGTTTAGCTCCTTCGCAATGCTATCGAGCTGGGCCTGGGTGTAGTGGTTCAGGTCCTGTCCTTTGGGAAAGTACTGGCGAAGCAGGCCGTTGGTGTTCTCATTGGATCCACGTTGCCAGGGGCTGTGCGGATCGCAGAAGTAGACTTGCAGGTCCGTCGCCAGCTTGAAGCGTGCGTGCTGATACATTTCCGCGCCGCGGTCCCATGTCAGGGAGCGCTTCAGTTCGGCGGGTAGCTTGCGGACATGCCTGGCCATGGCGTCAATGACCGTGGCGCTGTCTCGTGCAGGGATCTTTATCAGCATCACGAAGCGCGATCGGCGCTCGACGAGCGTGACGATGTGCGAATTAACCGTGCCGGTGAGCAGATCACCTTCCCAATGGCCCGGTACTGCCCGATCCTCCACTTCCGACGGGCGCTCGCTGATCGTGAGGGCGTCTGGAATCGCGTTCCGGGCAACCTTTCGACCCTTGCCGTGCCTTCCCTGGGCTTGGGGGTAGCGCAGCATGCGTTTGGTGCGCAGATGATCGAGCAGCTGCTTTTTAAGCACTCCTCGGCTCTGGACGAACAGGCTGCGATAGATGGTCT
>NZ_DASYCB010000007.1:0-40104 GCF_036500425.1 Luteibacter sp.
GCGCTGGCGCGCGATCGCGCGCCAGCGCGCTCCTACGGGAGGGTCGACAGGTGTCCTGGCACAAACGAAAACGGGCGCCACAAGGGCGCCCGCTTCGGGATCTAACGGAAGTGCGGAGCTTACGCGCCGACGACCTTGACCTTGACCTTCTGCTCCACCTCGGCGTGCAGCACGACAGTGACTTCGTACTCGCCGGTGTTGCGGAACGGGCCTTCGGCCTGGATCACTTCGCTCTTGTCGACCTGCAGACCCTTGGCGGTCAGGGCCTCGGCCACATCACGCGGGGTGACCGAGCCGAACAGCTTGCCTTCCGGCGAAGCGTTGACTTCGATGGTGACTTCGGCGCCGTCGAGCTTGGCGGCACGACCCTCGGCGCCGGACAGCTGGTCCTTGGCCTTGGCTTCGTACTCGGCACGACGTGCTTCGAATGCTTCGAGGTTGGCGACGGTCGCGCGAGCGGCCTTGCCGGTCGGGAGGAGGAAGTTACGACCGTAACCCGGCTTGACGTTGACCTTGTCGCCGAGGTTACCGAGGTTCTTCACCTTCTCGAGAAGAATGAGTTCCATGGGATGTTCCTTTCGTTAGCACGGGCAGAACCCGTGCAGCCGGACGGTTGTCCGAAATGTTCGCCTGGACTGGCGCCCTGCCCCTCAAGGGCGGGGCGCCGGCTTATCAGACGTCGTGGTTGTCGGTGTACGGCAGCAGCGACAGGAAGCGGGCGCGCTTGATAGCGGTCGCCAGCTGGCGCTGGTAGCGTGCCTTCGTGCCGGTGATGCGGCTCGGAACGATCTTGCCGTTCTCGGTGACGTACTGACGGAGGGTGTTGAGATCCTTGTAATCGATCTCTTTCACGCCTTCAGCGGTGAAACGGCAGAACTTACGGCGGCGGAAGAACTTGGACATGGCTATATTCCCCGATTAGTCGTCGCTGTCACGGTCGTTGTCGCTGTCGCGACCACCGCGGTCATCATTGTCGTCGTCACGGCGACGCGAACCCTTCTGCTCATCCTTTTCCTTGCTCTTCAGGATGAACGACTGTTCGGTGTCGGCTTCGTCACGGCGAATGACCAGGTGGCGCAGGACGGCGTCGTTGAAACGGAAGCCCGTCTCGAGTTCGTTCAGCGCGTTCTGGGAAACCTCGATGTTCAGCATCACGTAGTGAGCCTTGGCGAGGTTCTCGATCGGGTAAGCCAGCTGGCGGCGGCCCCAGTCTTCGAGACGGTGGATCTTGCCGTTGTCGCCTTCGATCAGCGTCTTGTAACGCTCGATCATGGCGGGCACCTGTTCGCTCTGGTCCGGGTGGACCAGGAACACAACTTCATAGTGACGCATGGTTGCTCCTTGTGGATGCACCCCTTACGGGGATGGCAGCCTCCCGGGGTACCGGTGAGGCAAGAAACCCCTCCGGACGGAGAGGTAGCCGCGCATTTTAAGGAGAAACGGGGAGTTAGGTCAACAGAGGGGTCGGGAATCGCGCGCAAGCGCGCTCCTACAACCGCCCACACCCTTGCAGGAGCGCGCTTGTGTGCGCTCCTGAGCTGGCCTCAAGAGACGGTAAACGACTCACCACACCCACATTCCCCGGTCGCATTGGGGTTGTGGAAGACAAACGAGGCATTCAGGCCCTGGCGCTGGAAGTCGATCAGCGTGCCATCGACCAGGGGAAGGCTCTTCGGATCGACCACGACCCGGATCCCGTCGATATCGAGCACCTGGTCCTCCGGGGCGATGGCCCCGGCCAGGTCCACCACGTAGCCAAAGCCCGAGCAGCCCATGCGCTTGACCGAAAAGCGGACGCCCGTGGCCTCGGGCGCCTGCGCCAGGAAGGAGCGCATGCGGTCGGAAGCGGCGGGAGTGATCTGGATGCTCATCAAAACGATTTCTTGCCGTGGTATACCCGGGGGACGGTGCCGTTCACGCGACCGTTACTTTATTATACAGGGTCATGTTCCTATCCGCCCGATATGCGGCGCCCTTTCTGGAGTTTCAATCGATATGACGGTGGTAAGCGTCAAGCAGGCCCTCGCCGGCGGCACGGCCGCGGCGGAACATGAAGTCACCGTGCGTGGCTGGGTGCGCACCCTGCGCGACTCCAAGGGCGGCCTTTCCTTCGTTAATGTGAGCGATGGCTCCTGCTTCGCCCCCATCCAGGTGGTGGCCACGGCCGATCTCGCCAATTACGAGACCGACGTGAAGAACCTCTCGGCCGGCGCGGGCGTCATCGCCACCGGCAAGCTCGTGCCCTCGCAGGGCAAGGGCCAGGCGTTCGAGATCCAGGCCACGAAGATCGAGGTCACCGGTTTCGTCGAGAACCCGCTCACCTACCCCATCCAGCCCAAGCAGCACTCCATGGAGTTCCTGCGCGAAGTGGCGCACCTGCGCCCGCGCACCAACCTGTTTGGCGCCGTCACCCGCGTGCGCCACACCATGATGATGGCGATCCACCGCATCCTGACGGAACAGGGCTTCTTCTGGATCAACACGCCGATCATCACCACCTCGGATGCCGAAGGCGCGGGCGACATGTTCCGCCTGTCCACCCTGGACCTGGCCAACCTGCCCCGCGACGACAAGGGCGGTATCGACTGGAAGAAAGATTTCTTCGGCCGCGAAGCCTTCCTCACCGTGTCGGGCCAGCTCAACGTCGAAGGCTATGCCATGGCGATGAGCAAGGTGTACACGTTCGGCCCGACGTTCCGTGCCGAGAATTCCAACACCACCCGCCACCTGGCGGAGTTCTGGATGGTCGAGCCGGAGGTGGCGTTCGCCACGCTCAGCGATATCGCCGACCTCGCCGAAGTGTTCCTCAAGGGCATCTTCAAAGCGGTGCTGGACGAGCGTGCCGACGACATGGCGTTCTTCGATGAGCGCGTGATGCCGGGCGCCGTGAAGCGTCTCGAGGACTTCATCGCAAAACCTTTCGAGCGCATCGACTACACTGATGCGATCACGATCCTGCAGAAGTCCGGCAAGAAGTTCGAGCACCCGGTGGCCTGGGGCGTCGACCTGCAGACCGAACACGAGCGCTTCCTCGCCGAGGAACATGTGGGCCGCCCCGTGGTCGTCATGAACTACCCGGAAGAGATCAAGGCCTTCTACATGCGCCTGAACGACGACGGCAAGACCGTGGCGGCCATGGACGTGCTGGCCCCGGGCATCGGCGAGATCATCGGTGGTGCCCAGCGCGAAGAGCGCCTGGATCACCTCGATGCGCGCATGCAGAAGTTCGGCCTCGATCTGGAAACGTACAACTGGTACCGCGACCTGCGCCGCTACGGCACCGTGCCCCATGCCGGCTTCGGCCTGGGCTTCGAGCGCCTGCTGGTCTACGTCTGCGGTCTTGGCAACATCCGTGATGCCATCCCTTACCCCCGTGCGGCAGGGAGCGCCGAGTTTTAAGACACCTGAAGATCATGCCCCGCATACTCAACCGCCTGTTCCCCCTTGCCGTCGCCCTCACTGTGCTGGGCGGCTGCAAGACCATCGTGCCGCCCAACTTTCGTCCGCCGGAAAATCCGTCGGTCACGGTGGATATCGCCCGCAAGGCGCTCGATGGCGCCGATCCGTGCTGTGGCAGCTTCGCCGACCTCTCCTACCAGGACATGTTGCCGTGGCAGCCGAAGCGCTTCGCGCTGACCAAGGAAACACCGGTTGCCAGCCTCAACGGCGATCGCAGCTATTTCCTTGCGTTCCGCCTGCCGCAGGGCGCGCAGATGCCGTACACGATCGCGCTCAAGTCCGAACTCAATGGCCGCTGGCTCAGCTCCAGCTACCTGTTCGCGCCGACGGTGGTGATCCTGGACGATGCGTTCCAGCCCCTGCATGCGGAAGACATCCAGCTGTGCGAGTACATCGGCTGGACCAGCGAAACCACGGGCGCGTTCGGCAAGTTCAAGGTGGAAGACGACCGCGCGCGCTACCTGGTGGTGTATTCCTCGGCCAAGCAGCAGAACAGCCAGACCTACTGGGAGCAGTCGCCTACGACGTTCTCGGCGGAAGCGCCGATCAAGATGAACTCGACCGGCAACTTCAAGATCCAGCACGGCCCCGATGGCGTGGTGTATGTCGGCATCGAGAACGACACCTACAAGAGCGCGCTCAAGAACGCCGTCTGCGGCAAGGCTGCGCCGGGCAACGGCGTCATCAATACGCTGAAGGACGTGGTCAGCACCGATCTGCTCGGTAACGACGCGAAGAAGAAAGAAAAGGGTAGCTAAGCACCATGATCGCTGCGGTTTATGTCTACCTCTTGCTCCTGCTCGGTGCCGTCGTGTTTTTCGTGCTGCACCTCGTGGCGCAGTGGCGCTTTTCCAGTCTGCTGAAGCAGCGTTACCCGGATCACTGGAAAACGATCACCGAGGCCGATACCGGCCGGCCCAACGGCATGGCCAACTGGCTGCGCATGCGCCGGGTGCTGCGCTCGGCCGCCCCCGCCCTGTTCAACGACCGCGACCTCGACCGCTGGCAGGGCTGGTGGCGGCGCGCGCCCTGGCTGGCCTGGCCGTGCTGGTTGGCCGCGATGGCGATACAGTGGTGGGCGATGAAACAGGGCTGACCGCCCACCACCCACCAAGGAGCGCCGCATGGATCTTCGCCTCACCGGACGTCACGCACTGGTCTGCGGCGCCTCGCAAGGCATAGGAAGGGCCACGGCGTTCGAGCTGGCCGAGCTCGGCGCCAGCATCACCCTGCTCGCCCGCTCCGCCGAGACCCTGAAGGCGCTGGCCGCCGAATTGCCCGCGACCCATCCCGGGCAAAAGCACGAGCACCTCGCCGTAGACATGCTGGATACGGATGCCCTGGCGGCCGCTGTCGCGGCCGTGGTCAAGGACCATGCCGTCCACATCCTGGTGAACAACAGCGGCGGACCGCCCCCCGGCGCCGTCCACGCCGCGGATACCGAGGCATTCCTGGTCGCCTATCGCCAGCACATCATCAGCGCCCAGGTACTTACCCAGGCCTGCCTGCCGGGCATGCGCGCAGCGCACTATGGCCGCATCGTCAACGTCATCTCCACATCGGTAAAGGAGCCCATCCCGAACCTGGGCGTGTCCAATACCGTGCGTGCCGCCATGGCGGGCTGGGCGAAGACCCTCTCGGCCGAGGTCGCCCACGATGGCGTCACCGTGAACAACGTGCTGCCTGGCTACACGCGCACACCGCGCCTGGACGCCCTGGTGGAATCCAGCGTGAAGGCCGGGCGTGGCCGCGATGAGGTCGAACGCGGACTGCTGGCGAGCGTGCCCGCCGCACGCTTCGGCGATCCCGCCGAAGTGGGCGCCGTCATCGCGTTCCTCGCCAGCCCTGCCGCCGGCTACATCAATGGCGTGAGCCTGGCCGTGGATGGCGGCCGCACGCGCAGCCTTAACTAAGGGCGCCACGATGCTCACGCTCAGCAACCTGATCGATGGTGAGCCGCGGGCGCCGCGTGGCGGGCGCTATCTCGAGGTGATCGACCCGGCCGTGGGCGATGTCTACGCCCGCTGCCCCGATTCCGATGCCGACGACGTCGCCGATGCCGTGGCGGCGGCATCGCGCGCCCTGCTCCGCTGGTCGACCCTGCCTGCCGAGGCGCGGGCCCGATGCCTGCAGCGCCTGGCCGACCTGATCGAAGCACGGCTGGATGAATTCGCCGCCGCGGAATCGCGTGACAGCGGCAAGCCGCTGACCCTCGCCCGCAGCCTCGATATCCCGCGCGCGATCGCCAACCTGCGCTTCTTCGCTGCCGCGGCCACCCAGTTCGCCGGCGAATCGCATGCGATGGAACACGGCGCTATCAACTACACCTTGCGCCTGCCACTGGGGGTCGTGGGCTGCATCAGTCCGTGGAACCTGCCGCTGTACCTGTTCACCTGGAAGGTGGCACCCGCGCTGGCCGCCGGCAATGCCGTCGTCGCGAAGCCTTCCGAGGTCACGCCACACACGGCGTGGTTCCTCGGCACGCTGGTGCAGGAAGCCGGCTTTCCCGATGGCATCTTCAATATCGTGCATGGCACGGGGCCTTCAGTCGGCGAAGCGATCGTCGTCCACGACGCGGTGAAGGCCGTGTCGTTCACGGGCAGCACGCGGACAGGCGTCGCGATCGCGTCGGCCGCCGCGCCCCGCCTGAAGAAGATCTCGCTCGAACTCGGCGGCAAGAACCCCGCCATCGTCTTCGACGACTTCGAATTCAACGACAAGACGATCGCCACTATCGTGCGCTCCGGCTTTGCCAACCAGGGCGAGATCTGCTTATGCGGCTCACGCCTGCTCGTGCAGCGAGGGATCTACGACCGCTTCCGCGAGGCTTACCTCGAACGCGTACGCGCGCTGCGCGTGGGCGATCCGCAGGAAGCCTCCAGCGACCTGGGCGCACTGGTATCGAAGGCACATTTCGACAAGGTCATCCGTTGCATCGAACGCGCACGTGCCGAGGGTGGCCAGGTACTGGTGGGTGGTGAGCAGGTGCAGGTCGGCGGCCGCTGCGCGGCTGGCTGGTTCGTGGCGCCTACCGTCATGGAAGGTCTGGCGTTCGATTCGGCGACCAACCAGGAAGAAATCTTTGGGCCGGTGGTCACGTTGATCCCGTTTGATACCGAGGACGAAGCGCTAGCCATCGCCAACGGCACACCCTACGGCCTGGCTGCATCACTGTGGACACGCGATATCTCCCGCGCGCACCGCATGGCAGCAAAGCTGGATTTTGGCATCGTGTGGATCAACTGCTGGATGCTGCGCGACCTGCGCACACCGTTCGGCGGCAGCAAACAATCGGGCGTAGGCCGCGAAGGCGGTTTTGATGCCATGCGTTTCTTCACGGAGGCCAGAAATGTCTGCATCGACCACGGGCTCTGACATCATCCGTGCCGACGGCGCACCCGCGCCGGTCGGCGCCTACCCGCACGCGCGCCGCGTGGGCAACCTGCTGTTCCTGTCGGGCGTCGGGCCGCGCACACCGGGTACGAACACCGTGCCAGGCAATGTCATGAGCGCGGATGGCATCCTCGTGTCGTATGACATCGAAGCGCAGTGCCGTCAGGTGTTCGCGAACGTGCGCGCTGTACTGGAAGCCAGTGGCGCTCGCTGGGAGGACCTGGTGGACGTCACCGTCTTCCTGACCCACATGGGTCGGGATTTCCCCGTATACAACCGGCTCTATGCGGAAGCGTTCGCGGGCGTCGATGCGTGCCGCACGACGGTCGGCATCAGCTCGCTGCCGACCCCCATCGCCATCGAGCTCAAATGCGTGGCAGCCCTACCCCTGTAGGAGCGCGCTTGCGCGCGATGCATTGGCCGCCTGCCGGCGAATCGCGCGCAAGCGCGCTCCTACAAGGGTGGAGTCAGGCGGTGAGTTGTTGCGTGCCCTGGAGGCAGGCGCTGAGCATTTCGCTGATCAGCAGCTGGACGCGCGCGGCGTGCTTCGGCAGGTATTCGAAGCTATCCTCATCCATGTAGGTGATTTGCGACAACTCGAGCTGGATGGCGCTGACGCCCTCTTCGGGACGGCCGTAGTTACGGGTGATATAGCCACCCTTGAAACGACCATTCACGACAAACGAATAGTCGCTCTGCGCTTCCAGGATCGCGGCGACCTTTTCCTGCAGGGGGCCCGCGCAGCTGATGCCATCGGCCGTGCCCAGGTTGAAATCCGGCAGTTTGCCATCGAACAGCATGGGCACATGGCTGCGGATCGAATGACCATCCCACAGGACCACGTGGCCGAACTGCGCCTTCAGGCGTGCGAGTTCCTCGGCGAGGGCGCGATGGTACGGCTTCCACCAGTGTTTCACCCGATCAGCCACTTCCTTGGCATCCGGCTCGAAGCCGCCGCGGTAAAGATCGTGGCCATCGAACATGATGGTCGGGACCAGCCCGGTTTCCTTCTTGCCCGGATACAGCGCGTGGCCATCGGCCGGCCGGTTCAGGTCCACCACGTAACGCGAGACCACGGGGCGGATGATGCTGGCACCAAGGCCCCTGGCGAAATCGTAGAGCTCCCCGACGTGCCAGTCCGTGTCCGGCGAGCGGCGTGCCGGCCGCTTCATGCGCGCGGCAATCTCGTCGGGGATGACGCTGCCGTTATGCGGCAGGCTGATCAGGAGCGGCGCGGTGCCGCGGTGCAGGGAATACGGGGTCATGGCGTGAGTGTACCGCTCAACCGGGCACGCGATCGCCCATGGTGACCATTTCTTCTGCCGAGGTCGGGTGGATCGCCATGGTGGCATCCAGGTCGGCCTTGGTGGCGCCCATTTTGATGGCCACGGCAAACCCCTGGAGGATCTCGTCCACGCCCGGCCCCAGCATCTGCATGCCGACGATGCGCGAATCCTCGCCCACGCAGATCAACTTGAAGCGCACGTACATGGGGCGACGCGCCAGCGCCAGTTGCATCGGCACGAAGGTCTGTTTGTAAAGGTGCACGTCCGTGCCGTAGGCCTCGCGGGCCTCCTGCTCGTTCATGCCCACCGTGCCTAGCGGGGGGTGCGAGAACACGACGCTGGGGATGTTCTGGTAATCGAGCTTCGCACCGGGCGTGTTGCCAAAAAGGCGGTCGGCCAGTTTGCGGCCAGCGTTCACCGCGACCGGCGTGAGCGCGAGACGCTGGGTGACATCACCCACGGCGTAGACGCCCGGCACGCCGGTCTCCTGGAAATCATCGACCTCGATCTGCCCCTCGTCATTCGTACCCAGGCCGATCGCATCCAGCGCCAGCGATGCCGTATTGCCGTGCCGACCCACCGCCTGGATAAGCAGGTCATAGGGGCCGGGCCGAGTGCCCTTATCGCAATCGAGCAACAACCCGCCCTCCGTCGGGTGGGCGGCTTCGATCTGGCATGCGTAATTGATGGCGATGCCGTGTTTCGTCATCTCCTCGCCGAGCTGGAACGCCATCTCTTCATCGAAGCTGCTCATCAGGCGGCCGCGCACATAAAGATCGACGTCGCTTCCGAGCGCGCGCAGCACGCCGGCCAGCTCTACGGCGATATAACCGCCGCCGATGATGGCAGTTCGCCTGGGGCAGGCGCGCAGGTCAAAGAAGCCATCCGACGTGACGCTGTGCTCAAAGCCTGGTTTATCGAGGGTATTCGCCGATGAACCTGTCGCGATGATGACGTGCGGCGCCTGCAGGGTGCGATCACCCGCCGCGATACGCTGCGACGCGATGAAATGCGCGGTCGCATGCACCAGCGTGACGTTCCATTTATCCAGTTGTTGCCGGTAGCTGCCGTGGATGCGGTCGATGTACGCGTCACGGCGCTCGATGAAGCCTGGCCAGTTGAGCTCGCCCGGCTTGTCGGTAAAGCCGTAGTCGGCCGCGATGTACTGCGCCTCAGCCATCTGCGCCGCGTACCACATCGCCTTCTTCGGCACGCAGCCGACGTTGACACAAACGCCACCGAGCTCCTTCGGCTCGATAAGCGCCACCTTCGCTCCGTGTTTCGCTGCACGGATCGCCGAGGCCAGGCCACCCGAGCCGCCGCCAATCACGATGAGGTCGAAGGCTTCGTCGGACATGTACGGCTCCAGGAGAACAAGAATGGCGACACCGTAACAAAGTCGCCCTGGCGATGCGCGTGAAAAGGTGTCGCGCCTACAAACCGAAGCGCGCCGGCGAATAAGGCGCCGCATCCAGCGTCGGCGCGGGACCGGCAAGCAGGCTCGCGACAAGCTCGCCTGTCGCCGCTGACATACTGATGCCGAGCATGCCGTGCGCGGTGGCATAGACCAGGTTCGACCAGCGCGCACTGGGACCGATGATCGGCACCTCATCCACGCTCATCGGCCGCCACCCCCACCACGGGGTCACCTCGCCCTGTCCTTCGGGCTCGTGCAGGTAGTCCGCCGCGCCGCGCCGCAGCGCGTGCAGGCGCACGTCATTCAGCCCTTCGGCAAACCCGGAGAACTCCATCGTGCTACCGAGCCGGTATCCCGAGGTCCACGGCGTGACGCACACGGCCGCTTCGCGCAACACCAACGAATGCGTCGGCGCGTTTACCGGCGGCTGCTCCCACGTCAGCGAATAGCCCTTGCCCGGTTGCATCGGCAGGCGGATCTCAAGCAGGCGCCCGACCAGGGGCGACCATGCGCCCAGGGCCATCACCACCCGCTCGCCACTAAAGACGCCACCCGTCGTGCGTACATGGGAAATGCGTTCCCCATCGGTCACGAACGAATCGATTCGTGCCCCGGTTTCGATGGCGCCGCCGAGTTCGCGGACGCGGCGCGCCAGTTCAGACACGTAGAGATCGGGACGCAGCCGCGCATCGCCTGGATGCAGAAGGCCGCCTACCACCCCGTCACGCAGCGATGGCTCCAGGGCCAGCACGTCGTCGCCCATGAGGACGCGAACATCCATGCCAAGCCGTCGCAGCAGTTCCACATGGGCGCGATCGTTCTGCAGCATGCGTTCGTCGCGGTAGACATAAAGCTCGCCGACATCCTCGAATTCGCAGGCAAGGTCGTCGGCCGTTACCAGTTCGCCGATCAGTGCCCGCGACCGCGCCAGCATGGCACCACGCGCCTCACCAGCGCGCTGATAGTCGCGCCACGTGCAGCGCCTGGCAAAGCCAAGCAGCCAGCGTGCCCGCTCCGGGTCAAGCCGCGGGTTGACGTAAAGCGGGGCATCGTTGCGCAACATGGAGCGCAACGCGGTGCCGACCATACCGGGCATGGTCAACGGGCCGGCATGGCTAGGCGTCACCGTGCCGCAATTGCCGTGGGAGCTGCCGCTGCCCGGGGTGTCCTGCTCCAGGACCCGCACGCTGGCGCCGGATTTCAGCAGGTAGAGCGCACAGGCCAGGCCGATCACGCCGCCGCCCATGATCAGCACATCACTTCGGGATCTTTCCATGGGCCCAGTTTAACGGGCCAGGCCTCGTGCGGCGGGCTCTGCAGGCCATCATTTCGTGCAAACTGAGAGGTATTCCACGCAACCTATTGATTTGTTACCCTCCCGGTGCCGATCCTGACAGGGGAAACGCCCGATGCTCACCGCCATGCTACCCATCCGCCCGCTTCGCGCCTTAGGGTTCGTCGCGCTAGCGGCTGCCCTGGCATTGCTCGCGGCCTGCGGTAGCAGCCCGCGACGCCCCTCGTCTTCCCAGCGGAATAACCCGGCCTCGGCCGTTCCGTTGGCGAAGAACCTCAACTGGTCGACCAAGGCGGCCACGGCACCGCCGGCGGATGCGGCCAACGATGTCCTCTTTCGTGCCATCGGCCTGGTGGGCACGCCCTATCGCTGGGGCGGTAACACCCCCGCTGGCGGCTTCGATTGCAGCGGGCTGGTCAACTACATCTACCTCACCTCTACAGGCCTGCGCCTGCCGCGCACTTCCACCGAGATGGCCGCCCTGGACAAACCCAAGGTCAGTGAATCCGATCTCGAAAGTGGCGACCTGGTCTTCTTCGGCCGTGGGCACGTCAGCCATGTGGGCGTTTATGTGGGCAAGGGCCGCTTCGTCCATGCGCCCAATTCCGGCGGCACGGTCCGCCTGGATGAGCTCGATGGCGCGTATTGGAAGGAGAACTTCGTCTATGGTCGACGCGTTCTAAACTGAACGAATGGCAACATGCAGTCGGTTGATGTACGAATTAGATTGCGCGCTATTTAATTGCGTGCTCTACTTACTTCACGGCCCGGGATGACCCGGCGCTTCCTCCCCTGTCAGCCACAAAGGATCGTTTCCCATGAGCAACGTCTCGAAGATTGAAAAAGTCCTCTATACCGCCCACGCCGAAGTCGCCGGCGGCCGCGAGGGTCACGTCAAGAGCAACGATGGCCTGATCGACCTGCAGCTGCGCCTGCCGAAGGAAATGGGCGGCGCCGGTGGCGGCAGCAACCCGGAACAGCTCTTCGCTGCCGGCTACGCGGCATGCTTCGAGGGCGCCGTGCGCTTCGTCGCCGGCCAGAAGAAGGTCAATGTCGACGGCGCCTCGGTGAAGAGCGAAGTCGGCATCGGCCCGCGCCAGGGTTCGGGCTTCGCGATTAACGTGAAGCTGGCCGTCAGCCTGCCGGGCGTAGATGACGCGACCGCGCAGCAGATCGTCAAGACCGCGCACGAAGATGTCTGCCCGTACTCGCACGCCACCCGCGGCAACATCGACGTCGACGTCAGCGTCAACGGCAAGGCGATCGCGTAAGCGGTCACGGATCGGCGGGGGCTTCATGCCCCCGCCTTCCGGCACAGGGAATGTGTGACGGGGTGGCGCAGAGTGCTGCCACACCGCTTCACAGGGACGGGGCATGACCACGCAAAGCAAGCAGGCCCGTAGCGCTGGGCTTTGGTTTCTCGTCGTTATCCTGGCCGCCCCCGTGCGGCTTATCGTCGTTCCCGATGGATCGGCGCGCGATGTCATCGATCACATCACGCTCTACCAGGCAGGCATCGTCACCGACCTGCTGACCGGCGTCGCCATGCTGTTCCTCACCTTCGCCCTGCGCCGGCTCCTGCTCGGCGTACAGCAGGACTGGGCGAATGCACTGGTGATCCTGGGCGGGATCATCCCCGCCGCGCTTTACGTGGTGAACGTAGGCAACGATGCGGCGGCCATGCTCCTCTCGAAAGGCGCCCCGTTTCTCGACGCATTCAACGAGGCCCAGCGCTCCGCGCTCGCAGAACTCTTCCTGCACCTGCACGGCCGCTTGATCGTCGCCGCCGAATTGTTCTGGGGTCTGTGGCTCTTACCGCTGAGTGCGCTTGTCTGGCATTCCCGTTTCCTGCCTCGCCTGCTCGGCGCCTGGCTGCTCATCAATGGCATCGCGTACGTGGCGCAGTGCGTCGCCGGCTTCGCATGGCCATCGATCGCGCCGACACTCTCGTCGATCTGCGCACCGATCCAGTTCGGTGAAATCGCATTCGCGCTGTGGCTGCTTGTCTTCGGCGCGCGGCCCCACTTGAGCAGCAAGGAGATGGCCTGATGGCGGCACTTGAGGATGTGAAGGTTCCGGTCCGCCTGCGCCTTGCGGGCCTCTGGACATCGCTGATGTTCTGCTACATCTACGGCGATTACTTCGGCTTGTATGGCAAAGGCAAGCTGCAGGAAATGCTCGATGGCAGCTTCGGCCCACTAGGCCCCACGACCAGCGGCGTGCTCGTCGGCGTCAGCCTGATGATGGCCGTGCCCGCGCTCATGGTGTTTGGTTCGGTAGCGCTGCCGGCGGCGATCAGTAAATGGGCGAACATCGTCCTCGGCCTGGCCTATGCCGCGATCATGCTGCTCACCATGGCGGGCGGCGCCCCTGCGTTCTACATCACGCTCGGCGTCATCGAGGTGCTGCTGAGCCTGTGCACCATCGTTACCGCATGGCGGTGGCCAAGGTCGCGCTAAGCGGACGGGCAACCATGCATAAAAAAGGCGGCCAAACGGCCGCCCTTTTTTATGCATGGTTGAAGAATCAGTGCGCGCCGTCGCCGTTCGGGTGGGCGTGGCCGTGGGCGATTTCTTCTTCCGAAGCCTCACGCACCGACTGCACGTCGATGTTGAAGGTCAGCGTCTTGCCGGCCATCGGGTGGTTGGTGTCGATATCGACCACGCTGGAACCGACCTTTTGCACGACAACCGCCTGCTGGCCGCCTTCCTTCAGCGAAAGGATGGTCGTGTCGCCCGCCTTGAGACCCTTGCCCTGGTTCGGGAAGTACTTCTTCGGCACGCGCTGGGTCGCCCCTTCGCGGCGCTCGCCGTAACCCTGGTCCGGAGCGATCTCGAGGTCGAACTTGTCGCCCGCCGACTTGCCTTCCAGGCCGGCTTCCATACCCGGGATCAGCTGGCCGTGGCCAAGCAGGATCCACAGCGGCTCGCCACCGTCAGTCGAGCTTTCGACCTGGGTGCCGTTGACACTGAGGGTGTAATGGAACGAGATGACCTTGCCCTTGCCAGCCTGCATGTTGGTTTCTACCAGATGAAAACGGGGCATTTTACCGGGCGCGGGGCTTGCCGTCACGCCGCCCGGCGGTCCCGGCCAAAGCCCCTGCCACGGGCCTCGGGCCCCAGCCAGGTCAGCACGGCCAGCAGCACGGCCACGGCGGCTATCCAGCAGGACATGGCGAAGGCGAAATCGCCCCCGCGCCACTCAGCCAGCCAGGTCTGGGCCGTGGCCGTGATCGCAGCCAGCAAGTTGCCCATCTGGTAGGCGAAGCCGGGCAACGTACCGCGGACCGCATCCGGCGATAGCTCGTTCAGATGGGTGGGCACGACGCCCCAGGCGCCCTGGACCATGACCTGGATCAGGAAGGCGCCCAGGCCCAGCAGGATCAGCGAGCCGCCGTACATCCACAGCGGGATCACCGGGATAGCCAGTAACGCGGCAATGATGATCGCCTTGCGCCGACCGATCTTCTCCGACAGCGAACCGAAGGTGAGACCACCGACCAAGGCACCGATGTTGAGCAGCGCGGTGAGCAGGAACGCCGTGCTCGAACCTGCCGGTATCTTCAGCGACTCCTGCAGGAAGGTCGGATACATGTCCTGCGAGCCATGGCTGAACATGTTGAAGGCGGCCATGAGCAGCATGAGGTAGATAAATAACTTCCAGTGGCCGCGCATCGAGGCCATCACCCCTTCACGGGGTTCGCTCTGCCGCTGCTCCCACACTGGCGACTCGGGCACCTTACGGCGGATGTACAGCACCAGCAGGGCCGGCAGCGCTCCGACGACGAAAAGGCCACGCCAGCCGATGTGATCGACGAGCAGCCAGTTCGCCAGCGCGGCGAGGAAAAAACCGCAGGGGTAACCGCTTTGCAGCAGGCCCGACACAAAGCCCCGCGACTTCGCCGGGATCGACTCCATGGCAAGCGACGCGCCGATGCCCCACTCACCGCCCATCGCCACGCCGAACAGGAAGCGCAGGCCGAGCAGCACCGCAAGGCTCGGTGCGAAGGCGCAGGCAACCTCCAGGACCGAGAACAGGACGATATCGAACATCAGCACCGGGCGGCGGCCGTAGCGGTCGGCGAGCCGGCCGAAGATCAGCGCGCCCAGCGGCCGGGCCGCCAAGGTAAGGAACAAGCCGTAGGTCACCTCCGCCTTGGGCACGTTGAACTCATGTGCGATGGCCAGGATGACGAAGGTCAGGAGGAAGTAGTCGAATGCATCGAGGGTCCAGCCGAGGAAGCTGGCCAGGACGGTATGCCGCTGGCTGTGATTCAGTTCGCGCAACGCGGCGGGCAATGGCATCAGAAATTCCTCAAACACAGGTCGCCGCAGAGGCTAGCACAGGGCAAAATGCCAACATCGGGCTCACGGCCCGATGACGAGGCCCGGCTACACTGGCCGACGCCATCACGACCGACGGAGGACGCTATGAAGTATCCGCGCTTGATCGTTTCGCTCGCCCTTGCCACCACGCTGGCCAGCGCTGCCACGCTTGCCCATCCGAGCACGCCGCAGCCACAACCCGGAGCAGCACAACCGCAACAGGCCGCGCCCGCTACGGCGTCTGACGCGAGCAGTAGCGAAGTGCCCGCCTTTGACGAACTCAACAAGAGCGGAAAGGGCCTCGTCCGTAGCGATCTGCCGAAGGACAACGCGGCATTGAAAGAAATGCGCGCTCACTTCCCGGAAGCGGACAAGGATCATAACGGCCGCCTCGACGCATCCGAATACAATGCGTACGTGCACAAGGGCGATGCGGGCAAAGCCCAGCAGTAAGCTCAAGGGCCGGGCGGGCAAACACCCGGCCCCTCCACGGATGGTGATCACGCCATGACCCTTTCCCGCCACGCACGCCAGCGCATCGCTTCACGCTTCAGCACACGCGGCGATCGCATCTACATCCACGGCAAACTCGCCACGGATCCGGTCTACGCGGCCTGCGTCGCCGCCGTGTCGACCCACCCCCTGCCCCTTCTCGATATCGGCTGCGGGCTGGGACTGCTCGGCCATTACCTTCATGCCTGCGGCGTACTCGATGGCTACCTCGGGCTCGACAGCGATCCGCGAAAGATCGCGATGGGACGCGAGGCAGCCGAGCGAGCCGGCCTGGGCCATGCGCTGACGCTGCGGCAGGCGGATGCCACATCGCCGCAGCCCGTGCGCGGACACGTGGCCCTGCTCGACGTCCTGCATTACCTGCCCAGGGAACGCCAGGGACAACTGCTGGACCACGCCGTGGACCATCTTGCCGAAGGCGGCGTGCTCGTCCTGCGCAGCGTGATTCGGGATGGGTCCTGGCGCTACCGGGCGACGGTCCTTGAGGAGAAGTTTATTCACGCCGTCGGCTGGATTCCCGGCGGGGCCCAATACTTTCCCACCGCTGACGATATCCGCGGGGTTCTCGAACCTCGCGGCATCGACGTCCGGTTCCGGCCCCTCTTCGGCCGCACCCCCTACAACAGCTGGCTGATGACTGCCTCGCGCCGCACCGGCTGAAGGCGTATAACTGCCGTGGCAGGTAAGCAATCACCACAGGGGAGAACCACATGAAGTGCACGCGCTTTATCGTTCTGTCCGCCGCCGGCATGCTGTTCGCCGGTGGTGCTTTTGCACAGCTGAGCCAGGCCCCCGGGGCCCGGGCACAGCCCGTCAATGCCGCGTTGATGGGAACCGATGCCCCGGCATTCGTCGATATTGCGAAGAAGCACCCGGGCTATCTGGAGCGCAGCGATGTGCCCAAGGATGACAAAACCCTGGCCGTGCTCCGCTCCCACTTCAAGGAAGCCGATGCGAACGGCGATGGTCATGTAGATGAACAGGAGTACCGCGCTTACATGGCCAAGAGCCGATAAACGCCCGCCGGCGCATGCTGCGCCGCAAAACGTGCTAGAATCGGCGAGTCGTGCCGGCGCTATCGACTCCCTTGCGGAGCTTAGGCGCGGGTCCTGAAGCCAGGACCCCGCCCCTCCCCCACCCCCGAACAGCGCGCACGACACCGGCCAGCCCGTCGCCCTTTTGGCACGCGCGGCCGCCGAATTCATCGCCTGCAGCGCGGTTCCAGGGAACGCTCGGGCACACAGGAGTCACTCCACATGTCCTTTGATTCGCTGGGCCTTGCGCCCGCGTTGCTGCGCGCGCTTGCTGAGGCCGGCTACAAGAACCCGACGCCGATCCAGGCCGCCGCTATTCCCGAGGTCCTCGCGGGCCGCGACCTGATGGCTGCCGCGCAGACCGGTACCGGCAAGACCGCCGCGTTCCTGCTGCCGGTCCTGCACCGCCTGATCAACACGCCGATGCTCGAGGGCCGCCGCCCGGTCCGCGTGCTCATCCTTACCCCGACCCGCGAGCTTGCCGCGCAGGTCCAGGACAACCTTTCCGACTATGCGAAGTACGTGCGCGTGAGCAGCACGGTGATCTTCGGTGGCGTCGGCATGGGCAACCAGCTGCACGCCCTGCGTCGTGGCGTCGAAGTCGTCGTCGCTACGCCGGGTCGGCTCATCGACCACATGATGCAGCGCTCGGTCGACCTCTCGAAGGTCGAAGTGCTGGTACTCGATGAAGCCGACCGCATGCTCGACATGGGCTTCCTGCCTGCGCTGAAGCGCATCCTTGCCGCCGTGCCGAGCAAGCGCCAGACCCTGCTGTTCTCCGCGACGTTCGCACCGGAAATCAAGGCGCTCGCGCAGCAGTTCATGCGCGACCCGCGCGAAGTCGCCACGGCACCGGCGAACACCGTCGCCAACACCGTGACGCACCGCGTGCACCCGGTGGATGCCGCGCAGAAGCGCGACCTGCTCCTGCACGTCCTCGCCCAGGACAGCCGCCGCCAGACCCTGGTGTTCAGCCGTACCAAACACGGCGCCGACAAGCTGGTGCGTTTCCTCGAAGCCGCCGGCATGCGTGCCGCCGCGATCCACGGCAACAAGAGCCAGAACGCCCGCACCCGCGCGCTTTCGGATTTCAAGACCGGCCGGACGACCGTACTCGTGGCTACCGATATCGCAGCGCGCGGCATCGACATCGACCAGCTGCCGGTGGTGATCAACTTCGACCTGCCGATGGTCGCCGAAGACTATGTGCACCGCATCGGCCGCACCGGTCGTGCCGGCGCCGAGGGTCAGGCCGTGTCGCTGGTGAGCCACGATGAGTCGGGCCTGCTCCGTGACATTCGTCGCCTGCTGAAGTCGGACCTCGAGATCGTCGACGTGGAAGGCTTCGCGCCGAGCACGCCGCTGCGTCTGGATGCCGGCGCACCGCGTCCGAAGCAGGGAGGCCAGGGTGGCGGCCAGCGTCAGGGTGGTAGCAGTCAGCGCCAGGGTGGCGGGCAGCGCGCCTCGAGCGGTGGTCAGCGCCAGGGTGGCAATGGCCAGGGCCGTAGCCATGAAGGTCGCGGCCAGCGCAGCCAGGAAGGCCAGAGCCGCGGTGGCCGGGATGGCCAAAGCCGTGGCCAGGCCCAGGAAGGCCAGGCTCGCTCCAGCAACGGCGGTCGTCCGTCGTCGCACCGCCCACACGGCCACTCGGCCGCAGGCACCGGCGAGAACACCGGCAACCACAAGCGCCGCCGTCAGAGCCGCGGACCGGCGTCGAACAAGGCCTGATGGCCTAGCCGCATGGGCGATGGTGCGCCCGTGCGGCTATCGGGATCATGCGGGGCTGGCAGGCCCTCTTGATGTAGGTACGACCCCGCATGACCCGTTTGCATCGTTACACCACGCACGTTCTGCGCACCTTGTTCGGCGCACTCTTCGTCTTCTCCGGCCTGAACCATATTTTTGGTTTCTGGCAGCCGCCCGCGCCGCATACGAATGCCGGCCACGCGTTTATCGCCGGGCTGGTCGCCAGCGGATTCATCCTGCCGCTACTCGGCGTGCTATTTACCTATGCAGGCGTGGCACTCATCGCGCACCGCATGGTCGCCACCGCCTTGCTCATCCTGGCCGCGCCCGTCGTCGTCATCTTCGGATACCACTTCGTGACCGAAGGCGAACTGTTCGGGCCGCACGTTTTCGTCCTGGCGATCTACCTTTGGCTGGCCTGGGAAGAGCGGGCGGCATGGTCCGCGCTGTTCGCCGCGGATGGCAAACGTCCCTCGCCCGCCGACTCGTCGCCGCTCAGCCCTGCGTTCTGATCTTCGCCGTGAGCACGTGGTCCTCCCACAGCCCTTCTATCTTCAGGTAACGCTTGGCATAGCCTTCTTTCTCGAAGCCCAACCGCTCCAGCAGCCGTCCACTGCGATCGTTCCGCGGCATGTAGTTCGCCATGACGCGATGGAAATCCAATGGACCAAAGGCATAACGCACCGCAGCGTCCAGCGCTTCGAACATCAGGCCCTGCCCCTCGGACTTGCGGGCCATGCCGTAACCCAGATGACAGGCCTGGAAGACCCCGCGCACCACGTTCGCAAAGGTGAAGCTACCCAGCATTTCGCCACCATCAGGCGATAGCATCACGAACGGAAAACCGCGATCGGAACGCGCCGCTTCGAGTCCGGCTTCAATGGTCTGCCGACACCCGTCCAGCGTGTAGTGCGACGTGTTCCGCAGCGGTTCCCACGGCCGCAGGTGCTCGCGATTCTCCATGCGATATCGCAACAGCAACTCCGCCTCCTCGATGTCGAGCAAGCGGATCAGCAAGCGCGGCGTGCGCATGCGCACCGGTTCACTCATAGCGCCAGCGCATTCGCATGGTGGCGGAGGTGATCTTCGACGAAGCTCTGGATGAAGTAATAGCTGTGGTCGTAGCCCGGCTGCATGCGCAACCTGAGCGCCTGCTTCGCCTTCTCGCATGCGGCTTCGAAACGCTGCGGCTTCAGCTGGTTCACCAGAAAGCCATCGGCTTCACCCTGGTCGATCAGGATGGTGCCGCTGAAGTGCGCGCCGTCCTCGACGAGGGCGGTCGCGTCGTACTTGCGCCATGCCTTTTTGTCCTCACCGAGATACCGCGGGAACGCTTTCTGGCCCCAGGGCACATTGCACGGTGCCACGATCGGCGCGAACGCGGACAGCGAGCGATAGCGCCCTGGGTTACGTAGGGCGATCGACAAGGCGCCATGCCCACCCATGGAGTGGCCGAAGATGCCCTGGCGGCCCATATCGAATGAGAAGCGTTCTGCGACGAGACGGGGCAGTTCGTCGACCACGTAGCTATACATACGGAAGCGCGCGTTCCAGGGCGCCTCGGTCGCATCGAGATAGAAACCCGCCCCCTCGCCGAACTCCCAGTCGCCGGTCGCACCCGCGATACCTGTATCGCGCGGGCTCGTATCTGGCATGACCAGGGCCAGGCCCAGTTCCGCCGCAAGGCGCTGGGCCCCCGCCTTGATCGTGAAGGTCTCCGCGCTACAGGTCAGCCCGGCGAGGTACCAAAGCACCGGCACCGGCCCCTTCTCCGCCGCTGGGGGCAGGTAAACGGCAAATTTCATCGGGCCGCCACAGGCCTCCGAGGCATGGCTGTAGAAGCCCTGGATGCCACCGAAGCAGCGCTGCTCCGACACCGTCTCGATCGCCGTCATGCCTTTCTCCCTCTGAAAGCTGACCGAAGAGTGTAACGCCGACACCAGAAAGGGCTACGGCCTGCCACGTAAGCCACTGATCGCTGCTACAATACCGTTACTGCCCGGCGCTTTATCCGCCGCCGCGCCCCTCCCCGAGGCTGCCATGACATCCCCCGATACTAATAACGCTCCGGCCATGCCCGGTTTCAGCGCGCTCGCGCTCGACGAAAAAGTCGTCCGCGCCCTGATCGACGTGGGTTACGAGACCCCTTCCCCGATCCAGGCCGCCACCATCCCGCCGCTGCTCGAAGGCCGCGACGTGATTGGTCAGGCCCAGACAGGCACCGGCAAGACCGCGGCTTTCGCGCTCCCGGTGCTTTCGCGCATCGACGTGAAACCCGGCAAGCCCCAGGCGCTGGTGCTCGCACCGACGCGTGAGCTGGCCATCCAGGTGGCTGAGGCCTTCCAGAAATACGCCACGTACCTGCCGGGCTTCCAGGTCCTGCCGATCTACGGCGGCCAGAGCTATGGTCCGCAGCTGCAGGGCCTGAAGCGCGGCGCGCAGATCGTGGTCGGCACCCCTGGCCGCATCATCGACCACCTCGACAAGGGCACGCTGGATCTTTCCGCCCTGAAGTTCGTGGTGCTGGATGAGGCCGACGAAATGCTGCGCATGGGCTTCATCGACGATGTCGAGAAGCTGCTGCAGGCTACGCCGGAAGGCCGCCAGGTCGCGCTGTTCTCCGCGACCATGCCGTCGCCGATCCGTCGTATCGCCCAGACTTACCTGAAAAACCCGGTCGAGATCACGATCAAGAACAAGACCACGACCGCGGCGAACATCCGCCAGCGTTACTGGTGGGTCAGCGGCGTGCACAAGCTCGATGCGCTCACCCGCATTCTCGAGGCGGAAAGCTTCGACGCGATGATCGTGTTCACCCGCACCAAGTCGGCCACCGAAGAGCTCGCCAGTAAGCTGCAGGCACGTGGTTTCGCGGCCGCCGCAATTAATGGCGACATGGCGCAGGCGCAGCGTGAGCGCGTGATCGAGCAGCTGAAGAACGGCAAGCTCGACATCCTGATCGCTACCGACGTGGCCGCTCGCGGCCTCGACGTGGAGCGCATCAGCCATGTGCTGAACTACGACATCCCGCACGACACCGAGTCGTACGTGCACCGCATCGGCCGTACCGGCCGCGCGGGCCGCAACGGCGAGGCCATCCTGTTCGTCACGCCGCGTGAAAAGAACCTGCTCCGCCAGATCGAGCGCGCGACGCGTCAGCCGATCGAGCAGATGCAGCTGCCGACCATCGAGGCGGTGAACGATACGCGCGTGAATAAGTTCAACCAGCGCATCGTCGATACGCTGGCCGCCGGCGACCTGGGCATGTTCCAGCAGCTGGTGGAGAAGTTTGAGCAGGAGAAGAACGTGCCGGCGGTCGAGATCGCCGCGGCACTGGCCAAGATCGCCCAGGGCGACCAGCCGCTGTTGCTTGAGCCACCAGCGAAGCGCGAGTACACCGAGCGCCCGCCGCGCGAGTACGACCGCGAGCGTCCGCAACGTGATTTCGACCGTGACCGTGGCCCGCGTGATGGCGGTGACTTCGGTGATCGTCGCCCGGTGCGCGAGGGCATGCGCCAGCCACGTCCGCACGCGACCGAAGCGGGCAAGAAGACCTATCGCATCGAAGTGGGCCACGAGCACGGCGTGAAGCCGGGCAACATCGTGGGCGCGATCGCGAACGAGGGTGGTGTCGAGGCCAAGTTCATCGGCCGCGTGAGCATCCGTGATGATTACAGCCTGATCGATCTGCCGGATGGTATGCCGGCGGAGACGTTCAATCACCTGAAGAAGGTGTGGGTGGCGCAGCAGCAGCTGAAGATTGCCGAGTGGGATGGCACGGAGCAGCCGCAGAGCGGTGGCCCGTCGCAGCGCCCGCGCGGTAATTTCCGCCCGCAGGGTGCCCGCTCGGGCGGCCCCGGCGGCGCGGGTGGCGGCAAGCCGCCGCGCCGTAAGCGCGATTACTGATCGACTGAAAAGCCCGGCGAAAGCCGGGCTTTTTCTTCGTCGTACCGTCGGCGATCGCGCGCAAGCGCGCTCCTACACGAGATCTGCGGTAGCAACACCCTTAAGCGAAGTCCGCCGGCGTCAGTGGCTGCATGCCATGTTTTACGCGTGCCTTATCGCATTGCGGGCTGGGGGTGCCATCTTCCCAGGCCGGCTTCAGCTCGTGACATGGCGAGGGCCGGACTTCATAGACGCCGCAATGCGCCGCCACGCCGATGTCCCCAACCAGCGACTTACAGCGCGGCTCATACGCGTTCGTGCCATGCATATTCACCCGGTGCGGATCCAGGTGCTCGGTCAACGCAGCCGGCGTGATGCCGCCGGCGGCGTCCGTTTCCATCCAGTGAAAGGCGACGCGAAACGTCGCGCAGCATGCGCCACAGCGCAGGCAAGGGTGAGTCATACGTCAGATCGAACCTGAAAAAGTGTTGCACTTGCCAATATCACCCGACTCAAAGCCGGTCTTAAACCACTTCACACGTTGCGCCGACGTACCGTGCGTAAACGAATCCGGCACCACACGCCCCTGCGACTGCTCCTGCAGCGCATCGTCGCCGATCGCCGTTGCCGCATTCATCGCCGACTCGATATCACCCGCCTGCAACCAATGCTGGCGCTGCTGCGAATGATTCGCCCACACGCCCGCGAAACAATCCGCCTGCAACTCCTGGCGCACGGAAAGGCCGTTCGCGCCCTCCATGCGTGCACCGCGCTGGCGCGCCTGGTTCACCTTGTCGAACACACCCACGAGGTTCTGCACATGGTGGCCCACCTCATGCGCGATCACATAAGCCCGCGCGAAGTCACCTGATTCGTGGAACTGCTGTTGCATCTGCTGGAAGAAACCCAGGTCGAGGTACACACGGTGGTCGCCCGGGCAGTAGAACGGGCCTACCGCCGAGGATGCCGAACCGCAGGCCGTACGCACGCCATTGCGGAACAACACCAACTTCGGCTGCTCGTACTTCTGGCCATTCGCCGCGAAAATCTCGCCCCAGGTGTCCTCGGTCTCGCCCAGGATCGCGCGCACGAAATCCACCTGGGGGTCATTGGATTCGGCGGGCTGCGCCTGGCGCTGCGCCTCGGCCTGCGGGGGCGCCATGGCACCGCCACCATCCTGATTCAGCAGTGCGGTCGGGTCCTTGTAGAACACCAGGCCCAGGATCGCCAGCAGGATGATGCCGCCGACGCCTAGCCCCCGGCCCCCGCCGAAGGACTGACCGCCACCCCCGCCCGCGCCAGCGTCTTCCACGTTATCGCTTCTACGGCCTTTTCCCCAAAGCATGGCGTTCTCTCCCTACCCGCGGGCCCCCGCGAGACATGGTCGGCATGATCGCACGGACGGTTGCCGGTAAACTCTGGGGTTTGCGTCGTCCCCCGGATCGTTTCATGAACAGTCAGCTCCCCGCCGTCGTCACCCTGTTAACCCTGCTCCTGATGTTCTTCACGGTCTGGTCCGTGGGCCGTGCCCGTAGCCGCTATGGGATCAAGGCACCGGCCATTTCGGGCGATCCGGCGTTTGAGCGGGCCTGGCGGGTGCAGATGAACACGCTGGAAAACGCCACGATGTTCATCCCGGCGCTCTGGCTGGCTGCGCAGTACGTCGATCCGCTCTGGGCGGGTATTGCCGGGCTGATCTGGCTGCTTGGGCGCGTGTGGTACGCCGTGTCCTATCTGCGCGATGCCTCACGCCGTGGGCCGGGTTACATGGTTTCGATGATCGCCTGGGCCGCGCTGATGCTGATGGCCGCAGGCGGGATTGGCATGGCGATCATGGAGAACAACGCGGCGCCGGCCGAGGATGCGGCGCAGGCCGGCTAATCATCTTGTAGGAGCGCGCTGGGATTGCGCGTTTATCCCCTCTTCGGGGGCGATGGGTCCTTCGAGCACCCATCGCGCGCAAGCGCGCTCCTACATTAGTCGTCCAGGGTGGCGAGCTTTACGACGCGCACGCGCTGGATGCGGGCGCCATCCATCGCAGTGACTTCGAAGGCCAGGCGCTCGCTTTCGAAGGTGTCGCCCACGCCTGGCAGGCGGCCGAGCTGCTGCAGCACAAATCCGGCAAGAGTGGCGAAGCTGCCTTCGCTGGCACCGGGCAGCCGGTGACCGAGCAGGTGCTCGACACGGCGAACGTCCAGGCTGGCATCGAGTAGCCACGCGCCATCAGGTTCGCTGACCGCGGAGGGGTCGCCCTCGCCGCTTTCATGCGGGAACTCGCCAGCGATCGTCTCGAGCACATCGGCCGGAGTGACCAGGCCGAGGATGCTGCCGTACTCATCGACCACCAGGGCCACTTGCAACGGCGCGCGACGAAACTCGTCGATCAGGCGCAGGACGCTCAGCGATTCCAGCACGGTGATCGGCTTGCGCACCGCGGTTTCCGTGACCAGGCGGCCATGTTCGGTCAGGCTGGCCAACAGGTCACGCGAGGAGGTCACGCCGACCAGTTCATCAAGATCGCCGTTCGCCACGAGCATCCAGTGGTGTGCGGATTCACGCGCTTCGGTGAGCAGGTTAGGCAGCTCATCAGAGGGATCGACCCAGACGATTTCGGTGCGCGGGGTCATGATCGAACGCACCGGGCGCTGGGACAGATCCAGCACGCCCTGCACCATTTCCAACTCGTCCCTTCCGAACACCGCCGGTTCGGCCTGTTCCGTGGCCGGCGCCTTCTTGCCTTCGCCTTCTTCGTCCGTACTGCCGCCCAGCAGGCGCAGCACGGCCTTGGCGGTACGGTCGCGCATCAGCCGACCGCCGAGCAGCAGCGAGCGGCGTCGGTTGCGGCGCATGGTCTGGTTGAACGCCTCGATCATGATCGAGAAGCCGATCGCGGCGTACAGGTAACCCTTCGGGATATGGAAACCGAACCCTTCAGCGATGAGGCTGAAACCGATCATCAACAGGAACGACAGGCACAGGATGATCACCGTGGGCCGCGCGTTCACGAACGTGGTGAGCGGTTTGCTGGCGGTGATCATCAGCGCCATGGCCACGACCACACCGATCATCATGATCGAAAGGTGGTCGACCATGCCGACCGCGGTAATGACCGAATCGAGCGAGAACACCGCGTCGAGGATGACGATCTGCGCCACGGTGAGCCAGAAACTGGCCTTGCGCGCGCCCTTGGCCGAATGCTCGTCGGCAGCCTCGAGCCGCTCGTGCAGCTCCAGCGTGGCCTTGAACAACAGGAAGGCGCCACCGATCAGCAGGATCAGGTCGCGCCAGGACAGCCCGAAGCCGTTCCACTGGAACAAGGGTTTTGTCAGGGTGACCAGCCAGGACATGGCCGCCAGCAGGCCCAGGCGCATCAGCAGTGCGAGGCCAAGACCCATCAGCCGCGCCTGGTCGCGCTGGCGGTTGGGCAGTTTGTCGGCGAGGATCGCGACGAACACGAGGTTGTCGATACCGAGGACGATCTCCAGCACGATCAGCGTGAGAAGACCCGCCCAGGCCGAAGGGTCGGCTAACCAGTCGAATGCAAACATGGGACGGCGCCAGGGGCGCCACCTTTCCTCCTTTAGTGACCGGTGACTATACAGGGCAAATGTGAAGGTCTGTGCCGGAAGGCATCGTTGCGCGGGCGGAAGGCGCTCGGCTACGTTGGCGTATGCCTAACGATCCTGCCTTTCCGCCCATGCCCGCCGCGACCTTGCCCGAAGCCCCTCCACGGCGGCCAGGCCCCGGCTGGGGCGAGACAATTCTCATCATCGCGGCGTATTTCGCGCTCCAGTTCATCCTGGGGGGCGGCCTGGCGTGGCTTTCGCAGAGCCTGGCGAAGGCCTTCCCCGATAACGTGCCCGGAGCGGGCGACCGGCTGGTCATCGTCGTCATCCTGACCCTGGCCGGGGCGGCGGCCGTCACCCTCAGCCTGGTCACCCGGCGCTGGGGCGCGCTCTTGCGCGAAGGCGGCCCCGCTGGCTTTGGGTTCACACCCCCCACGGGCGTCCAGATGGTCTTCGGCGCCGTGCTGGGTATCGTGGCGCCCGTGATCGGCGGCCTGCTGACCCAAATGCTTGCCAACGGCCACGAGGTGAGCCAGTCGGTCAGTCAGCTCGCGGATAACGCCCATGTCGGGATGCGCGTGGCCCTGCTTCCGATCGCCATACTGGTCGGCCCGCTCGTCGAGGAGGTGCTGTTCCGTGGCGCCTTGCTGGCCTTGCTCCGCACGCGCTTCGGCGACGGCTGGGCCATCGCCCTTTCGGCCGTGTTCTTTGGCGTGATCCACCTACCCGACCTGGGTGGGCTCTGGTACGCCGTCCCTAACCTGATCCTGGTCGGCGCCTTCTGCGCGTGGCTGCGGGTCCGCAGCGGTTCGATCTGGCCAGCGCTCGCCTGCCACGCGGCCAACAATGCGTTGGCCACGATGGCCTGGTTCAGTTAAAGCCGCTCCAGCGACGCCACCATGCGCGCCAGCCGTGGGCTTGCGTAGCACTGCGAGCCCACCGGGATCAGGCCGACCTTGTCGAACTCGCCCCGGTACCAACTGGCGCTACGGCCGTAGAAGGCCTCGCGATCGCCGCCGGGATCATCCGCGCGGGTATAGGCCTCGAGGAACGCCAGCCCCTCGACCATCTCGCCAATACCCGTGAGTCCGGCGCGGATCTCCGCCGGCTTCAGGTAATGCAGGACGTCCGTACAGACAATCAGGTCGAAGCGTGTATCAAAGCGCAACTCGGCCAGCTGGCCAAACCGGGCATAACCGATGTTGCGTGAGCGGCCGTAACGGGCCACGGCATACTCGCTGGCCTCCAGGCCGCGGTACTCGATGCCCGGGCGCAGGCGGCGCAGCACGGCCCGCCACGGGGCCTCGCCACAGCCGATGTCCAGCACATTGCGGACCGGGCGTCCAAGATAGAACTCGGCCTGGCCCAGCACCATGGCAACCTTGCGGGTGAGCTCCGCAGTGTTGCGCACGGCATGGTCCGCACTGCGGTACCACTTGTCGAAATAGGCCTGGTCGTAGGTCTTGGGCATCGTGCGTATCCCGTCGAAAACACTCATCGTACCGGGCGTACACTTCCAGCACACGCCCGCGGCCGCATCTTTGCCCCATTGCACAGGAGAGCCCCATGCCCCGCATCCAGCTCCGCATCACCGGCGACCGTGATGTCTTCGACGATGTGATCAACGCCATCCACGGCCTTGACCGGATCGAATACGTCGAAGAGATCGATGATTTCGGCAGCGACATCCGCGACGATTCCAGCTCGCTCGACTTGTCGGATGACGTCGCATCAAAGACCTATACGGTCGAGATCGAAGTGCCCAACGACAAGGTGGGCGAACGCGTGCGCGAAGTGGCCGAGGAAACCGCAGGCACCCGCGAAGCCGCCATCGAATTCGTCTACCCCGACGAAAACGAAATCTAGCCTCATCCCGACCGGCAACCCGCTCCCCTGTAGGAGCGCGCTTGCGCGCGATGGCCCGAAACGAAAGGCCAAACTGTGAACCATCGCCAACCCCGCAAGTAAACCCCATCTATCCTCCCCCGTTTGAGGCTTACCGCGCCTCGAACGGAGACCCCGATGCGATCGCTCCCCACGGCTGCCCTGGCCGCCCTGCTCTGCCTGGCAGGTGCCCTCCCCGCCGCCGCCGCGGAAAAGCCGCTATCGCAAGAAGACGCGGCCTGGCTTGATCGCGTCACCTTCGGCATCGATAGCGCCACGGTCGCCCGCTACCGCGAGCTCGGCCGGCGCCACTTCCTCGAGGCCCAGTTGCACCCGAAAGGCGATGGCCTGCCCCAACCGATCGCAGCGCAGATCGCGGCCTTCGATGTCATGAAAACGCCGACCAGCACCTTGCTCGCCCAAGTCCGCGACCAGTACCGCGAGATCAAGGACATGCCGGATGGCGACGCCAAGCAAGAAGCGCGCAAGGCCCTGCAGAAGCAAGGCAACCAGTACGCGCAGCAGGCCCAGGCGGCCGAACTGCTACGCGCGGTCTACGATGAAAACCAGCTGCGCGAACAGCTGGTGTGGTTCTGGCTGAACCATTTCAGCGTGTTCCAGAACAAGGGCCGGGTACGCTGGCTGGTCGCGGATTACGCGCAGAACACCATCCGTCCGCACGCGCTGGGCAAATTCCGCGATCTGGTCATGGCAACGCTGAAAAGCCCGGCCATGCTCGAATACCTGGATAACGCCCAGAATGCGCGCGACAAGATCAACGAGAACTATGCGCGCGAGCTGATGGAACTGCATACGCTGGGCGTCAACAGTGGCTACAGCCAGGCAGATGTGCAAAGCCTCGCGCGCGTGCTCACCGGCGTGGGCGTGAACTTCGACGGACAACCGCGCAAACTGCGTCGTGACCTGCAGCCGTACTACCTGCAGGAAGGCGTCTTCGAGTTCAATCCGAATCGCCACGATTTCAGCGACCAGGTCCTGCTGGGCAAAACCCTCAAGGGCGGAGGCTTCGATCAAGTGGAAAAGGCCGTGGACCTGATCGTCAGCCAACCTGCCTGCGCCACGTTTATCGCCACCCAGCTCGCCCGGTACTTCGTTTCGGATAACCCACCACCCTTGCTCGTCGCGGCCATGGCGAAGACATTCCGGAAAAGCGATGGCGATATCGCCGCGGTGATGGACACCATGCTGACGTCGAAGGAGTTCACGGCGTCGCTCGGTAAACGTTACAAGGACCCCACCCAGTTTCTCGTCTCGACCATGCGCCTCGCCTACGATGGCAAGCCGGTGGAAAACCCACGGCCGCTGGTGAACTGGATCAACCAGCTCGGCCAGGCGCCGTTCGGTCGGATCACCCCGGATGGCTGGCCGATGCTGGATTCGGAGTGGTCCAGCTCCGGCCAGGTGGCGAAGCGTTTTGAAATCGCCCGAGCGATCGGCAGCGGCGCCAATCACCTCTTCGACCTGGACGAAGCGGGTACCCGCAGCGTGGGCGGTTTCCCCCAACTCACCACGCCGACTTATTACGCCACGATCGAACCGACACTGGGCCCGAAGACGCGCAACGCGCTGTCGCAAGCCACGTCGCAGCAGGAATGGAACACCTTCCTGCTCGCCTCACCCGAATTCAACTACCGCTGAGGTTCCGCCATGGACCGCCGCCAGTTCCTCTTCACGCTTGCCGCTACCGTGCCCGCGCTCACCCTGGGTGGCAAGGTGTTTGCCGCACCGGCCAGCTCGCCACGCTTCCTGCTCGTGTTCCTGCGTGGCGGCTACGATGCCAACAACCTGCTCGTGCCGTACGCAAGCGACTTCTACTACGAGTCGCGTCCCAACATCGCCCTGGCGAGGCCAACAGCGGGGGATCCGAAGTCCGTTCGCGCGCTCGATACGAGCTGGGCGATCGCACCGGCGGTCACGCAGACCATGGGTCCGCTCTGGGACAAGAAACAGCTGGCCTTCATCCCCTTCGCCGGCACCGACGATCTCTCGCGCAGCCACTTCGAAACGCAGGACAACATCGAGTCAGGCGAAGGCGGCGATGCGCGCAGCTACGCGTCCGGTTTCATGGGCCGGCTGAGCGGGGTGCTACGCGGCGTACCGCCGATCGCCTTCACCGACGCCCTGCCCCTGTCCTTCCGGGGCGCGGGCGACGTCCCGAACATCTCGCTGAAGGGCGGTGGCAAGGCCGTGTTCGATGATCGCCAGTCCAGGATCCTGGCCAGCATGTATGAAGGGACGCCGTTACAGGCGGCCGCGACCGATGGATTGCAGCTGCGACAGCAAGTGGCACAGGACCTTCAGTCGGAAATGGTCGCCGCGAGCCGCGGCGCGGTGAACGCGCGCGGCTTCGCCCAGCAAGGACAGCGCATGGCCACCCTGATGAAGGATAAATTTCGCCTTGGATTTGTCGATGTAGGGGGTTGGGATACGCACGTGAACCAGGGCGGCGCCGATGGCCAGCTCGCCAACAACCTCGACAACCTTTCGCAGGGTCTGGTGGCATTCGCGGATGGTCTTGGCGAGGCCGAGTGGAACAACACCGTCGTGGTCGTCGTATCGGAGTTCGGCCGGACCTTCCGCGAGAACGGAAACAAGGGTACCGACCACGGCCACGGTACGACGTACTGGGTGTTGGGTGGCAAGGTAAACGGGGGCCGCGTAGCGGGTAACCAGATCGCGATCCATGCGGGCAGTCTGCTGCAGAACCGCGATTACCCGGTGCTAAACAATTATCGCGATGTGTTGGGCGGGTTGATGAAGCGCATGTATGGCTTGTCTGAAACCAATGTCGGCACGGTGTTTCCCGCGGCGAAACCGCGCGATTTTCAGCTCGTGTGAGCCATCGCGCGCAAGCGCGCTCCTACACGGGGAGAGGCAGCGGGGGCCCTTGTAGGAGCGCGCTTGCGCGCGATTCCGGTGACACATCCGCGCTCAAGGCTGCCAAACCTGCCCGCCCGGATCCGACAGCTGCCGGTCCAGGTAATACGCTGCGCTGATGAACGCGAGGTGGGTCAGCGCCTGGGGGAAGTTACCGAGCTGATCCCCACGCAAACTCAACTCCTCCGAGAACAACCCGAGGTGGTTCGCATAGCGCACACCCCGCGCCATGATCTCACGTGCTTCATACAGGCGGCCGGCGCGGGCCAGACACTCGACATACCAGAACGTGCAGGTCGTGAAAGCGCCCTCGCCGCCGTCAAGGCCATCGGCATTGCGGTAGCGGAACACTAACCCATCATCGGTGAGGTGGTCGCGGATCGCGTCCAGCGTGGCGAGCCACACCGGATCGGTCGCAGAGACGAAGCGCACCAGCGGCATCATGAGCAGGGAGGCGTCCAGGTCGGTGCCACCCTCGGTCTGCACGAAGTAACCTTTCTCCGCGTGGCGGAAGTTGGCCCAGATGTCCTCGGCGATGCGGTCACGCTCCGCGGCCCATTCCACCACCGGCCCTGGCAGGGAACGTTTAACGGCGAGGCGAACCGCCCGGTCCAGCGCCACCCAGCACATCAGGCGTGAATGCAGGAAATGCCGTGGTTTGTCGCGGATCTCCCAGATGCCCTCGTCCGCATCGCCCCAGTGCCGCGACACATGGTCGACCATGCGCCGCACATGCCGCCACCCCGCGTGACTGGAGGCCGTGCCGTACTTGTTAGCGAGGTACAGGCTATCCATCAACTCGCCATAGATATCGAGCTGCGTCTGCGTGCGCGCGGCGTTGCCAATGCGCACCGGCTGCGACCGGGCATAGCCTGCCAGGTGGTCGAGCGTCGATTCCTGGCGCGCCTCGCTGCCATCGATCGCATACATGATCCGTAGCGATGCGTGCTTATCCAACGCGGCGAGGCGGTCTTCGGTCCATTGGCGGAAGTGCTCGGCCTCATCAATGAAACCGAGGCGCATGAAGGCATACACCGTGAATGACGCATCGCGCATCCAGGTCGCGCGGTAATCCCAGTTGCGCTCTGCGCCCGTGGCTTCCGGCAAGCCGAACGTCGCTGCGGCCGCGACCGAACCGAATTTGTGTGAAGTGAGCAGCTTCAGCACCAGGGCGGAACGATCGACCTGTTCGCGCCAACGACCTTTGTAAGTAGAGCGCCGCATCCAGCGACGCCATGCATCCGCGGTGGATGCATACGCGGTCTCGCATTCTTCTACGGTGAGCGGATCGTGCTCTTCGTCGCCGAGTGTGAACCATGCGTACTCGCCCGGCCCCAACGTGAAGCACGCTTCCACCTCGCCATCGCCTATCGATAATGGCACCGTGGCCGCCAGGCGCAGCGAATGCTTGCTGGCATGGAACACAGCGGTATCCCCATAGGTTTCAACCTCGGGCACCTCGCGTGCGTAGTTGAAGCGCGGCCGACAACACACTCGTAGATCTACCCTGCCCCGGGTCACGCGGACACAGCGCAGCAAGGCCCGCGGGACGCGCACCTCCGCCTCCGGATGCGGCATGAAATCGGAAAGCTCCACACTGCCAGCCTCCGACATCCAGCGGGTGATCAGCACGTTGGTCTCAGGCACATAGAGCTGCATGCGGCGCGGATCATCCAGCACCGGCGCCACGCTGAATTCGCCGCCTTTCCCAGGATCGAGCAAGGCGGCAAAGATCGTCGGACTATCGATATGTGGCCAGCACATGAAATCCACGGTGCCATCGCTGGCCACCAAAGCCGTGGTATCCAGGTCGCCGACGATGCCGTGGTCGCCTATATGGCGTCCAGGAACGGGGTTGGCTACGGGTGGCACGGCCTGCGTCTCCTTCACCGGGTTGGGTGAAGGAATGCCACGTCATACGTGAAGGTTTGGCGGAGGCCGCTCAGAACTCCAGGCGGTAGGCCACCTTCACCAGGCCCTCGTTCACATCCTTCAGCGAGAAGCCATGGCGGAACTGCGAATCGACTTCGTCGTTCGTATCCTGCTCGTAGCCGCCGCGGTTGTAGACGATGTAGAGGTTGGATAGCGGCGCGATCTCGTAGCGATAGCGCACCTGGAAACCGAGGTTGGCGACGCCGAGGCCATCGACCGGCTCATTGCTGGGCATGGCGTGGCCGGTACGATCGATCTCGTAGGCGCCACGCAGCCTGGCGCCCACAGCCAGGGTCTGCAGTTTCACGCGCAGTTCCTGGCGGTTGCCAAAGTTCCAGTTCACGCCACTGTCGATGCCCACCGTGCGGCCATCGTAGGAACCGACCAGGTTGTCGTGCTGCCAGATCAGCCAGTTCGGGTCCCACTCGTAGCTCGCGCCAGCAAAGATGCTGAAGGCATCCGTGATGAAGTACGTGGGCACGAACTTGAAGTAGTAGCCGAGACGGTGGAAGCCGGTGAGCTCGTTGCCGCTGATGTAGCCTTCGGCCTCCCAGCTCCAGCGGCCGATGCGTGGGCGTTCACGCTCATACTGCAGCTTCGCGGTGGGCGGATTGTGCATGGGGTTACCGCCGCGGGTGAGCAGATCGTCGTACGACGCGGTGAACCCATCCAGGCGCCAGAGCTCGGTCCCGCCATCCCTGCGATTGGCATTGAGCTGCACGCGGTAGCGCCGCTGCACGTTCAAACCTTCCGTGTTATCGATGCCGGAGAGGCGGTAGCGCCACAACAACGAGCTATACGCCGAATCCGCCGGCATGCTGGTCACACGCTGGCGCACTTCCCAATGCAGGTAGGCCATGTCGTTACGCGGCAGGTAGCCGAAATCGTTGATATCCAGGCGACGGCCGAAGTACATGCCGAGCCACTGCTGGGCCCAGGTGTCGTTCATCTGCCAGTACGCTACGCTGGTCGCGCCTGCGCCCGAGCTGTTCGCCTGCGGCTGGTCGATCTTGCTGCCGACGATGTTGCTGGTGATATTGAACGCTTCGTTCGGCTGCCAGCGGTGGTCGAAACCGAGGACGTTGGCATCGCGATCTTCGTACGGATGATTCACCCGCGTGGCGAGCATGCCGAAGCTCTGCGTATCCACGCTGCGCAGCAGGCGGAACGCGCCGAAGCTGCGCCCTGCATCGCCTTTCTCCTGCGCGGTGAGGATGCCGTAGCTGGTCTGGCCGACGCTGCCGTTGACCTTCACCGCTGCGGAAATATCGGCGGGACCGTGGCCATCATCCGCTTCACCACCGACGCGGCGCGTATAAACCAGCTGCGTATAGTCATCGAGCAGGCTGAAATCGAAAATGCCCTGGTTCTCGGTGAAGAACGGGCGCTTGTCGGTAAAGAAGGTTTCCTCCGGCGAGAAGTTCACGACGAGGTCATCGCTCTCCACCTGGCCAAAATCCGGATTGATCGTCGCGGTGAGCTGGGTCTGGCCGTTGGGCTTCCACAGGATGTCGGCGCCTTCCTGGAACGAGGCGCCGCCGTGGCCGTGCTCGACCTTGCCGACCACATACGGTGTCACAGCGAACAGCGTCTGCGTGTACGCCGGCATCTGCACCTTGTTGAACACCGAAAGAAAACGACCCTGGTCGAAACTCACCGCGGGCCATGCCATGCGTTCACCGGTGCTGCCGATCACGCGATCGATATAGAGGCCGATCGTGCGGGTATCGCCTTCCGGCTTGCGCATCTGCGCCACATACCACGGTATCAGCACTTCCACGCTGTAACCGTTGGCGTCCTCGGCGACCGCGTGGTCCCAGATGCCATCCCAGTCGTAGCTGAAATCGGATTCGTTGGTGATCACTTCGTCGGCGATGCCGCCGGTGGATTTCACCTCGAAATCGAAACCGGTGCGGCCATCGCCATCGAAATCCACCATGACGTTGATCCGATCGACCATGGCATCCTCGTCACGGCGCGCGGCCTGGCGCGAACGCGGGATGTCGGCGGACTGGGTCACCCGGATCGCCACCGCCAGGCCCTTTGGTGTCGAGAGCACCCACGCCTCAGTGGGCTGGGAACCCGGCTTGCCCGTGCGTGGCTGCGTCTGGCGGAAATCGGTGATGTGCTGCGCCCCTTGCCACTCGGCCGGATCGATGTGGCCATCGACCACCACATCCGCATGGGCGGCGGTGGAAGCGAGTGCCAGGGCAAGGAACAGCGTGAAGCGGCGGCGCATGCAAGATCCCCTCGTGAATTCCTGCGCTAGGATGCCTGCCGGTTCGCAAAGGTTTGCCATGACCAACGGCACGGGCGCCTAGGCTAGTTCCCTGATGAGGTCGATCAGGGCCCTGAGCGGGGCCGGTACGTGGCGGCGCCCGGGGTAATAAAGGGCGAGGCGATCGAAGGGTGGCGTCCATTCGCCCAGCACGTTCTCGAGGCGGCCCGCGTGGATGTCCGCCTCCACGTCGTACTCGCTGAGGTAGACCAGGCCGACTCCCGCCAGCGCGGCCTCACGGAGCAGACCTGGGTCGTCGAGGGTCACCATGCCGGGCACGTCGACGCTCGATGCTTCGCCGTGGCGCTCGAATTCCCAGTGGTAGATATGCCCCGAAGCCATGCGCGCGCGGACCGAAACGTGCCTGGCAAGATCGCCGGGACTTTCCGGGCGACCGTAGCGAGCAAAGTACGCGGGCGCGCCCACGACAAGATGACGGATGGGCGGGCCGAGCGGCACCGCGACCATGTCGCCCGGCACGATGTCCGTGGTGCGGAAACCGGCGTCGTAGCCGTCGCGGACGATGTCGATCATTTTGGCTTCGGTCACCAGTTCCACCTGCACCCGCGGATAGCGCTGCATGTACGGGATGAGCAGCGGCTGCATGAGCCTTCGCGCCGCGCCGCCCGAGGTGTTGAGGCGCAGGCTGCCGACGAGCTCGTCACTCGCCTCTCCGGCCCGGGCGATGGCATCGCGGATGCCAGACACCGCCGGGCCGATCTCTTCCACGAAGCGCGTCCCGGCGTCGGTAAGGCGGACGCTGCGGGTGGTGCGGTGGAACAGGCGCGTCCCGATCCGGGCTTCCAGGGCCGCCACCGACTGGCTCAGGGCGGAGGTCGACATCTCCAGCTCGGCCGCCGCGGCGCGGAAGCTGCCGTGCCTTGCCACGGCAAGCACGGCTTCGAGTTCGGTCAGGCCACTACGCATTGTCCGCCCCTACTTCATACCGCGTTCGGATTTATCCAGCTTATCAGGTCAATACCCCGTCCTCATCCTTGGGTGGTCACTGAACCGCACTGGAGACCTGCCCATGTATGACCTCAACCAGATGTATATCGACGGCACTTTCGTCACCCCGCACGGCGAGGAACGCTTCGAGCTGTTCAACCCGGCGACCGAAGCCGTGATCGGCACGGTCCGCCTGGCCGACGCGGAAGATGCCCGGCGCGCGATCGCCGCCGCGAAACGCGCCCTGCCCGGCTGGTCACGGACCACGTTGCCCGAACGCGCCGCCCTGCTGCGCCGGATGCACGCCGCGATCGCCGCGCGTGAAGATGAGTTGTTCGACGCGATCACCGAAGAATACGGCGCGCCCGTGTCGCGCTCGCGCTGGATGGCGCAGTACGCGGCCCAGGTGTTCCTCGATGCGATCCATGCGATGGAACACTTCACGTTCGAGCGCGATATGGGCATCGCCCATGTCGTCATGCAGCCCGTCGGCGTCGTCGGCCTGATCACGCCATGGAACGCCAATGCCAGCTTCATCACCGGCAAGCTGGCTTCCGCGCTCGCCACGGGCTGCACTGCTGTGATCAAGCCCAGTGAAATGAGCGCGCTGCAGACCCGCGTGGTCATGGAAGCGCTGCACGAAGCCTCCCCGCCGGCCGGTGTGTTCAACATCGTGACCGGACGCGGCGATGTCGTCGGCGCGGCCATCGTCGAAAGCCCTGATGTGCGCAAGGTGTCGTTTACCGGCTCTACGGCGGTCGGCAAGAGCATCCTCCGCGCCGCAGCGAGTGACATCAAGCGCGTGACACTGGAGCTCGGTGGCAAGTCGCCGACGATCATCCTTGACGATGCAGACTTCGCGACGGCCGTGCCGATGGCGATCCAGGCGGGCTTCATGAATAGCGGACAGGCGTGCATCGCCGGTACGCGCATCCTCGTGCCGCGTTCGCGTCTTTCGGAGTTTGAAGCACTTGCCGCCGCTGCCGTCAGCGCTTGCGTATCGGGCAACCCTACCAACCCTGAAACGGCGATTGGCCCGATGGTGAGCCAGAAGCAGTGGGATCGCGTGCAGTCGTACATCATCAAGGGCGTCGCCGAAGGCGCACGTCTGCTCGCCGGCGGCGTAGGCCGGCCGGAAGGCTATGAGCGCGGCTGGCTGGTACGCCCCACGTTGTTTACCGACGTGCGCAACGACATGACCATCGCCCGCGACGAAATCTTCGGACCCGTGCTCGCGATCATCGCGTACGGAGATGAAGAGGAAGCGATCGCCATCGCCAACGACACGAGCTACGGCCTCTCGGCGTACATCGCCACCGGTGACCTCGCACGTGGGGCACGTATCGCCGCCCGTATCGATTCCGGGCGGGTCATGGTGAACACCTTGACCCACGAGCCGAAGGCGCCGTTCGGCGGCTTCAAGCAGTCCGGCTTGGGCCGCGAAAACGGTGTGATCGGCCTGGAGGCTTACCTCGAGCCGAAGGCGATCATCGGACTCGCGTAAGTCACGGTGATGGTGACGCCGCGGCGGTTGTAGGAGCGCGCTTGCGCGCGATGGGTGCTCGCGACAGGGCCCAGGGTCCCCGCCAGACCCATAGCGCGCAAGCGCGCTCCTACAACCGCCGGCAGCCATGCTATTTTTCGGGGGCCAAACCACATCTGGGGATCCCATGCTCGCACGTACCTGCCTTGCGCTCGCCCTTGCCGCCGCGGTGGCGCTGCCCGCCCTTGCCGATGAGGCGAAGAAGTCGCCCACCGCCAAGGAGCTGCTGGCGAAGTCGACGCCAGCCGAATGGCGCACGCCGGATCCGCAGAACCTAGTTTATATGGATCTGCCGCAGGGCCGCGTCATTATCGAACTGGCCCAGGACTGGACCCCGGCGCACGCCGCGAACATCCGCACGCTCATCCGCGAACATTACTTCGATGGCACGCAGGTGATTCGCGTGCAGGACAACTTCGTCACCCAGTGGGGCGACGCCGACGGCGACGACAAGGCGAAGGCCAAGAGCATCGGCACGGCGAAAGAAACCCTGACCCCGGAGTTCACCCGCAAGGGTGGAAAGGCTTACCCGTTCACCAAGCTGGCCGATGGCGATGTCTACGCGCCGGAAGTGGGTTTCTCGGACGGCTTTCCGGTGGCCCGTGACCCGAAGGCCGGCGAGGCCTGGATTGCGCATTGCTACGGCACCGTGGGCGTCGCCCGCGATACCGGCGCCGAGACTGGTAACGGCAGCTCCCTCTACGCAATCATCGGCCAGGCCCCGCGCAACCTGGATCGTAATCTCGCCGTCGCCGGCAAGGTCATCAAGGGCATGGAGATCCTCTCCGCCTACCCGCGCGGTGGCGAGCCCATGGGCTTCTACGACAAGCCCGGGCAGCGCGTGACGATCAAGAGCGTCCGCCTGGCGGCTGATGTGCCGGAAGCAGAGCGCACCCCGATCCAGGTACTGCGTACCGACAGCAAGACCTTCGCCGCCGTGATCGATGCGAAGCGTAACCGCAAGGACGATTTCTATACCCGCCCGGCGGGAAAGATCGATCTTTGCAACATCAACGTGCCGGTACGCGATCCATCAAAAAAATGATGTCTTCTGTAGGAGCGCGCTTGCGCGCGATGGGGTTTGCGGCAAGCACCCATCGCGCGCAAGCGTGCTCCTACAGGGTTATTGCGAGCTGGCTGGCGCGTCGGCCACGATGGCTTCGCGCAGTGCGCGCAGCTTCGTCTTGAGCTTCGCTTCGTTATCAGTGCCCACGCGAATCATAAACTTCTGGCCTACCGAGAGCTGCTCGTAAGTCGGGTTGGCGTAGACATACCCCACCTTCTCCGGGAGCAACTGCAGCGTGCCCTTCGGTTCCGGCGCGGCGAGCAGGTGGTCGATGACCTCGATCAGGCGATCGTTGAAGTAGCCGTTGGTGCCGAGGTCGCGATAGGCGGACTGGAACAGCGGATAATTGCGCTTGTACCAGGCGGCAGCGGCCTTGGGGTTCACGTGGTCGGCCACGTACATATAGGTATCGTAGCGCTCGAGGTTCTTCTTCGATTCGACAAACATGCCGTCGTCGGACTGGACCTGAAAGCGGCCGGTTGGCGTGCGCAGCGGCAGGATGTTCATGCCAATCGTCTGCTTCGGCAGGGCATCGATGGTGGAAACCATGCGCGAGACGATGGCGTCGGGGCGCAGCAGGGACTTCAGCGCACCATCGCTGGTCAGTGCCATCAACCCGGCCATGATCACGTCATCGCTCTGATCCAGCGCAGGCAACGAGGCGGTGGAGGCGCCGGCCGGACCGATCGGATGTTGCGGCAGCGCCGCGTCGTGCACGGCCGCTGAGGGCAACGCAGACGACGCCGCGGCGACTGGCAGAGGCGGCTGGGTGGCATCCCGCGCCTGTTTCTCGCGGTACAGAAACACACCACCCAAGCCAACGATGGCGACGACCAACACGCCCGCCAACCACTTCGAACCCGACGACTGACTGCTCAAAACAAGGCACTCCGGTGAAACCAGCCCCCATGGGACTACGAATCAACCGGTTGGTTCAAGGTGGGTGGGTCAGGTTCGCTTCATGAATGACGACGTGAAGCACACAGAAGACAGGGCTGGTCCTGATCCGATTTTTCGGGCCCCATGCTTGACCCGCCGATCATGCACCCACGCAGCCTCTTGCGGGAAGTCCCCTTGGACACGGCATAGTCGGGCCGCCAGGCATCCCCCTATGGCCTGGCGTCAGGGCTCATCCACATCGAAAACGTCAGGAGGAAGTATGGCTTTCTCTACGAAGGTCGAGTCGTCCCCGATCGCCGGCATCAACGTCACCCCCTTGGTGGACGTGCTGCTGGTGTTGCTCATCATCTTTATGATTTCCGCGCCGGTCATCGCGCATAAGAACCGTGTCGACATGCCCATTGGGTCGTCCGAGGTCCACGAGCGGCCTGACCCGTTGCGGGTCACGATCGATCCGGGTGGCATGGTGTTCCTCAACGGCACGCTGGTGAGCGATGCCATGCTTGCAACGCAGTTGGATATCGCGACCAGCAAGGGCCGGGATGACGCGGCGAAGGTTCCGCATGTGGAACTGCATGCGCAGGACGAAGCCGCATACGACGATGTGGCACGCGTGCTCGCACTGGTGAAGGCGCACGGCGTGACCGGCATCGATTTCGCTTCGGATTAGCATCTTTTGTAGGAGCGCGCTTGCGCGCGATGGGTGCTCGCGACAAGACCCATCGCGCGCAAGCGCG
>NZ_DASYCB010000008.1:0-33744 GCF_036500425.1 Luteibacter sp.
CGCGCTTGCGCGCGATGGGGCTTGCGGCCAGCATCCATCGCGCGCAAGCGCGCTCCTACAGGGGTTAGAGGCCGGCGGCGTGGCGGGTTAGTTTGCGCTTGAGGGGGGCGAGGTGGTCGAGGACGCGGATGCCGATGCCGCGGGCGGTAACCAGCGGTGCGGCAGTCCAGTTGTAGATGCGTGCGAGCGCATCGAACGAGCGTGCGTCCAGTTCATCCGCGCTGCGGCGGCGGCGGGCGTAGCGACGCAGCACATGCTCGGCGGCGATGTCGCGCCCGGCGGCGCGTGCGTCGACGAGGGTATCGCGCAGCTCGGCCACGTCACGCAGGCCCAGGTTCACGCCCTGGCCGGCGAGGGGATGCACCGCATGCGCGGCATCACCTAACAGGACGAGGCGCCCGACTTCGTAGCGATCGGCCAGCTTCAGGCGGAGGGGGAACGCGACACGACGGGTCACGCTTTCGATCGGGCCAAGACGGAAGTCGCTGGCGATGCCCAGCGCCTCGCGGAACGCATCGTCGTCGAGCGCCAGCACACGCTGTGCCTCGGCGTCGGGCAACGACCAGACGATCGAACTGCGCCCATCCGCCAACGGCAGGAAGGCTAGCGGGCCACCCGGAAGAAAGCGCTGCCACGCCGTACGTTCATGCGGTCGTGCCGTACCGACGTGGGCGACCACGCCGCGCTGCGCGTAATCACGGCCATGGGTACCGATGCCAACCATGGCGCGCAGAGGGGATTCCGCGCCATCCGCGGCAACCACCAATCTCGCCGACAGCACCTGGCCGTCCGCGAGTTCGAGTTGTGCGCGGTCTTCGCGCATGCTGTAGCCGGTGACTTCGGCCGGCACCATGCGGCGAACGCCCGCATCCTCCAGGGCGTGCCAGAGCACCGCCTGGACCAGGTTGTTCTCGACGATGTAGCCGAGCACGTCGCGGCCCTCATCGGCCGCGTCGAAATGCAGCGTGGCGCCGTTTTCGGCATCCCACACCACCATGCGTTCGTACGGCGACGCGCGGCCTTCGCGAATCGCCCGCCATACGCCCAGCTGGTCGAGCAACTGGATCGATGAAGGCGCGAGGCCGACGACGCGCAGGTCCACGTCATGCGCAGCGGCCCAGGCCGCGGGTTCACGCGCATCGACCAGGGCGACACTGAAACCGGCACGAGCCAGCGACAAGGCGGCGGCAGCACCGACCATGCCTCCGCCGACAACGGCGACATCGAGCAACGCACCGCGACGGCGCGGGGGCTCCGTGTTCCAGGCGTCACTCACGGCGTCTTCTCCCGCACGGCAAACGGCGCATGCGCACGGAAACCCATCCCACGGCGGGTCAAGGCCTGCCGTAGCGGCGGCACGCGATCCAGCACGAGCATGGCCAGGGAACGCAGCGGGCCAAGGAACGGTTGTTCGAGGCAGGCGAGCCGGACCAGGCCGTGACTCATCGCCATGGTGCCTTCGCGATCGGCGGTACGCCGGCGCACGTATTCGGCCAGCAGCGCCGCATCGCCTGGGTCGCTGCCGGCGGCCACCAGTTCGGCAAGCGTCAGGGCATCACGCAGGCCGAGGTTGAAGCCTTGGGCGCCAATCGGATGCACCGTCTGTGCAGCATTGCCCACCAGCACGGCACGCGACCCGGCAAGCGACGTGGCCGCCACACGGCGGATCGGATACGGCACACGCTTGCCTGGACGGCTCAAGCGCCCCAGGCGCCAGCCGAAGCGTGCCTGGGCGAGCGCGGCGAAAGCGGCGTCATCCATGCCCGCCACAACCTCGGCCTGCTCAGCGGCCACCGTGAGCACGACGCCGATCCGGCGCTCCGCCAGCGGCAACACCGCGACCGGGCCGCCATCGGTGAAGCGCTCGAAGGCACGCCCGCGCGGGTCCTGCTCCGGGGTCATCGTGCTGACGAACAAGGCCTGTTGGTAATCGTATTCCTGGGTTCCGATACCGAGCTGGGTACGGATCCCGGAGGTCGTGCCATCCGCCCCCACCAGCAGCGGCGTGCTGACCTGGGTCGTTCCCTCGGGCCCGGTGATCGTGGCCAGCCAGCCACCGTCGACGGGCTCGATCCGTTCGACACGTGCGGGAGCCATGCGGGTGAGCAGGCGGCAGGCATCCAGACGGCGCAGCAAAGCTTCGCCCAACTCGCGCGCCGGCAAGGTCCAGCCCAGCGCGTCGACGCCCTCGGTGGCAGCATCCATGCGCACGCTGCCGAAATCGCCGGCACGGCTCGTATGAATATGCGTGATCGGCGTGGCCCGCGCCTGGGCCAGATCCCAGACGCCGATCGAGGCCAACCCGTTCACGGTGGCACGGGCCAGGGCCAGGTTGCGTTCGTCGTAGCTGGGCTGGTCGCCGATGCGGGGCGCAGCGGCTTCCACCAGCAGGGCGGGGATGCCGGCGGTATCCAGCGCGATAGCCAGGCTGGCGCCGACCAGGCCGCCGCCGACGATAAGAATGGGAGATGCAGGGCTCATGCACCGCATGATAACGCCGCCGCGTGCAGGCGCCGTGGGTGCGGCGGCCCGCCGCACGCTAGAATCGGCGGATGGGTAACCGACTCTCCAAGATCTATACGCGTACCGGCGACGATGGCAGCACCGGCCTGGGCGATGGCAGCCGTACCGGCAAGGATTCCTTGCGGGTGGCCGCGTACGGCACCGTCGATGAGCTGAACAGCACGCTGGGCATGGTTATCGCGTGCGACGGCGTGGATGACGCCATCCGCGAAGTGCTGGTCCAGGTACAACACGAGCTGTTCGACCTGGGCGGCGAGCTGTGCATCCCCGGCATGGCCATGGTTCAGGGCAAGGACATCGACCGCCTGGAAAACGTCCTCGATGCTTTCAACGCGGATCTGCCTGCCCTGAAGGACTTCATCCTGCCCGGTGGCGGCATGGCCGCATCCACCTGCCACCTTGCTCGCACCGTGTGCCGCCGCGCGGAACGCGAGGTCGTCGCCCTGGGCCGCGTCGAAGAGGTGCGCCCGGAGGCGCAGCGTTACCTGAACCGTCTTTCAGATTTGCTCTTCGTGCTGGCACGCGTGCTGGCGCGCCAAAGCGGGCACGGCGAGGTGCTCTGGCAACACGAGCGCCGCCCGCGCGGCTGAGCTGGCGGTGTAAGCTCAAGGGCATCGGCCCGGCGATCCGCCGCGCCCTCGCCAGGGGTTCGAGCTTATGCGTGGAGTGCCATCGTGCGATGCAGGCGGCGATTCTGCTAAGTTGGCCGCCTTTCGAACGGACCAGACCCCGCCCGTGACGTCCCGCATCAGCATCCTGCCTAAACGCCGCCTGCTGGCGACTGCCGTCGCCCTCATCGTCTCCGGCACCGCCTGGCAAGCCCAGGCCCAGTCCACACCCGTCGCCGGCACGACGCCTTCGGCGACGGTCAGCACCAGCAGCAACCGCGAAGCCAGCGAGGTCGAGACCTGCAAGCTGGGCTCGTTCTTCTGCGCGCCACGACCGGTCAGCTACCTGCTGTGCAGCCCCAACGCCATGCTGGACTTCTACGATCCGACGATCACGAAAGACACCACGCTTCGCGCGACGGCCGTCACCGATACCGTGTCGAACATCAACGCCACCGAAGGCGTGAAGGTTGAAAGCCCCGAGCCGAACATCTATCACATGACCGGCGGTGTGCGCCTGCAGCGTGCCGACCAGGTGCTCCAGGCCGAGGATGTGACCTACAACGCGGATTCCACCGCGTACGACGCCAAGGGCAATGTGCGCTACCAGGAAGCCGGCATGCTCCTGCGCGCCGACCGGATGACCGGTACCACCACGCCGAACCAGGGTGATGCGGACAAGGTCACCTACCAGTTGCTGCAATCGCGCGGCAACGGCGTGGCCGACCACGCGACGATGACCGACCCCATGCATGGCCGCATGCGTCTGGCCTCGTACTCGACCTGCGACGTGGGCAAGCACCAGTGGGAATTCCGCGCCAAGACGATCAACCTCAACAAGGACACCGGCGTGGGCGTCGCCCGGAACGGCACCATGCGCTTCAAGGGCGTGCCGTTCATGTACCTGCCCTACTTCTCGTTCCCGCTGGATGACCGCCGCAAGAGCGGTTTCCTCTACCCGACCTTCGGCTCGTCCAGCCATTCCGGTACGTATCTGTCCCTGCCGTACTACCTGAATCTCGCACCTAATTACGATGCGACGCTGAGTCCGCGCTATTACACGGATCGCGGCGCCATGCTCGGCGCCGAGTTCCGTTACCTGCTGCCGAAGTCAAACGGCCGGGTCTATTTTGAGTACATGGGTAACGACAAGGGCACCGATACGGATTTCTCGACGTACGGCGACCGGGGTGATGCCAAGCAGCGTTACCTGGTGCAGATCACGAATTCGACGGCACTGGGCGATGGCTTCAACCTCGGCGCGAACATCAACCGGGCGTCCGATAACGAATACTTCCGCGACTTCGGAAACGACCTGTATTCCTCCGCCGTCGGCATCCTGACCTCCAGCGTCTATGTGTCGAAGGGTGGCAAGTACTGGTCATCCTCGCTGGGTGTCGATGCCTACCAGAACGTCGACCCGGGCTTGCCGAACTACGTTGAGCCTTACAAGCGCTGGCCGCGCGGCACGTTCAACGCCGAGGTACCGCTCAATTCGTGGCTCGATGCCGGTATTGATTCGGAGGCCGTGGCTTTCCGCAAGGCAAATCCCGCACCGAATGGCAACCAGCTCGATGGCAACCGCCTGGATCTCGCCCCGTATGTGGCCGGCGATTTCGGTGGCCCGTTCTGGTTCATCCGCCCTCGTCTCGAGTATCGCTTTACCGGCTACCAGCTGAAGAACGCCGACTACAAGAACGCCTTCCCGGATCGCACCCCGACGCGCACGCTCCCGATCGCCAGCCTGGATGCAGGCCTGATTTTCGATCGCGAGGCGCATCTATTTGGGAATAGCTATACGCAGACGCTTGAGCCGCGGGTGTATTACCTGTACGTGCCCTACCGCAACCAGGATAAGTTACCGACATTCGACACCAACGAAATGTCGTTCGACTTCTGGCAGCTGTTTACGACGAACCGCTTTGCCGGTGCCGATCGCCAGATGGACGCCAACAATGTCACCGCGGCGCTCACCACCCGCCTGCTCGATGACAACGGCGTGGAGCGGGTCTCGGCCAGTGTCGGCCAGATCCGCTACCTGAGCGACCAGAAGGTGCAGATGCCGAATGTGTTCCCGACGGACTACAGCGGCTCGAACTACGTCGCCCAGTTTGCCGTGCAGCTCAACGACAAGTGGCGGGTGAACAGCTCGTACCAGTGGAACCCGAACGACAAGCAGAGCCCGTACCGGAATGACCAGGGCCAGGTCTACTTCCAGGGCCACGACACCGATCTGGCCACGGTCCAGTTCCAGCGCCGGATCAAGGGCGATGGCGTGCTCAACTTCTCGTACCGGTACCGCCGGAACGTGATGGAACAATTCGATACCTCCGTGGTCTACCCCGTGTCGGAGCGCTGGCGGGCCCTGGCGCGCTGGGTCTTCGCCCGCCGCGACATCCTGCCGGTCGCCACGGCCAACGGCACGTTCACCATGTTCGCCTTCTCCCACCGGACCCTGGAAGCCACCGCAGGCGTCGAATACGACAGCTGCTGTATCGCCTTCCGTATCCTTGGCCGCCACTACGTCCAGGATTACACCCGGCGGACGGATAACGCGGTCATGTTTGAGCTGGAATTCAAGGGGCTAGGCTCACTGAACCCCCAGTCGGGCGAGTATCTGCGGCGTGCTATCCTTGGCTATCAATAAATGGGGCAGGCGCCCCGGGCTCCCTATTCGATGAAGCAGATCCTCGTTTACTCCGTGCTCGCCGCCGCCATCCTGGCGGCCGTGCCCACCGCCAACGCCCAGATGCTGCCGCAGGCCCAGCCTGCCGGTCCCAGCGCGGGCATGGGCAATGGCTCGCTCGACCGCATCGTGGCGGTGGTGGAGGACGACATCATCCTCCAGAGCGAGCTGAACACGGCGATGAATGCCATCGTCAAGCAGTACGCGGCGAACCCGGGCCAGCTGCCCCCGCAGGATGTCCTGGCCCGCCAGGTGCTGGATCGCCTGATCCTCATGAAGCTGCAGATCCAGAAGGCCAACGACCAGAATATCCACGTCTCCGACCAGGATATCGACCAGGCCATCGGCAACGTGGCGCAGCAGAACAAGATGTCGGCCGAGCAGTTGCAGGGCGCCGTCCAGCACGATGGCATGAGCTGGCAGGCCTTCCGCATGCAGATTTCCGATCAGCTCATCACCCAGAAGCTGCATGAAAGCGTCGTCCGCGACCAGGTCACGGTGACCGACGCCGAGGTGAACAACCTGCTGGCCAGCCCGACTTACAAGGCCGGCGAAGTGCATCTGGCCCACATCCAGGTCAGCACCCCGGCAGAAGCTAGCGCTAACGATATCGCCCAGGCCCAGGCCAAGGCGGAAAAGGCCATCGCCGATATCAAGGCGGGCAAGGATTTCAACGCCGTGGCCATCCAGTACTCGGATGCACCCGATGCGCTCGATGGCGGCGACCTTGGCTGGCGCCGTCTCGACGAAGTGCCGCCGGCCTTCGCCGATGCCGTTTCCTCGCTCAAGGCGGGTGAATCCACCGCGGCCCTGCGTGGCCCGACGGGCTTCCATATCCTCAAGCTGGTGGAAACCCGCCAGCCGGGTCGCCAGGTCGTCACCGAGTATCACGCGCGCCAGATCCTGATCAAACCGTCCGAGATCGTCACGCCGGAACAGGCGGAGAAGAAGGCGGAAGATATCTACACCCGCGTGACCACGAAGAAAGAAGACTTCTCCAAGCTGGCGAAGGATGATTCGAAGGACAACACGACGGCTAACGCCGGCGGCGACATGGGTTGGTTCCAGAAAGACGCGTGGGGCCAGGCCGTGGCGACCCAGTTGGATGGCCTGAAGGAAAACGAGGTCTCCAAGCCGTTCCAGACCGATGCCGGCTGGATCGTGCTGCAGCTGCTGGGTACCCGCCAGAGCGACGTCACCGAAGAGTCGCAGCGCAACCAGGCGCGCCAGGCCATCGGCAACCGCAAGGCCGACGATGCTTACGAGAACTACCTGCGTGAAATGCGCTCGACCTCGTTCGTCGATATCCGCGTGCCGGAACTGAAAGACCCGGACGACAAGCAGGCCGCTGCCCAGCCGCAGGCTTCGGCCTCGAACTAAAGGCATGACCGCGTCCCCCCTGCCGAGGCTCGCCGTCACCGCCGGTGAGCCTGCCGGGGTGGGTCCCGAACTGCTTGCGCGCCTGGCGGCCAGTGACCTGGCCGCCGATCTCATCGCCATCACCGATCGCGACCTGCTGAGCCAGGCCGCCGCCGCATGCGGCCTGGTGCTGCACCTCGTTGATGACGACGGCCAGCGCATCACGCACCGCCCCGCCGGTCACCTGCGCGTACGCCACGTCGCTCTCGGCGCCCCCGTGCACTTCGGCGCGCCGGATCCGGCCAATGCCCGTCACGTCCTCTCGATGCTCGCGACAGCGGCCGATGGCTGCCTGGATGGCAGCTTCGACGCCGTAGTGACCGGCCCCGTGCAGAAGGCCAGCATCAACGAAGCCGGCATCCCCTTCAGCGGCCACACCGAGTTTTTCGCGGAGCGCGCCGGGGCAGAGGTCGTCATGATGCTCGCGAGCCCCGAGCTGCGGGTCACCCTGGCCACCACGCACCTGCCGCTGTCCGCGGTCCCGGCCGCGATCACCCCGGCGCTCCTGGAGCGGACGTTGGGCATCGTGCACGGCGCCCTGCGCCAGTCCTTCGGCTTCGCCAACCCGCGCATCGCGGTGCTCGGCCTCAATCCGCATGCGGGCGAAGACGGGCACATGGGCCACGAAGAGCTGGATACGATCATCCCGCTGCTTGAGCGCCTGCGCGCCGGTGGCATGGACCTGATCGGTCCCCTGCCCGCCGACACCGCCTTCGTTCCGGCCATGCGCCCACGCTACGACGCGGTACTGGCCATGTACCACGACCAGGCCTTGCCGGTGCTCAAGAGCGAAGCATTCGACCGCACCGTCAACATCACCCTGGGCCTTCCCTTCATCCGCACGTCCGTCGACCACGGCACGGCGCTCGACCTGGCCGGCACTGGCCGTGCCGATCCCGCCAGCCTGTTCGCCGCCACCCGCCTCGCCATGGAACTAGCCCGCTCGCGGGCCGCCGTATGAACGCACGCCCCAAGAAGAGCTTCGGCCAGCATTTCCTCCACGATAAGCGCTATATCGAGCGCATCGTCTCCTCGATCTCACCGAAGGATGGCGATACCGTCGTCGAGATTGGTCCCGGCGAAGGCGCCATGACGCTGCCCCTGCTTGCCGTGGCGAAAAAGCTGACCGCCATCGAGCTCGACACCGACCTCATTCCCGGCCTGCAGGCACGCGCCGCGCCGATCGGCGACCTCCGTATCGTGCACTCCGATGTACTGAAGGTGGATTTCAGCGCCCTGGCACGGGAGCTCGGCGCCGAACGCCTGCGCATCGCCGGCAACCTGCCCTACTACATCTCCAGCCCGATCCTGTTTCACTGCGTGGAACACGCGGCGGCGATCCAGGACATGCATTTCATGCTGCAGAAGGAAGTCGTGGACCGCATGGCCGCCGACCCCGGCAGCAAGGTGTACGGCCGGCTCAGCGTCATGCTCCAGCTTGCCTGCAAGGTCACGCCGCTGTTCACGGTGCCACCAGGCGCGTTCCGGCCGCCGCCGAAGGTGGATTCGGCCGTGGTGCGCCTGGTGCCGCTGCCGCCCGAGCAGCTGCCCAAGGGCGATCCGGCGAAAATCCACGCCGTCGTGAAGGCGGCGTTCGCCATGCGCCGTAAGACTCTGACCAATACCTTGAAGGGTTTGGTCAGTGAAGCCACCATCCGTGAACTCGGCATCGACCCGAAAGCCCGCGCGGAGACGCTCGCGCCGGGGGACTTCGTGAAGCTCGCGAACGCGACCTGAACAAGATGCGGGCATACTTGCCCACCCCCTCCGCGTCCCACACAATCCCTGCATGAACTCGAAAATCCCCTACACGATCGACGTGGAGGTCGAAACCCGCTTCGTTCCCGACCAGTCGCAGCCCGGTGATAACCGCTACGTGTTCGCCTATACGATCACGCTGCGCAATGCCGGCGAGACCGGCGCGCAGTTGCTTGGGCGCCATTGGGTCATCACCGATGCGAACGGCAAGGTGGAAGAAGTACGTGGCGATGGCGTGGTGGGCGAACAGCCCTGGATGCGACCGGGCGACACCTACGAATACACCTCCGGTGCCGTGCTGGAGACCGCGGTAGGCACCATGGCCGGCAGCTATCGCATGGTGGCCGACGATGGCACGCACTTCGACACGCCCATTCCAGCCTTCGTCCTCTCCATTCCTCGCACGCTGCACTAGGATTTACGCATGGAAAGCGCAAACGCCCGGTGCGGCGATACAAAGCGAGCAACCTGATGGCCGTCTACGCGATCGGCGACGTCCAGGGTTGCTACCCCGAACTCCAGCGCCTGCTCGAAAAAATTCGCTTCGACCCGGCCGCCGACCAGTTGTGGTTCTGTGGCGACCTGGTGAATCGCGGCGGTGAATCGCTCGCGACGCTGCGCCTCATCCATTCGCTGCGCGAGCGCAGCATCATCACGCTCGGCAACCATGATCTTTCGCTGCTGGCGATCGGCCAGCGCCGCGAGGATGCGCAGCAGCGGGTGAATCCCGAACTGCGCGAGGTGCTGTTCGCCGACGATGCCCCGGTGCTGCTCGAGTGGCTGCGCATGCAGAAGCTGCTGCACCACGACGAGGCGCTCGGCTGGACCATGATCCACGCTGGCATGGCCCCGATCTGGACGCTGCGCCAGGCGCAGCGCGCGGCACTGGAAGTGGAGCGTGAGCTTGGCGGTCCACGCCATCAGCGAATCCTGAAGAACCTGTTCGGCAACCGGCCCGCGGCCTGGAACAACCGCTTGCAGGGCGTCGAGCGCCACCGCGCCACGATCAATACGCTGACGCGTATGCGCTATTGCGATGTGAACGGCCGGATTGATTTCGAAGGGAAGGATCGGCCGGGCACGCAGAAGCCCGGGATGTACCCGTGGTTTGAAGTGCCGGGCATGCGCAAGCGCGAGACAAAGATCGTCTGCGGCCATTGGTCGGCGCTGGGGCGTTTTGCCGGGCTTGGCATCTATGCCATCGATACAGGTTGCGTGTGGGGCGGGCAGCTCACCGCCATGCGTATCGACGTGGAAGAGCCGCAGTACATCACCGTGCAGGCCGAGTCGTACCGGCAGAAGCCGAAGGGTGGCGGGGACTAACCGAATCAGCCTTCCGGCACGTCGTCGTCGGCTTCATGCGACAGTTCGTCGGGGTCGCGTTTCAGTGCGTGGGTCGCCAGATCCTCGATCATGTCGAACACCTTAGGCTCGACGCGCACGCCGTACTGCTCCCGCCGCCGCTTCGACACGGCGCCCTTGTTCTCAAGGGCGCCGCGCACCAGAACGGCGAGGTCGCTACCGCGAACGTCGACAACCTCGTTGATCTTTCGGCTGACGTAATCGTACCGCTCAAGATATTCGACGTTGGTACGCAACTCGACGGCTAGCGCCTGCTGTGCCATCCGATACGTAAATTCCACCGCGTGAGTCGCGTCCCAGTAGCGGTACATTTCATATCTATCGCTTCCCCGGTACTCAAAATCGAAGTTGTCTCCATCAAGCCAGGTCACATTCCAGCGCTCGCGGGCAGGGACGGAAAAAGCCTTGAGTGCTTCCAGATACTCGTTTTCATGCTTCTTCATGGCGACAGAGATGGGCAGGATCAGCCCGCTGTTGAGCGCACCTGACTGACATAAGGCGTGGTGAATCAGAAAGCGGCTGAGCCTTCCATTGCCATCCATAAAGGGATGGATAAAGACGAAGCCAAAGGAGCTGATGGCGCCTGCGACGATCGGATCAATCACCTTGGGCATCACGTTGGCGAAGGACATCATTTCGCTCATCAAGCCGTCCACCGCATGAGGTGGTGGGGGGATGTAGGTGACGCCAGCCGCACCAGGAAGCGAGTTCGCCAGGTGATTCTGCTCGGCCCTGAAACCGACCGCACGATCAAGCACATTGGAAATCGTGGCTTGCTGAAGATCGGTCAGGTATGCCTCCGTCAGCGGATTTTCCCTATGCGCAGCATGCAGCAACGCAACGAAGGCGGCCTGTCGTTGCTCACTCGGCACCTCGTTCTCAATGGCGAAACTGGATCGCGTCTCGCTCAGATAGGCGAAGCTCAGCGCTCGCTCCCTGACCGCCCCGGTCAGGCTCTCCGCATAGGCACGAACCTGCCCGGGAATGTCGGACGCCATGGCCTCGCGGATCAGCGGTGTGCGCGCGACCGTGGCGCACCACCCTGTCGTGCCCAGGCCATTCCACCTCACGCGCCAAAACGGCATCGGAGGGGCGTCAGGTAAGGTTACGTATCGCGCGGTGTCGAAGATATCCACCACCGCACCCGTGGCGGCCGATGCCCCTTCCAGACGCTTGCCGTGCGCCTCCTCCCAAAGGAAGCCCAGGGTCCGGGCGTATTGACCACTGGGGGTGCGCTGAACTTCGGAAAGGACATCATTGCCTGAAATCTTTCGCATGGCCTCCATGAGCAGGGCCAGGTCGATGGCCTCATGTTTCAGCGCAAACAGCAGGTGCTCTATCGGGTTGTCCGACTTCGGCGCCATCCGCGGCGGCACAGCCAGATATTCAGCGTTTCGCTCAAGGCGCGTCGTGGGCTTGATGAGTGCCGGGCAGGCGGGGTCGAACGAAGCCAGCCCCATCTTTTCTTTAAGAAACGCGTACCCGACCGACATTTTTCGTCCTTGGCTGTGATTTGTTTACAAAATCAGCTTTTTCATGATTTTTCTTTACATGTTGACGCAGGTCAAGCTACCTCTCTCGCCGCCGAACACGGAAACGAACTTTTCTTTACAAAACCTATCTTTTCTTTACAAATGAGAGTAATGACGCACTTTTCTTTACACACAGACGGACTTCCACGACGGCGACGACCCATCAGTGACGCGAGCACCCATCGCGCGCAAGCGCGCTCCTACAGGGAGTCGGGCAAAAAAAACCCGCCTTTGGGCGGGTTTTTTTTTCAGCTGAGCTGACCGTGGCAGTGCTTGTACTTCTTGCCTGAGCCGCAGGGGCATGGGTCGTTGCGGCCGACTTTCGGGCCTTCGGCCACCGTGGTGGGGACGGCTTGTTCCGCCACCGCATTGCCTGCGCTCAGTGCCTGGGCGTCAGCGTGCTGGAACTGCAGGCGCTGACCCTCTGCGGCGCGCTGCTGTTCCGCTTCCATCGCGGCCACTTCATCTTCGCTACGGATACGGATGCGGGCGAGCATCTGCACCACTTCCGCCTTGATCCGATCAAGCATCTCGGCGAACAGCTCGAACGACTCGCGCTTGAATTCCTGCTTCGGCTGCTTCTGCGCGTAACCACGCAGGTAGATGCCCTGGCGCAGGTAATCCATGCTCGCGAGGTGCTCCTTCCAGGCGTTATCGACCACGGAGAGCATCACGTGCTTCTCCAGCGAACGCATGGTCTCGGCACCGACCTGGGCTTCCTTCTCGACGAACAGGTGGTCCACCGCTTCGCGGACATGCTCGTAGATCGCTTCCGCATCCGCTTCCTTCTGGCCAGCCAGCCAGTGGGCGACGTCGAGACGCAAGTTCAGCTCGCTCGCCAGTTCGCGATCGAGGCCAGCGATATCCCACTGGTCATCGATGCTGTCGGCCGGGACGAAGCGACGCACAAGGCCTTCCACGACATCGGTGCGGATATCGCCGACCATGTCGGAAATATCTTCCGCCTCGAGCAGTTCATCGCGCTGCGCGTAGATCACCTTGCGCTGATCGTTGGCGACGTCATCGAAATCGAGGAGGTTCTTGCGGATATCGAAGTTGTGCTGTTCGACCTTGCGCTGCACCTTTTCGATCTGGCGCGTGATCAGGCGATCTTCCAGCGCCTCGTCTTCCTTCATGCCGAACATTTGCATCCAGCGGCCGATACGCTCGCCGCCGAAGATGCGCATGAGGCTGTCCTGCAGCGACAGGTAGAAGCGCGACGAACCCGGATCGCCCTGGCGGCCGGAACGGCCACGCAGCTGGTTATCGATGCGGCGTGATTCGTGGCGCTCGGTACCGATGATGTGCAGGCCGCCCGATGCGAGCACCTGCTCATGGCGCTTCTTCCACTCGGCACGCAGCTTTTCGCGCTCGGCTTCGCTCGCTTCGACCGGCAACGCACCCAGCGCGGCTTCAAGGCTGCCGCCAAGCACGATATCGGTACCGCGACCGGCCATGTTGGTAGCGATCGTGACCGAACCCGGCGCACCGGCCTGGGCCACGATGTGCGCCTCGCGCTCATGCTGCTTCGCGTTGAGCACTTCGTGCGGGATGCGCTCCTTCTTGAGCAGGCCCGCGACCAGTTCGGAGACATCGATGGATGCCGTACCGACCAGGACCGGCTGGCCCTTCTCGAAGCATTCCTTGATGTCCGCGATCACGGCCTTGAACTTCGCATCCGGGCCAAGGAACACCATGTCGGGGTTGTCCTTGCGGACCATCGGCTTGTGGGTGGGGATGACCACCACTTCAAGACCGTACACCGACTGGAATTCGTAGGCTTCGGTATCTGCCGTACCGGTCATGCCGGACAGCTTCTTGTACATGCGGAACAGGTTCTGGAACGTCACCGTCGCCAGGGTCTGGTTCTCGCGCTGGATAGGCACGCCTTCCTTCGCCTCGACCGCCTGGTGCAGGCCATCGGACCAACGGCGGCCAGCCAGCGTACGGCCGGTGAATTCATCCACGATGATGACTTCGCCGTCGCGCACGATGTAATCCACATCGCGCTGGTAGATGGCGTTACCGCGCAGCGCGGCATTCATGTGGTGAACGACGGCCAGGTTCTTCGAATCGTAGAGACCGCTATCCGGCTCGATGACCCCCGCCTGTCGCAGCAACTGCTCGGCGTGTTCCATGCCCTCTTCGGACATGTGCACCTGCTTCTGCTTTTCATCCACGTAGTAATCGCCGGCACCCTCTTCGGTTTCCTGGCGCGTGAGATGCGGCACGATCTTGTTCACCGCGATGTACAGCTGCGGGGAATCCTCGGCGGGGCCGGAGATGATCAGCGGTGTGCGCGCTTCATCGATAAGGATCGAATCCACTTCGTCGACGATGGCGTAGTGCAGGCCGCGCTGGTAGCGCTGGTCGCGGCTGAGCGCCATGTTGTCGCGCAGGTAGTCGAAACCGAACTCGTTGTTGGTGCCGTAGGTGATATCCGCGGCGTAGGCGCCACGCTTGTCGGCGTGATCCATGCCCGGGTACACCACGCCGACCGACAGGCCGAGGAAGTTGTACAGCTTGCCCATCTGCGCGGAGTCGCGGCGGGCCAGGTAGTCGTTCACGGTGACGACGTGGGTGCCCTTGCCCTGCAGCGCATTGAGGTACACCGGCAGCGTACCGACCAGGGTCTTGCCCTCGCCCGTACGCATTTCAGCGATACGGCCCATGTGCAGGACCATGCCGCCGATCATCTGCACGTCGTAGTGGCGCATGCCAAGCACGCGCTTGGCACCCTCGCGGGTGACCGCGAAAGCCTCGGGCAGCAGCTTGTCCAGGGTTTCACCGGCGGCGAGGCGCTGGCGGAACTCGTCGGTCTTGCCACGCAGGTCGTCGTCGGAAAGCTTTTCGAACTCCGGCTCGAGGGCGTTGATGCGCTTGACCGTCTTGGAAAGGTCGCGCAGCACGCGGTCGTTACGGCTGCCGAAAATGCTCGTCAGGGCACGATTGAACATCGATCATCCGGATCTGAAACAAAGGGGATTGCCAATAAGGCCAGAACCTTAGCGGCACGAAGGGTCGATCATACTACGGGCGCCCTTCAACTTGCCTTTAATGGCGGCGCCTCGGCGCCGTTCAAGGCTGTCTCACCGGTGGCTGCGAACGAACGCCAGCGGATTCACGACGCGGTCGTGGAACCAGACCTCGAAATGCACGTGTGAGCCGGTGGAGCGGCCGGTGGAGCCGGCCCGGGCGATCACGTCGCCCACATGCACGCGCTGGCCCACGGTGGCGACCAGGCGGCTGTTGTGGGCGTAACGGGTCATGTAGCCGTTGCCGTGGTCGATCTCGATGACATCGCCGTAACCACTGCGCTGGCCAGCGAAGGTCACCATGCCCTCGGCCACCGCAGTGACCGGGGTACCGGTGGGCGCCGCGATATCGATACCCGTGTGGCGGGCGCTGTGGCCGCTGAACGGATCGGGCCGACCGCCGAAGAAAGAGGAGATATAGCCATTCACCGGCATGCCGGTTGGGCGCAGGTTCGATTCGATCCGGCGATCGAGCAGCAGGTCGTTCAGGGCCTGCAACTGGGCCTGCTGCACATCGAACTGACCGGCGAGGTCGTCGATGCCCTGGTTCAGCGCAGCCGGCGCCATGGCGCCTTCGTCCTTGCCGGTGGTGAGTTCGGGGCCACCCTGGCCAGGATCTTCGCCGAAATTGAACTCGCCATCGTCGAGCTTGCCGACCTGGGTAAGCCGTTCGCCGAGTGCATTGAGGCGGATGGACTGGGCCTGGAGCTGGCCGAGCTTCACGGCGAGGGCATCGATATCGCGCTGGGAATCGGCCTTGACCTTGGCGATGCGGACATCAGCGTCAGCCGCTGTCGTCGCCACAGGGTGGCGTGGGCCTGCGATGGCGAGCGCCAGGGCGGCGCCCAGGCCGCCGATGCCGATAGCGCCAGCTACCGCCATGACCGCGAGCTTGCAGCGCATGCGCCGGCAAGCGAGGTTTAGCGTTTTCGGGCCTTTATGGCCGCGCGGTACGAGTATGATCTGCATACGTTCTTCATCGAATAAGTTCAGTCGGTCTATGCCACCGCCGTACCAGCCAACCCGACCTAGAACGCGTGGACTCAAGTCCATCGCGGATGTCGGGCCTGTCGCCAAGCTTGCCCACCGGGCTCGCGAGCTCGACACGCTGGACCGCCAGCTTCGCGCGACGCTTCCTGCACCGTTGCGTGACCATGTCCGCTTCGCGGACCTGCGCGACGGCCGGCTCGTCTTCCTTGCGCCTTCGTCTGCCTGGGCTTCGCGGGTACGCCTTTACCAGGCGCAGATCCTTGAAGCCGCCCGCGCCATCGGCGCGCAGGCCTACTCGGTTGCTGTGAAAGTGGCCCCCCTGCCGGTCGAGCAACCTGGCCCCGACCCGCTTAAACCGCTTTCCGCCGGGGCGGCCCGCCATCTACGGACTGCCGCTGCGTCACTGTCCGATCCCACGTTGCGGGACCTCTTCCTTGGTTTGGCCTCTGTGGCCGATAAGCCTGAGAATTCCGACACTTAAGAATCCGCCCATGCGGTTCCGTAAGCACCACCGGATCAACCGGTGGGCGGACTTTATAGCACGCATGATCCGCGGGAACACCTAAAGTGCACGTAAAGTTCACGATTGTGACGGGATTCGCGCCGTTTCCGGGCATTGCCGGTTAAGACATTACGTAGGGGTACTTAGGCTGGCCGAGTGGGCTCGCCTTCGGCATCGCAAACGCCGGACACAAAAAAACCCGCCGAAGCGGGTTTTTTCGACCAGGCCTTGAAGGCTTAGACCGCCTGCGCCGGGTGGGCGTAGCTGATCGGGGCCTTGGCCGGGTCCTTGAAGCTCACTTCTTCCCAGGCCGTGACGTCGGCCATCAGGCTGCGGAGCAGCTTGTTGTTCAGTTCGTGACCCGACTTATGCGCCGAGTACGCGCCGATCAGGCTGTGGCCGAGCATGTAGATGTCGCCGATCGCGTCCAGGATCTTGTGCTTCACGAACTCGTTGTCATAACGAAGGCCATCTTCGTTCAGCACGCGGTAGTCGTCCAGCACCACCGCATTGTCCATCGAACCGCCCAGGGTCAGGTTACGCTCGCGCAGGGCCTCGATATCACGCATGAAACCGAAGGTGCGGGCGCGGCTGACTTCCTTGACGAACGACGTGGTCGAGAAATCCATCTCGGCCTGCGAATTACGCTTATTAAAGAGCGGGTGGTCAAACTCGACCGAGAAGCCCACCTTGAAGCCGTCGAACGGCTCGAGCTTCGCCCACTTGTCGCCGTCGCGGACCACGACCGGCTTCTTGATGCGGATAAAACGCTTCGGGGCGTCCTGCTCCTCGATGCCAGCGGACTGGATCAGGAACACGAACGGACCGGCGCTGCCATCCATGATCGGCACTTCAGGCGCCGACAGATCGACATACGCGTTATCAATACCGAGGCCCGCCATCGCCGAGAGCAAGTGCTCGACCGTGGACACGCGGACATCGCCATGAATAAGCGTCGTGGAAAGACGGGTATCGCCCACGTTTTCCGGACGCGACTTCAGCTCAACCGGCGGGTTGAGGTCAGTGCGGCGGAACACGATGCCCGTGTTCGGGGCGGCGGGGCGGAGCGTCATGTACACCTTGTCGCCCGTGTGGAGGCCGACGCCGGTGGCGCGAATGACGTTCTTAAGCGTGCGCTGCTTGATCATGATGGGTCAAACCTTGGTGGCAGCAGCCAGATGTGGCCGAGATGCTAACACAGTCTTAACCTCGGAATAAACAAACCGGGGAGTACAGTTCCGCCCTGCTTTCACCAGCGCTTCAGCAATTGCTGAGAGCGGTTCTCATTTGGGCCGGAGATTAAACGGCCAGCCGATCTAATGGTTGACCCTTGGGTGCCGCTTTTGTTCCGGAGGGTTATCGCGCGCAAGCGCGCTCCCACAAGAGCACCAGCGCCCTGGTTTGGGGGGCACGAAGGCGCCCCGCCGCCCGGAACGGGAACGGCGGCGGGGCACCCGGGCGGCCCGGCGTCGTGCCGGGCCTGCCCCACGTCATCCCTGACGTGCCTGGTGTATGGCGTATGTGCCGCTTAGTCGGCCTGACGACGCAGGAAGGCCGGGATATCGAGGTAATCGATCGCCGGCTCGCTGGTCTTCGCCGGAGCCGGGGCGGCCTCGCTGCGGACCGACGGGACCGGATCGCTGTGTGCGTAATCGACCACTTCATTACCCGTGCCCGTGCGCAGGACGACCGGGCGCGGACGCTGGCGCATTTCCACGTGCTGCTGGACCGGCTGGCGGATCGGCTGCTTGGCCGCGGCCGTGCCACGGTTCAGGCCAGTCGCGACCACCGTGACGCGGACGTCATCCTGCATGTCCGGGTCGAGCGAGGTGCCGATCACCACGGTCGCGTCTTCCGATGCGAAGTCGTGGATCACGCGGCCGATCTCGTCGAACTCGCGCATGGTCAGGTTCGGGCCCGCCGTGACGTTGACCAGGATGCCGCAGGCGCCGGCCAGGTTCACGTCTTCCAGCAGTGGGTTGTTGATGGCAGATTCGGCGGCAGCCTGCGCGCGGTCATCGCCGCGAGCCGTGCCCGAACCCATCATCGCCATGCCCATCTCGCTCATCACGGTACGCACGTCGGCAAAGTCGACGTTGATCAGGCCCGGAGCCGTGATCAGGTCGGCGATACCCTGGACGGCGCCGAGCAGCACGTCGTTGGCGGCCTTGAAGGCGTTCAGCAGCGTGACTTCACGACCCAGCACCGAAAGCAGCTTCTCGTTCGGCACGGTGATCAGCGAATCCACGTGCTGCGAGAGGTCTTCGATACCCTTCAGGGCGACCTGCATGCGGCGGCGGCCTTCGAACGGGAACGGCTTGGTCACCACGGCGACCGTGAGGATGCCCTTCTCCTTCGCCAGCTGGGCCACGACCGGAGCCGCGCCCGTACCGGTACCACCACCCATGCCGCAGGTGATGAAGACCATGTCGGCGCCTTCGAGCATTTCCTCGATACGCTCACGATCTTCCAGCGCGGCCTGGCGGCCGACTTCCGGGTTGGCGCCCGCGCCCAGGCCCTTGGTGACATTGCCACCGAGCTGCAGGTGCGTACGACCGCCGCAGGTCTTCATGGCCTGCGCGTCGGTGTTAGCGACGACGAATTCCACGCCTTCGATATTGGAGTTCACCATGTGTGCCACGGCATTACCGCCGCCGCCGCCCACGCCGATGACCTTGATGATTGCGTTCGGTGCCAGTTTTTCGATCAGTTCAAACATTTCCCGTCCTCCGCAGAACTTTTAGTTATTTTGGTTTGTATCCCAGGGGCGACTCCTGTCGACCATGGGTTGCGGGCCTTCCTCTTGCCCCGGCGCCCCCCTTCCATCGGGCACCGACAATCCGGTTTGAAACGGTTAGAAGTTCTTCGTGAACCAGCTTCGGAACTTCTCGACCACACTGCCCACGTTGCCCACCGTCGAATGGCTGTGACGTGCGCCACCGCTGCTGGCGCGCGCGCCGTGCAGCAACAGGCCGACACCCGTGGAATGCAGTTCACTGGAGACGACATCGCCCAGGCCGGAAACGTGTTGCGGCACGCCGACGCGGACCATCTTGTGGAAAATCTCTTCCGCCAGTTCGAGCGCGCCTTCCATGCGTGCCGCGCCACCCGTCAACACGATGCCGGCGGCGACGAGGCTTTCGTAACCCGAGCGGCGCAGTTCGTCCTGCACCATCTCAAAGATTTCCTCGTAGCGCGCCTGCACCGACTGGGCGAGCGCCTGGCGGGCCAGGCGACGCGGCGGGCGATCGCCCACGCTCGGCACCTGGATCGTTTCTTCCGCATGTGCCAGCTGCGCAAGCGCACACGCGTACTTGATCTTGATCTCTTCCGCGTGAGCGGTCGGTGTGTGCACGCCGTACGCGATATCGTTCGTCACCTGGTCACCGCCGACCGGCAGCGACTTGGTGTAGCGAATCGAACCCTGTGTGTAGATCGCGATATCGGTCGTGCCGGCGCCGATGTCGACCAGGCATACGCCCAGCTCCAGTTCGTCTTCGGTCAGTACCGACTTCGCGCTGGCGACGGCAGCCGGCACCAGCTCATCCACGGACAGGCCGCAGCGCTGGATGCACTTGGAGATGTTCTGCACGGCGGACGCCGCGCCGGTCACCAGGTGCACGCTGGCTTCCAGGCGCACGCCGCTCATGCCGACCGGGTGGCGGATGCCGTCCTGGCCGTCGATGCGGTATTCCTGCGATTCCTTGTAGAGCACCTTGCGATCGGCCGGGATCGCCACCGCGCTCGCGGCTTCCAGCACCTGCTCCAGGTCGGCCGCCATCACCTCGCGGTCGCGGATCGCCGCGGTGCCGTGCGAGTTGCGGGTCTCCAGGTGGCTGCCGGAGATCGAGGCGTAGACCGAGCGGATATCGCAGCCCGCCATCAGTTCCGCCTCTTCCACGGCGCGCTGGATGGAATGGACCGTCGATTCGATATCGACCACCGAGCCGCGCTTCATGCCGCGCGACACATGGGTGCCGATGCCGATGATCTCGATCGGTTCGCCCGGTTCGTACTCACCCACGATGGCGACCACCTTGGAGGTGCCGATGTCGAGGCCGACGACGAGCTGTTTGTCGTTCTTGTTTCTCATGTGCTAGCTCAGGTTCCGACCTTGGGTGTGGCCGTGTTGTCCGATGGCGGCCACCGGATGGCGAATCCGTTGGTGTAACGCAGGTCAGCGTAGGCGAAGCCGCCACGATGACCGGCAATGAGTTGCGGGTACACATCCAGGAAGCGCGCGAGGCGGCGATCGGCCTGCTCGCGATCGCCGATCACGATCTCGGCGCCGCTATCCATGATCACGCTCCAGCTGCCGCGCTGGGTGAGCGACACGCCGGTGACCGACATGCCCGCCCTGCCCTCGAACGCCTTGCGCACCTGGGCGTAGAAACTCACCACTTCCGCCAGGCGTGAATCCGGACCCGAAAGCCGCGGCAGGTCGCCCATCTGGTCGGCGCCCGGCGCGTCGAACACCTGGCCCTGGCGGCTGATCAGGCGATCTTCGTTCCAGCGTGCGAAGGGCTGCCGCTCGTAAATACGCACCAGCAGTGAATCCGGCCAGCGCTTGCGCACCTCCACCGATTCCACCCACGGCAGCGCACCGATCGAACGACGCACATCTTCCAGGTTGGTCGCGAAGAATCCCTTACCGAGATAAGGAATCGCCGCGCTGCGGATCTGTTCCGCGCTCACGTGGGTGAACTCGGCCTCCACCTTCAGCTGGGTCACCGGCCAGCGGCCGGCGGCGAACCAGCCCTGCATCACGCCGACCACGGGCAACGCCACCAGAGTGATGGCGATAGCCCAGGCGACGATCCGCGTGGCGGCGGCTCCCTTCATTACTTCACGGCCTCCCGTTCCATGGAGGTTTCCAGCACGCGCCAGCACAGGCCCGGGTAATCGAGCCCGGCGACGGCGGCGGCCTTTGGCACCAGTGAATGCGAGGTCATGCCCGGGGCGGTGTTCACCTCAAGCAGCCAGTTCTTGCCGTGGCGGTCGCGCATCACATCGACGCGGCCCCAGCCGAAGCAATCCAGCGCATCGAACGCCGTGAGCGCCAGCGCGCGCATCTCGTCTTCCGCCGCGCCCGACAGGCCCGGGCAGAGGTACTGGGTTTCGTCCGAGATGTACTTGGCGTTGTAGTCGTAGTACTCGCCGGCCGGGACGATCTTGATGGTCGGCAGCACGTCGCGGCCGACGACGCCGACGGTGAACTCGCCGCCTTCGTTCGCATCGCCTTCGATCAACGTTTCCATCAACATGTCGCCGGGGTAACGCTGGGCCAGCGCGACGGCTTCATCGAGGTCTTCTTCCTTGAAGACGCGGGATACACCCACGCTCGAACCTTCCCAAGCCGGCTTCACGATCAGCGGGAAGCCGATCTCGCGCGCCGCGGCGTGCACATCGGCACCGCGCGGCAGCGCCTTGAACTTCGGGGTCGGCAGGCCAAGCGCGAGCCACACCTGCTTGGCGCGAACCTTGTCTAGCGAGAGCGCGGAACCGAGTACGCCCGAACCGGTGTACGGAATACCGAGCGATTGCAGCGCGCCCTGCAGCTCGCCATTCTCGCCACCGGCGCCGTGCAGGATGTTGAACACGCGGGCGAAATGGCCAGCGCGCACGGCATCGAGCAGCGCGGGGATGCCGTCAATCGCATGCGCATCGACGCCGGCACTACGCAGCGCGTCGAGCACGCCCTTGCCGGAGTTCAGCGAAACCTCGCGCTCGGCCGAGTTGCCGCCCATGACCACGGCGACGCGGCCGAACTCGGCGGCATCGGTGACACGGCGCGGGAAGCGGGTGCTGCTCATTACTTTGCGGTCCTCAGGTTGCCGGAGTTACCCAGCTCCACCGCCGCGGCACCGATATCACCGGCACCGAGCAGCATGATCAGGTCGTTATCGCGGGCCAGCGCGGAAAGCGTGGCACGCAGGTCCCGCGGGTGATCGACCAACACCGGATCGGTCTTGCCGCGCGCACGGATCGCACGGGCCAGGGCCTTGCCGTCGGCGCCGGCAATCGGCGATTCGCCGGCCGGGTAGACCTCGGTGAGCACCAGCACGTCGGTTTCAGCGAGCACGTTGGCGAAGTCGTCGAGCAGGTCGCGCGTACGGCTGTAGCGATGCGGCTGGAACGCCACCACCAGGCGGCGATCCGGCCAGCCGCCCCGGGCAGCGGCAAACACCGCCGCAAGCTCACGCGGGTGGTGGCCGTAGTCATCGACCAGCAGCGCGCTGCCCTGGTCGAGCGCGATCTCGCCACGGCGATGGAAACGGCGGCCCACGCCTTCGAACGCGGCCAGCGCGTGCGCGATAGCGGCAGGCTCCACGCCCAGCTGCCAGCCGACGGCCGCCGCGGCGAGCGCGTTCTGCACGTTGTGCCGGCCCGGCAGGTTCAGCGTCACGGCGACCGCATCGGCCAGTCCTGGCAGGTGCAGGTCGAACTGCATCTGGAAACCCACCTGGCGGACGTTCGTCGCGGTGACGTCGGCCGCGGCGTTATCGATGCCGTAGGTGATCAGGCGGCGCGAGGTGTCCTGCGCCAGCTTCTTCGTTTCTTCGTCATCGATGCAAAGCACAGCCATGCCGTAGAACGGCAGGCGGTGCAGGAAGTCGGCAAACGCCTTCTTCACCTGGGCGAAATCGCCGTTGTAATTCTCAAGGTGGTCGGCATCGATGTTGGTGACCACGGCCATGACCGGCGACAACATCAGGAACGAACCATCGGACTCGTCGGCTTCGGCGACCAGGTACTGACCCGTGCCAAGACGTGCGTTCGCACCGGCGGCGTTGAGCTGGCCACCGATCACGAAGGTCGGATCGTAGTCGGCTTCGGCAAGCACGCTGGCGACCAGGCTGGTGGTCGTGGTCTTGCCGTGGGTGCCGGCGATCGCGATGCCACGACGGAAGCGCATCAGTTCGCCGAGCATTTCCGCACGCGGCACCACCGGGATGCGCGACGCATGCGCCGCGACGAGCTCGGGGTTGTCCTGGCGGATCGCGCTGGAGATCACTACGACGTCGACACCATCGATGTTCGCGGCTTCATGCCCGATACGTACATCCACGCCCAGCTTGCCGAGGCGCTCCGTCGTCGGCGACGGCGCCCGGTCGGAGCCGGACACGCTGTAACCCAGGTTCGCCAGGACTTCGGCGATACCGCTCATGCCCACGCCGCCCACGCCAATGAAATGGACGCGACGGAACGAAGTCATGAAATCATCGTGTGCGCGCAAACGACCAGTCGTCATGCGGAAACCTCCATGCAGTGACGGGCAATCGTTGATGCAGCGTCGGGTTTGGCCAGCGAGCGCGATGCGCTCGCCGCGGTAAGGATCTGTTCGCGGTCGGCGAACAGATCGACAAGCAGTTGCGCGAGGACGCGCGGCGCATCCGCCTCGTTGAGCGAGGCATCGGTGATGATGCGTGCACCGCCGACGTCGACCATCGCGCGGGCATTCGCCGTCTGGTGATCGTCCACTGCATGCGGGAACGGCACCAGCACGGCTTCGAGGCCCGCGGCGCACAGTTCGGCGACCGTGAGCGCGCCCGCCCGGCAGACCACGACATCGGTCCACTCGTAAGCGCCAGCCATATCGTCGATGAAGGGCACGACGTTGGCGGCGATGCCTGCCGCGGTGTACGCGTCGACAGCGTCCTGCAGGCCGCGCTCGCCGGTCTGGTGGACCACGTCCGGGCGCACGTCATGGGCAGCGAGCAAGGCCAGCGCCTTCGGCACGCTCGTATTCAAGGTACGCGCGCCGAGGCTTCCGCCCAGTACCAGCAGGCGCGGCGCACCGGTGCGCTGGTTGAAGCGAACGGCCGGTGCGGGAAGCGCCGCGATCGATGCGCGCACCGGGTTACCGACCCACTGCGCACCTGGCAGCACATTCGGGAAGCCGGTGAGCACGCGCTTCGCGAACGAAGCGAGCTTGCGGTTGGTGAAGCCGGCGACGGCGTTCTGTTCGTGCACGACCAGCGGGATGCCGGCGAGGCGCGCGGCGACACCGGCAGGGCCGGCGACATAGCCACCCATCGACAGCACGCAGCGCGGACGCAGCTTGCGCAGCAAGGCCAGCGCCTCGAACAGTGCGCGCGCCAGCATCAGCGGCGCCATCACGCGGGTCTTCACGCCCTTGCCGCGCAGGCCGCCCACCTTCATGGTGTGCAGTTCGATGTCGTGCGCCGGCACCACGCGGGTTTCCATGCCACCCGCGGCGCCCAGCCACGCCACCGGCACGCCCTGCGCACGCAGTTCGTCCGCCACGGCCAGGCCGGGGAAGATGTGGCCGCCGGTACCGCCGGCCATGATCAGCACGGGGCCGCTCATGCGAGCCCCCCGATCGGCGCGGCGGTGGGTACGGCGGCCGCCGGGTTACGCACCGCCGTCTGGCGGGCATCTTCGGCACGGCTGATTTCGAAGGTCGCGCGCAGCAGCACGCCGACCATGCAGCAGGTCATGAGCACCGACGAACCGCCCGAGCTGATCAACGGCAGGGTCAGGCCCTTGGTCGGCAGCACGCCCAGGTTCACGCCGATCGAGACCATGGCCTGGAAGCCCAGCATCAACGAGATGCCGTAAGCGACGTAGCCCGAGAAGCGGTGGCCAAGTTCAACGCCCTTCAGGCCGATGTACAGGCCACGGCCGACGAGCACCACGTACAGGCCAATGACGGTAGCGATACCGGCCAGGCCGAGTTCTTCGGCGAGCACGGCCAGGATGAAGTCGGTATGCGCTTCGGGCAGGTAGAACAGCTTCTGCACGCTGGATCCCAGGCCCACACCCAGCCACTCGCCGCGACCCACGGCGATCAGGGCCTGGGTCAGCTGGAAGCCGTCGTTGAACGGGTCCTTCCACGGATCGAGGAATGAGGTAAGGCGCTTAATGCGGTAATCCTCGGCGGTCGCCGCATAGATCAGCAGCGGCACCAGCGGCAGCGCCAACAGGAACAGGTTGCGCATGCGCGCGCCGGCCAGCCAGACCATGCCGACCGTGGTGGCGACGACCAGCGCGGCCGAGCCGAAGTCGGGCTGGGCCAGCAGCAACAGCACGATAAAGCCGGCGACGGCGATGGGCTTCACCACGCCGAACAGTTCGTACTCGACGCCTTCGCGGTGGCGCACGAGGTAGCTGGACAGGTAGGCAACCATGATCAGCTTCATCGCCTCCACCGGCTGGAAGCTGGTGACGAACAGGTTGATCCAGCGGCGCGCACCGTTGATGCGCATGCCGAAGCCCGGCACGAAGACCAGCAGCAGGCCGATCACGCCGAGCAAGAGCAGCAAGGTGCTGTGCTTCTCGATGACCTTCAGCTCGGTGCGCATGGCGACGCCGGCGAGGATGCAGCCACCGACCAGGAAACCGACGTGCTTCTTCAGGTAATAGAAGGCGCCCACGTGCGAGCCATCGGCCACGGCGATCGAGCTGGACGTGACCATCACCACGCCGATCGCCGCGAGCGCGAGCGCAGCCACGAGCAACGGGGTGTCGAAACTCCCCCGTGGGCCCTGACGGCGCTGTGCCTGCTTGTTACCGAAGCCGAACATGTTCCTTAGCGCACCTTCAACGTGGCAAGACCAATGAGCACCAGCACGACGCTGATGATCCAGAAACGAACGATGACCCGCGGCTCGGGCCAGCCCTTCAGTTCAAAGTGGTGGTGGATCGGCGCCATGCGGAAGATCCGCTTACCGCGCAGCTTGAAGCTGCCCACCTGCAACATCACCGAGGCGGTTTCCATGACGAACACACCGCCCATCACCAGCAGCACGATTTCCTGGCGCACGATCAGCGCCACGCAACCCAGGGCCGCGCCGATCGCCAGCGCGCCTACGTCGCCCATGAACACCTGCGCCGGGTACGTGTTGAACCAGAGGAAGCCGAGGCCCGCACCGGCCAGCGCGCTGCAGAAGATCGCCAGCTCACCCGCACCCGGGATGCTCGGGATACCGAGGTATTCGGAGAACAGCTTGTTACCGGCCAGGTAGGCAAAGATGCCCAGCGCGCCGGAAACCAGCACGCTCGGCATGATCGCCAGGCCATCCAGGCCGTCGGTCAGGTTCACCGCGTTGGAGAAGCCTACGATGATGAAATAGCCGACCACCACGAAGAGCAGGCCCAGCGGCAACGCGACCTGCTTGAACAGCGGCACGTACAGCGCGGTCTCGGCGGGCAACTGGTGCGTGTAATAGAGGAACAGCGCAGCGGCCAGGCCGAACACTGATTGCCAGAAGTATTTCCAGCGGCTGGCGAGGCCACGGCTGTCCTTCAGCACAAGCTTGCGGTAGTCGTCGTAGAAACCGATCGCGCCGAACGCCAGGGTGACCAGCAGCACCACCCAGATGTAGCGGTTGTTGAGGTCAGCCCACAGCAGCGTGGCGATGCCGATCGCAAACAGGATCAGCGTGCCGCCCATGGTCGGCGTGCCAGCCTTGGAAAGATGGGTCTGCGGACCATCGCTGCGCACGACCTGGCCGGCCTTCAACGCGGCCAGCTTGCGGATCAGCGCGGGGCCCAGCAGCAACGACACGCTCAGCGCGGTGAGCGCCGCCATGATCGCGCGGAAGGTGATGTACTGGAAAAGATGCAACGACGTGAAGTGCCGGCCCATCCATTCCGCTAGTTCAAGCAGCATGGGATGCTCCTTCAGCGTACGTCTTCATCGCCGCGACGACCCGCTCCATACCGGACGACCGCGAACCCTTCACCAGGACCGTGACGCCCTCGTGGATCTGCGCACACGCTGCCTCGATGAGGTCTTCCTGCGTGGCGAAATGCTGTGCGCCGGCGCCAAAAGCTCCGACGGCGGCGGCGCTCTTCACGCCGGTGGCGAGCAAGCGCTCGATACCGCGCTGGTGGGCCAGCTTGCCGATACCGGCGTGCAGCTTCAGCGTGTCGGCACCGAGTTCGGCCATGTCGCCGAGGATCAGCCAGCGTTCGCCAGCGGCCAGCGCCAGGGTATCGATCGCCGCGGCGGCCGAACCTGGGTTGGCGTTGTAACTATCGTCGATCAGCGTCCAGCCGCCCGGCATCGGCTCGAGCACCAGGCGGCCCGCGACGTGCGGTACCTGCTCCAGGCCTTCCACGATGGTCTGCACCGGCACATCGAGCGCGACAGCGATGGCAGCGGCGGCGAGCGCGTTGGCCACGTTATGCCGGCCGGCCAGCGGCAGGTGCACGTCGCCATCGCCGTGCGGAGTGGAAAGGACGAAGTGAGTGCCATCGATACGTTCGTCAACGATATCTGCACCCATATCCGCGCGATGTTCCAGGCCGTAGCTCAGCACGCGGCGGGTACCGGCCAGGCCGGTGAACAGGCCGACGAAACGTGTTTCATCGACATTGATGATGGCGACGCCGTCGGCTGGCAGCGACCGGTATAGCGCGCCCTTGGTTTCAGCGACGCCTTCGATCGTGCCCATGCGCTCAAGATGCGCGGCAGCGATGGAATTGACGAGGCCGATATCGGGCCGCGCGATGGCAGCCAGGTAATCGATATCGCCCGGCTTGCCCGCGCCCATCTCGAGCACGGCGTATTCGGTGTCTTCCGGCATCGCCAGCAACGTGAGCGGCATGCCGATCTCGTTGTTGTAGTTACCGGCGTTGACGTGGGTGCGGCCGTGGCGCGAGAGGATCGACGCGGTGAGGGTCTTCACCGTGGTCTTGCCATTCGAACCGGTGATGCCGATGACGCGCACCTTATTGTTCTGCGCGCGCACCGAACTGGCCAGGTCGCCCAGCGCCAGCTGCGTGTCGTTGACGATGACCTGCGGCAGGTCCACGGCAACCGGGTGCGTCACCAGCGCGGCGACAGCGCCCTTTTCGGCGGCGGCAGCGACATAGTCGTGACCATCGACATGCTCGCCAGGCATGGCGACGAACAGGTCACCCTTCTGCACCTTGCGGGTATCGATAGCGAAACCGGTGACGTCGACATCGGCACCCTGCAGGCGGCCGCGGGTCCAGAGGGCGACGGCGGAGAGACGCATCATGCGCGTGCCCCCTTCGCGGCCGGCTGGGCCATGAGGCCCTGGGCCACCGCCAGGTCATCGAACGGCAGCTTGCCGTCCGGGCCTTCCTGGTAGGTTTCGTGGCCCTTGCCGGCGATCAAAACGACATCGTCGGCTTTTGCACCGTTCAGCGCGAGCGCAATGGCTTTCGCCCGGTCGCGTTCAACGGCTACCGTTTCCGGATGCACGAAGCCCGCGACGATCTGCGCCACGATGGCATCGCCATCTTCCGTGCGCGGGTTGTCATCGGTAACGATCACCACATCGGCGAGACGCTCGGCGATGCCGGCCATGATCGGGCGCTTGCCCACGTCACGGTCGCCGCCCGCGCCAAACACGCAGATGAGCTTGCCCTTGGTATGCGAACGCAGCGCCAGCAGCGCCTGTTTCAGCGCATCGGGCGTATGCGAGTAATCAACCACCACCAGCGGCTTCTTGCCATCACCACCGAGGCGGCTCATCCGGCCATTGACCGGCTCAAGCGCTTCCAGCGCGGCGTGGATCTTCTCGAACGGCTCGCCCAGCGCGCCCAGCACCGCGGCCACGGCCAGCAGGTTGGCGACATTGAAGCGGCCGAGCAGCGCGCTGCGCACGGTGCGCATGCCCCACGGGGTCGTGAGGTTGAACGAAAGGCCCTTCGCCGACGTGACCACGATATCCGCGCGGACCTCGGCATCCTTCTCGGTCGCCTCATGCGCCATGGAGGTGCGCAGCTTGGCCACGCCTGCCGGCAGGCCCTTCGCCAGCTTCGCGCCGAAGGCGTCATCCACGTTGATCACGGCGGCCTTCAAGCCTTCGAACGCAAACAGCTTCGCCTTGGCGGCGCCGTAGGCGTCCATGGTGCCGTGGTAATCAAGGTGGTCGCGGGTCAGGTTGGTGAACACCGCCACGTCGAAGCCGACCGCGTTGACGCGGCCCTGCTCCAGCGCATGCGAGGAGACTTCCATCGCCACGTGGGTCGCACCGGCGTCGCGGAACGAGGCGAACAGGCCCTGCATGCTGATCGCATCCGGGGTGGTCCGCTCACCTTCGACCACGGCGCCATGCATGCCCGCGCCGAGCGTGCCTATCGTGGCCGGCTTGCGGTGCAGGAAGGCCAGCGCCTGGGCCAGCAGCTGCACGGTCGAGGTCTTGCCGTTGGTACCGGTAATACCGATCACCTCCAGCGCCTTCGTCGGCTCAGCATGGAAGCGGGCGGCGATGGCACCGGTGTGCTCGCGCAGGTCGTTCACCGTGATCACGGGCACGCCCGGATCGGCCGCGTCGAACGGCGCCTCGGCCAGGATGACGACCGCGCCGTTTTCCACGGCCTTCGCCGCGAAATCCATGCCGTGGCCCTTGCCACCGCGCAGCGCCACGAAGGCATAGCCTGCGGCGATCTCGCGCGAGTCCAGCGAAAGGCCCGAAACGAGAATTTCGCCGGCACCCTGGGCGTCGGCGAAACCCTTCAGAAGTTCGTTGAGGTTCATGCTCGTCATGGCACCACCTCTTCGGCCGCGCTTTCATCCGCGGCAGGTGGTGCGTTGGTTGTGCCGATCATCCCGCCCTGGCTTGGGCCGCCGGCGTACCAGCGGCCGACGTTGTCAGGCGGAATATCGAGGAGGCGGACGGCGCCGGTCATGACATTGGCGAACGCCGGGCCGGCCACCGAGCCGCCATAGTAATGGCCGCCCTTCGGGTCGTTGATCACGACCACGGTGACCAGGCGCGGGTTGCTGGCCGGGATCATGCCGACGAACAGGGAGATGTAATTGTTGGCGAAGTAACCGCCAGCGGAATTCTTGTGCGAAGTACCGGTCTTGCCGGCCACGCTGTAGTTCGCGACCGAGGCAAAGCCGAAACCGGTACCGCCCGGCGACACCACGGTTTCCAGCATGCGCACGAGTTCGTGGGCGATCTCCGGGGTGACAATCTGGTTCGGCGGGTTATCCGCGCCCTTGATGAAGCTCGGCGCGCGGTACGCACCGCCGTTGGCAATCGCGGCGTAGCCGGTCGCCAGCTGCAGCGGGGTCACGTTGAGGTTGTAGCCATAGGCGAGGCGCGACTTTTCAATCGGCTTCCAGGTACGCCCGACCGGCAGGTAGCCCGAGGCTTCGCCGGGGAAGCCGCTGCCCGTGCTGTTGCCCAGGCCGAACGACTTGTACATGTCGTACATCTGGTTGGTGTCCAGCGTCATCGCGATCTTGGCCGCGCCAACGTTGGAGGACTTGGTGATCACACCGGTCGGCGTGAGCGTGCCCCAGTTATGCGTATCGCGCACCGGGTGGCCGCCCATCATCCAGGTGCCCGGCGAGGTCTCGATCAGCGGCGAGGTGGGCGTGTACTTGCCGCTACTCAGCGCGGCGGCCATGGTGAACGCCTTCATGGTCGAGCCCGGCTCGACCACGTCGGTCACCGCGCGATTGCGGCGATCACCAGGGCTGCTGCCACGTACGGCATTCGGGTTGAACGACGGCAGGTTGGCCATGCCCAGCACTTCGCCGGTGTGCACGTCCATCACCACGATCGACCCGGAATCGGCCTTGTTCTTCTCCAGCGTATCCTTCAATGCGCTATACGCGAGGTACTGGATGCGCCGATCGATCGAGAGCGTGAGATCACGTCCCGGCTGCGGTTCGCGCACCAGCTCGACGTCTTCCACCACGTGGCCCATGCGGTCGCGGATCACGCGCTTCGCACCCGGCTTGCCGGCCAGCCACTGGTCAAAGGCCAGTTCCAGGCCTTCCTGGCCGTGGTCGTCGATGTTGGTGAAGCCGAGGATATGGCTGTTCACCGCACCGGACGGGTAATAGCGGCGGTATTCGCGCTGCGAGTTAATGCCCGGGATCTTCAGGTCCATGATCGCCTGCGCGTCTTCCGGACGCATCTGGCGGGTGATGTACATGAATTCCTTGTCGGCGCGCTGCTCGATCTTCGATTTCAGGTCTTCCGCATCGACATGCAGCGCCTTCGCCAGGTCGGGAATGCGATCGGCGTTCTCGAGCAGCTCCGGCGGGTTCGCCCAGATCGAGGCGACCGGCGTCGACACGGCGAGCGGCTCGCCGTTGCGATCGAAGATCGTGCCGCGCGAGACGGCGATCGGCATTTCACGCAGGAAGCGGGCGTCGCCCTGGTCCTGGTAGAACTGCTTGCGCACCACCTGCAGGTCGAACGCGCGCACGAGCAGGCCCGAGGCCGCCACGCAGAGCACCGCGACCATCACGGTCATGCGCTTGCGCGGGCTCGGGCCCTGGCCGCGGCGGCGGCTGGGAACGACGAGCTTGCCCTGGCGCGCCCTCATCGGCGCACCAACTGGATATCTTGCGGCTTCGGCGTGAACATGCCGAGCTTCTCGCGTGCATCGCCATCGATGCGGCTGGGCTCGGCGTACGTAGCCTGCTCGAGTTCGAGGCGGCCGTATTCCACGCCGAGGTCATCCTTCTGCGTCTGCAGGCGGGAGAGTTCGACGAAGAGCACACGGCTCTCGTGGCGCGTCCACACCACGCCGATCGCGCTGCCGATAACGGCTAGCAGCAGTAGCGTGAGGCAGAGCGCGCCAAAGGTCTTCATGCGAGCTTCTCCGCGATGCGCAGCACGGCGGAGCGCGAACGCGGGTTCGCGGCCACTTCGGCATCGGAGGCGAAGATCGCCTTGCCCACCGGCTTCAGGCGCGCCGGCGGCGCTTCCTTCGGCGGGCCACGGCGGCTGCCCTGCACGCGGCCTTCGTGCGAGCGGATGAACTGCTTCACGATCCGGTCTTCCAGCGAATGGAAGCTGATGACGGCGAGGCGGCCACCGGGGGCGAGCAGTTCCAGCGCGGCATCGAGACCGCGCTCCACGGAGGAAAGCTCCTCGTTCACGCGGATACGCAGCGCCTGGAACGTGCGGGTAGCCGGGTTCTTGCCCGGCTCGCGGCGGACGCCGCACTTCATGACCAGGTCGACGAGTTCGCCGGTGCGGGTGACCGGCGCGGTGGCGCGGCGCTCGACGACCGCCTTGGCGATTCGGCGGCTGAAGCGCTCATCGCCGAAGCGCCAGAGCACGTCGGCGATCTCGGCTTCGTCGGCATCGCGCAGGAATTCCGCGGCGCTGATGCCGCGGGTTGTATCCATGCGCATATCGAGCGGCGCATCGACCTGAAAGCTGAAACCGCGGCTGCCATCATCGAGCTGTGGCGACGACACACCCAGGTCGAGCAGGATGCCGTCGAGGCCGGCTTCGCTCAGCGCGGCCCAGTCGCCCATGGTGGCGAAGTTATCGTGGCGCAGTGAAACGCGCGGATCGGTGGCGAGGCCAGCTTCGGCGACCGCGATCGCGGTGGGGTCGCGATCCATGAGGAACAGGCGACCGGCGGCGGAAAGGCGCGCAAGGACCGCCGTGGCGTGTCCGCCTCGGCCGAAGGTCCCGTCCAGGTAGCGCCCGTTCTCGCGCACGGCAAGACCCTCCACTGCTTCGTCGAGCATCACCGGGATGTGCACTTCGCGCCCCGCCATCGCTGCATCCCGCTCTGAATTCACTGACAACCTGTTCTTCGAGTGTTTGACCGTTACAACCGCAGCTCCGCCATGTCGTCGCTGACTTCGTCCTCGGTGATCGTTTGACGGATCTTCGCGAGGTGGGCTTGTTCGCTCCAAAGCTCGAACTTGCTGCCCATGCCGAGAAGCACGGCCTTTTTCTCGATACCCGCTGCCGCTCGCTGGCTAGCCGGCAGGAGGATGCGAGCCGCACCGTCGGGTTCGACGATGGCGGCAGCGCCGACCAGCTTCATCTGCAGGTTGCGGTGTACGGCTTTTACGGAAGGAAGCTTGTTGACGTCATCGCGTACCCGCTCCCATTCCTCGTAAGGAAAGATCCACAGGCAACCGGTTTCGAAGGGGTTATAGGTGACCACCAAACGATTTCCGCAGACGTCAGCCACCTGATCCCGATACGAAGTCGGAATCGTCAGACGGCCTTTGTCGTCGACCGTGATGGCTGTTTCACCTTGGAACATCTCTGATTGCCCGCCCCACCAAATCCCACGATTTCACACTGGGGCCCACGATAGTCTCGGGTCCTGAGACTGTCAAGGAATTTTTACTTGTGAATCAAGGAGAAAGCTCCTGTTCATCACTAATTCCAGCCATTTCTGAGCAATCTACGGAAGGTGGTTGAATCGCAGGGATTTTTTATTGCGAAACGCGCAACATCAGCCCTCGCCTGAGGGCGGAATCAGGCGTGTGACTGAACTCACATTCACGTGGGGATGACCGTTGGGTGGGCCTACAGGCGATGCGATACCCCTGTAGGAGCGCGCTTGCGCGCGATGGGTGCTCGCGGCAAACCCATCGCGCGCAAGC
>NZ_DASYCB010000009.1:0-24472 GCF_036500425.1 Luteibacter sp.
TTGCGCGCGATGGGGTTCACGGCACACCCTATCGCGCGCAAGCGCGCTCCTACAAAAAAGCGACGTGCAGTTAGCGGCTGCGCGCGGCCGCTGTCTCACGCAGGTACGCGCAGAACATATTTGCCATTGCTGCGCTGAATGCATCGATCTCGCCGCGCTTGCGTGGGCTTGAGGAAAAATCCTTGCCCACGCCGCTTAGGGTGGAAACGATCAATGACACCGCCATGGCACGGGTCGCATCATTAGCTTCCGGCAGCGCCTCTTGCATAAAGGTGTGGAATACGCGCGTGCCATTGGCTTTCGCCGCACGCGCTTCCGGCGCATCGCGGTACAGCGGGGCAGCATCATCCAGCGCCACGCGCATCGCAGCCTCGTCGCACTCCGACTGGATAAAGGCGCGCACCAGTGTTCGCAGACGCTCCAGCGGTGGCCGGCCGTCGTCGGCTAGCGTATCGGCCAGCATGTCGCTGGTCTCGCGCCATTCGTCGCTTTGCAAGCGGAACAGGATCGCCGCCTTGTTCGGAAAGTATTGGTAGATCGAGCCGACGCTCACACCTGCGCGCTCGGCAACCCGTGCTGTCGTGAATCGGGCGGCACCCTCCTTCGCTAAAACCTGAGCCGCCGCCTCAAGGATTGCCGCGACGAGGTCGTTGGAGCGTGCCTGTTTCGGGCTTTTTCGCGAGGAAATCGGTGGATTTTGCTGGTTGGCCATGGCGTCCCCGGAATGCGAATAGAAAACATGACGAATTCGTCACATTCTAATCCCAAGCCCACTCACCGCAACCGGAGACACCCATGACCACCCTCACCACCGCGCCCCTCGCCGGCCTCGTCGATCGCCTGTTCCGCGAGGCCGACCAGGTGTCCTGGACCGACAACCCCGCCCTGAAGAGCCTGACGGATGCGGACCGCTCCCGCCTCATGCATAGCAAGACCGAGTACCTGGATTTCTACGGGGCGATGAAGGACCTGCCGTTGCCGGTATCCCGTGACACGGGCGCGTTGCTGTACATGCTGGCCCGTAGCACCAAGGCGCGCAGCATCGTTGAATTCGGCACCTCGTTCGGCATCTCTACGTTGCACCTCGCGGCGGCGCTCCGCGATAACGGCGGTGGCCGACTCATTACCAGCGAGTTCGAGGCATCCAAGGTGATTCGTGCACGGGAGCACCTCACCGCCGGCGGGGTCATCGATCTTGTCGAGATTCGCGAAGGCGATGCGTTGAAGACCCTCGCGACTGACCTGCCCGAGAGCATCGATCTTGTGCTGCTGGATGGTGCGAAGGCGCTTTATCCGGACATTCTGTCGCTGCTCGAACCCTGTCTGCGCGTTGGCGCACTGGTTATCGCTGACAACGCTGACTATAGCCCTGAGTACATGGCACGTGTTCGGTCGGCGAACAGCGGGTATCTGTCGGTTCCGTTCTCCGACGATGTAGAACTCTCGATGCGGATCGGTTGATCCTTTCCCGGCCTTCTGCAGTCTTCATGTGCCTGTAGAAGTCCGGACCTCCACGGTGACGCGCTCAGAACGGAAGGCGCATGCCAGAGGATTGTGCGACTTCGTAAAGCCGACGTACGAGATCGTAGTCCTGATGCTGCTGGTTGGTATAAAACCGATATTCCTTACCATCATGATCAGTGTAGATAATCGCAAACTCGCCGCATATTTCCGTGCTGCTGAAGGAGTAGCGAAGCATCATTTTGAAAGCGTCGGCGCGTAGCGTCGCAGCCGAATGTATGTCGTCGTAAACCCAGACAAACTCGTTGTTCTCGGTGCGCACAACGAGGCTCGCGGTAAACGCTCGAATCCTTTCAGGCAGCATGAAGAGCTCCCATTCGCATGCAGTTCTTCCTTGCGTATTGAACGCATTTGAGCGACATCTCATAACGCTCGTCAGTGACGTGATTGCTGGCCTCATCCAGGGCCGAAAGGCAATCGATATAGGAGAAATCATCCAGATGGACCCGATCAGAAAGTATCGTGTCGTGGCCTGCGATAGCGGCGAGTATGGCCGCAGCACTGATGAGAACTGTCGTAAGTCGGATCCAGCTCCTTCTAAGTCGTTCCATCCGTGATGTCCTGCTCCGATGTGATGACTTCGTCGTTGGCGGCCGTGAAGTCGCCTGAGTCGAATATCATCCACCAGGAGATCACTGCCATCAAGTCAGCGGATGACACCGACGAATGTCATCCTCGCTAACGAGGTACGCAGTGGACAACGCGTGGGAGAGTAGCTCGACGGCCTACCAAGGGACATGACGTGAATCCCGCTACTGCGGTTCGGCAGATCGCGCGCAGGCGCGCTCCTACATGGGGTGCAACTTTCCTTTGTAGGCGACGATCAGTCCGACGCCTGGTGCCGAGATTTCCACGTCAAAACAGAACCGACCGCCTTCTTCGTGTTCGAAGCTGATGCCTTTGGGCAGCATGAAGCCTGGCATCGGGATGCCAAGCAAAGACCAGCGTCGTGGCATGAGAAGGAGGCGATTTTCTTCGACCACGAGTGCGAGCGCGAACGATACGAGACCAAAGCGCTCGACCAGCAAATGCTCATCGCGACCGGTGCCCGCGGATTGGTGTGATGAAAAATCCTTGCCATCGAAGGTGCGCGTCCAACGTTCGCCACCGTCCTCAGGGCTAAAGTGGACGGTCAATGGCACGTTCCGCCCGGCCTTCGGGAAACCGATCACCGCGCGAATGACGCGAGCGATCAGTCCACCGCCGTGGCGCACTTCCGCGCTGCCTTGCCACTGCCGCGCTGATGCCGTCCCGTGCAGTTCGCGCAGCATTCCCGGAAGGCTCTCGAAGGCCGAGCCAAGGATGCGCTTGTACAGTGGCGCCGCAGGGTCATCCGTGCGGAAGCCGGTGTGGATCGAACGGCCCCGGAACAGGTCGTCATAGTCGGCGAGCTCAAGTGCTTGCGTAGCCGGCCGCGCGCCTGGCGCCGGGCGTTCGCCCTTCAACAGTTTGCGCACCATGGCCTCAATGGCCATTGATGGAATGTACGGGCCATCATCGCCCTCGGCCAGCAGGTGCCAGCTGCGCTCGACTGGCTTACCTTCGGCCATGCCATGAGCACGGACATACATGCCGCCACGGTGCTCGCCAAACCGCATGCGGTTGAGCACCCAGTAAAACAGCGGTGAGAGAGGCTCGAGCGACGGCAGGCTGGCATGTGCGCGGGCCGTGGCCAGGAGGTTGAGGATGCGGTGCAGGATCTCGGGCACGGGGCCCGCACCCATCCAGATGCTCTGCAGGGTCGGATGTTCCGGCGGGATCACTTGCAGGTCGGGCACATCGACCAGCGAGAAATGGATGTTCCGCAGCGGCAGCTTGCCAGGAACGGCCACGGTGAAGCGGACGCTTTCGGCGAGGCCCATGCCTTGCCCTGGCTTGCCATCGCGCCATAGCTTCACCGGCGCGCCGGCGTAGCCGACCACCGCGCGCATCACGTTCAGGCCAATGCCTGCGTACGGCGAGGGCGCGATGCCGCCATCGACGCTAATGATGTCCATGGTTCGGGCGAGTTCACGCAGCACGGCGGCGGTAAGGACGGGGAAGCTGCTGACACCGCTCAGCGCGAAGATGCCCGCTTCTTTTGCCTTGGCGTCCAGGGCAGCGACGCCGAAGACGAAGTCAGCCGCGTCCGCGAAATCGAGATAGTCGACGCGCGCAGCGATGCAGGCCTCAATGACCCCATACGGGTTCGCGCCGTAATCCTGGAACGGCCCTGATGCGTCGACGACGAGGTCAGGCCGGTCGGCGGCAAGGACCTGGGCGATGTCGAGGCGGTTGAGCTTCAATGGCCGCACCCGGGCGTTGCCTTTATACGTGGCGCAGAACGCCTCCGCCCGAGCCAGGTCACGGCCGCTGATGGTTAGTTCCATCTGCGGGATGTCGGCGAGGAGTCGCGCAAGCCGTCCGCCGAAGACGCCGTAGCCGCCGAGGATCAGGATCCGGGAAAGGCTTGAGCGCCGATGCGCCTGTCCACCGGACCATCCGCTGGGATTGTGTCCTGTCGTTCCTTCGTGCTTGTCATCCATCCACCGACGCTCATGTGATCCAGTTTCGCGAACTGTCGCGAATGGCACGCCTGCCGTCAAACCGCCGGGAAGTCGATCATGCTGCCTCCTTTTGCCTTACGCGACATCCGCCGCAGCGAAATGCGCCACCTGATCCGCGCGTGCCTTCTTGAAGGCGGGCCTCGCCGTTGCTCGCACGACGTAATCCTTACATGCGGAGAAATCCGCCAGCCCATCGAAGCGATCGACCAGGCGCAGGACATCGGACATGAGGATGTCGGCGACGGAGAACCGCCCGGCAAGCCATTCGCGCTTAGCCAGGACAGTTTCCATGTGACCTAGGCGAAGTCGGAGGAAACCATCGAGTTTCTGCCACGCGGACGATTCGCGACTCTCCTCGGAAAACACCATGATCGACCACGGCACGCTGGCCATCTCCACTGAATTCAGGGCAGCGAAAACCCATTCGGTCACTTCCGCGCGACCACGCGCATCGCCAGGCATCAACGTCTCGCTGCGATTCGCCACGTGCAGGAGGATCGCACCGCTTTCGAAAATAGAGATATCGCCATCGGTGATCCACGGCACCTGACCAAACGGCTGATGGGCGAAGTGCTCGGCGTCGCGCTCCTTGAACGAGACACCACGAACCTCGTAAGGGATCCCTGCTTCTTCCAGCGCCCAACGGACGCGCAGGTCGCGAACGTAGCCGCGTGGCGCCTCGGGCACCCAGTCGAACGTGCTGAGGATCAGGCCGGCCATCGCGCACCTCCAGTCATCGTCGGGAGGTCGCAGGGTAACCCATGGCGCCTGCAGGAGCGCGCTCAGCCAATCAACCCCAGCCGCACCAGGCTTTCCGCACTCGCTACGATCGCATCCTCGCGCGAACGCGGCTTCCACCCCAGCATGCGCTGCGCCTTCGCACTGGTGGCGCTGAGGTCTACGCCGAGCAATGCGACCACGGGGCGCAACGCCGGGTTCTTGCGTGCGGCAAGGCGGACGATCCAGTTCGGCAGCACCCGCGTCGGTACCCTTGCCGCGGCGGGGCCCATGCGCTCGCGGAGTACCCGTGCCACATCGGCCATCGACATGCTTTCACCCGCTGTGGCGATGAAGCGCTCACCTGACGCCTTCGGATCAAGCATCGCGCGAAGGTGCAGGTCGGCCACATCGCGAACATCGACGAAACCCGAATTGATCTTCGGGCAACCCTTCTGTCGGCCTTCCAGCAGGTTTTTCACCAGGCGGACGGAATGCGAGAAGTCCGCGCCCAAAGCGGGGCCCATCACGGCCGTGGGGTTCACCGAAGAGAGCTCCAGGCACTCCCCTTCGCGCTTGACGAAATCCCATGCGGCACGCTCGGCCAGCGTCTTCGACTTCTGGTACGGCGCGATATCGCCTTGCAGGTCGCTCCAGTCGGTCTCCTTGAACGGGCGTGGATAGCCAGGCTTGTGTCCTGCGCCGACCGCGCCAAATGCGGAGGTAAGGACGACACGCTTCACGCCCGCGTCCCGCGCGGCCCTCAGTACCCGCAGGTTGCCGTCCACCGCGGGGCGAATCCAGTCGTCTTCGCGCACCTGGTCGCCAGAGGGCGTGGGCGAAGCACCGTGCATGACGTAGGTGCAACCTTCGGCCGCTTCAGCCCAGCCCGCATCATCGCTGAGGTCAGCACGCACGAAGGCGAGCCGATCGCCCGCGTCCAGGCCCGCGGTGCGCAGGTTTTCGCGTACCTCCGCTTCGCGACCGAGCGTACGCACGGTGGTGCGAACGCGGTAACCACGCTCCAGTAGCGCGATGATGCAGTGCTGTGCGATGAAACCGGTACCGCCGGTAACGAGGACGAGTTCTTGGTTCATGGGGTGCTCCGGTAGTCACTGAATACCGAAAGCTTAGGGGGCGGATGCCGTACGGTGAATGCGATATAGTGCGCATTACTTGCTCCAGAGTACGGCCATGAGCGCGGATCCCTTCTCCGACATCATCAGGTTCACCCAGGCGGAATCGCTCGTGACCGGGGGTTTCAGTGCCAGTGGCCCTTGGGCGATCGCCTTTCCGCCCCCCTCGAGCATCAAGTTCTTCGCCGTGGTCAAAGGTGGCTGCTGGGTCACGATCGAGGGCGAGCCGGAGCCTGTCTGGTTCAGCACCGGCGATGTCGGCCTGATCACGGCCAAACGCCGGCTCGTATTGGCCAGCGACCTTGGCGTGCCGCCGCAAGATGCCATGGCGGTGTTCTCGGGTTCGGGCAAGTCCGTCGTGATGCTGGGCGATGGTAGTGAGTTCGCTCATATCGGCGGACACGTGCTGCTCGATCCTGCCAGCGGCCGACTGCTCGCGGATGTGCTGCCGGCGTGGATCCATGTGGATGCGGAGTCACCACAGGCAGCGTCGTTCCGCTGGCTCTTGGCCGAACTGGTCGCTGAGCGATGCACCGAGCAGCCAGGCACGCAGCTCGCCTCGGCCCAGCTCGCACAATTGCTGTTTATCCAGATCCTGCGGGCGCATCTGCAGACCTCCGGCCCGATGCCCGCGGGCTGGCTACGTGCGTTAGGTGATCCGCGCATCGCACCGGCCTTACGGCTGATGCATGCCGAACCTGCGCGCTCCTGGGGGCTGGATGAGCTTGCGCAGGCGTGTGCGATGTCGCGGACGACGTTTGCGAATCGGTTTCGGGATGTGGCCGGGAGTACGCCTTTGGCTTATCTGAGTGCGTGGCGGATGCATCTTGCCACCCGAGCCTTACGCGAAGGGAAGACCACCGTGGCCGTGCTTGCCCAGGCATTGGGGTACGCCTCGGAAAGTGCTTTTAGTACGGCGTTCAAGCGGGCCGTTGGTGAATCGCCGCGGGCTTATCGCCTTGCGGCTCGGGCCGTCGCCGAGCTCACCCAGTAGGGAGTTTAGTTTTTTGGAGTTTTGGTCACCCATAGTGACCAAAATGCGAATTTTTTAAACCGACGCAAATAGGCTGGTTTACCAAAAACGAAAAAAGGTCACTCAAAGTGACCTTTTCCCGGAAAAATTAAATCACCAGGCGAGAAGTCATTCCCACTCAATCGTAGCCGGCGGCTTCCCCGAAATGTCATAAACAACACGAGAAATACCACGTAACTCATTGATAATGCGCGTAGAGCACTTATCAAGAAAGTCATAAGGCAAGTGCGCCCAATGCGCCGTCATGAAATCGATCGTCTCCACGGCCCGCAGCGCGATCACCCACTCATAAGCCCGGCCATCACCGACCACGCCCACCGAGCGCACCGGCAGGAACACCGCAAACGCCTGGTTAACGCGGTCATACAGCCCATGCGCCCGCAGCTCTTCAATGAAGATGGCATCGGCACGCTGCAGCAGGTCGACGTATTCCGGCTTCACTTCGCCGAGCACGCGCACGCCAAGGCCCGGACCCGGGAACGGATGGCGGTAGACCATCTCGCGCGGCAGGCCGAGCTCGACGCCGATCCGGCGCACTTCGTCCTTGAACAGCTCACGCAGCGGCTCGACCAGCTTGAGCTTCATGTGCTCAGGCAAGCCACCGACATTGTGGTGGCTCTTGATGACGTGGGCCTTGCCCGTCTTGCTGCCGGCGGATTCGATGACATCCGGGTAGATCGTGCCCTGGGCGAGCCACTTCACGCCCTCGAGCTTGGCGGATTCTTCATCGAACACTTCGATGAACAGGCGGCCGATCACCTTGCGCTTGGCTTCCGGGTCTTCCACGCCGGCAAGGGCGTCGAAATAGCGCTGCTTCGCATCCACGCGGATGACGTGAACGCCCATGTGTTCGGCCATGGTGGCCATGACCTGGTCGCCTTCCTGGTAGCGCAACAGGCCGGTGTCGACGAACACGCAGGTGAGCTGGTGGCCGATGGCCTTCTCCAGCAGCGCGGCGACGACCGAGGAATCGACACCACCGCTCAGGCCGAGCAGCACGCGGTCGGAACCGACCTGCTCGCGGATGCGGACGACGGCGTCTTCGATAATGTGGGCGGCATCCCACAGGGTGTCGGAACCGCAAAGGTCCACCACGAAGCGGCGGAGCAGCTCCATGCCTTTCTTGGTGTGGGTGACTTCCGGGTGGAACTGCAGGCCGTAGAAACGGCGCTCGTCGTCAGCCATGGCGGCCAGCGGCAGGCTCGAGGTCGAGGCGGTGGAGCGGAAACCTTCCGGCAACTGGGTGACGCGATCGCCGTGCGACATCCACACGCCGAGCTCTTCACCCTGCTCCATCACCGAATCAAACAGGCCGCACGAGGCGAAGGTGACCGTGGCCGGACCGAACTCGCGGTGGTGGCCGGCTTCGACCTTGCCACCGAGCTGTTCCGACATGGTCTGCATGCCGTAGCAGATGCCGAGTACCGGCACGCCGAGATTGAACACCACGTCAGGCGCGCGGGGTGAATCCGCTTCCGTCACCGATTCCGGGCCGCCCGAGAGGATGACGCCGCGCGGGTTGAAGCCGCGGATATCGTCCGGCGCGTGGTCCCAGGCCCACACTTCGCAATAGACGCCGATCTCGCGGATGCGGCGGGCGATCAGCTGCGTGTACTGCGAGCCAAAGTCGAGGATGAGGATTTTGTCGCTATGGATATCGGTCATCGGTGCGGCCTGCAGTGGAATTCGGTAAGGCAAAAAGCAGAACGCCCACTTCGAGCGGGCGTCCTGGGTCACCTGGATCAAGCGCCCGGAGGCATTAGTCCAGGCGGTAGTTAGGCGCTTCCTTCGTGATCTGCACATCGTGCGGATGCGCTTCGCGCACGCCGGCACCCGTGACCTTCACGAACTGGGCCTTCTGGTGGATCTCGTCGATATTGGCCGTGCCCATGTAGCCCATGGAAGCGCGCAGGCCACCCATCAGCTGATGGATGATGTTGCGCATCTGGCCACGGTACGGCACACGACCTTCGATGCCTTCCGGCACGAGCTTGTCGGCGTCGGCTTCATCCTGGAAGTAGCGATCCTTCGAACCCAGCTGCATGGCACCGATCGAGCCCATGCCGCGATAGCTCTTGTAGGAACGACCCTGGAAGAGTTCGACTTCACCCGGGGATTCCTCGGTGCCGGCGAACATGGAGCCGAGCATCACCGACGAAGCGCCGGCGGCCAGGGCCTTCGGGATATCGCCGGAGTAACGGATGCCGCCATCGGCGATCAGCGGGATCTCGCCCTTGAGCGCCGTGGCGACCAGGTCGATCGAGGTGATCTGCGGCACGCCAATACCGGTGACGATACGGGTGGTGCAGATGGAGCCCGGGCCCACGCCGACCTTGACCGCATCGACGCCCGCATCGAGCAGCGCGCGCGCCGCTTCACCGGTGACGATGTTGCCGGCCACGACCTGGACCTGCGGGTAGCGCTTCTTCACCCAGCCAGCACGATCGATCACGCCCTGCGAATGGCCATGCGCGGTATCGACCACGATGACATCGACGCCGGCGGCCACCAGGGCCTCGACGCGCTTTTCGGTATCGCCACCGACGCCGACCGCAGCACCGACGACCAGGCGCTCATGCGAATCCTTGGCGGCGTTGGGGTTGTCGCGAGCCTTCTGGATGTCCTTGACCGTGATCAGGCCACGCAGCTGGAAGCCGTCGTTGACGACCAGGACCTTTTCAATACGGTTGCGGTGGAGGAGCTCGAGGACTTCGTCGTGCGACGCGCCTTCCTTCACCGTGATGAGGCGCTCTTCGCGCGTCATGATGTTGCGGACCGGGTCGTCGTGCTTGCGCTCGAAGCGCATGTCGCGGCCGGTCACGATGCCGACCAGGCGCTCGCCGTCGACGACGGGGACACCGGAGATATTGTGCGCGCGGGTCAGTGCGATGACTTCACCGATCGAGGTATCGGGACGCACAGTGATCGGGCTGCGGATGACGCCGGCTTCGAACTTCTTGACCAGGCGGACCTGCTCGGCCTGCTGCTCGGGCGTGAGGTTCTTGTGGATGATGCCAAGGCCGCCGTTCTGGGCCATGGTGATCGCCAGTCGCGCCTCGGTGACGGTATCCATGGCGGCGGATACGATCGGGATGTTCAGGCGGAGGCCGCGGGTGAACTGCGTTGAGGTATCCACATCGCGCGGCAGAACCGTGGAGTGGCCGGGAACCAGAAACACGTCGTCGTAAGTGAGTGCCTCGGCAAGGATGCGCATAGCATTAGTCCCGCGAGTAAATCACACCATTATACCCTGCGTTGCAACATTGCGACAGTGGGTGCGACACACCGCCCTCGTAGGAGCGCGCTTGCGCGCGATGCGTCTTGCCGCAAGCACCCATCGCGCGCAAGCGCGCTCCTACAGGTCAGGCATCCAGTGCGTCGGCGGCCTCGAGGGTGTTGTCCATAAGCGTCGCGACGGTCATGGGGCCCACGCCGCCCGGGACGGGGGTGATCCAGGAGGCGCGCTCGGCGGCCGGGCCGAATTCGACGTCGCCGACAAGGCGGCCATCTTCGAGGCGGTTAATGCCGACATCCACGACCACGGCGCCATCTTTGACCCACTCGCCCTTGACCAGACCGGGCTTGCCAGCGGCAACCACGAGGATATCGGCCTGGCGCACAAACGATTCGAGATTCTGCGTGAACTTATGGCAGGAAGTTACTGTACAACCTGCAATTAATAGCTCAAGCGCAAGCGGGCGACCGACGTGATTGGAAACACCGACGATCACGGCGTGGCGGCCACGCACCGGGCGATCCGTATGGCCGAGCAAGGTCATCACACCCTTCGGGGTGCAGGGACGCAGGCCAAAGCGGCGCAACGCCAGGCGGCCGACGTTGACCGCCTGGAAACCATCGACATCCTTGCGGGCATCGATGCGGTCGACCAAAGCGTCTTCGTCGATGTGATCCGGCAGCGGCGACTGCACCAGGATGCCGTGCACCGCGGGATCGGCGTTGAGGTTATCGATCAGGGTGAGCAGTTCGTCCTGCGACGTCTCGGCCGGCAGGTCGTAACCGAACGACTCGAAGCCCACCTGCTGGCAGGCCCGACGCTTGTTCTTGACGTACACCGCGGAGGCGGGATCCGAGCCGACAAGCACCACGGCGAGGCCGGGCCTGCGGCGACCTTCGGAGACCCGTTTCGCAACGCGCAGGCCGATGTGCTCCAGCAATTCGTGGGCGATGCGCTTGCCGTCGAGGATCCGTGCCGTCATGGAAAGTTCGCCCTGCGAAAAGCGGTGCATTATCCGTGATTTAATGAGGAATGACCATTGATACCGTGCCCTACCCGCATGACCTGACCGACGGCGTCGTACGCTTGCGTGCTTACCGCGATGACGATGCGCAGGGCCTGGCCGAAGCCGTGCGCGAATCGGTAGGCACGGCGGGGCCGTGGCTGGCCTGGGCGCGTGCAGATTACGACACGGCCACCGCGCAGGACTGGATCCGCCTGTGTAAGCAGGCATGGCTACTCGGCGATGGATTCGAGATGGTCATTGTCGATGCGCACACCGATCGCTTCCTGGGTGGCATGGGCGTAAACCAGCGCAATCGCGAGCACCGCTTCGCGAACCTCGGCTACTGGGTACGCGAGTCCGCGCACGGCCGGGGCATTGTGACGCGCGCGGGCAAACTGGCCCTGCGCTGGGCGTTCGAGGTCGCAGGCCTTTCGCGCGTCGAGATCGTCGCTGCCCATGACAACCTGCCCAGCCGAAAAGCCGCCGAGCGTATCGGAGGTAGTTTCGAAGGAATATTGCTTAATCGATTGGTTATTAACGAAATACCTGTCGACGCCGCCATGTACTCAGCAACCCCGCCCTTGTAGGAGCGCGCTTGCGCGCGATGGCTCTTGCCTCAGCGTGGATCGCGCGCAAGCGCGCTCCTACAGGGCGGCGGCGCACATGTGTTCGAGGTCGGTGTAACCCGTAAACGTGGCCTCAGCGCCGCAGCCGGGGCATGCGGGGTCGCGGCGCAGGGAGAGTTCGCGGAAGCGCATGCCCAGGGCGTCATAGGTGAGCAGGCGGCCAACCAGAGGCTGGCCGATGCCGAGCACGATCTTGATCGCCTCGGTCGCCTGGACGAGGCCGAGGATGCCGGGAAGCACGCCGAGCACGCCGGCTTCGGCGCAGTTTGGCGCATCGGCCGCCGAGGGCGGCTCAGGGAACAGGCAGCGATAGCAGGGTGAGTCATCACGACGCGGATCGAAGACGCTGGCCTGGCCAGTGAAGCGCTCGATGGCCGCGTAGACCATCGGGATGCTGAGGCGACGGGTGGCGGCCGCGAGCAGATAGCGTGTCGCGAAGTTGTCGGCGCCATCGACGACCACGTCATGATCGCGGATCAGTGCCTCGACATTCCCGGCCCGCAAACGCTCGGCAACGACCTGCACCTGCACGCGGGGATTCAGGGCCAGCAACGTCATGCGTGCCGATTCGGCCTTGCCGACACCGACCCGTGCATCGGCATGCACCACCTGCCGATGCAGGTTGGAGCGCTCGACACGGTCATCGTCAATGATCGTGATGTGGCCTACGCCGGCCGCTGCGAGGTACAGGAGTGCCGGTGCGCCGAGACCACCGGCACCAATCACCACGATACGCGCGGAGGCGAGCTTCGCCTGCCCTGCCTCGCCGACTTGCGCCAGCAGAACCTGACGGCTGTAGCGTTCGGCGGCATCACTATCCAGGGTACCCGCGCTCACGGGAAGGCCCGCCGTCTTCCATGCGGCCATGCCGCCTGCGACCGAATGCACTCGCCGATAGCCCATACGCTGTAGCGCTTCGCCGGCAAGCAACGAGCGCTGGCCACTGCCACACAACAAGAGCAGGTCGCGATCGTGATCGGGTTCGAGCTGCTCGATGCGCAGCTCAAGAAATCCGCGCGAAAGCCCGATCGCGCCGGAGGGCGAACCTGTCGCCCGTTCGTTGTCCTCGCGCACATCGAGCAACAACGCACCACCCGACTGGCGGGCCAGGGCGTCGATCACCGTCACTTCGGGGACGCGCGAGCGCAGGTCGTTCAACCAGCGCTCGCGATCAAGGGCTTCGGTCATGCGGGCACCTCCGGGAGGTGCGGCGCGCTTACTTCTCGCGCCGCTTCGCGTTGCGGATCATGCGCTGGCGGCTGCGCGCCTGGCTTGCCGAAAGCACGTTCTTCTTGCCGGCGAACGGGTTCTCACCGTCGCGGAAGTCGATACGGATCGGCGTGCCTTCCAGCTTGTAGCGCTTGCGGAAGAAGTTTTCCAGATAACGGCGATAAGCCGGCGCGATGTGCTTCGTGCGGCTGCCGTGGATGACGATGGTCGGCGGGTTGTGGCCGCCCGGATGCGCGTAGCGCAGCTTGGGCGCGTGCCCACGCACCAACGGCGGCTGGTACGACTCGTAGGCCTTTTCCAGGGTCCGGGTCAGGTCACTCGAGCTGAGTTCCTTGGTCGCTGCCGTATGGGCGCGCACCACGGCGCGCATCAGCTCGCGCATGCCCGAGCCATGTAGCGCAGAGATAAACACGATCTTGGCCCAGTCGGCGAACACCAGGCGGCGTTCGAGCGCACGCTGGGTCTGCTCACGCTGGTAGGCATCCAGGCCATCCCACTTGTTCACCGCCACGACCAGGGCGCGACCTTCCTCGATCACGTGACCGATCAGGGTCAGGTCCTGGTCGGCCAGGTTCTCGCGCGCATCGATCATGATGAGCGTGACCTGTGCCGCAGAAATGGACTGCAAGGTCTTGATGATGCTGAACTTTTCAAGCGCCTCTTCAACGCGCGCCTTGCGGCGGACGCCGGCGGTATCGATGAGGGTGAAGCGTTTGCCGTCGCGCTCCAGCGGGACGCGAATCGGATCGCGCGTCGTACCGGCGATGTCGGAAACGATGAGGCGCTCTTCACCGAGCAGGCGATTGATCAGCGTGGACTTGCCGGCGTTCGGGCGACCGACGATGGCCACGCGAATGCCCTGCTCTTCCAGCGACATGCGCGCTTCGGCACCGTCGTCTTCATCCAGCGGCAGGTGCGGCACCGCGTGCGCGACCAGGCGATCGACGCCGCGGTTGTGCGCCGCGGACATCGGCAGCGTTTCGGCCACGCCGAACGAAGCGAACTCGCCCATGACCGTGGTTTCGTCGGTGCCGTCAGTCTTGTTGACCACAACGATGATCGGCTTACCGCTACGGCGCAGCTCGTTGAGGATCGACGCATCGAGCGGCAGGATGCCTTCACGGGCATCGACCACGAAGACGAGCAGGTTCGCCTCGCTGATGGCGAGACGGACCTGCAATGCGGTGAGGCCTTCGATGCCTTCGTCACTACCGGAAAGGCCACCCGTATCGACCACCACGAACGGACGTTCGCCGAGGTGGCAGAAACCGTAGTGACGATCACGGGTGACGCCGGGCATATCGGCGACAAGAGCATCCCTGCTACGCGTCAGCGCATTGAAGAGGGTCGACTTACCGACGTTGGGGCGGCCGACCAGGGCGATGACGGGTAACATGGGGGAAGCTAAGGTCCTTCAGTCAATCAATGGGCGATGCGGTACGCGCCGACGTGACCTTCCACGTCTTCTACGTATACGACGTCGCCGGATACCACGGGCTGCGCGCGAATGGCCTTTTTGGACAGGCGCTCGCGAGCCACGATCTTGCCATCGGCACCGTTAAGCCAGTGGATGTGGCCATCGAGATCGCCCACCACCACGTAATTGCCCTGGGCGGAAGGTGCGCTGACCCAGCGCCACTTCAGACCGGCCTGCTTCCAGATGTTGGCGCCGCTGGTCTTGTCGAAGGCGAACACCTGCGAGGTGTCGTCCACGCCATAAAGCGAGTTGTCGTGCACATCGAGCGATGTGAACGTCGAGAACTTGTGGTTCCACAACGGGCGACCGCTGGGGCCGTCGAAAGCGGCGATATCACCGTGATAGGCGCCTGCGTAAAGCGTGGTGCCGTCAAGACTGATCGCGCCATCGGCATCGTTCAGGCGATCGATCTCGGTACGGCCTTCACCGCTCGAGAGGGTCTGTTCCCAGAGCTTCTCGCCGTTGTCGAGGCGAACGGCCACGAGCTTGCCGGCATCGCTACCGGTGAAGACGACGCCGTTAGCCACCAGCAGGCGACCATTGCCGCGCAGGCTGAGCAGCGGCACCTGCGACTGGTCGTAGACCCAGCGGCGCTCGCCGGTCTTCGCATCCAGGCCGTAGAGGCGGCCATCGTTGCAGCGAACTACGACGAGATCACCGACGACCACCGGGGCCGTGACGACTTCAGAGGAGACTTCGGCCGCCCAGCGACGCTCGCCATCCTTCGCGTTCATGGCATAGACGTGGCCATCGAGCGTACCGACGGCAAGCAGGTCACCACCCACGCCCGGGCCGCCGGAGAAGCGCGAATCTTCACGCTTGGCGTCGCCCCAGCCGAACCAGCCGTGCTGGCGGGTGCTCTTGGACCACAGCTTCTTGCCCGAGGTCGCATCGAACGCGGCGATCTTGCCATCGGTGCTCGCGGCGTAGACCACGCCATCGACGACGGCCGGACGCATGCGGATACCGGATTCGGCAGCGCCGTCGCCGACACTGTTCTTCCACAGGCGATCCACCTTGATGGACGGCTCGAGCTTCTTGTCGAGCGGGGTCGGCGGTTCGACGTTTTCCTTCTTAAACGAATGGCAGCCGGCCACGGCGGCCAGCGACGAAGTCAACGCGATTGCCCAGAAACGTTTCATGCACCCTGCTTACCGGCCACAGCCAGATCATCGAGTTTGGTTTGAACCACACCGCGCTGCGGTGCGCTGTCGCCCATGGCGGCGATCGCCGCCTGATAGGCCTTGCGAGCGTCGTCCTGGCGTCCCAGCTTGACCAGCACGTCGCCGCGGAGTTCCTGAGTCGAGGCCGAAAAGCCCTTGCCCGGGAAAGAATCGAGTGCCGTGAGCGCCTCCTGGGGCTTGCCCTGGGCGTACTTCAGCTGGGCGAAACGCAGGCTGACGAGCGACTTCAGGGTGTCGTCCTTCGCATGGGCCTGGGCCCAGTCGAGATCACCGGCGGCCTTGTCGAACTGACCTGCCATGACACTGCGTTGCGCGCGCTCGCTGGCCGCGAACACCGCCCACGCCGTATCCGAGTACTCCTTCATCAGGGTCTCGGTACGGACATCGGATTCGGAGGTCTTGTTGGTCGCGGCGGCAGCCTGCAGGGCGCTGTACTCACCGGCGGCGGCTTGTTCGTGACCCGCGCGATGCGACTTCCACTGCTGCCAGCCGAAGATGAGCGCCAGGCCGAGGGCAATGCCCACCAGGATGGAGACGCCATTCTTGCGAAGCCACTGCTGGACGCGTTCGCCCTGTTCGTAATCGTCGTAAACGTCGAATGCCATGCAATCACCCACTGCGCTCGTGGCGCAGCAAACCTTGGAAGAAACGGGCCCAAGCCGGCCATCCGGGGATGGCGGCGCGGATCAATAGGCAAGGATACCCGAAAAGCGCCGCAAGGCGGCGCCGGGTCAATCAGTAAGCGACCGGTGCCGCCTTGCCATCACGCACATCGACGCGGAAGCGAGCGACGTTGGCGCGACGGAACGACTCGATCTGTACAGGCTGGCCATCCACCGTGGCCTGGGCCCCACCGGCGTTGCCGATGCGCACATCAAGTGCGGTATCGCTGTGGTACGACTTCTGCGTGCCGGCCGGCAGGATGCCGTACTCGAGGCGCTGCCCCGACGCATCCGTCACTTCCACCCAGCTGGCCGAGGGAAGGTTGAGCGTGAGGTCGTGCCCACCCTGGCCGGAAGCGTTAGCCACAGGCGTGGCCGGGCTCGTTGCCAGCGGCGTCCTGGCGGCGCTGTGATCCAGCGGCGGGAACATGGCCATGCTGGCCAGCACCGGCTGCTGGTCTTCCGGGCGGCTCTCGACCGGCGCGGCTGGCCGCGGCTGGGTAGCGGTGGCCAGGGCGGTGGCGCTGGTCGAGGATGCGGCAGGCGCATCCTGCTGGGCCACGGGCGCGGCATCGAGCGGCGCGAGGCGCGGCATATCGCGGTCGAGCGTGCCACGCACGCCCAGCCATACCATGGGCACCACGATGATTGCGGTAAGGACCACGTAGGTCGCGGCGGTCACGTAGCGCTCGAGCAGGTAGCGCGAATGCGAAACGCCGCCGGTCACGACCAGCTCGGGCTGGCGCGGCACCAGGCGGGACAATTCGGCCTGGATGGCCTCCTCGTCCACGCCGACATGGCGCCCGTATTTGGTGAGGTAACCGCTGAGGTACACCTGGTAATCGATGCCACCGTACTCACCGGCCTCGAGCTGGCGCAGCAAGCGCACCGGCAGGCGCAAGGCCTGGCCGCAGGCTTCGACGGTGTAGCCACGCACCTCGCGCGCCGCGCGCAGGCGGGCACCGAAGTGGCCCTCGGGCGGCACGTGGTCGATCAGGACACGGCCGCCATCGGCGGCCTGGGAATCAGTCTGCGGGTCCATGGCGTCCTCCCTGTTCACAAAGGGCTCGATGCCTGCGAACAGATCCTGTTCGCGCCCGTCCCGACCGTTTGAATTCGACGATGCAGTGGTCATTGACGTGCAGTGGCTTCAAGAGCGTGCGCGGGTTCCGAATCCGGGAACGTTGCGCGCAAACGTTTGGCATAGTCCTGGGCAACCTCCCCGTTGCCCAGACGGAGCTCGATATCGTGTCCGAGCTTCAACGCATCCGGGCTGGCCACGCCTAGCGCCTCAAAGCGCTGGAGGAAGGCACGGGCCCGGAATGCATCGTTCTTAAGGTACAACACGTTGGCCATCTGAAACAGGGCGTCCGCGTTTTTCGGGTTGCGATCGAGTGCCTGGCGAAAGTACGTCTCGGCTCCGTCGTAGTCCTTCGCCTTCAGCTCGCAGGTACCGGCATTCGAGAGCGCCAGGTCCGGCGTGCCGTAGAACGGGTCAGCCAGGGCACGATCGAAAAACGGCTTTGCGTCGGCCGCCCGGCCGCGCTGGCAGAGAAACACGGCGAGGTTGTTGTTCGTATCGCCCTTCTTCGGGTCGAGTTCCACCGCCTTGCGGTACTGCAGCTCGGCGTTGGCAGGGTCCTTGATGCGCTCATAGAGAACGCCCAGCACGGTATGCGCCGGGGCGTAGGTGGGGTCGAACTGCACCGCCTTGTTGAGCTTGTCCATGGCACCCTCGAGGTTGCCCTGCTCCATGTACTTCGTCGCGAGCTCGGTGTGGATCTCAGCGCCATGCCGGCGCTCGTCCGCCTTCGAGTCCTGCTTCAAGTGGGCCCCTGGGCCATCGCCGCCCGTTGTCACACAGCCGGCGCACGCCACCGCGAGCGCAACCACCACCCCCCACCGCTCAAGCCGCATTCACAACCCCTTCTTCGAGCTTCTTGCGGAACTCCGCCTGACGGCGCGTGCGATCAACCACCTGCCCCTTCAGCTGGCCACAGGCGGCATCGATATCGTCACCGCGCGTGCGGCGGAGCATGGTAAGCACCCCGGCATTCAGCAACTGCGTCTGGAACGCGCGGATCTCTTCCGGCTCCGAACGCTCGAAACGCGTGCCCGGGAACGGATTGAACGGGATAAGGTTGACCTTATTGTTACCCGGCAGGCGGCGCATGAACTTGATCAGCTGGCGCGCGTGCTCCGGGCGATCGTTCACGCCCTTCATGAGCGTGTACTCGAACGTGATGGTGGTACGCGGCGCCCGGCGGATGTAACGCTCGCAGGCGCCAGCCAGTTCGGCCAGGTTGTAGCGCTTGTTCAGCGGCACCAGCTCGGTGCGCAGTTCATCGTTGGCAGCGTGCAGCGACACGGCCAGCGAGACGTCGCTCTCGGCCGAGAGCTTGTCGATCATCGGCACCAGGCCGGCCGTGGAGAGGGTGACGCGCTTGCTGGCCAGGCCGAAACCGAGGTCATCGCGCATCAGGCTCATGGCCTTCACGACGTTATCGAAATTGAGCAACGGCTCACCCATGCCCATCATCACCACGTTGGTGATGCGGCGCTGGTGGTGGGTCACGTTGCCCAGGAATTTGGCGGCGACCCACATCTGGCCAATGATTTCGGCCGTTGAGAGGTTGCGCGAGAAGCCCTGGGTTGCCGTGGAGCAGAACTGGCAATTCAGGGCGCAGCCGACCTGTGATGACACGCACAGCGTGCCGCGGGTCGGCTCCGGGATATAGACGGCCTCGATGGCGTTGCCGCCATCCATGCCGAGCAGCCACTTGTGGGTACCATCGACCGCGGCCTTTTCGAACACGGTCGACGGCGGCCCGACATAGCAGCTGGCATTGAGCTTTTCGCGAAGGGCCTTGCCGACATCGGTCATGTTCTCGAACTTGTCTTCGAGACGATGGTAGATCCACTTCATGACCTGGTCCGCGCGATACGGCTTCTCACCCAGGCTGGCGAAGAAATCGCGCAGGCCCTGGCGATCGAAGTCGAGCAGGTTGACCTTGTCGGCAGGCGTATTCACGGCAGTTCTCAGTGCGAAACGACGTCCGAGTCGTTAAAGAAGTACTTGATCTCGTTAGCGGCGTTCTCGAGCGAATCCGAGCCGTGCACGGCATTGGCGTCGATCGATTCAGCGAAGTCGGCGCGGATGGTGCCGGCGGCGGCTTCCTTCGGATTGGTGGCGCCCATCAGGTCACGGTTCTTGAGGACTGCGCCTTCGCCTTCCAGCGCCTGGATCATCACCGGGCCGGAAATCATGAACTCGACCAGCGCGCCGAAGAACGGACGCTCCTTGTGGACGGCGTAGAAGCCTTCGGCCTCTTCGCGGGTCAGCTGCTTCATCTTGGCGGCGACGATCTTGAGACCGGCCTTTTCAAAACGGGCCAGGATTTCGCCGATGACGTTCTTCTTGACAGCGTCGGGCTTGATGATCGAAAGGGTGCGCTCCAGCGCCATACGGGTGCTCCGGGAAAGGATTGAAGAAACAGATAATGCCGGGGTCCGCAGGGACGCCCGGTGAAAGTTTGAAGGCAAAGCCGTCAGGAATGACGGACTTAGCTCACGAATTCTTGACGGATTCTAGCTCATCCGCGCGCCGTTTGCAGGGTTGTGCAGCGCACATTGACCACCAAATAAAGCCAGGCGTATTCTCAAACGATCGTTTGATTCAAACTGACCCGCCGGAGTGGCCCGACCATGACCCCTGCCCCCTACGCCTCACGTGAGCGCAGTACGAAGGAACGGATCCTGGGCGCCGCCGAGGCGCTGTTCGCGACCCACGGCTTCGCCGGGGCTTCCCTGCGCCAGGTGACGGCCGCTGCCCGGGTCAATCTGGCCGCCGTGAACTACCACTTCGGCTCAAAAGACAAGCTGATCGAAGAAGTGTTCCGGCGCCGGCTGGATGAGTTGAATACCCGCCGCCTGGCCGCCCTGCAGCGCCTCGCCGGAAGGGACGACACCAGCCTGGAAGATGTCCTGGACGCCTATATCCGCCCGGCGCTGGATCTCTCCCGTACCGACGGCGGCGGTGCCGCCTTCGTTCGCGTGCTGGCCCGCGCCTACGCTGAGCATAACGAGACCCTGCGCCGGTTCCTCTCCGAGAACTACGGCCACATCCTGCGCCAGTTCGCCGCGGAATTCGCCCGCCTGCTGCCCGGCCTGGCGAAGGAAGACATCTACTGGCGCCTGGATATCGTCACCGGCGCCCTGACCTACGCGATGGCCGACTTCGGCATCATCCAGCGCAAGAGCGACGTCGCCGAGCGCGACCACCGCGAGACCGCGGCCGAACACCTCATCCGCTTCGCCGCCGCCGGCATGCGCAACCCATCCGTTTCGAACGCCCCGGCCAGCCCACGCTGACCGTGACGACTTTTTGCACCCTGGAGATCACCATGACCGCAACACCGCTACGCATTCGCAAGGCCGCGGTACTCGGCGCCGGCGTCATGGGCGCGCAGATTGCCGCGCACCTGACGAACGCCAATGTGGAAACCGTGCTGTTCGACCTTCCCGCGAAGGAAGGCCCGAAGAGCGGTATCGCCCTCAAGGCCATCGCCAACCTGGCCAAGCTCTCGCCGGCACCGCTGGCCGAGAAGTCGCTGGGCGCGGCCATCATCCCGGCGAATTACGAGGATGACCTGGCCCTGCTGGCGGATGTCGACCTGGTAATCGAGGCGATCGCCGAGCGGATGGACTGGAAGCTGGACCTCTACCAGAAGATCGCGCCGCATGTGTCGAAGACCGCCGTGCTGGCCAGTAACACTTCCGGCCTGTCGATCAACGGCCTGGCCGAGGCGCTGCCGGAAGAGATGCGCCACCGCTTCACCGGCGTCCACTTTTTCAATCCGCCGCGTTATATGCACCTCGTCGAGCTGATTCCGACGAAGCTCACCGAGCCGGGCGTGCTCGAAGGTCTCGAGGCCTTCCTGACCACCACCCTAGGCAAGGGCGTCGTCTACGCGAAGGACACCCCGAACTTCATCGGCAACCGCATCGGCGTGTTCTCGATGCTGTCGACCATGTTCCACACCGAGCAGTTCGGCCTGGGCTTCGACACCGTCGATGCACTCACCGGCCCGGCCATCGGCCGCCCGAAGAGCGCCACCTTCCGCACCGCGGACGTGGTCGGCCTGGACACGCTCGCCCATGTGGTCAAGACCATGGGCGATACCCTGCCGGACGACCCCTGGCATAAGTACTTCCAGCCGCCGGTGTGGCTGAAGGGCCTGATCGACAAGGGGGCGCTAGGCCAGAAGACCGGCGCGGGCTTCTACCGCAAGGCCGGCAAGGACATCGTGGTCCTCGACCTGCAGAAGCAGGATTACCGCCTGTCCGAAGGCAAGGCCTCCGACGAGGTCGCCGCGATCCTGGCGATCAAGGATCCGGCCGAGAAGTTCGCAAAGCTCCGCGCCTCGGCAGATCCGCAGGCGCAGTTCCTGTGGGCCGTGTTCCGCGACCTGTTCCACTACACCGCGTTCCACCTGGCTGACATCGCCGAGACCGCGCGTGATGTCGATTTCGCCATCCGCTGGGGTTACGGCTGGAAGCTTGGGCCGTTCGAACTCTGGCAGGCCGCCGGCTGGCAGCAAATCGCTGGCTGGATCGCCGAAGACATTGCGGCCGGCAAGACCATGAGCAGCGCTCCGCTGCCCGCATGGGTCACCGATGGCCGCAACGGCGTGCACGGCAAGGCCGGCTCGTACTCCGTCAGCGCCAACGCCGAGAAGCCGCGCTCGACCCACCCGGTCTACGCCCGCCAGGCCTTCCCGGATCCGATCCTGGGTGAGAAGTTCGACCAGGGCAGCACCGTGTGGGAGAACGACGGCGTGCGCCTTTGGACCCAGGGCGATGGTATCGGCATCATCTCGTTCAAGACCAAGATGAACACGGTCAACGACCACGTGCTCGATGGCATCCAGCATGCCGTCCGCCTCGCCGAACAGCAGTTCCGTGGCGTGGTGCTGTGGCAGCCGAACGAGCCCTTCTCGGCCGGCGCCGACCTCAAGGGCGCGCTGAGCCTGCTCCAGGCCGGCAAGCTTGCCGAGTTCGAGGCCATGGTCGCGAACTTCCAGGCCACCAGCATGGCGATCAAGTATTCGCTGGTGCCGGTCGTGGCAGCCGTGCGTGGCCTCGCCCTGGGCGGCGGCTGCGAATTCCAGATGCATTCGGCGCGCACCGTCGCGGCGCTGGAAAGCTATATCGGTCTCGTCGAAGCCGGCGTGGGCCTGCTCCCGGCCGGTGGCGGCCTGAAGGAACTGGCGGTGCGTGCCGCGCAGCAGAATCCCGAAGATCCGTTTGAGTCCCTGAAGAAGGTGTTCGAGACGGTCGCCATGGCCAAGGTCTCGACCAGCGCCATTGAGGCCAAGACGCTCGGCCTGCTGCGCAAGGAAGACATCGTGGTCTTCAACGCATTTGAACTGCTGCACGTGGCGAAAGCCCAGGCGCTGGCCATGGCCGAGTCCGGCTACCGTCCGCCGATGCCGGCGCGCGCCATTCCCGCGGCGGGCGACACCAGCACGGCCACGTTCAAGGCCAATCTCGCGAACATGGCCGAGGGTTATTTCGCCTCGCCGCACGACATCAACATCGCCAGCCGCATTGCCGACACGCTCTCGGGCGGCCGGGTCGAACGCGGCTCGGCGGTGGATGAAGAGTGGCTGCTCGCCCTTGAGCGCAAGCACTTCGTCGAGCTGGCCCAGACCGAAAAGACCCAGGCCCGCATCGCCCACACGATGACGACGGGCAAGCCGCTGCGTAACTGACGCGCCAAGCGCTCTTACGCAACCGACCTGCCCCCTTAAAGGAAAGCATTCCATGAGCAAGCAAGTGCAAGACGCCTACATCGTCGCCGCCACCCGCACCCCGGTGGGCAAGGCGCCGCGCGGCGTGTTCCGCAATACCCGCCCCGATGACATGCTCGCCCACGTCATCCGCGCCGTGATGGAACAGGCCCCGGGCATCGACCCGGCCATGATCGCCGACGCGATCATCGGCTGCGCCATGCCCGAAGCCGAGCAAGGCATGAACGTGGCACGCATCGGCGTGCTGCTTGCCGGCCTGCCCGAGCAGGTGCCGGGTGTCACCATCAACCGCTTCTGCTCGTCGGGCGTGCAGGCCATCGCCATGGCCGCGGACCGTATCCGCCTGGGCGAAGCCGACCTGATGCTGGCCGGCGGCACCGAGTCGATGAGCATGGTGCCGATGATGGGCCACAAGATCGCCATGAACCCGGCGATTTTCGAGAACGACGAAAACCGCGCGATCGCCTTCGGCATGGGCATCACCGCCGAGAAGGTCGCCGAGCGCTGGAAGGTCAGCCGCGAAGACCAGGATGCGTTCGCCCTGGCGTCGCACCAGAAGGCACTGGCCGCGATCCAGAACGGCGAGTTCAAGGACGAGATCACGCCGTTCCAGCTTGATGATCGGTATCCGGACCTGAAGAACCGCACGGTGAAGGAAGACCGCCGGATCATCTCGATCGACGAAGGCCCGCGCGCCGACACTTCGCTCGAGGTGCTGGGCAAGTTGCGCCCGGTGTTCCGCAACGGCCAGTTCGGTGGCTCGGTCACGGCGGGTAACTCGTCGCAAATGTCCGATGGTGCCGGTGCGCTGCTGCTCGCCTCGGAGAAGGCGATCAAGGATTACGGCCTGACCCCATTGGCCCGCTTCGTGGGCTTCTCGGTGGCCGGCGTGGCGCCGGACATCATGGGCATCGGTCCGAAGGAAGCGATTCCGAAGGCACTGAAGCAGACCGGCATCACCCAGGACCAGCTGGACTGGATCGAACTCAACGAGGCCTTCGCGGCCCAGGCCCTGGCGGTCACCCGCGACCTCGGCCTGGATCCGTCCAAGGTGAATCCGTTGGGCGGCGCCATCGCCCTCGGCCACCCGCTGGGCGCCACCGGTGCGATTCGCGCCGCCACGCTGATCCACGGCCTGCGCCGTCGCAAGCAGAAGTACGGCATGGTGACGATGTGCATCGGCACCGGCATGGGCGCCGCCGGTATCTTCGAAGCCCTGTAACCCCCCCCTGTAGGAGCGCGCTTGCGCGCGATGGGTCTTGCCGCAAGCACCCATCGCGCGCAAGC
>NZ_DASYCB010000010.1:0-25767 GCF_036500425.1 Luteibacter sp.
GCGCTTGCGCGCGATGGGTGCTCGCGACAAGCCTCATCGCGCGCAAGCGCGCTCCTACAACAGCCGGGTTATTTGCGTTTCATCAGGCCGTTGGTGAACAGGTAGGCAGCGGTCTGGTAATAGGTGATCGCGTCCTTCGCGTTCTGGTCGTCGTAGCTGGCCACCGGCGCGGCATCACCCGTCACCTCCTGCGGCAACATTTCCTTCACTGGCTGGCGCGGTACCAGCGAGGCAAGCATGCCCCCATGCAGGTAGCCCAGTTCCTGGTAAGTGCTCAGGAACGCGCGCTCGCGCCCGGGCTCCAGCTTGAACAGGTCGTAGCCGTAGAAGCGCGACGTGTAACTGAAATTGAGCATGCCCAACAGTGTCGGCGGGATATCGATCTGGCTCATCAGGCGATCGACGCGGCCCGGCGCCACATGTTTCGGCGAATAGATATAGAGCGGGATGTGGTACCGGTCCACGGGCAGGCTGGTCTTGCCGGCGCTGGTCGCGCAGTGATCCGCCGTGATCACGAAAATCGTGTCGTCGAACCAGGGCTTGGTCGCAGCGCGCTTCAGGAAATCGGCGATCGCCCAATCGGTGTACTGCACGGCCGCACGGCGTGAGCCCTGCGGCAACGGCACACGGCCCGCCGGGAAGGTAAACGGCCGGTGGTTGGAGGTGGTCATCACGTGGCCGAAGTACGGCTCGCCCTTCGCATAGGCATCGTCCATGCGCTTCATGACCAGGGTGAACAGATCCTCATCCGCCACGCCCCAGACGTTTTCCGCGTGGATGTCCTTGTCGGCGATCGCCTCGCGATCCACGGCCTCGTAGCCGTTGGTCGAGAAGAAGTGGTTCATGTTGTCGAAGTAGCCGTAGCCACCGTACAGGAACTCCGACTTGTAGCCCTTCGCATTGAACACATCGGCCAGCGACCACAGACCTTCGTTACCCGGGCGCTTCACGATGGATTCGCCGGGCGTCGGCGGTACCGACAATGCCAGCGCCTCCAGGCCGCGCACCGTGCGCGTGCCGTTGGCGTAAAGCTCGGTGAAGAACAGGCTCTTCGAGGCCAGCGCGTCCAGGTTAGGCATCAGGTGCTTGTGCTTGCTGACTGAAAGGCCCTCGACATAATCACCCGAGAGGCTCTCCACGCTGATCAGCACGACATTGAGCTTCTTTTCCGGCCCCACGTTATCGATGCGCCGGGTGATGTCCATCGGGTCGGTGCTGGTGAAGGTCGCATCGGGCGTCTTCAGTAGCGTGCGTAGCTCGCCGAAGGCCTGGTCCTTCGGCAGGGACGGGTAGTACTTGGCGTAATCGAGCTCGTTCTGACGGAAGGCCGCGAAGAACTCGTAGGTGCCATCACCGGCCAGCTCATTCATGTACTGGTTGCGCTGACCGTCCCTCATCGACGCATCCACCGCGAAGCTGACCGCGACCGTCGCCACCAGCCAGCCGAGCACCACGGCGCTACGGCCGGCGAAGCGCGAACCATCGTCACCCAGCGCCAGCTTGCGCCGGCTGAGCCAGACGATGCCTACCGCGAGCAGGGCGATAAGGGTGATCCAGGTACCGATCGGGTACGACTCCTGGATGTTGCCCACGACCTCGTGCGTATAGACGAGGTAATCCACGGCGATGAAGTTGAAGCGCGCGCTGAACTCGCCCCAGAACACCAGTTCGGCCACCGCAACGAACAGCGTGGCGAACGAGAGCACCCAGGCGAAGCCGAGGAAGATCCGTCGCCCCCAGGACGACATGGCTGCCCGGCGCGGCAGCAGCCACAAGACCAGCAACAGGGGCCAGGCCATGTAGATGAACGTGACCAGGTCGTAGGCCAGGCCGACGCCGAAGACGTAAAGCCACGCACCTGCCGTGTGCGGGACATCCTTGCCGGTCTTGATGAGGAGGATCAGCCGGACCAGGAAGGCGACGGCGAGGAACAACACGCCGTACCAGGCCAGGGGCCGGAAGCGCTGGCGCAGCGCTGGAAACGCAGATTGCATGGTGCCTCGCGACGAAACCAGCCGGCGGCATGGCCAGCTTTGTCGTAAAAGCGTAAGAACCCGCGCTTACGGGTCCCTTTCCCGAACCTTAGCGCCAGCTTTCAATGTCACGATGCGCGTTGCCGGCAACACATCTCCCTGCCGCCACGGCGCGCTCTGTGGCACCCTACACGACCTTACGAGCCAGATCTGGAGCCGCGGCACCGTGGAGCACGAATCAAGCACGGAGCCGTTGCCTAACCTCCCCCCACCGGGCAAGCGCGCGCTTTACGCCACCCTGCTGCGCAGGGTGGGCGGTCCGCTGCTATCGGTAGCCCTGCTGTGCCTGGCCTTGTGGGCGCTGCACCTCATGGCCAGCGAGGTCACTTACCGGCAGATCGGCGCCTACGTCCATAGCCTGCCGAACGCGGATATCGGCCTGGCGGTGCTGTTGACCGCCGCGGGTTTCGCCGTCATGACCCTGTATGACTGGTTCGGCCTGGCCAGCGTCGGCAAGCGCCTACCGCCCAAGCGGGTCGGCCTGATCTCGTTCATCAGCTACGCTTTCTCGAACGCGCTAGGCATGTCCCTGCTGGTCTCGGGATCGATCCGCTACCGCTTCTATATCCAGGCTGGCCTCACCACGGGCGAGATCGCCCGCGTGGTGCTCTACACCACGCTGAGTTTCTGGCTGGGCCTGGCAGCGCTGACCGGTGCGACGCTGCTGTTCGTCCCGATCCCGCCGGAAGTGCCCCTTTCCCAGTTCCGCATCCCGCTGGCCATCGTGCTTACCGCGGTGCCGCTGGCGTGGTTCGCCATCGCCGCTTTCGTGCGCCGCCCGATCCGGGTCTGGCGCTGGGCGATCACCTCGCCCACCCCCGACATGGCCGCACGGCAGATCCTGGTGGGCGCACTGGACTGGGGCCTGGCCGCCGGCGTGCTCTATGTACTGATGCCCGAAGCCATCGTCGGCGGGTTTGGCCATTTCCTGGCCATCTTCGTGGTGGCCCAGATGGCTGGCCTGATCAGCCATGTCCCGGGCGGCCTGGGCGTGTTCGAGGCGGTGATGCTGGCGGGGTTCGGTGCCACCGGCAACCACGGTCTCGAAGCCCCGATCCTTGGTTCACTGGCGGCTTATCGCGCCGTGTACTACCTGCTGCCCCTGTGCATGGCCACCGTCATGGTGATCGTCCGCGAGTTGCGCGCCCTGCGCCACGCCGCCCTGATCACCCCCTGGTTCGCCGGGCTGTTGCCGCCGTTCTTCGCCGGACTGACCCTTGTTTGCGGCGCGGTGCTGCTGTTCTCAGGCGCGACGCTGGCGATCCCCGGGCGCATGGAGATCCTGCGCGGCTTCGTACCGCTACCGCTCGTGGAGGTCTCGCACTTCCTCTCCAGCGTGGTGGGCATGCTTCTGCTGATTCTTTCGCGCGGCCTGCAGCGTCGCCTCGATGCGGCGTACTGGCTCACCCTGGTCCTGCTGATCCTCGGCGCCGTGCTCTCGATGCTCAAGGGCATCGACTACGAAGAGGCCACCCTGCTTACCCTGCTCGCACTCGCGCTCGCGCCAGCCCACCGCCACTTCTACCGCCGCGCCTCGCTGTTCCGCGCGACGTTCTCACCCGGCTGGGTCATCGCGATCGCCGCCGTCTTCGCCTGTGCGACCTGGCTGGTCTTTTTCAGCTTCAAGCACGTCGAATACAGCAACAACCTGTGGTGGGAATTCAGCTTCCGCCACGGCGGCGCGCCGCGCGCATTGCGTGCACTGGTCGGCGCCGCGGCGGTGGTCATGCTATTTGCGCTGGCCAACCTCATCCGCCCTGCACGCGCACGGCTGAGCAGGCCAGATGATGCGGAACTCAGCCGCGCCATGCCCTTGCTGAAGCAGTTCAGTTCGGCCCAGGCGCACCTGGCCCTGGTCGCCGACAAGACCTTGATGTTCGCGCCCGATGACCGTGCGTTCATCATGTACGACATCGAGGGGCGCAGTTGGGTCGCCATGGGCGATCCCGTCGGTGAGGACGAGGAGGCACGTCGTGAGCTCGTCTGGCGTTTTCGCGAGGAATGCGAGCGTGCGGGTGGCTGGCCGCTGTTCTACCAGGTCCGCCCGGAAGACCTCGACCTGTACCTCGAAGTCGGCATGAACCTGCTGAAGATCGGTGAGGAAGCCCGGGTCCGCCTGGAAACCTTCAACCTCGATGGCAAATCCAAGAAGACCCTGCGCGGTACGGTGAACAAGCTCGCGCGCGACGGCTTGCGCCTTGAAATCATTCCGATCGAAGACGTGCCAGCGTTCCTGCCACGGCTTAAACTGGTCTCCGATGCATGGATGCGCGACAAGAAGGTCCGCGAAAAGCGCTTTTCGCTGGGCCTGTGGGATGAAACGTATCTCTCACGCACGCCCATGGCGGTGATCTGGCAGGGCGAAGAGCTCGTCGCGTTCGCCAACATGTTCCTTACCGAGTCGAAGGAAGAAGCTTCCGTCGATCTTATGCGCCACCTGCCCGAAGGCCCTGCCGGCATCATGGATTTCCTGTTCATCGAGCTGATGACGTGGGCGAAAGCCAACGGCTATCGCTGGTTCAACCTTGGCATGGCCCCGTTGTCGGGCCTGCAGAATCGCCGTACCGCGCCGTTGTGGAGCCGTTTCGGTGCCATGGTCTTCGGCCGCGGCGAGCGCTTCTATAACTTCCGCGGTCTGCACCGTTATAAAGACAAGTTCGACCCGGAGTGGGAGCCGCGCTACATCGCCGTCCCCGGCGGCATCGCGCTGCCACTTGCCCTCGCCAACGTGGCCAGCCTTATCTCCGGTGGCCTGGGCGGGGTGGTCCGTCGGTGAGGAAGCTCTTCCGTAACCTCATCCTCGCGCTCATCGCGCTGCTTCTCGCCGGTCTGCTGGCCTGGCACCCATGGAGCCGTGCCTCGCTGGAAAGCGCGACCGTCGAGTTGCCTGCCCTGAAGGCCCCGCCCACCGGCGAGGAAGACCTGATGGTCGTCATCTATTCCGGCGATGGTGGCTGGTGGGATCTCGACCAGCGCCTGGGCGCGGTGTTCACCCAGCGCGGTATCCCGGTCGTGGGCCTCAGCACTTTCAAATACTTCTGGCGTTACCGCGATCCCGTAACCTCGGCGCACGATCTCGATCGCTTGCTCGATATGTATACGAAACAATGGGGCAAGACCCGGATCCTGCTCGTGGGCTACTCCTTTGGCGCCGACGTGCTTCCGAGCCTGGTGGGCAAGCTACGCCCGGATAACCGTGACCGGCTTTCCCAGCTGGTGTTGCTATCGGCCAGCCGGGACGTGAACTTCGAGATCGAACTCGAGGGCTATATGCAGCAGGGCTGGTGGACGACGCACACCCACAACCTCCTGCAATGGCTGAATCCGGTCGTTCACTACGATGCCATGCCGCCGATCGCAGCCTTGGGTGGAAAGCCGCCCATGGCCTGCTATTACGGCATCGAGGATGGCGAAGACAGCGGCTGCACGGACCCGAAGCTACCGACGTTCGTTACGGTGTACAAAAAACCGGGCTCTCATCACTTTGATGAAAACTATGAACAGCTCGCCACGGAGCTGATTTCGCGCATGCCGCCGAAGACTTTGTCGCCCAAGGCCTCCACGCCGCCTTAACGTGGGTTAGCCGATTCGGAACGGCAGTGGCTGTCACTGAATGTTCACGTCGGTGCCACCGAAATTTTCGCCTGGCGCGCTCACTCTGCAGGTTCGGGCGGGACTAGCAGGAGACGCGCCATGCAAAGAGATCCGGGAAAACGCGATTACGGCACGGCGGATTGTGCAGCGCTACGTTCGCTGGCCAGCCGCGGCCTGCCCGTGCCTCTGCAACAGGCCCGCCCAGCACCTCGCCCGACCACGCATCCCCGGCCGGCGCCAGCGCGCCCGCAGCGCGATACGCGTACGCCTGCCTGAACGGCAGGCTGCGATAAAGGGCCGAAGAGCAAATCAGGCCCATTTTTAAGAATCCTCCTATATCCCTGGCGGATCGCCGTAAGTAAGACTTAGCGCGTCGCCGATGACCGATCCGACGGCAGGATGCCGTCCGTCCCTAGCGCCAGGATCGATCCCCCCCTTCATCGGCGATAGCGCCGCGCCGGCTTAGCCGGGCCGCGTGTAGGTGGTTATATGCCATCAGACCCAGGGACGGTCATCATGGCCCTCCGCGTGAGCGCGAGGGCCATGTCTTACACGCGGGATCGGACGTCGCTCGTTGACTGAGCTTCCCGATCCAGTAACATCTCAAACATGAGGCTCCCTAGCCGATGGGAGGAGCCGCCCACCCGTTTCGACGGGTCCAGCAATCGCTGGGTAAGAGGAATCGGTCCCGCTTCACGTGTTGTCAAAGAGACCCCTTACGGGGTCTTTTTGTTGCCTTTAGGTTTCGTGGGAATAGCACCCACTTTCTCGGCGCATAACATGGCGAATGGTTTGGCGTGTCGTCGACTGGCCGCTGTCGGGTGGTCTTTCACGTAGGCGCTCTGTACGTACATGACCAGACGGGGCTCGCCGGAAGGGCGGTAGAGATCAAAGTAGACCTGGTAGTACTCGCTGCTTCCTTCCAATGTCGTATGTTCGTAAACCATATAGTTGTGAGCGCTCGCTACGTAGCACCTCGCGTTCTCTTCGGTCAGCCCCTTTATCAAAGTGCGAAGCCGAAACGATCGGATGTATCGACCAGGATTAAAACGGCGCAGTCTGCCGCCCGAGTCGACCCACGACGAAGCGTCTGCCCGAGGGTTGTCTGACGAATGCAGTTCGGTACTTTCGGTCACGACATGGCAGTCGAACACGACCCGGATGGGAATTCGCAGCGCAGGCAAATGGCCGCGAGGCGGGCGCGACAACGTCATGTCGAAATCAAGTAAATGATCAAACGCGTACCTCGTGCCATTGATGACACGAGGCTCCCATTTTTCCCACCGACGAGCATCGCGCCAGCGCACCTTCGGGACAAACATCCATGACCTGCCTATCGCTTCTACCCGACAATCCCGGGTGGGCTTCCACGTTAGGTGCCGTCTCAGGCATCGTCTGCAAGGCAAATCCGCCAGGTAGGATCAGGTTATGGGCTGTCTTCCCCTTCCGATTTTCATGCTTCTTGGGTGCGGGATTGGCTGGCTTGTCGGCGAGAAGGCCGGCGCGACCTATGGCGCAGGCATGGGGTTGCTTATTGGCCTCGTCTTGACCGTGCTGTTGTTTCGCGCCATGCGGCGGAACAACCGCTAGCGCTTACTGCGCGCGACCGAAGAAGACCGAAACACCCAGGCCCGCGACGACAGAGGGCCCATGTTGTCCAATACGATGCAGCGCGTAAGCATCGACCTGCGCGTGGTCGCCGATAGCGTAGGCAATGCCACCGCCAGCCTGCAGTTCGTTGCCATCATCGGCATCGTGGATCGCATCGGCTTCCACATACGCCATCCAGTTCTCACCGATCTTGCGGCCGAACGTGGGCGCGAGCGTCCAGGTGTTGCGGCCTTTGAGGCGATCCACGTTGGCGTACAACGTGTTCTGGGTTGCATCGCTGGGCTTCCACTGCATCGTGGTGCCGAGGCTGTATTGCTTTGCGCCGTTGCCGAAATCCTCATCGCCATTCGCGAAGGTGACCTCGCCGAGGGCGGCCCAGCTGAAGGCGCCATCCGCGTGGGCGCCGGCCGGTGCGTATTTCATCGCGACGCTGGTGTCGCCGTGGCCGACCGCGTGGCGACGTGAGCCCTGGCCGCGTTCTTCAAGGCGGTTCCAGGCCGAGCCGCCGATCTGTAATTCCAAGGGACCACCGGTGCCGATGCGGATGAGGCTGTCGGCGGTATAGGTGCGGTCGAGGAAGCCATCGTCGCGCTGGCGCTCGTAGGTCGGCAGGCCTTGTTCAAGCGCGACCGTGCCCGCGGGCAACACGCTGGTGGCAAAGCCGGCGCCGGGGCGATCGAAGTCCGGCGGATCGGCCAGGGCGATGGCGGGCGCGAAAAGGAAGGTGGCGGCGATGGCGGGGCGCAGGTTCATGCGGCGCATTGTGACAAGCAGCCGCGTCGGCGTCGCGCGAAGATCGCGGTGCTCTTGTAGGAGCGCGCTTGCGCGCGATGGGCGTGCGGCAAGATCTACCGCGCGCAAGCTCGCTCCTACATAGAGCGGGGTTAAGGGGCTTTGACTACCGGGTAGCTTTCGGGGAGGTCGAGTTTTACGTCGGCGGCGAAGTCTTCGGCTGAGCGGCCGAGTTTCAGCTGGTAGGTACCGGCGGCGATGCGCCAGCGCTTGCCGGCATCGTCCCAGCGGGCCAGGGCGAGGGGTTCCAGCGGGATGTCCACGCGGCGGCTGTCGCCGGGTTTCAGCGTGACCTTGGTCCAGCCGGCGAGACGGCGGGTGCCGCCTTCGGGGCCGGTGACGTACACCTGCGGTACGTCTGCACCCGTGGTCTTGCCCGTGTTCTTCACCAGCACATGCGCGACAACGCGGCCGGCGTTGTCCTTGCCGACTTCAAAGCCGCTGTAGTCGAACGAGGTGTAGGTGAGACCGTAGCCGAACGCGAACAATGGCTGGCGTTTGGTCTTCTCGTACCAGCGGTAACCGACGTCCGCGCCTTCGATGTTGTAATCGATGGTGTCGGCCGGCTTCTCCTTGCTGTTGAGGCCCGCGCCCTGGATCGTGGCGCGCGGGAGCTGCGACTCATCCTTCGGCCAGCTCAGCGGCAGGCGGCCACCCGGTGCCACTTCACCATAGAGCAGGCGGGCGATCGCTTCGCCGCCGCCCGAACCCGGGTACCAGGCCTGCATGACGGCGCCCGTCTGGTCCAGCCACGGCATCTTCACCGGGCCGTTGGTCTCGAGCACCACGATGGTCTTGGGATTCGCTTTGGTCACCGCGGCGACCAGCGCGTCCTGGTTATCCGGCAGCGACAGATCCGGCGTATCGAACGATTCCGCCGCCCACTTGGTGACGAAGACGACGGCGACATCGGCGCCTGCGGCGGCCTTGGCCGCCGTGACCGGATCGGTACCCGGATCGAACGAAACCTTGCTGGCGCGCTTGCCGATGAATGTGAGCGGCGCGGAGGCGTGGTATTTCACCGGGCCCGGCCAGCCGGTGGGCTCCAGGCCCGGTACCGGATCGCCAGCGACATCGCTCACCGCCGACGAGCCGCCGCCGGCGAGCACACCCTTGTCCGCGTGGCCGCCAATGATCGCGACCGACTGACCCTTGGCCAGCGGCAGCAGGGCGCCCTGGTTGCGCAGGAGCACCGCGCCGGCTTCCAGGGTTTGCCGGGCCACGACGCGGTCGGCCTCGTACGGCACCTTGGCGGCCTTCACCGGCACGGGGTTATCCATGACGCCGTGGACGAAGAAGCTGCGCAGGATGCGTTGGGCCATGTTGTCCAGGCGCGCCTTGCTGACCTCGCCCTTGGCGACGGCCTCGCGCAGCGGCTTGTCGAAGAAGACCTCGGCGTCGAAGACCTCACCCGCGGACTGCTGGTCGAGGCCGGCATTCGCCGCCTTGGCCGCGCTGTGCGCACCGCCCCAGTCGGACATCACCCAGCCCTTGAAGCCCCATTCCTTCTTGAGTACCTCGTTGAGCAGCCAGTCGTCCTCACCCGAGTATGTGCCGTTCACCCGGTTATAGGCGGACATGACCGAGCCCGGGTCGCCATGGGCGATGGCGAGCTGGAAGGCGAGCAGGTCCGATTCGCGCAGGGCGACGGGATCGATCTCCGAGCTGATGGTGTTGCGGCCGGATTCGATGTCGTTGGCCGCGAAGTGCTTCACGGTGGCCACGATCTTCTGCTCCTGCACGCCCTTCACCGTCGCGCCGACCATCAGGCCGGTCAGCACCGGGTCTTCGCCGGCGTATTCGAAGTTGCGGCCGTTGCGCGGGTCACGGGCCAGGTTCGCGCCGCCGGACAGGAGCACGTTGTAGCCCTTGCCACGCGCTTCGCCGCCGATCATGCGGCCACCCGCGTGTGCCACGGCCGGATCGAAGCTGGCCGCCGTCGCGAGGCCGGCGGGTAGCGACACTGCGCCCGCGTTGTCGACACCGGGACGGGTGACGCCGAGGCCGGCATCGGTCTCCTGGATCGCGGGCAGGCCGATACGCGGCATGGCGGGGATAAAGCCGGCGTTGCCCAGCGCTCCCTCAGGCTGCGGGTGCTTGTCGCTCTTCATGCCGAAGTCGGTGCGGATCAGGCGATATTTCTCATCGTCCGTCATCGCCGCGACCAGCAGCTCGGCGCGCTTGTCGGCCGAGAGCGAACGGTCCATCCACGGGTGCGCCGGCGGCGTAGCCGCGGCGGCCGCGCCAGCAAGGCCAGCGGTGATCGCGAAGGCGAGGGCGGTGCGGCGAGCGGTATCAACCATGTTCAAGCATCCTAAAGTGAACGTATCGGCCCAAGATGGTGCAGTAACGCTTTCATCGCAACCCGCGAGACGCTTCCGGTGTACCTTCGCTGCTTGTCGGCGGCGCCCTTCGCCCCCATCTATGTTGTTGAATGAATTCACAAACGTCGATGCCACTCAGCGCCTTCCATCCTGCCGTTTCCGCGTGGTTCGAAGCCACGTTCCCTGCGCCGACCGCGGCGCAGGTCGCGGCGTGGCCAGCCATCCGTTCCGGCCGGCATACCCTGGTCGCCGCGCCGACCGGCTCAGGCAAGACGCTCACCGCGTTCCTCTCTGCGATCGACGCATTGGTACGCGAAGGCGTGGACGAAGGTGGGCTCCGCGATCGCACCACCATACTGTACGTGTCGCCGCTCAAGGCCTTGTCGAACGACATCCGGATCAACCTCGAAGCACCGTTGGCCGGGATTCGCGAGGAGCTGCGCAAGCAAGGCCTGCCCGATGTCGAGATCCGCACCGCGGTACGCACGGGCGACACCCCGTCCGCCGACCGCGAGCGCATGCGCAAGCGGCCGCCGCACATCCTCGTCACCACACCGGAATCACTCTACGTCCTGCTCGGCTCCGAGTCAGGGCGCGCCATGCTACGCAACGTGCGCGAAGTGATCGTGGATGAAATCCACGCCGTGGCCGCCAGCAAACGCGGCAGCCACATGGCGGTATCGCTGGAGCGCCTGGAAGCGCTGGCCCAGCGACGGCTGGTGCGGATTGGCCTTTCCGCCACGCAAAAGCCCATCGAGAAAGTCGCCGCCTTCCTTACCGGTGGCGACGACTGCGCCATCGTGGATATCGGCCATGTGCGCGAGCGCGATCTCGCCCTGGAGGTACCCCCCGTCCCGCTGGAAGCGGTGATGTCGAACGACATGTGGGAGCTGGTCTACAACCGGCTCGGTAACCTGATCGAACAACACCGGACCACGCTGGTCTTCGTCAATACACGGCGCATGGCCGAACGGTTGTCGCGCCACCTGTCGGAACGCCTCGGCAAGGACGCCGTCACGGCGCACCATGGGAGTCTCTCGCGCGAACAGCGCCTCGATGCCGAGCAACGGCTCAAGGCGGGCTCGCTGCGCGCCCTGGTAGCCACGGCTTCGCTCGAGCTGGGCATCGATATCGGCGACGTCGACCTGGTCTGCCAGATCGCCTCGCCGCGCTCCATCGCGGCGTTCCTCCAGCGCGCCGGCCGCGCGGGCCATGCCGTCGGCGGCACACCCAAGGCGCGGCTGTTCCCAACCTCGCGCGACGACCTGGTCGAATGCGCGGCGCTACTCGATTGCGTGCGACGCGGCGAACTCGATGTGCTGATCATGCCGAACCAGCCACTGGATGTGCTGGCACAGCAAATCGTCGCGGAGGTGGCCTGCCAGGAATGGGACGAGGACGCACTGTACGACCTCATCCGCCGCGCCTATCCGTTCCGCGAACTCAAACGCGGGACGTTCGATGACGTGGTGCGCATGCTCGCCGATGGCTTCAGTACGCGGGTCGGTCCGCGCGGCTCGTACATCCACCGCGATGCGGTCAACAAGCGCCTGCGTGAACGGCGTGGCGCGCGGCTCACCGCCGTTACCTCCGGCGGCACGATCCCCGAGACCGGCGATTACAACGTGCTGCTCGAACCGCAATCCACGATCGTGGGTACGGTGAATGAAGACTTCGCCATCGAAAGCCTCGCCGGTGACGTGTTCCAGCTGGGCAACCGCTCGTATCGCATCCTGCGGGTCGAGATGGGGCGGCTGCGGGTCGAAGATGCGCAGGGCCAGCCCCCGAACATCCCGTTCTGGCTCGGCGAAGCACCCGGACGTACGGATGAACTCTCGATCGGCGTGGCGCGCTTGCGCTCGGATATCGCGGCGAAGTTCGACCAGGGGGGGCGCGATGCCGCGATGCGCTGGCTCATGGACGAACTGGGCATGCTGAAAGCCGCCGCCGAGCAGATCGTCGAGTATCTGTTCCGCGCCCGCGCGGCGCTGGGCACCTTGCCCACGCGCGATACGCTGGTGATGGAACGCTTCTTCGACGAATCTGGCGGCACCCAGCTCATCATCCACACGCCGTTCGGCAGCCGTATCAACAAGGCGTGGGGCCTGGCCCTGCGCAAACGCTTCTGTCGCAAGTTCAATTTCGAACTGCAGGCCGCCGCGACAGAGGACGCCATCATCCTGTCGCTCTCCACCAGCCACAGCTTCCCGCTGGAAGAAGTCTCACGCTACCTGCATTCCGCGAGTGCCGAGCATGTGCTCATCCAGGCCCTGCTCGATGCACCGTTGTTCGGTGTGCGCTGGCGCTGGAATGCCACCACCGCGCTGGCCCTGCCACGCTTCAGCGGCGGCAAGAAGGTCGCGCCGCAGCTGCAACGCATGAAGAGTGAAGACCTGCTTGCCACCGTCTTCCCCGACCAGGTCGCCTGCCTGGAGAACATCGTGGGTGAGCGCGAGGTCCCGGACCATCCATTGGTGAACCAGACGCTGGACGATTGTCTGCACGAAGCCATGGACACGGAAGGCTGGCTGGGCGTGTTGCGCGGCATGGAAGGCGGCAGCATCCGTGTCGTCGCGCGCGATCTCGCCACGCCGTCGCCCCTGGCGGCGGAAGTGCTCAGCGCCGCGCCCTACGCCTTCCTCGATGATGCGCCGCTGGAAGAGCGCCGCACGCAGGCGGTGCAGTCGCGCCGGTGGAACGAAGCGGAAAGCGCCGATGACCTCGGCCGCCTCGATGCGGACGCTATCGACTCGGTACGCGAAGAGGCGTGGCCCGAAGCGCGCAGCGCCGATGAAATGCACGAGGCGCTGATGATGTTGGGCGCGGTCACCCCGGAAGAGGCGCGCGACCATGGCTGGCTGAATCTGTTGCAGGCACTGGCCAAGGATGCCCGGGCCACGCTGTTCTGCGCGGGCGATGCCGCGCTATGGGTGGCGGCCGAACGCTTGCCCGCGTGGCAGGTGATCCATCCGGACGCTGCCATGCAGCCGGCCATCGCCGCACCGGCCGAGTACGCGGCACAGCCGTGGACGCGCGAAGCGGCATTGATCGATGTCGTCCGTGGTCGCCTGGGTGGCCTGGGTGTCGTCGAAGAACGCGACATTGCGCCGACTCTCGGCGTGGATGACGCCGACGTCGCGATCACGCTGGCCTCGCTCGAGAGCGAGGGCTACGTCATGCGTGGCCCGTTCTCGCCAGGCGCGACCGCCACGGAGTGGTGCGAGCGCCACCTGCTCGCGCGCATCCATCGCTACACGATCGGCCGGCTGCGTCGCGAGATCGAACCGGTCGCCCCGCGCGACTTCCTGCGCTTCCTGCTCGACTGGCAGCACGTCACCCATGCCACGCAGGTCGCCGGACCGGATGCGCTGGCGGGCGTCATCGGCCAGCTTGAAGGTTTCGAGGCTGCCGCCGGTGCCTGGGAATCCGAACTGCTGCCCTCCCGGGTCAACGATTACAGCATCGGCTGGCTCGACGATCTCTGCCGCGCGGGCCGTGTCGTGTGGAGCCGGCTACGCCTGGGAACCGGTAGCGGCGGCTCCGTGCGTGCCACGCCTATCGTGCTGCTGCCGCGCCGTCAGTTACCGGTGTGGTCGGCCGCCGCGCCCGCGCCATCCGACGAACTGAAGCTCTCGTCACGCGCCGAGGCGGTGGAAGAAGCCTTACGCGACGAGGGTGCGTTGTTCTTCGATGAGCTCGCATCGATCACGCGCTTGCTACGTACTGAACTTGAGGATGCCCTCGGCGAACTGGTCGCTGCCGGGCGCGTGACCGCGGATAGCTTCGCCGGCTTGCGTGCGCTGCTATTGCCTTCGGCAAAACGCAACAACGGCCGCGCGCGACGCGCGCGCCGGCATATGCTCAGTGGCATCGAGGATGCGGGTCGCTGGTCATTGGCGCGACGTTCGCGCGAAAAGCGCACCGATGCCGACGGTATGGAGCACATCGCGCGCACGCTGCTTCGTCGTTATGGCGTGGTGAGCTGGCGCATCCTGGAACGCGAAGCGGCGTGGCTGCCGGCATGGCGCGACCTGCGCCGCGTCTATCACCGGCTGGAGGCACGCGGCGAAATCCGCGGCGGGCGCTTCGTCGATGGCCTGGTGGGCGAGCAGTTCGCGTTGCCTGAAGCGTTGTCGGCGCTGCGGCAGATCCGGCATCGTGAGCATGATGACGAGATCGTGTGCATCGCTGGCACCGATCCGCTTAACCTTATCGGCGGCATCGTCGCTGGGACGAAGGTGCCTGCCAACATCGGCAACCGCATCGCCATTCGCAACGGGATACCGCTGGCCGCGATGGTGGCGGGGAAGTTTGTCGTGCTGGGTGAGGTTTCGGCGGAGGAAGAGCGGGAAGCACGGAGTGCGTTGCAGCGTCGTGCGGATATGCGCGTTTCCGCGTAACCGGTCGCGCGCAAGCGCGCTCCTACAGAGTGGCCGAAACCCTTGTAGGAGCGCGCTTGCGCGCGATGCTTTTACCGGAGCTGCACGTCGCCGATAACCCAGAACGTGGACGGGCCGGGCTTGCCGGTGACGACGATGCACAGGTCGTGCGTGCCTTCGCGCTTGGGCAGGATGCCATCGAGCGTGGCTGGGCCACCCTTCGCCTTCGCCAGCGGGATCGTGGTGAGCTTCGGGCCGTCGCAGGTGTCCTGGTGGATCTCGATCTCGCCATCGCGCGACTTCGCCTTGCGCGAGACGATATGGGCGGCGTCCTTCCACAGCGCGTAGTTGTAGGGGAGGCGATTCACGCTGATCGCAACGCCGTAGCGGCCATCCAGCTTCACCCCCTTCCACATCCAGCACGTATCCATGATGTCCACCTTGTAGACCGGGCGGACGCCATCGATCAGCGTAGGCGATTCCACGCGTACCGGCAGCTTGTCGTTGCACGTGGCGAGCTGGTCGCTGTTACGTCGCAGCAGTGACTTCGCATCGATCGTGGCGGCGCGCGGACCGGACACGCCGAACCCATTGACGAAGGTAATGGCCTGCACGGTGCTCGGCAGCGCAACATCGAACGGCGCGGTGTATTCCGGTGATTGTGCCGTGGGCGGCGTGCCATCGGTCGAGTAACGGATCTTGCCGAAGCCGGTCTGGCTGCTCAGCGTGACCGTGGCCTTGTCGGCGCCAGCCGGCTTCGCATCGATCGCGACGGCGAACGCGCTGTCGGCCGGCATGATGCCCGCGGCGCGGTAACGCGCGAACTGTGCCGGCAGACGGGTAAGGAAGCCATTCCAGTCCGGTATCGGCGTCCAGGTGCGTTCCGCGACCGCGGCGATGCGTGGGAACAGGGCGTGCTGCACGCGCTGCCAGTTCGGCTGGTATTCGGTGAACAGGGTGAGCTGCTCGCCCAGCACATGGCTGGCCTTGTCGGCCGGGATACCTTCCGGCACCGGCTCGAACGTATAGACGCTCTCGAGCGACTGGATGTTCGGGCGACCCGCGGGCTCATCCGGCAGACTCGACTGCAGGTAGTCCATATAGAGGTTCGGCGAAGGCGCCATCACCACGTCATGGCCCGCGTTGGCGGCCTTGATCGCGCCCTTCGTGCCACGCCAGGACATGACCGTCGCACTGGCCGGCACCTTGCCATCCAGGATCTCGTCCCAGCCAATCAGGCGACGGTGATGCTGCTCGAGATACTCGCCGATGCGGGCGACGAACCAGCCCTGCATCTTCTCTTCGTCATCGATGCCCAGCGACTTCATCTTCGCCTGCACCTTGGGCGAATGCTCCCACTCATCCTTGGCGGCTTCATCACCACCGACGTGGATGTACGTAGAGGGAAAGACCTCCATGACCTCGTCGAGCACATCCTCAAGGAAGGTGAAGGTGCCATCGTCGACATTGAACAGGGCGGTGTTGACGCCCCAGTCCGCTGAAACCGTGTGTTTCTTGCCCGCACCAAACTGCGGATACGCGGCCACCGCCGCCTGGGCGTGGCCCGGCATTTCGATCTCCGGCACCACGGTGATGTGCCGCTCGGCGGCATAGGCCACGATCTGCTTCGCTTCTTCCTTGGTGTAGAAGCCGCAATAGGGCTTGTCCGCACCCCCCGTAAGGGCGATATCCGGCCCCACTGGCGTGCGGCACGAGGCGACGTCCGTCAGCTTGGGGTACTTCTCGATCTGCAGGCGCCAGCCCTGGTCATCAGTGAGATGCCAGTGGAAGGTGTTGAGCTTGTGCATGGCCATCTGGTCGAGCAAGTGTTCGATCTCGCTGACTGACTGGAAATGACGGCTCGAATCGAGCATGAGGCCACGCCATTCAAAGCGCGGCTTGTCGACGATATGGACACCCGGAAGGCCGTTCTGGGCGGCCGGGTCGGTAGCGAGTTGCCACAGGGTGACCGCGCCATAGAACAGGCCGGTTTCATCATTGGCGGCGATCCGCACGCCCTTGTCATCCACGTCGAGCGTGTAGGCCTCTATGCCCTTCACCGAGGCTTCGGTGTGCAGCCAGATCGTATCCGATCCAGCCTTGCCCTCGACGATAGGCAGGGTGAGGCCACGCGCCTGGCGCAGCCAGCTTTGGAGTTGGGTGGCCACCTTCTTCGCCTGGGTGTCGCCGGCGGCGGTGGCGATCTTCGTGGTCGCACCGAGGTGGAAGCGGCCCGGGATGCGGGCCACCTGGGCAGGCATCGGGATCAGCGAGAGCGGCGTCGTATCGACGGGAGCGGTGTTCTGCCTCGGCTGGCTGGCACAGGCGGCAAGGCCCGTGGCCATGGCGAGAAGGAGGATACGGCGCATCAAGGACTCCATCGTTTCTAACGCGAGGGGTCGATTGTGTCCGTAAAGACCCGGCAAAAAAAGCGGGCCCGGCAAGTTGATCGACGGGCCCGAGGGGAATTGGAGCTTCGAGGGTTATGTGCGGCCATCCGTGGCCGCCAAGCCATGACGCTAACGCTTAGAGGTCGAAATGCACCGAAGCCATGTAGCGGCGGCCGGTCGTGTACTTCGCCACCGGCATCGAGGTGACGGTGAGGTACTGCTTGTATTCCTCGTTCGTCAGGTTCATGCCCGAGAGGGTGAACGAGACGTTCTTGTTGAGCTTGTAGCCGAGGGTCGCACCCAGGTCGCCGTAATCGGCCGTGGTGGCCGGCGGCGCACCGGCGATGTAACCGCCGGCAAGGTACTTGCTGCGCCAGTTGTACGTGACACGGGCACTGAACGGACCCATCTCGTAGTACGGGCTGATCGAGTAGGCGTTCTGCGAGTTGTACGGCAGGGCGCCACCGGAATCGAGCGTGCCCTTGGCATACGTGTAGCTCGCGGTCGCGCCGAAGCCGGTATCCCAGAACGCCTGCTGGTAGCTGATGGTGCCGCCACGGACCTTGCCCGAACCGGTGTTGCGCGGACGGCTGATCGAGTACTGGCAGAAACCATCCGGGGTGCACAGGCCCTGTGCCACCTGGCGGGCAAACGTCGTCGGGTCATTCACCAGGCCCGAGTTGAACTGGGTTTCATTGGCCGAATCGACGACGGTGTAGTTGTCGATCTGCTTGAGGAAGCCCGTCAGCGCCAGGTACGACTGCGGCGCGAAGTACCACTCACCGGAAACCGAGTAGTTCTTCGAGCTGTAGTCCTTGAGGTTCGGGTTACCACCCGAGCCGGTCAGCACCGAGTCGTTGAGGAACAGGTTGTTGACCTGCATGTTGTACGGCGGACGTGCGATCACCTTGGCGGCAGCCGCGCGCAGGATGATGTCATCGGTCAGGTCGTAGGCCACGTTCAGGCTGGGCAGCCAGTTCTTCGTCGTGCGCGACGAGGTCTGCCACGAACCGGCGGGTGCCGGCAGCACCGGGGCGCCGCTGTAGTTGAAGCCGGTACCGTCGGTCTTCGTATCCACGTAGCGGAAGCCGAAGTTGCCGTGGAAACCACCACCGGCGAAGTTCGCCTGGATGTACGCGGCATTGGTCTTCTCGACCAGCTTGTACGTGCCGTTGAGGTACGTACCCGGGTCTTCATTACCGCCGTTGGTGTTGCGCACCCAGTTGTACTGGGCCTCCTTGTCCGGCATGACATGGCTCGCCGAACCATCGAGGCCATTCAGCGCATCGAGCGTATCGGTGTAACCGCCGAAGCCGAGGTCGGCAAGGTTGGTCGGCGCGTTGCCGCCATACACATGCGCGTTCATGCCTTCTTCGTGACGGTTCCAGCGGTAACCTACGGCCACTTCGTTGATGAACGAATCGAAGAACTTCGAGAAGTCCAGCTGCGCGTAGGTATCACGCGAGTGCGCCGAGTACGAACCGTAGTTGCCGGGCCAGCCGCCCAGGCCATCCACGTCACCCATGTGCCAGTTGGCCGGGTCGCGGGCGGCGGCGGGGCTGTCGAAGTTGAAGCCCTTGTTGATATCCCAGGTGTAACCACCGGCGTACACCGGCTCCATCACGGCCTGGGAAATGTTGTTGTTGATCGCCTTGCTGTAACCAGCCGCGCCAGCCAGCTGCCAGCCGTCACCGTGGAAGGTCGACTTCAGGTCGTGGGCCACCGTGCGCACCACCGACTTGCGGATGTTGCTATCGAACGTGCCCTGCGCGATCGCCGGGCAGGTCGGGTCGTCGTTACCGCAGACATGACCACCGGTGACCACGCCGTTCGGGCCCTGGTTGAAGCTGGTCACGTTACCCGGCGTCGCGCCGGTGAACGGGTACAGCGACTGGTTCCAGTTATCGAAATTCTCGCGAACGAACAGGTTGTTGAAGTCGATATCCCAGTTGTCCGTCGGGCGGAGCTGGAACCCAAGGGTCGCGGTATCGCGCTTACGCTTCTGCTGGAACCATGCCGAGTTGACCTCATCGGGCACCTTGGCGTTCGGGTCAAGCGAGCCGTTGGCGATGCCAGCGGCCACGGCCGGGCTCGCGGCCCACTTGGAGACCGGGCTGTAGCTGAAGATTTCAAAGCCCTGGCGGTCGATCTTTTCCTCGTAATGCTGCAGCGAGGTGATGACGCCGAAGGTGCTGGATGCGTTCTTCCAGCTATACAGGGCCGAACCGTTCGGGCGGGTGCCAGCAGTGCCCTGGTCGTTGTAGTTCAGGCCAAACGAACCACGGATCGTGTTCGCCGGCAGGTCGAGCGGCTGCAGGGTATGCAGCAGCACGGTACCGCCGAGGCTGCCTTCGGTCAGGCGAGCTTCGGGCGACTTGTAGACTTCCAGGCGGCCGACGATTTCCGGCGCGAGCATGGTGAAGTCGAAACCGCGATTCGGCTGGGCGCCGTACTGCCACGGCGTCTGCGACACCGGCTGGCCGTTAAGGAAGGTCAGGTTGAGGCTGGGATCGGTGCCGTCGATCGACACACGGTCGCCCTGGCCGAACTGACGATCGATCGTGACGCCCGGGATCTGCGTCATCGCCTCGGCGACGTTGGTATTCGGGAACTTGCCAATGTCTTCGGCCGTGACGGCTTCGACAATGGCATCGGCATTGCGCTTGGTATCGAGCGACTTCTCGAGACTGGCGCGGATGCCGGTGACGGTGATGCCCTCGAGCTGGGCCGCCTTGGCGGCGTCAGCTTTTTGCTGGGCGGTCTGCGGGCGCGGCTGGTCCTGTGTCGACGCATCCTGCGCGGCGACGGTACCAGTGAGACAGCAGAGTCCGGCGATGATGCTCGCCGTGAGCAGGTTCCTACGATGCGACATGGTGTCCTCCCCTCAGAGGATGTAGCTACGGCGGGTTTCGCGACCACGCCTCGCTTTCGTTGCTATCGAAGGGCCTTTCGGCCCGGTGGTTTACTGAGCCTGCGTTCCTTTCCCGCTCTTCAATGAGCAGTCGAACCGTGCAGGTAGAGACCGGCGGCACCGATCACACCCAACTGTCCGTGGTCCATCAGACGTACCGGCACTTGCTGGAGAAAGGCGCGCATAACGCCCTTGTTGAAAAACCTGTCGGCGAAGCTGCTGGTGGCGAGGTACTCGCGGACCTGGGGCAGGATGCCGCCGGCCAGGAACACACCCCCGCGGGCCCCGTAAAGCAGGGCAAGGTCGCCCACGAAGCTGCCGAGCAGGCCGCAGAAGACATCCAGCGCCTCGACCGCGGCGGGATCGTTCCCGGCGAGGGCGGCGCTGGTGACAGCGGACGGTTCGGCGAGCGTCGCGGCGGTACCGCGCAGCGTCGAAATGGCTTGATAGAGGTTTACGAGACCGGGACCCGAAAGGGCGGCCTCGTAGGAAACGTAATCGCGGCTTTTCGCGAGCTCGGCCAGGATGGCGGCTTCGCGGCCGGTACCGGGAGCAAGCGAGATCTGGCCGGCTTCGGTCGGCAGCACGGTGGCATGCGGCTTGCCGGGCAGGAGCACGGCCGAGCCCAGGCCCGTGCCGGGGCCCATCACGAGGATCGGGCCGACGGACGGCGCCGCGGCGGTCTCTATGATCGCGGTGGTCTCGTGATCGCGCAGGAACTGGCACGCGTAGGCGACCGCTTCGAAATCGTTGACGACGCTCAGGCCGGCCAGATGCAGGCTCTCGCGGATATCGCCGATCGAGACCGGCCACGGCAGGTTCTCGTTGACGATGGCATCGCCCAGCACATACCCCGCGCTGGCCACCGCGCAATGCTGCACGGCGAACTGGCCTTCCAGGTGCCCGACGAAATCCTTGAGCACGGCGGTCAGGCTCGGCCAGTCGGCACAGGCGTAACGCTCGTAGCGCAGGACCTCGAACGTGCCACCGGCCAGTTCGGGACGGACCAGGCCGATGCGTGCGTGCGTACCGCCCACGTCGGCGGCGATGAACGCCTCCGACCGCGTCGTATGCACCGCTGCCCGCTTGTTCGCCTGCTCACCCACGCCTTGCCCCTTGTGTCCTTGCGAATGCCGTCACATTAAAGTTCCGTGACGTCCCCTCGTTTCGGCGCAGTCTGTGAGCCGTATGACAACGTTGTCAACAGGACAAATGGCTAGGACACCGGGGTTTCCGTCGTGCGCTGCAACAGGAAACGTTTACGACTCTCGCGGGGAAACCGCGAAACCCAGTGCGGCGGAGCCTCCGTTAGCCATCGAGGTCGAAGGATCAGGGGCTTGCGGCGGCGCGACATCGAAAGTCATCACGGGCCACCCTGGCCGCACCGGCCGCCCCATCGCGGATTGACAACGTTGCTCGCACGAGTCAATAAAGGGACAAAACCGCGGCATCAAACATCAGAAAGGGGAACACACCCATGTCGTCCACCACGGCCGCCGTCGGCGAGACGCGCCATTCGAGCGTCGGGCCGATGATCATCATCGGCATCCTGTTTTTCATCTTCGGCTTCGTCACCTGGCTTAATGGCCCGCTGATCACCTTCGTGAAGCTGGCCTTCAACCTGGACGATGTCGGCGCCTTCCTGGTGCCGAGCGCCTTCTACCTGTCTTACTTCTTCCTCGCGCTCCCGGCGTCGTTCATCCTGAAGAAGACCGGCATGAAGAAGGGCATGGGCCTGGGCCTGTTCGTCATGGCGATCGGCGCGGCCACCTTCGGCCAGTTCGTGACCATGCGCGTGTATCCCGGCGCGCTCACCGGCCTGTTCATCATCGGCGCCGGTCTTTCGCTGCTGCAGACCGCGTCGAATCCGTACATCTCGGTACTCGGCCCGATCGACAGCGCGGCCCAGCGCATCGCCTTCATGGGCATCTGTAACAAGATCGCCGGCGCGCTCGCCCCGTTCGTGTTCGGCTGGGTGGTGATGAGCAACATCGGCGGTTTCGACAAGCAGATCGCCGCGGCCGGTTCGGCAGAGGAGAAGGAAGCGCTGCTCAACGCCTTTGCCGCGAAGGTACACATGCCGTACCTCGCGATGGCCGGCCTGCTGGTCGTCCTGGCGATCTGGGTCGTACGCTCGTCGCTGCCGGAGATCCGCGCCACCACTGATAACTCCGAGCGCGCTATCGGCCATGCGAAGGGCGGTATCTTCAGCTTCCCGCACCTGTGGCTCGGCGTCCTCTGCCTGTTCGTCTATGTCGGCGTGGAAGTGATGGCCGGCGATGCGATCGGCACCTACGGCCAGGGTTTCGGCATGACCGCCGAGGACACCAAACACTTCACCTCGTACACCCTGTTCGCCATGCTGATCGGCTACGTCGCCGGCCTGGTCCTGATCCCCAAGGTGATCTCGCAGCACAAGTACCTGGCCCTCTCCGCGGTGCTCGGGGTGCTGTTCTCGATCGGCACGTATGTCACTACCGGATATACCTCGGTCGCCTTCGTCGCCGCGCTGGGCTTCGCCAACGCCATGATGTGGCCGGCGATCTTCCCGCTCGCGATCAAGGGCCTGGGCAGCCTGACCGAGTTCGGCTCGGCCTTGTTGATCATGGGCATCGCCGGCGGCGCGATCATCCCGCAGCTGTTTGCCCACCTGAAGCAGGGCCACGACTTCCAGCTCGTGTTCCTGGCGATCATGGTGCCGTGCTACCTGTACATCCTTTACTACGGCGCGGCAGGCCATAAGGTCGGCCAGCATACCAAGGGCTGATAACCCGTCTTCGCTCGGTGACGGCCATCCGCTAGGATGGCCGTCCTGCTATCGAGGGTCGTGAATGCGTAGCCCCACCATCAAGGACGTGGCCGAACGGGCCGGCGTGTCGCTGAAGACCGTCTCCCGTGTCATCAACCACGAACCCTCCGTGCACGCGCGCACCCGCGACAAGGTGCAGCGCGCCATCGAGGCACTGGATTACCAACCCGACCAGGCCGCGCGCAGCCTGCGTAGCTCGCGTACCTACGCGCTGGGGCTGGTCTACGACAACCCCAACGCCCATTACGTGATCGCCATGCAGAACGGGGTCCTTTCCGTCTGCCGTGAGCGCGGCTTCGGCCTGCAGATCCACCCGTGCGATTCCTCAGCCCCGCGGCTCGCCGAGCAGTTGGGCGACCTGGTCCGGCGCAACCGCCTGGCCGGGCTGGTGCTGTGCCCGCCCATGTCCGAGCGGCCTGGCTTGCTTGCCCTGCTTACCGAGCAGAACGTCCCGTTCGTGCGGATCATCTCCGCCCGGCAGGATCCGAAGGATGGCTGGCCCTGTGTCTTCGTGGATGACCGCGACGCGGCCTATGCCATCACCGAACACCTGATCCAGCTCGGTCACCACCGCATCGGTTTCCTCTGGGGCGGCAAGGAGCATCGTTCCAGCCCCGAGCGTTACCAGGGTTACGAGGATGCACTGCGCGAGTACGGTATCGAGGTCGACACCGCGCTGGTCGTCGAAGGCGATTACTCGTTCGACGATGGTTTCCGTGGTGCGCGCAAGCTGCTTGCGCTGCGCAATCCGCCGACGGCGATCTTCGGTTCGAACGATGAAATCGCGGCCGGTGTACTGGCCGCCGCGCGCTCTGGCGGTGTCGATGTGCCGTGGGAGCTGTCCATCGCCGGCTTCGAGGACAGCCCGTTCTCCAAGCAATCGTGGCCCGCCTTGACGACCTCCCGGCAGAACACCGAGGAAATCGGCCGCCACGCGGCGCAGCGCCTGATCGCCGAAATCGAACGCGATAACGACGCACCGCCCATCGACAACGAAGGCTTCAGCCCCGACCTCGTCGTACGCGGCTCCACGGCACCTCGCCGTTTGTAACCGAACGCTTTCCAGATCCCCTGTAGGAGCGCGCTTGCGCGCGATCGTTCTTGCCGCGAGCACCCATCGCGCGCAAGCGCGCTCCTACAGATGGATCCATGTGCCTCGGGCACGTCCTCTTAACGACGCGTTTGTTAATCTTCTCGGGATATCCACTGCGCGCGCCGCTTGCGTGTGCCTTTGAGGTGGGTATTTCGCGTGTCCCCCAGAGCGGACCGCGCCGAGCGCCGCGTTTCGCGTAGCGCATCCCTTATCCCCAGGACGGTCAGCCCCGGCCACGCTGTTGCGTGCCCGCACGTCCGCGAGAAACAGGAGCACGCACGATGCAGGAGACTGCCGGGCATGACGCCCATTTCGGATGGTTCACCCGCCGCCGCAAACATCTCAAGCCCGACGACCTCACCATCGTCGACGAGTCCATGCTGAAGCGCGCCGTGGGCGCCGCCGCGCTGGGCAACGCGATGGAGTGGTTCGACTTCGGCGTGTATGGCTACCTGGCGGTGACGCTCGGTCACGTGTTCTTCCCCGGCAGCAGCCCCACGGCACAGGTGATCGCGACCTTCGCCACGTTTACCGTTGCCTTCCTCGTCCGACCCATCGGCGGCATGGTGTTCGGCCCGCTCGGTGATCGCTTTGGGCGGCAGCGCGTGCTCGCCGCCACCATGATCATGATGGCGATGGGCACGTTCGCGATTGGTTTGATCCCGAGCTATGAGCGAATCGGCTTGTGGGCTCCGGCGCTGCTGTTGCTCGCACGCCTGCTGCAGGGCTTCTCCACCGGCGGCGAATACGGTGGCGCCGCTACCTTCATCGCCGAGTATTCAACCGATGCGCGCCGCGGGCAGATGGGGAGCTGGCTGGAGTTCGGTACGCTAGGCGGCTACATAGCCGGCGCGGGTCTCGTCACCGCGCTCAGCATGCTGCTGGGCAGTGAGGCGATGCTGTCGTGGGGCTGGCGTGTGCCCTTCCTGATCGCCGGCCCCCTGGGCCTGCTCGGCCTGTACATGCGAATGAAGCTGGAAGAGACACCCGCCTTCAAGGCGCATGCCGAAGCCATGGAGGCCACGGGCGAGACACCGCGCATCGGCCTGCTCGAACTGGTGTCCGTCCATGGTTCGCAGCTACTCAAATGCATCGGCCTGGTGCTCGTCTTCAACGTCACCGATTACATGTTGCTGACCTACATGCCGAGCTACCTCACGGTAACCCTCGGCTACAGCGAAGCCAAAGGCCTGCTGCTGATCCTGATCGTCATGCTGGTGATGATGCCGCTGAACGTCGTGGGCGGTCGTTTCAGTGATCGCTTCGGCCGCCGCCCCATGATTATCGGCGCCTGTGCAGCGATCTTCATGCTCGCGGTGCCATGCATGTTACTTATCGGCACGGGTAACGATGTATGGATTTTCACCGGCCTGATGTTGCTCGGCGTGGCGCTGGTGTGTTTCACCAGCACGATGCCCTCGACCCTGCCCGCGCTGTTCTACACCCCCGTGCGCTACAGCGCGCTGTCGATCGCGTTCAACGTCTCGGTATCCCTGTTCGGCGGCACCACGCCGCTGGTGACCGCGTGGCTGGTGGAGCGCACGGGTGATCCGCTGGTTCCCGCGTATTACCTGATGGGCGCAGCCGTGGTTGGCGTCATCACCATGCTGTTCGTCACTGAAACCGCCGGCCTCCCGCTACGTGGCTCGCCGCCCGCCGTGGCCGACCACGCGGAAGCCAAAGAGCTGCTAGCAAGCGATGCGCCGTTGACGGTCGACGAGGCGCTACCTCCGTTGCCTGAAGACGCGGCGCCTGATGCACGACTCGCCTGACCTGTAGGAGCGCGCTTGCGCGCGATGGGTGCTCGCGGCAAGACCCATCGCGCGCAAGC
>NZ_DASYCB010000011.1:0-6237 GCF_036500425.1 Luteibacter sp.
GCTTGCGCGCGATGGGGTTACGGCGAGCACCCATCGCGCGCAAGCGCGCTCCTACAGGTGGGGCTAGCGCCAGCCGGAGGTGATGGGGTAGCGGCGTTCGCGGCCGAAGGCTTTGGTGGTGACGCGGGGACCGGGGGCGGCCTGGCGGCGTTTGAATTCGTTGATGTAGACGAGGCGGATGACCCGGCGGACCGTGGCGTCGTCGTAGCCGGCGGCGATGATGTCTTCCGCGGAAGCCTCGCCCTCGATGAAGTGCTGGAGGATCGCGTCCAGCTCATCATACGGCGGCAGCGAATCCTGGTCGGTCTGGTCGTGGCGCAGCTCGGCTGAAGGCGGGCGCTCGATCACGGCTTCGGGAATACCGCCATCGATCGCCGCGCGATAGCGCGACAGGTTGTACACCACCGTCTTGTAGACATCCTTGAGCGGCGCATAAGCACCGCACATGTCGCCGTACAGCGTGGCGTAGCCCACCGCCATCTCGCTCTTGTTGCCGGTGGAAAGCAGCAACCGGCCGAACTTGTTAGACATGGCCATGAGCAGCACGCCGCGCGTGCGCGACTGCAGGTTTTCTTCCGTGATATCCGGCTTGCGGTCACCGAAGACCGGGGCGAGCGCGCCGGTCAGGGAATCGTAAATACCCTCGATCGGGACGATGTGGTATTCGACGCCGAGGTGTTCCGCCTGGGCCTTCGCCTCGCGCAGCGAAAGATCCGACGTGTACTTGGTCGGCATCATCACCGCCGTGACCTTGTCCTTACCCAGCGCATCGACTGCCATCACGAGGGTCAGGGCCGAGTCGATACCACCGGAAAGGCCCAGCAGCACGCCTTCGAAATGATTCTTGCCCACGTAATCGCGGATGCCGCGAACGATGCCGTCGTACATGACAGCCTCGGCGCTCCGGGTATCCGGCGCGGGCCAGTCGAGGGCCTTCAATTGCTTCGTCGCGCTGTCGTATTCCACGCCCAGCAGCAGGTCTTCGAAGAACGGGGCGCGGGCGGCGATGCTGCCATCCGGCTGGACCAGTAGCGAGTGGCCGTCGAACAGCAGGTCATCCTGGCCACCGACGAGGTTCACGTAGGCGATGGCAACGCCGTTTTCCGTCGCGCGCTGCTGCAGCAGCGCCTCGCGGGTGGCGGCCTGGCGCTGGTCATAAGGCGAGGCGTTGATGACGAGGATAAGCTCCGCCCCGGCGTCCGCCGCATGCGCCGCCGGCTCGGCTTCCCAGATGTCCTCGCACACCAGCATGCCGACGCGGACGCCTTCGATGTTGAAGACGTGGGTCTGCTCGCCGGCGCGGAAGTAGCGCTTCTCGTCGAACACCGTGTAATTGGGCAGCGCCTGCTTGTGGTAGGTCCATTCGACCTTGCCGTCGCGGATGAGCGAGGCAGCGTTGTAGACCTCGCCCTGGCTATCCGGGTAGCCCACGATCGCGGCGATGCCCTTCAGGTCCGGCGCCAGCGCCTCAACCTCACGTGCACAGGCCTGGAGGAAGCTCGGCCGCTGGAGCAGGTCTTCCGGCGGGTAGCCGGAGAGGGTCAGCTCGGGGAATGCGATGAGTTTGGCCCCGAGGCGGTCGCGCGCCTCGGCGGCAAGGGCCCGTACCCGGCGCGCATTGTCGGCGGTCGCGCCGACGGGGAAGTCGTGCTGGGCCAGGGCGAAGCGAAAGAGGGACATGGGGAATCCGTGGAATCGCGGGGATCGCCCATGATAATCCACTGACCTTGTAGGAGCGCGCTTGCGCGCGATGGGGGGTGCGTCAGGGTCGGGGCGTGGTCGCGGTGCCTTTCGCGCGCAAGCGCACTCCTACAGGTAGAGGGCTGCCACTTTGAGGGCGGTCTTGTAGGGCTCGGGGGCGTTGCGGTTGGTCAGGAGGACCACCGTGAGGTGCTGTTTCGGATAGCGGACGATCACGTTGCGGAAGCCGATAGTTTCGCCGGAGTGCCACAGCGTGTCGCCGGTGATCCGCCAGCCGTAGCCGTAGCGGATGGTCGGATCGTCGGTAGCTGTCCAGCCGGTGAAGGCGGCCTTGCGCGAGGCATCGCTGAGTAGGCGGTTGTCGTAGAGCGCCGCGTCCCAGCGGGCCAGGTCCTCAATGTTGGAGTAGATCCCGCCATCGCCCAGGACCGAGCTGGTCATGCTCTGGTCGGTGCGCGCCCAGTGGCCGCCCTCCTCGCTGTAGCCGAAAGCACGGTTCGGCACAGCCGGCCCCTCGTTTACGAAGGCGAGCGTGTGCTGCATGCCCAGCGGTTCGAAGATCCGTTGCTTCAGGAACGCCTGGAACGACATGCCCGCGGCCCTCTCGACGATCAACGCGAGCATGGCGTAGCCGCCGTTGCTGTAGCGGTAGGACGAACCCGCGGGAAAGTAGAGTCGATCCGTCTTCGCCAGCAGCGCGAGCACGTCCTTGTCGTGCAGAGGTACCGACGTATCGGCCGGCATGATGTCTTCGTAATCGATCAACCCGCCCTGGTGGCTGAGCAACTGGCGGATCGTGATCGGCGCCGCCACCGGGGGAAGTTCGGGTAGCCATTTCCGCGCCGTGTCGCCGAGGCTGAGCTTGCCATCCTGCGCCAGTAAAAGGATCGCTGTGGCAGTGAACTGCTTGCTCACCGACGCGAGGCGGTAGTCGGTCGACGGCGCCGCAGGGACGTGCTTCTCCACGTCGGAAAGGCCGTAGCCCTTCGCGACCACCGGCTTGCCATCTTTCAAGACCAGCAGTGAGGCACCGGGTACATCGCCCTCGTACCGCTGCATCAGCGCATCGACGCGCGCATCGTCTTTCGCAAAGGCCGTGGCGGCGAAAGCCAGGCAGGACAGGACCACGGCGAGGTTGCGCATGTTTACTCCACGGGGACGTCGTAGATCACGGGTGAAACGGCGGCCGGGAGCGTGAAGTGCCACCACTCCTGCGGATAATTGCTGAAGCCTTCGGTTGCCATCGCCTTGATCAGCCGCTCGCGATTCGCCTTCTGCACCGGTGTCACCCGAGGGTCGGCGGTATGCGCTAGCGGATCGAAGAAATCGAAAGGCGTACCCATGTCGAGCGGCTCGCAATGTCCGCCCTGGCAGCGCATCAGCGTGAGATCCACGGTCGCCCCCCGGCTGTGCCCCGACACCGGTGCGATGTATTCGCCCAGGAGCTTGTCCTTGCCGAGGTTCGGATAATGGGCCGCCTTGGTCGATGTCTCGGACAGGTCACCCGCCCAGCGCACGAAAGCCGTGACCGCGCGCACCGGACGGTAGCAATCCCATAAACGCAGCGCGTAGCCCTGGGCGTGCAATGTCGCTTCCACCCGCACCAGCGCCTCGGCGGCCTGGCGCCGCAGGAAACATTTTGGCGCGCGATAGCCTTCAACGACCGCGCCGGTGAAGTTATCGGTACCTGCGTATTTCATGTCCTCGGCGAGGCCGGGCGAAAGCGTGCGGACATCGACCATGCCCGCTTCCGTCATGGTTCGCGCGGGTGACAAGGCAGGCGCAGCATCGGCAGCCACCGCCTCAAGGGCAAGCGCGCACGCGAGCGAAAGAAAGATCTTCGAAATCGTTACTGAAGTCGGCATCGGGATCGACCTTGGAAAGACGCAGCTGGTCCGGCGCGGCGAGAGTGAGCCAGGGCTCCGCATCCATCCGCGTACCATCCCACTGTACGAGGTATCGCGTGCCGACGCGTTTGAGCGTGCCCTTCATCACCGGTGAACGAGCAGCCTCGAAGCGCACCCCACCCTTGCCTGGGCAAACGGTGACCTCACCAAACCACGGATCACGCCACGCGCCGAGGTAGGGCTGCGCCTCCTTCGATGTAGCCGTCACGCGGGACGAGGTATCGGGGGCGCGTGACGTATCAGGAGCCGCCGCAGCCGCCGCAGCGATACGGTCTGCGTATTCGCCGACGCTATGCGCTTCGGTGGGCGCGGTGAACCGCTTGAGCATGGCCTCGGCCAGCGTATCGCGGGCATCCTCGCTGCCACCGTTGATCAGGATGACGAAGCCACTGCGCCGCACGGGCAACAGGCTGACCGTGGAGTAATAGCCGGACAAGGTACCGGTGTGTGAGACGCTCCACTGGCCATCCACGTCGGCCAGGCGCCAGCCATAGCCATACCCGTAGAGGTGCGTATCGTTCCATGCACGACGGCGTTCACCGACGGGCATGGGATTCTGGATCGTCCACAACGGCTCACGCTGCCGGGCATCGAGCCAGCCCAGCTGGGCTTCATCGGGCGATAACCAATTTCCGGCCCATCGCAGCATATCGTCGAGGTCGCAGCGAATGCCGCCCGCGGCGGCCGAGGTGATATCAAGCACCTCGCAGCTCTTCAGCCCAAGCGGCTCAAACACCTCTCGGTGCATGAGCGTGTCATAGGAAGCGCCACCCGCCACGGCGGCCACTTCTCCCGCAACGACATACATGAGGTTGTCGTACGCATAGGTGGCGCGAAAACTGTGTGCTGGCTGCAGGTAGGCCAGGCCGTGCAGGATGTCCTTCCGCGTGAACGTGTTGGGTTCCGGCCACAACATCAGGTCACCCGCGCCTTCGCGCAGACCGGTGTTGTGAATCAACAGGTCGCGCACCTGCATCTGCTGCGTCACCCATGGATCGTGCATCGCGAAGTCAGGCAGGTACTTCGTGACAGGGGCGTCCCATGCGAGCTTGCCCTGCGCGACCAGCCGGGCAAGCAAGGCCGTGGTCATGGCCTTGCTGTTCGAAGCGATCTTGAAGCGGGTGTTCGCATCGACCTTGCGCCCCTTCCCGTCCAGCACATCACCCACGGTGCGCGTATAAGCCACCTTGCCCTGTTCGATGACACCGACAGCCATGCCGGTGACCTTGTAGCGCGCGACCGCCTCATCGATCAGCTGATCGTACGAAGCAACGGCAGGTTTCGCCGTCGCCACCTTTTCATCATCGGCCCAGACACGGAGCAGGTTGCCGCCCCACACCTTCGCGATGTCGGCATCCGAGAACCCGCGCGCTTTCAGGCCCGCCGTGACGTTGCGGGTCTCCGACGCGTCCATCCAACCGGTGATCTCGCCACCGCCATCAAAATCCGACGCGATCCCGACATGCTCGACACCCGCCACCTTGACCATGTGTTCGATGTGATTGAGGAAATCGTCGAGCGTCGCGAGTGGATGGTCGCGCTGGATCTGCGCCATGCCTTCGGCGTAGGCGGGCAGGTAATCGTGTTTCTCGCTGTCGTAGGCTTTGTCCCCCGCCTCTTTCGCGACGCGTTGCTGCAATGCCTTCTCGGCTGCTTCGCGTGCTGGATCCTTCTTCAGGAACTCTTTGTACGCCACCGCCTGGACCACACCGCCCCTGTCGGCGATGGCTTTCAGCAGTTCATCAGAGAGATTGCGCGGGTGGTCCGTCAGCGCCCTCGAGGACGAATGCGATGCAATGATCGGCGCTTTCGATAAGGCCAGGACATCGCGCACACAAGCATCGGAGGCGTGCGAGATATCCACCATCATGCCCAGCGCATTGGCACGCGCCACGACCTGTCGGCCAAAGGCGGTAATACCGAGGTTGCTATCGGGCTTATCGCCCAGGTCCTTGTCGGGGAGCGAGCTGCCGCACAGGTCGTTATTGCCGACATGGGCGAGGCCAACGTAACGAGCCCCGCGTGCGTACGCGGTATCCAGCCGGCGCAGGTCGTGACCTAACGAATAACCGTTCTCGATACCGATCATCGCCGACAGCACGCCAGCCGCCTTGTTCGCCCGCACATCATCGGGTGTGCGGGCGGCGCGGATCTGCCCCGGATACTGTTTCAACATCCGATCGATCGCATCGTACTTTAGCGTGGCCTGGGCGACGGCTTTAGCGTAACCCGCGTCCGTGAGCGGCCCCTGGGCGACGTAAATAACAAAGAAGGCAGCATCCAGGCCGCCATGACGCATCTTCGGCAGGTCGACCTTAAGCGGTCCGTCCTTGCCGGCGTCGAACTTCGGATCGGCCATGTAGGACAACGGGATGTCCACATGAGTATCGATCGTCAGGGGGTGATCCTGTGCATGGACACCTGACGCAGCCAGGGCCAGTAAGAGAAGTCGCTTCACCATGGGCTCCCGGCATCGAGGGTGTCATATCCCTGTAGGAGCGCGCTTGCGCGCGATCGCGCGCAAGCGCGCTACTACAGGGGGTATCGCTAGAAGTCGAAGGATACGGTGAGTTGGCCGAAGCGTGGCGACTGGAAGCGCTGCGGTTGCAGGTAGGTGGGGTTAAGCCCA
>NZ_DASYCB010000012.1:0-37115 GCF_036500425.1 Luteibacter sp.
GCGCTTGCGCGCGATGGGGCTTGCGGCAAGATCCATCGCGCGCAAGCGCGCTCCTACAGGGACGTTAGAACGACTCGTCGAAGGAGACTTCGCCCTGGACACCTACCTGGTACGACGAGACGCGCCGTTCGAAGAAGTTGGTCACTTCCTGCACATCCTGCAAGTCCATGAAGTCGAACGGATTCTTCGCACCGTACTTCTTCGGCATGTCGAGCTGGACCAGGCGCTGGTCGGCGCAGTATTCGAGGTACTGGCGCATGTCGCTTACCGACAGGCCGGCCACGCCACCGGAGAGCACATCCGCCGCGAACTGGGTCTCGCAGGCGATCGCGTCTTCCAGCATGGCTTCAACCTGCTCGCGCATCTCATCATCAAAGAGATCCGGCTCTTCATCGCGCACGGTACGCACCACATCGAAGGCGAACGCCATATGGCCGGATTCGTCGCGGAACACCCAGTTGGTGCCCGAGGCCAGGCCGTGCAGCAGGCCGCGCGAACGCAGGTAGTACACGTAGGCGAACGCGGCGAAGAAGAACAGGCCTTCGATGCACGCGGCGAAGCAGATCAGGTTGAGCAGGAACTGGCGGCGGTGCTCACGCGTCTCCAGGCGGTTGACGTCCTGGATGGAGTCGATCCACTTGAAGCAGAACTCGCCCTTCTGGCGGATCGAGGGAATGTTCTCGATCGCGGCGAACGCCTTGTTGCGCTCGCCCGGATCCGGGATGTAGGTGTCGAGCAGCGTGAGGTAGAACTGCACGTGCAGCGCTTCCTCGTACAGCTGGCGCGACAGGAACATGCGCGCTTCCGGCGAGTTCACATGCTGGTACAGGTTCAGCACGAGGTTGTTCGAGACGATCGTATCGCCGGTGGCGAAGAACGCGACCAGGCGATGGATCAGGTGGCGATCCGCGTCCGACATCTTCGACTTGAGGTCGGTGACATCAAGCGAAAAGTCCACTTCTTCCACGGTCCACGTATTGCGGATGGCGGCGCGGTACATCTCGTAGAACTTCGGGTAGCGCATGGGGCGCAGCGTCAGCTCAAAGCCTGGGTCGAGCAGGTTGGCGTCGCGGGTGATCGGGTGGGCGGACATAGTTAGGTGCCTCTGGAATGCGTATATCCCTGTAGGAACGCGCTTGCGCGCGATGGGTGCTTGCCGCACACCCCATCGCGCGCAAGCGCGCTCCTACAGGTGGGGTGTTACTGGCAGGCTTCGCAGTACTCGGGGTTTTCGAGTGAGCAGAATACGGCCGCGGTCGCTTCGTCCTGTGCATCGGTGACCGTCGGCGCGACGGGCGCCGCGGCGGCGGCTGTCACGGTGGTCTTGGCAATGCGCGTGGCGGGGCGCGAACGCAGGTAGTAGGTGGTTTTGACACCGGCCTTCCACGCGTACATGTACATGGACGAGAGCTGGCCGATGTTCGGGTTTTCCATGAACAGGTTCAGCGACTGGCTCTGGTCGATGTAGGCACCGCGGGCGGCCGCCAGGTCGATGAGCGCCTTCTGCGGCAACTCCCACACGGTGCGGTAGATCGCGCGCAGCTCGGTCGGAATGGCACCGATACCCTGCACGGAGCCGTCGGCGAGCTTGATCTGGTCACGGACTTCGGCGGTCCACAGGCCCAGGGTCTTCAGCTCGTCGACGAGGTAGCGGTTTACGACCAGGAAATCGCCGGAGAGCGTCTCGCGCTTGAACAGGTTGGACACCTGCGGCTCGATGCATTCGTAGCAACCGGCGATCGAGGCGATGGTCGCGGTCGGCGCGATAGCGATGAGCAGCGAGTTGCGCAGGCCGTGGGTCTTGATCTTCGCGCGCAGTTCGGCCCAGCGGCCGTCCTTGCCGTGCGGGGTGGCCGCCGGCCAGTAATCGAACTGGACCTCGCCGTTAGCGGCGCGGCTTTCGTCGAAGCCTGGGTGGGCGCCATCACGCGCGGCAATCTCGTTCGACTGCGACAGCGCATGGAAGTAGATCTCTTCGGAGATGCGCGTGGAGAGCTCGCGCGCCTCATCGGAATCGAACTTCAGGCGCAGTTTGAAGAACACATCCTGCAGGCCCATCACGCCCAGGCCCACCGGGCGCCACTTCATGTTCGCGGTGCGCGCGGTATCGATCGGGTAGAAGTTCAGGTCGATCACGCGGTTGAGCTGGCGCACTGCGGTGCGCACGGTGGTCGCGAGTTTGTCGAAATCGAACGCGCCATCCACGACGTGGCGGGCGAGGTTGACCGAACCCAGGTTGCACACCGCGGTCTCGCCGTCGTTCGTCACCTCGAGGATCTCGGTGCACAGGTTCGACAGGTGGATGACGTTTTCCGGGCGCGCGGTCTGGTTGCTGGTCGCGTTGGAACGGTCCTTGAAGGTCATCCAGCCGTTGCCGGTCTGGGCCAGCGAACGCAGCATGCGGGCGTAGAGCTCGCGCGCCTTCACTGACTTCACGGCCAGGCCATCGGCTTCGGCCTTCGCGTAGGCGGCGTCGAACGTTTCGCCCCAGGTATCCACGAAGTGCGGGACGATTTTCGGATCGAACAGCGACCAGTTGCCATCGGTCTCGACGCGGCGCATGAACAGGTCGGGCACCCAGTTGGCGAGATTCAGGTTATGCGTGCGGCGTGCATCGTCGCCGGTGTTCTCACGCAGTTCGAGGAATTCCTCGATATCGGCATGCCAGGTTTCGAGGTACACGCAGGCCGCGCCCTTACGCTTGCCACCCTGGTTCACCGCGGCAACCGAGGCATCGAGTGTCTTCAGCCAGGGCACCAGGCCGTTCGAATGGCCGTTGGTGCCACGGATGAGCGAACCGCGCGAACGGATGCGCGAGTAGGCCAGGCCGATGCCACCGGCGAACTTCGACAGCTGGGCCACGTCGCCGTACTTCGCGTAGATGGCGGCGAGGTCATCCTTCGGCGAATCGAGCAGGAAGCACGACGAGAGCTGCTCATGCGCGGTGCCGGCATTGAACAGGGTCGGCGAGCTGGCCAGGTATTCGAGCGACGAAAGCATGCGGTAGAGCTCGAGCGTCTCGGCGACATCGTTGCCGCCCAGCGCGCAGGCGATGCGCATGAAGAAGTACTGCGGCGTCTCGATGACGTGGCGCTTGGTCGGGTGGCGCAGCAGGTAGCGGTCGTACACCGTGCGCAGGCCGAAATACTCGAAGCGGCGCGAGGCGTTCAGGTCGACGGCGTCGTTGAGCTTGCGCGCGTTGGCCTGCACGAATGCACGCAGGCGCTCGTTGAGGATGCCGAGCTCGCCGCCCAGGTTGATCGATTGCGAGAACGACTGGATATCCTGGCCGCTCACTTCCTTGTCGACGAACGCAGACAGCAGGCGGGCAGCAAGCTGGCCGTATTCCGGCTCCTCGGCGGTGAGCGCCGCCGCGGTGCGGATCGACAGCTGGTCGAGTTCCTGGGTGGTGGCGCCGTCATACAGGCCACCGATCGTCTTCAGCGCGACGCGCATCGGATCGACAGCGAACAACCCATCGGCGCTGCGCGTCACCGCGCGCACGATCTTGTTGACGTCCACGGTTTCCTGGCCGCCGTTGCGCTTGGTGACGCGCATCTGGCCGGGATTGTGCGGAGGGGTCAGGGCGAACGCCGGCGGGGCGTCCTGTCGGTAGCCCGCTGCAGGGGCCTTCTCTTGGTTATGGGTAGTGGAGGTGGCGGCCGCATCGGCCGTCTCGGTGCGCTCGCGCGCTGCGGAATCCATCGTCGTCATTCTGGCGTGCCCCAAGGCCTGTTCCAAACTCCCGTTCCCTCGTGACGGGGCTAGGCGTGGCTGGGCAAACGGGAAAGTCGGGGACGAAGCCGCGCGATGGGGCTTCGGTCCGCAACGTGCTCCCCCGCGGAAGCCGTCACCACGAACCGCGCCTTCTGGGCCACGGCTGTTGGCAGGTCTTCGGACTTCGTGGACAGGGGCGGCATGCCGCCTTGCCTACCCGTCGCTTCCCAGCCCCTTAAGGACCAGTGCTCTGAACGGGGTCGTTTCCACTTACCGCTGCGGGGCAGTTCCGGATTCACACCGGATTCCCTATTAAGTCCGACGGGCAGTCGCGCCGCCTCGGACACCAACGGGACACACGATATAGGCGGGGGGAGGGCAGGTCAACACAAGATATAGGGGATTCCTTCCAATGCGCTGTGCACTCAATGGCTTGGAAGACATGGTCGCCTGGCGGTCTGGTTAAGGCGTAACCAGTGGCCGTCACTTATGTGAAGGTCACTTGCACAAAGGTATCGCGGCCCGACGTTAAGATTCGGGCCCGTTCCATCTCCGCACAAGGGATCGCCAGGTTAGATGCCCCCGACGTTCGCGCTTCAGGACCATGCACTGGTCAACCAATCCCTTGACGCCATCCCGTTCGGGTTCGTCGCGCTGACGCTGGCCGGCGGTACGATCCACGCCAATACGTGGGCGCGCGCCCGGCTCGCTCATGGCACCGATTTCCTGGCTTTCTGGGACCCGGCAGGGCGTGCCGCGATCAAGGCACTCCTGCCGGCCATCGGCGCGCGCGGGGTGCGCGACCTGGAAGTCACCGGCCTCGACGGCCTCGCCTGGCATCTCTCGTTCGAAACCTGGCGTCCCTTCGCGGTGGAAGAAGCCGTTGTCCTCGGCACGTTCCGGCCGGCGTCGGGTGAGCGGGCATGGATCGGGTCCGATGGCGCCATGGACATCACCCAGGACCAACTGCGCCAGGCGCAGAAGATGGATGCCATCGGCAAGCTCACAGGTGGCGTGGCCCATGACTTCAACAACCTGCTGCAGGTGATCAGCGGCAACCTCCAGTTGCTGGCGGCCGATGTGGCAGGCAACCCGCGCGCCGAGCGCCGTGTCGGCAACGCGATGGCCGGCGTGAACCGTGGCTCACGTCTGGCTGCGCAGTTGCTCGCGTTCGGCCGCCGCCAGCCGCTCGCGCCCAAGGTGGTGAACATTGGCCGCTTCGTGCGCGAGATGGACGATCTGCTCCGCCGCTCGCTCGGCGAAGCCATTGATGTGGAAACGGTGATCGCGGGTGGCCTGTGGAACACCCTGGTCGACGTAGGCAACGTCGAGAACGCCCTGCTGAACCTGGCGATCAACGCCCGCGATGCCATGGGCGGCCGGGGCGAGCTCACGATCGAGGCAGGGAATGCGTTGCTCGATGAGGCTTACGCCAAGTCGCACGGCGATCTCAAGCCCGGCCAGTACGTGATGCTGGCGGTGACCGATACGGGTTCGGGCATCGCGCCGGAAGTGCTGGCGCAAGTGTTCGAACCGTTCTTCACCACCAAGCCGGAAGGCCAGGGCACGGGCCTGGGCCTCTCCATGGTCTACGGCTTCGTGAAGCAAAGCGGTGGCCACGTGAAGATCTACAGCGAGCTTGGCCACGGAACGACGGTGAAGATCTATCTGCCGCGCTCGACGCAAAGCGAGGATCGGCTCGTGGCGCTGGAAGAGGGTGGTGCGCGCGGCGGCGATGAAACCATCCTGGTTGCGGAAGACGACGACGATGTTCGTGAGATCGTCGTCGGCATGCTGGCCGATCTCGGCTACCGCGTGCTGAAGGCGCGCGATGCGGAAAGCGCTTTGTCCATCATCGATAGCGGTATCGCGATCGATCTGCTGTTTACCGATGTGGTGATGCCAGGTGCGTTGCGCAGCCCTGAGCTGGCGCGCAAGGCGATGGAGCGCCAGCCAGGCATGGCGGTGTTGTTCACCTCAGGCTATACCGAGAACGCCATCGTGCACGGCGGCCGCCTGGATGAAGGCGTCGAGCTGTTGAGTAAGCCGTATACACGCGAAGCGCTCGCGCGCCGCGTGCGCCATGTGCTGGCGCAGCGCGCGCCGACGCTGTCACGGCCCCCCGAGCCAGCGACCCCAGCGCCGCCGCAGCGATCGCTGCGCGTGCTGGTGGTGGAAGACGATGCGTTGATTCGCATGAGTATCGCCGAGATGCTCGAAAGCCGTGGGCATGCCGTGTTCGAAGCGGGCGATGGCAACGAAGCCATCCGGGTACACGAAGGCCAGGAGATCGACGTGCTCCTGGCCGACGTGGGCCTGCCCGGTATGAGTGGCGTGGAGGTCGCCGCGCGCATGCGCGCGGCCCGACCTGACCTGCCTGTGTTGTTCGCCACGGGTGACCAGACCGCCAATGGCGTGGTGCGTGACGCGCGTACGGCGGTGATCGTCAAGCCGTATGGCGTGGCGGACCTGACTGAGGCGATCGGGCGAATTACGCGGGCATGAGGCGATCGCGCGCAAGCGCGCTCCTACAGGTAGGGGCGCGCTTGCGCGCGATCGCGGTCACCTCACATCCCGGCCATCTTCTTGCCCTGCTTCAACACGGCATCGCAGGCCTTGTGCACGAGCTTGCCCTTCATGTCGCTGCTATCGCTGCTATCGCCGCCCGTGAGGCTCATCTGCTTGCCGTTACTACCGGTCAAGATGCCCTTCGCGCCATCCAGGTAGCCCTTGTCCTTCGTGGGCTCCGGCGTACTCGACTTTCCTGACAGGCTCCCCAGCAGCTTGTCCTTTACGCCAGAAGCGCCCGAGTCGCCGCCCAGGTAATTGTTGTTGATGCAGTACTGGATGATGCCGGCCGCATTGCTCGCGCTACCGGAGGTGAGGCCGCCACCGGCGCCACCCATCAGGCCGCCGAGCTTATCCAGCTGCATGGCGGGCGAGGCGGTGCTGGCGATGGTGAGGCCCAGGGCGAGGCCGAGGAAACGGGTCTTCATGACGGTGGCTCCGGTTGGTTTGTGTGCGTACTGTGTAGACCGGCACGCGTTAGACGGATGTGTGCGGGTATCCTCGAGGCTTCGTGCCTAGCTACCGGGATGACACGCCTTGCCCCCACGTGCCCTGATCCTTGCGTTGGCGCTCGCGCCTGCCGTCGCCTCCGCCGCGACCCTGGAACGACTCCGTGTCGAGCGGCTGGACGCCCCGCTCGTCGTGGATACAGCCAAGCCGCGCTTCGGCTGGGTGATCCATGCCGAGAAGGACGGCACGGCCCAGCAGGGCTATCGCCTCCAGGTCAGTCACGCGGGCAAGTCGGTCTGGGACAGCGGTGAGGTGCGCAGTGCGCAATCATTCGATGTGCCCTACGGTGGCCCGGCCCTGGCGCCCGGTGAACGCTACGACTGGCGCGTGGACGTACATACCTCCGAAGGTGCCGCGAACGCTACGGCCACGTTCGAGACCGCCCCCGATGAGGCGGGCTGGGGTGGTGCGCAATGGATCGGCAAGCCCGACGCCGCGAGCCTGCCCGCACCGCTCTTGCGCCGGGCGTTCCATGTGGAAGGCAAGGTCGCCCGCGCCACGCTCTACGTGGCGGCCGGAGGCTATGCGGACATGCGCCTCGATGGCCACCTCGTAAGCGATGCGGTGCTGTCACCCGGCTTCACTGATTACGCGAAACGCGTGGAAGTCGTCGCTACCGACCTCACGCTGGCACCGGGCGACCACGAACTCGGCGCCGAACTCGGTCGCGGCTTCTACGGCATGACCAATCCGAATGTCTGGCACTGGGAACGCGCTCCCTGGCATGGCCAGCCGCGTGTCCGCGCGGTGCTGGTCATCCGTTACGCGGACGGCCATATCGAACGCATCCCCACGGATACCCGATGGGAGTTCGCCGACGGACCGACCCAACTGGATGACCTGTATGGCGGCGAGACCTTCGACGCACGTGCGGTTTCGCCCTCGCATTGGGCGCCTGCAGCCATACTGCCCGCACCTTCCGGGCGCCTTGTCGCACAGATCGAACCACCCATCCGCGTCACCGAGGTCCTCACGGCCACCGAGGTCACCGAGCCGAAGCCGGGCGTGTTCGTCTTCGCCTTCCCCCGCGTCATCGCTGGCTGGGCCGACTTCGACGTCGAGGGGCCTGCGGGCACCACGATCTCGGCCCACTACGGTGAGAAGCTGCTCCCGGACGGCACCGTGGACGCCCGCGATGAGCATCACTATTTCAAGCATGGGTTCCAGACGGATCGCTTGATCCTGGGCGAAGGGCGTACGCGTTGGCATCCACGCTTCTCCTACAAAGGCTTCCGTTACGTGCAGGTCGATGGCTGGCCTGGCAAACCGTCCATCGGCGCGGTGAAGGCGGACGTGGTGCACACCGATGTCGCGGTGACCGGCCGCTTTGACAGTTCGAACGACCTGCTCAACTGGATCCACCGCGCGACGGTCGACACCCTGCTCAACAATCTGCATGGCATCCCGACCGATACGCCCATGTACGAGAAGAACGGCTGGACCGGTGACGGCATGCTCGGTGCGGACATGTTCCTGCGCAACTTCGATGCGGGCGCGTTGTTCACGAAATGGGAGCGCGATATCGCGGACACGCGCGGCGCCGATGGCGCCCCGCTGGTCACGGCGCCGAACGCCGGGTGGGCGCTGGATGTGCACGCCCCGACCTGGCACTCGGCATATGTGCTGGTGCCGTGGTCGGTCTACATGGCGACCGGTGATCGTGCGCCGATCGATGAACACCTCGATGGCATGGCGCGCTATGTGGCGATGGAGCACGCCCGGTCTCCGGGCGGTATCGCCAACACCGAACTCGGTGACTGGGTGAGTCCTGAGACCGACCCCTCGGGCGAGAACGCGCCCGAGGACAAAAGGGTTGCGGCCACGGCGTATCTCTACCGCATGGAACGCATGGTCGCCGGGATGCAGCGGCTGGCGGGCAACGCCGCCGAGGCACGGCGTTTCGATAACATGGCCGATAGCGTTCGTACCGCGTTCAATGCGCGCTTCTTCGATCGCGAGCACGCGGTGTACCGCGGCGAAGGCGACCAGGGTTATCGGCAGGCGCATAACCTGCTCGCGCTGGGCTTTGGCCTGGTGCCTGACGACCTCCGCGCTCGCGTGGCCGCAGGTGTTGCCGCCGATGCGCGGGCCCGCGGTGACCACCTCGATACCGGCGCCCTGGCGACCAAGCTCATCCTCCCTGTGCTCACCGCCACCGGCCATGCCGATGAAGCATGGGCCATCGCCACCCAGGTCACCTTCCCGAGCTGGGGCTTCTGGCGCGCCAACGGGGCCACCAGCCTGTGGGAACACTGGAAGCTGGCGTCGCGCTCTCGCGGCCATTATTTCCTGGGCACCGTAGACGACTGGTTGTTCGAGGACGTGGCAGGGCTGCGATCCCTGGCGCCAGGCTGGCGCCGCATCGGCATCCGGCCGGCGCTCACGGCATGGCTGGCGCATGCCTCCGCTGCGGTGATGACGCCTTATGGCGAGGCCTCCGTTGCCTGGCGCAAGGCGGGTGGCAAGGTCGAAGTGGAACTTCAGGTGCCGGTCGGCGTGGAAGCCGAAGTGGGCCTTCCCGGGCAGAAGGCCACCGTCGTAGGCAGTGGCCATCACCGTCTCACGCTGCCGTGAGTCTTCTCAATGTGCTCCAAGTCACGCTCGCGTCATAAAGCTGCGTAGGTTCTTGCCGATAAGGCGCTTACGGGGATAGTTTTCGAGGGTGCACTTGGTATGTCGGCTGTCATGAACTGGTTTGGCCGCACTACGCTGAATACGCGGGTGTGGATGGTGATGTCGATCGTCGTGCTCGGCCTGGCCGGGCAGACGGTGATGTCGGGTATCGAAAGTCGCAGCGCGCAGATGCGTAGCCTGGAGCACGCGCTGTCACAGCACGTCGCGGCGGCTAGCGCCATCGCAGACGCGTATCACGAGCGCGCCGCGAAAGGCGAAATGAGCGACGCCGAAGCGCGCGTCGCCGCGCTGCGCGATATCGAAGCGATGCGCTGGGATGGCAAAAACGGCTATGTGTTCGCGTTTGACTCGACGCTGGCACTGCGCCTGCATCCGCTTCGCCACGACGAGATCGGCAAGAACATCCGTGATGACGTGGATGGCAACGGCTTTCACCACTACGTCGCCATGCTCGAGGCCGACACAAAGGACGGCCACGGCATCACCCGTTACACCCAGGTGATGCCCAAGACCAAGGAATTGCGCGACAAGATCAGCTACTCGTCGCTATACAAGCCGTGGGACCTGCACTTCATCTCCGGCGCGTACTTCACCGATATCGATGCGGCCTTCCGCCTTCAGCTGGAGGAGGATCTCGCCAAGTCTGGCCTGCTCGCCGTGCTCGCATTGTTCGTCGTGTGGTTCTCCATGCGCAGCATCCGCGCCACGATCGGCGGCGAGCCGCGCGATGCGAAGGTTATCGCCAGCCGCATCGCCAACGGCGACCTGCGCCGTGAGAACGCTGACAGCTTCACCCCGCAGAGCCTGTTGGGTGCGCTGGAGCGCATGCGCGGCACGCTGGCCTCGATCGTCACCGAAGTCCAGCAGGGTGCGCATATCGTCTCGACCACCGCGGGTGAAATCGCGCGTGGCAACGATGACCTCTCACACCGCACGCAGGAGCAGGCATCCAGCCTGGAAGAAACCGCGGCCTCGATGGAAGAGATGACGGCGACGGTCAGGCAGAACGCGGAAAATGCCAACGCCGCCGATCGGCTTTCGCGCCACGCGCGTGGCGAAGCGGAGCGCGGCGGTGAGGTCGTGGCACAGGCGATGGACGCGATGCATGACATAGGTGACTCCAGCCGCCGCATCGCCGATATCGTGGGCATGATCGACGAGATCGCCTTCCAGACGAACCTGCTGGCGCTGAACGCGGCGGTGGAAGCGGCCCGTGCCGGTGAGCAAGGCCGTGGCTTCGCGGTAGTGGCGGGTGAGGTGCGCCGCCTCGCGCAGTCGAGCGCCGCCGCGTCGAAGGAGATCAAGGCGTTGATCGTCGAGAGCGGTGAACGCGTCGAAGCCGGCGCCGAACTGGTCCAGCGCTCAGCCGGCGCGTTGCGCGACATCGTCGGCAGCGTCAAGAAGGTGACGGATATCGTCGCCGAGATTGCCGCCGCCAGCGCGGAGCAATCGTCGGGCGTGGACCAGGTCAATATCGCGATTGCCCAGATCGATCAGGTCACCCAGGAGAACGCGGCGCTGGTTGAAGAAGCGGCCGCGGCGGCGAAGTCGATGCAGGACCAGGCCCACGCGTTGCGCGAGCAGGTCGCGTTCTTCACCGTGGATGGTGGCAAAGCGGTCGAAGTCGCTGAGCCGGGCGCGCAGGACCTGCGTTTCGGTGAGAAGAAAGTCACGGACAGCGCGAACGCCTGGGTGGAGTTCGCCTGATCGTCGATTGGTGATCGCGGGTCAGCAGTGACCTGCGGGAAAGTCGCTTCTGCCACGGCTGGCAGACGCCTAGGCTGTGCTCCGTCCTTTCAGTCCCGACGGAGTCACCCATGTACGCAATCACCGGTGTCACCGGCCAGGTCGGGGCCTCGCTAGCCGAGGCCTTGCGTGCCGCTAACCAGCCCTTCCGCGCCATCGTGCGCGACGCCGCCAAGGCCAGCCGTTTCGAGCATGCGGCTGTCGCCGACCTTGACGACACCGCCGCACTGACCGGGGCGTTCGAAGGCGCCGAAGCGGCCTTCATCCTCTTACCGCCGCTATTCGATCCCTCGCCCGGCTTTCCCGAATCCGCCCGCACGATCACGTCGATCCGGGATGCGTTGCTCGCCGCGCAACCCGCACGCGTCGTGGTTCTCTCGACGATCGGTGCCGATGCACCGCATGAGAACCTGCTCTCGCAGCTGGGCCGGATGGAGCAGGTGCTCGGCGAGCTACCCATGCCGGTCGCGTTCCTGCGTGCCGCCTGGTTCATGGAGAACGCACAGTGGGACGTGGCGCAGGCGCGAGATACCGGAACGTTCGATAGCTACCTTGCACCGCTCGATCGGCGCATCGCCATGATCGCGACGAAGGACATCGGTCAGCTCGCTGCACGCTTGCTGGGCGAAACCTGGGAAGGTGTGCGTGTCGTCGAACTCGAAGGCATGGTGAGGGTCAGTCCTGACGATATCGCGGCGTCACTGGCGCGGGCTCTTGGGCGTGACGTGACCGCCTGCGCTGTGCCACGTGATACATGGGAACAGCGGTTCCGCGCGCAAGGCATGCACAACCCCGGGCCGCGCATGCGGATGATCGATGGGTTCAATGAGGGGTGGATCGATTTTGATGCCGGATCGCGCAAGGGCACGACGACGCTGGATGAGGTGATTGCCGGTCTGGTGGCGCGGGGCTAAAGGATCATCGCGTGCAAGCACGCTCTTACATATGCTTTTGTAGGAGCGTGCTTGCACGCGATAGCGTCACCGCTTGGTATTCGGCAAAAACGCCGCCAGCAAACCAATCAACGGCAGGAACGCACAGATCTGGTACACCGCCTCAATACCGTAATGATCGGCCAGCTCGCCCAACACGGCGGCACCGATGCCGCCCATGCCGAACGAGAAACCAAAGAACAGACCGGAGATCATGCCGACCTTGCCCGGGACCAGCTCCTGCGCGAAGACCACGATCGCCGGGAAGGCCGACGCAAGGATCAATCCGATCGCCACCGTAAGCGGCGCTGTCCAGAACAGGCTCGCGTGTGGCAGCAGCAGGGTGAACGGCAGCGTGCCAAGGATCGAAAACCAGATCACGTGTTTGCGACCGAAGCGATCGCCCAGCGGGCCGCCGACGATCGTGCCGACCGCCACCGCGCCAAGGAACACGAACAGGTGCAACTGCGCGGTCTCCACCGACACGTTGAACTTGTGGATGAGATAGAAGGTGAAATAGCTGGTCAGGCTCGACAGGTACACGTACTTCGAAAAGATCAGCGCGAGGAGCACGGAAATGCCGCGTGTCGCATCGCGTGCCGCCGGCGCGTTTTCCTTATGCGCCGCATGAGATGCCTGCAGGCGGGGCAGGCCGTGGTGGCGATACCACTGGCTCACGTTCCATAGGATCGCGCACGACAGCAACGCCAGCAGGGCGAAAAAGCCAAGGCTCGACTGACCCCAGCGCACCACGACGACCGCGGCGGCGAGGGGGCCCAGCGCCTGCCCCGCGTTACCGCCGACCTGGAACAGCGATTGCGCCAGGCCATGCTTGCCGCCCGAGGCCATCCGCGCCACGCGCGAGGATTCCGGATGGAAAACCGACGAGCCCATGCCTAGCAGCGCAGCGCCGCCCAGCAGCACGGGGTAGGCGTGCGCCTGCGAGAGCACCAGCAGGCCGGCCAGCGAAAACAGCGTGCCACCCGGCAGCGCCAGCGGGGTGGGCCGGCGATCGGCGTAGAGACCGATGAGCGGCTGCAGGATCGATGCGGTGATCTGGTAGGTCAGGGTGATCAGGCCGATCTGGCCGAAGTCGAGCTGGAAATCGCTTTTCAGGCCGGGATAAATCGCTGGCAGCAGCGACTGCATCATGTCGTTAAGCAGATGGCAGAAGCTGATGGCAAAAATGACGCCGTAAACAGTGGGTGCGGCGACGCGGTCAGGCTGCGTCGCCGCCTCAACGGGGGCTTGCATGGGGTGGTCCTGGGGTGGGGAGCCTTATGAAACCACGACGGCGGCTGCCCCGCACCCGAAATCGTGCAGGACTATCGCGCCGCCCGACGCGCCTCGGCACACCCGGCTCGAATGACCTTCTCGACAATCCGCGCCGGTGGATCGGTGATTTCCACCCACGCCGCCTCGGTCCGCGAGGGTTCTTCCAGGGTCGCCAGCTGGCTATCGAGCAGGGCAGGATTGAAGAAGTGCTCGCCGCGTGCGCGCAGGCGTTCGGCCAGGATCGCCGGAGCGCCGTGCAGGTAGACGAAGCGCACATCGCTGTGCCCGCCCCGCAAGAACTCACGATAGCGGCGCTTCAGCGCCGAGCAGGCAATGATGAGCGATTGCTGGCGGCCGCGATGCTCGTCCATGACCGCCACGATCGCCTGCAGCCAGGGCTGGCGGTCGGCGTCATCGAGGGCTATCCCCTGGGCCATCTTGTCGCGGTTGACCGGGGGGTGGAGGCTGTCGCCATCGACGAACGGCAGCCCGAGGTGGGCGGCGAGGTCGCCACCTACCGTGCTCTTGCCACTGCCGGAGACACCCATGACGATCGTGATCATGCGCAAAGCATGACGTGACGTGGGCTACGGAATCGTGAACAGGCTGGCGTACCATCCACGGCTGGCCCCCGAAAGCGACACGGCACCCATGCGAACGATCGACCTGCGCAGCGACACCGTCACCCAGCCCACCGCTGCCATGCGCGAGGCGATGCTGCACGCGCCCGTAGGCGACGATGTGTACGGCGAAGATCCCACGGTGAATGCCTTGCAGGATCGCCTCGCCGCCGACCTTGGCTTCGCTGCCGCGCTGTTCGTGCCCACCGGTACCCAGAGCAACCTGCTCGCGCTGATGAGCCATTGCGAACGGGGTGACGAATACATCGTCGGCGCCGATGCGCATACCTACAAGTTCGAAGGCGGCGGCGCGGCGGTGCTCGGCTCGATCCAGCCACAACCGATCCCACAGGCCGCTGATGGCACCCTGCCCCTGGATAAGGTAGAGGCCGCGATCAAGCCGGTCGATCCGCACTTCGCGCGGTCGAAGCTGCTGGCAGTAGAGAACACCTGGCATGGCCGGGCCTTGCCGTTCGAATACATGGCGGCGGCCCGCGATCTAGCCACTCGCCGCGGCCTGGGCCTGCACCTGGATGGTGCCCGCCTCTATAACGCCGCTATCGCCTACGGTCGTGCCCCGCGTGATGTAGCTGCCGGTTTCGATAGCGTCTCCGTGTGCCTCTCAAAGGGCCTTGGCGCGCCGGTGGGTTCGGTGCTCCTGGGCGACGTCAAGCTGATCGACCGTGCGCGCCGCTGGCGCAAGGTGACAGGTGGCGGCTGGCGCCAGGCCGGCATGCTCGCCGCGGCGGCCATGCATGCGCTGGATCATCACGTGGAGCGCCTCGCGGATGACCATGCGCGCGCGAAGCGGCTGGCTGATGCACTGGGCACGATCGAAGGCCTCACCCTGCAGGGCTGTCACACCAACATGGTCTTCGTGGATGTCCCGGCCACTCGCCTTCAGGACCTGGCCAGACACACGGGGGCGAAGGGCATCCGCCTCAGCATTGGCTACCTGCCTTCGATCCGTCTGGTCACCCACCTCGATATCGACGACGAAGCCATCGACCGCACCATCGACGCCTTCCGCACCTTCCCTTACTAAGCGGCTCCTGTAGGAGCGCGCTTGCGCGCGACCCACCTCACCGCGGGGCCATAAGCTTCCGCTGCAGCGAATACAGAATCGACGCATCCGTCTCATCCAGCGTATCCGTCTCCATCGCCCGGTAATGGCGATGGAAGGCGATGATCGCCGTGCGCGGATTGGATACGTCGTACCCTACCAGGCGCATCGCGGCGAGGCTGTCGAACCCTGGCGGCGCGGGTATCAGTGGCGCATCGAACCACAGGCCGAAACCGTAGCTGGCCAGCGTGGCCCAGGGGAACTGTACGCTTGGATCGTCCTTCCGTCCGGGTGCGATGTCGCCATGCGCGACGATCGCCGTGCGCGGGATGCCCAGGCGTGTGGTGAGGTCCGCAAGCAGGCGGATCAACGCGTCGATCTGCGGCTTCGTGAAGGGTGAGTGGCCATCGTTATCGATCTCGATACCGATCGAGGACGAGTTCAGGTCGGTCATGTCGCCCCAGCGGGACGCGCCGGCGTGCCAGGCGCGGTCGCCATCATCGACCAGTTGATCGATACGGCCATCCATCTCGACCAGGTAGTGAGCACTGACTTCACCCTGGCTGTTGCGCGTTTTCAGCACACGCAAGGCGGCCTGCGCATCGCCGATCGAGGTGTGGTGGAGCACGATGACCTGTGCCTTTCGCGCGTTGAAGTTCGGCGAAGGCGACCAGTGGGCGAGGGCGCTGCGCTGCGGCGCCACGGCGGGACCGCTCACGCAGCCGGCCAGGGTGGCGACGAGGCAGGCGGCCGCCACGAGCCGAAGCCACGCGGCGCTACGCGCGCTCACTCTTCGACGACCTTGAAGTCGACGCTGGCGATGACCCATGCGATGCGGCTGCCGCGCTCGTCGGCTGCGCCGTCAACGTCAACACCATCATCATCGTCGTCATCAAGATCATCAACATCGTCACGAGTCGCGATGACGATCTGCAGATCGATGCAGTCACGGCCTTCGCTGAGCCATTCAGTTTCATCGTGAATGGCGATGCCCGAGTTGTGTAGCCCATCCCTGAGTGTGCGGAAATCCGTATCTTTAAGCTCGAGGCCTTCGTGGACGAGCTTGCCGCCGAGCACTTCGATATCGCAGAGCTTTTCATCGAGGTAGCGCAGGCGGAGCCACTCCTTGCCGTGCGCGTCGTATTCATCCTCATCGTCCCACATGGAGTTCGTGGGCGGCTTGGGCTTGCCCAGCAGCTTACGCAGCGTGGCGCGCGGTGTGCCGAAGAAGATGTTGTCGGTACCGCGGCGGATGCCGCGGCCGGGGACCAGTTCGCAATGTTCCATGGGCGTTTCTCGTCATAAAGTGGCGCGGCATTCCCGCCCTGACAGCTTCGTTCGCAGGCATGGTTACGAACAGGCGGCCGTGCCCACGTCAACTCATGGCTTGTGTTCGCGCCCCAGGTAGTCTTCGCTCTGCATCTCGATCAGCCGCGACTCCGTCCGGCCGAACTCGGCACGTACGCGCGTGCCGTCGTAAAGCTCCGTGATCGGCGCCGCAGCCGATAATGCCAACTTTACGTGGCGATCGTAGAACTCGTCTACCAGCAAGACGAAGCGCTTGGCCTCGTTCTCGGTGAAATCGGTAAATTGAGGGACACCCGAGAGGATCACGGTCGGGTAGGTCTTGGCCAGTTCGATGTAGTCGGTGACAGCGCGAGGCCCTTCGCACAGGGCGGTGAAGTCGAACCAGAGGATGTTCGGTGCACGTCGGCGCACCGGGATGTCGCGGCCATTCACGGCCAGCGTGCCGCCCTCCTCAATATCACCCTGTGCCTGGGTCGTGAAAATCTTCGCCAGCGAACGCTCTGCTTCTGGCCCCGGCGGGACAAGGTAGACGGAGGCCTGGCTCAGTGCGCGCAGGCGCCAGTCGCGCGGCGAGACCATCTCATGCACGACGCAGTGTTTTTCCAGTGCGGCGATGGCCGGAAGGAAGCGGGCACGCTGCAGGCCATCCTTATACAGGTTCGCAGGTACCGTGTTCGACGTGGTGACCAGGGTGACACCGCGCGAGAACAGGCCCTCGAGCAGGCCAGCCATGATCATGGCGTCGCCAATATCGGAGATGAGGAACTCATCCAGACACAGCACACGGTGTTTTGCGGCGATACGCGCAGCCACTTCATCCAGCGGATTCTGCCGTTCACCCAACTCGCGCAGGGTCGCGTGGGTCTCCTGCATGAAACGGTGGAAGTGCCGGCGTAGGGCCAATCCGGGCGAAAGGCTTGAGACGAACAGATCCATGAGAAAGGTCTTGCCGCGGCCGACGCTACCCCAGAGGTACAGACCTGGCACCGACTCGCGTGAGGCTTCGGCACCGAGCATGGACTTGAGACGTCCGAACAGACCGCCACCGGCGGGTTCCGCCGGCTGGCACAGCGCGGCATGCATGCGATCGAATTCGGCGATCACGCCAAGCTGCGCAGGATCGGATTCCCAGCGGTGGCCCAGCACGCCGTCCCGGTAACGTTCGCCCGGGGTCAGTTCCGTGCAGCTCATACTTCGGTGCCGGCCGGCAGCGGCGGCCAGTCCTTCACTTCATGCCGGATCACGCCGCGCAAATCCATGAGCCGGCGGTGGAAGAAATGACTGGTCTCTTCCATCTTCACCAGCCGGGGCCGCTGGCCGTCCGGGAGGCTTTCCACCCAATCGTAGACGGCTTGCGGCTCCACGATTTCATCGGCGTCGCCCATCACCACCAGCCACGGGCAGGAGGGTAGCTCGATCGGCGCGAAGTCCCAGCCGCGACCGGCAGCCGGCGGGGCAATGCTGATCAGACCCTCGGCGTTCAGGGCGACGGCGTTGCGCAGGGTGACGTAACTACCGAACGAGAAACCGGCAAGCCACAGCTTCGAGCCGGGTCGAACCTTGCGTGCCCAGGCCACCACGGCGGCGAGGTCGTCGCTTTCGCCGTGGCCGTGGTCGAAGTCGCCTTCGGACCGGCCGACGCTGCGGAAATTGAAGATCACGGTGTCCACGCCGGATTCGCGCAGGGCGCGCTCGATCATGGTCACGACCTTGTTGTGCATGCTGCCGCCATCGGTGGAAAGCGGGTGGCAGATCACCGCGACGGCATGTCTGCGGCCCTCGGTCGCGGGCTTGGCCTCGCACTCGAGCTTGCCCGCGGGGCCGGCTAGCGCGAAGCTCAGCGTTTCGTCCGGAAAGCTGTCCGGCGCTGTAGGTAGAAGATCAGTCATGCCCGCCATGATACCCGCTGGCCATGCGCGCCGCGCCGGAACCACCCTGTGAACGTCCTCGCGCATGCGTTGCTGGCGGGGAACGACGGGGGCCTGCGCCTGGGTGGGGTCATGGGCGATTTTGTCCGTGGTACGCCGGATGTGGCGCTGCCTGCCCGGGTGCGCGATGGGATTTACCTGCACCGTGCGATCGACGGCTATACGGATACCCATCCGTTGGTGCGCACGGCGCGTGAGGCCATGCCGCCGCCGTTCCGCCGCTACGCGGGCATTTTCCTCGATGTGTGGTTCGACCATTGCCTGGCGCGGGACTTTGCCCGTTACTGCCCAACCCCGTTGCAAGCGTTCTCGGATGAGCTGCGGGCTGAGATGCATGCGGCTGCCCCGATCCTTCCCGATGGGCTGAAGCGGTTCCTGTCTTACATGGATACGAACGACCTGCCAGCGGGTTATGCAGACATCGAGCGTGTCGCGGCGGCACTGGCGGGCCTTTCCCGTCGTTTGTCGCGCGCTAATCCGGTCGGCGAGTCGGTACCGCTGTTGCTCGAGCACGATACGATGCTGCGCGAGACCTTCGCGGCGTTTTTCCCGCAGCTTCAGGCATTTGCCGAGGAATGGGTGGAGCGCCGATAGGTCCACGTCGTTCGAAAGCGAAAAAGCCGCGCACGAAGCGCGGCTTTTCTCAGGCGAAGCGGAAGTCAGGCCTTACTTAGCCTGGTCGACCATCCACTTCACCGTGTTCGTCACCTGCTCGTCGTTCAGGGCCGGGTTACCGCCCTTGGGCGGCATGTGGTTGCCATCCGGGCCGGTGTAGCCCTCGATCGCATGCTTGATCAGGACCGCCGTGCCCTCCGCGATACGGGCACTCCAGGCGCCCTTGTCACCCAGCTTGGGCGCACCCGCCACGCCCGCCGTATGGCAGCTGTGGCACAGGCTCTCGTAGATCGTCTTGCCATCGGTGCTGCCACCGTAGGCCACCTGCGACGCTGCCAGCTTCGTCGCAGCCTCCTGGGCCGCCAGCATCGCCGCACGCCCGGTGTCACCCGCGTATACGGCGCCCACCGGCGCGATCCGGGCCTCCGTGCGTTTCGCCACGGCCGGATCCTGATCCTTGGGGATATTCGAATAAATGTTGTACGCCAACACCATAAGGACGAGGGCGAGAAGACTTAAGCCGGCGGTAAGCCACGAAAACTGACGCACGAAATTCTGGTCGGACTTGCTCGGAGAACCACTCACGCATTGACTCCCATCGAGATTGGGTGTGCCGTCCCCCTCCCCGGGTTCCGGCTTGCCTGCCGCCTGACAGCGGTCTAACCGCCCGAGTATAACGGAACCTTCGCATTCGTCAGAGGTCCGCCTGAAGGATGCCCTTCAGCTGCCTCAAACCGGGCCGGAAACCATGGGTAGCATGCCGTCAGTCATGGGGTACCCCTGTCAACCGGCATTGTTCAATCCCGTTCCCCTACACCTATATTGTCGCCGCCGAACCTTCACGTTTTCAGGGTATAAAGCCCGCGGCGCGAGGCGCGCCAGGTCGCTGGGCGGTGCCGTCGACCGGATTCTCATTGGGAGCTTTACATGTCGCGTTTTTGGAAAATCGCGCTGGCGGTCATCGTGGTTCTGGTGATCGCCGCCGTCGTCGTCCTTCCCCGTATGCACAAGGGTGGTGCAAACGCCCAGGATGCATCCGCCCAGGCCAACGGCGAAGGGCAGGGCAAGGACCAGCCGCCGGTTCCCGTCACCGTCGTGCCCGTCGTGGGCCAGGATGTGCCGGTCTACCTCAGTGCCACGGGCACCGTGCAGGCGCGTAACCAGGTCACGGTGAGCCCGCAGGTGGGCGGCCAGCTGATGAAGCTGAATTTCACCGAGGGCCAGGAAGTCAAACAGGGTGATGTGCTGGCGGAGATCGATCCGCGCACCATCCAGTCGCAGTACGACCAGGCGCTGGCCAAGCTCAAGCAGGACCAGGCGCTGGCGGCCACGGCCAAGAACAACCTCGAGCGCTCGCAGAACCTGGTGAGCAAGGGTGGCCAGCAGTACGTCTCCAAGCAGGACCTGGACAACCTTAAGAACACGCTTGACCAGGCCAGCGCCACCGTCGTGGCCGACCAGGCGTCCATCCGCGCCGCACAGGTGCAGCTGGGCTTCACCAAGGTCATCGCGCCGATCACCGGCCTGGCCGGCATCCGCGGCGTCGACGTTGGCAACATCGTGACCACGAGCACGTCCATCGTGACGCTGACCGAGGTGCACCCGATCTATGTCACGTTCACCCTGCCCGAGAAGAACCTCGACATGGTGCGCACCGGCATGGCCGTGGACCCGGCCACGCCGCTTATCGTCGACGCGCTCGACCGCATCGATGCACACGTGGTGACCAGCGGCCACCTCGAGGTCATCAACAACACGATCGACACCACCACCGGCACGTTCCGGCTGCGCGGCCTCTTCGATAACCAGAAGACCGAGCTGTGGCCGGGCCAGTTCGTGAACGCACGGCTGCGCGTGCGCACCGTCAAGGGCGGCCTTGTGATCCCCGCACAGGCGGTGCAGCGTGGCCCGGATGGCGACTACGTCTACCTCGTGCAGGGCGACAACACGGTCAAGATGCAGCCGGTGGAAACCGCTGCCGAAGTGGGCGATAGCCACGTCATGATCTCGAAAGGCCTGAAGCTGAACGAAAAGGTCGTTACCGAAGGCCAGTTCCGCCTCAAGCCGGGCTCGAAGGTGCAGCCGCTGGCTCCGGGCCAGGTGCCTGCGGCACCGACTGCCGAAGAACTGTCGAAGTCGAAGACCAAGGGTAAGGGCGGCGGTCGCCGCGGCGGTTAACTTCGACACGTGCGGCGCGTCCATGAGGGATGCGCCGCCAACGGGCCCAAGGGCCCAGAACACCAGGACTGACCCGTGGGTTTCTCGACACTCTTCATTCGCCGGCCTATCGCGACCTCGCTGCTCATGGTGGCGGTGTTGCTGCTTGGCATCCTTGGTTACCGGCAATTGCCGGTCTCGGCGCTGCCGGAAATCGACGCGCCCAGCCTCGTCGTCACCACGCAGTACCCGGGTGCCTCGGCCAGCACCATGGCGGCGCTGATCACCACGCCGCTGGAACGCAACTTCGGCCAGATCTCCGGCCTGAACATGATGAGCTCGGATTCATCGGCGGGCCTGTCGACGATCATCCTGCAGTTCAACATGGATCGCGATATCGATATCGCGGCGCAGGACGTGCAGGCCGCGATTAACCAGGCGCGTGGCACGCTGCCGAATAACCTGCCTTACCCGCCCGTCTATAACCGCGTGAACCCGGCCGATGCGCCGATCATGACGCTCATGCTCACCTCCGATACGGTGCAGCTGCGCGACGTGAACAATTACGCGGATTCGATCATCGCGCAGAAGCTCGCGCAGGTGCAGGGCGTGGGCCTCGTCTCGATCGCCGGCAACGTGCGCCCGGCCGTGCGCATCCAGATCAACCCCGCGCAGCTGGCCAACCTCGGCCTGACCATGGAGGACGTGCGCAGCTCGCTGACCCAGGCCAACGTCAATGCGCCGAAGGGTACGCTAAACGGAAAAACCCAGTCTTACAGCATCGGCACCAACGACCAGCTCGCCACGGCCGCCGATTACAAAGACACCATCATCAGCTACACGAACGACTCGCCGGTGCGCCTGAAGGATGTCGCCAACGTCATCGATGGCGTCGAGAACGACCAGCTCGCCGCGTGGGCCAATGGCAAGCCGGCGGTGCTGCTCGATATTCGCCGCCAGCCTGGCGCGAACATCGTGCAGACGGTGCAGTCGATTCGCCAGATCATTCCCGACCTGCAGAAGGTTCTGCCGGCGGACGTGCACCTGAAGGTGTTCTCTGATCGCACGATCACCATCCGTGCCTCGGTGGAGGATGTGCAGTTCACGCTGATCCTCTCCATCTGCCTCGTGGTGGCGGTGATCTTCGTCTTCCTGCGCCGCCTGTGGGCGACAGTGATTCCGTCCGTGGCGGTGCCGCTCTCGCTGATGGGTACGTTTGGCGTCATGGCCTTCGCCGGCATGTCGCTGGATAACCTCTCGCTCATGGCGCTGGCTGTCGCTACCGGCTTCGTGGTGGACGATGCGATCGTGATGATCGAGAACATCGTTCGTTACATCGAACAAGGCCAGGATGCGAAGACGGCGGCAGAGGTAGGCGCCAAGGAGATCGGCTTCACGGTGCTCTCGCTGACCGTCTCGCTGATCGCCGTGTTCCTGCCGCTACTGCTGATGCCGGGGGTCACCGGCCGCCTGTTCCATGAGTTCGCCTGGGTGCTCACCATCGCGGTGGCCATTTCCATGCTGGTTTCGCTGACGCTGACGCCCATGATGTGCGCGTACCTGCTCAAAGCCGACCAGTTGCCGGATGCGGACGATGCGCACGAGCACGCCACCAACTCCGGCAAGCACACGGTGTGGTCGCGCACCGTAGAAGCCTACGCCAGCAGCCTTGACTGGGTGCTGGCCCACCGGCCGCTCACCATGTTGATCGCCGCACTTAGCGTCGCGCTCACCGTGGTGCTCTACATCATCATCCCGAAGGGCTTGTTGCCCGAGCAGGATACCGGCCTCATCACGGCGGTTGTCCAGGCCGACCAGAACGTCGCGTTCCCGCAGATGGAAGTGCGTACGAAGGCCGTGGCCGATGCGCTGGCGAAGGATCCCGCGGTCTCTGGCGTCGCCGCCTTCATCGGTGCCGGCTCGGTCAATCCCACGTTGAACCAGGGTCAGCTCTCGCTGGTGCTGAAGGATCGTGGCGATCGCGATAGCCTCGATGTTGTCGTTGAGCGCCTGCAGAAAGCCGCCGCACACATCGCGGGTGTCGCGCTGTACCTGAAGCCGGTGCAGGACGTAACCCTGGATAGCCAGGTATCCGCCACGGAATACCAGTACTCGCTGTCCGACGTGAGTTCGACGGAGCTGGCGGGCTATGCGCAACAGATGACGTCGGCCTTGCGCAAACGGCACGAACTGGCCGATGTGGATAACAACCTGGCCGACCAGGGCAATGCACTGAAGCTCACGATCGATCGCGACACCGCCAGCCGTCTCGGCGTGCCGGTGCAAACGATCGATGACACGCTTTATGACGCCTTTGGCCAACGCCAGATCTCGACGATCTTCACCCAGCTAAACCAGTACCGCGTGGTGCTGGAGGTGTCACCGGAGTTCCGTAACAGCGCCGACCTGCTTAACAAGCTGACGGTGCGTGGCAACGGCAACGGCGCGCTGACTGGCTCGAACGCCACCAGCTTTGGCCAGGTGGCTTCCAGCAACTCGGCGACCCCGGCGGGTATCGGCAACACGGGCAACGTCGGCTTCCAGGTGGGTGTGGGCGGCACGATTCCCATTGCCTCGCTCGCCAGCGCCCAGGTCACGACCGCACCGCTGGTCGTGAGCCATCTCCAGCAGCTGCCCGCGGTGACGATCTCGTTCAATCTCGCGCAGGGCTACTCGCTTTCCGAGGCGGTCGCGGCGATCCACGACGTGGAAAAGACCGTGAACTTCCCGCCGCAGGTGCGTGGGCAATTGATCGGCAAGGCCGCGGAGTTCTCCTCGTCCGTCGGCGATGAAGTGCTCCTGCTGCTGGCCTCGATCATCGTGATCTACATTGTCCTGGGCGTGCTGTACGAGAGCTACATCCACCCGTTGACGATTATCTCGACCCTGCCGCCGGCTGGCGTCGGCGCGCTGCTCGCCCTGCTGATGTGCGGCATGACACTGTCGGTCGATGGCATCGTCGGTATCGTGCTGCTGATCGGTATCGTCAAGAAGAACGCGATCATGATGATCGACTTCGCGATCGAGGCGAAGCGCACCGGTTTGAACGCGACCGACGCTATCCGTCGTGCGTGCTTGCTGCGCTTCCGCCCGATCATGATGACGACGGCCGCGGCGCTGCTCGGCGCATTGCCGCTGGCGCTCGGCAACGGTATCGGTTCGGAGCTGCGTCGCCCGCTGGGTGTTTCCATCGTCGGCGGCCTGCTGCTGTCGCAGCTGGTCACGCTGTACACGACGCCGGTGATCTACCTTTACATGGAGCGGTTCTCTGACTGGCTCGCTGAGCGCAAGCGACAACGCGGCCTGGCGCAACTCGCCCAGGCACGGCCCGCCGACTGATGCGAGCCGGGCCGGGACACCATGGCTCACCTTCTTTTCGCCGGACGGCCTCCCGTCCGGCGAAACCTTTTTCCGGGTCACGCGTTAAGAATGGATTCCCCCGCGTCTTTCCCCGCATGCTAAAGCCCTTCGCTCGATGAATATTTCCGGCCCGTTCATCCGCCGCCCTATCGGCACCACGCTGCTTGCGATCGGCGTATTCGTGGTGGGACTGATCTGCTATTCGCTGCTGGGCGTCGCCGCGCTGCCGAATATCCAGTTCCCCGCGATCTTCGTGCAGGCCCAGCAAAGCGGCGCGGATGCCAGCACCATGGCCTCCACCGTGGCCGCGCCACTGGAGCGCCACCTGGGCCAGGTGCCCGGCGTGGAAAGCATGCGTTCGAACAGCTCGGAGGGGAGCGCCTTCGTTCTGTTGTTCTTCCAGAACGGCACGAACATCGACGCCGCGGCGCGCGACGTCCAGTCCGCGATCAACGCGGCGCAGCCTGATCTGCCGACCGGCCTGCTCAATGCGCCGTCGTACCAGAAAGCCAACCCGAACGACGATCCGGTGGTGGTGCTCGCGCTTACCTCCGATACGGTGGCGCCGACCGATCTCTACAACGTCGCGGATTCCATCCTCGCCCAGCGCTTGCGCCAGCAGGAGGGTATCGCGTCGGTCGATATCGCCGGTAGCGCGACGCCCGCCATCCGCGTCGATGTGAACCTGCGTGCGCTGAACGCGATGGGCCTCTCGCCCGACCAGCTGCGTAATGCGCTCACGGCAGCCAATGTCACCTCGCCGCAGGGCTTCCTGTCCGATGGCAAGACGACCATGGCGGTCATGGCCAACGATTCGCTGCATAAGGCCGATGAGTTCGCCAGGCTGGTGATCGGCGTCAACAACTCGGTGCCGATCCACCTTTCGGACGTGGCCAAGGTGTACGACGGCCAGCAGGATGCCTACCAGGCGGCGTGGTTCAACGGCAAGCCCGGCATCCTGATGTACGTGTACCGCAAACCGGACGCGAACGTCATCGAGACCGTGGACCGCATCAAGGGCATGATGCCGACCATGCAGGCCTGGCTGCCCAACGGCGTGAAGCTGCATTCGTTCTTTGACGGCACGCCGACCATCCGTGCGTCGCTGCACGAGGTGCAAGCCACGCTGATGATCAGCTTGTGCATGGTGATCATGACCATGGCGCTGTTCCTGCGCCGGCTGGCACCCACCGTGATCGCGGGCCTTGCCGTGCCGCTATCGCTCGCGGGCGGCTTCATCATCATGTATGCGTTCGGCTATACGTTGAACAACCTGACGCTGCTGGCGCTGGTGATCTCCATCGGCTTCGTGGTCGATGACGCCATCGTGGTGATCGAGAACGTCATCCGGCACATGGATGAAGGCATACCCCGTTTCGAGGCGGCATTGCTCGGCGCGCGTGAGATCGGCTTCACCATCGTTTCGATCACGGGCTCGCTGATCGCGGTGTTCATTCCGCTGTTGCTGGCGCCCGGCATCATCGGCATGTTCTTCAAGGAATTCACGATCACGCTGATCGCAGCCATCGTCGTATCGATGCTGGTCTCGCTCACGCTTACGCCCTCGCTGTGCGCGCACTTCCTGACGGCGCATGCATCGGATAAGCCGGAATCGCGCCTGGGTCGAGCGCTTGAGCGAGCGCAGGACCGCATGCTCGCGTTTTACCGCGTCTGCCTCGACTGGACCCTGCGCCACGCCTTGTTGATGGCGTTGACGCCGCTGGTGCTGATCGGGGTGACCATCGTGCTTGCCGGCATGGTGAAGGGCGGTTTCTTCCCGCCGCAAGACACCGGCCTGATCGCCGCACGTGCGACTTCCAGTTCCACGGTATCGTTCGGAGAAATGAAGGTGCGCCAGGATCGGCTCACCGAAATGCTCCTTGCCGACCCTGACGTGAAATCGGTCGGCTCGCGTTTGGGTACCAGCCGCACGGGTTCCACGGGCAACTTCAATATCGAGCTGAAGACGGTGGCCGAAGGCCGCCAGGACACCACCTTCGATGCGCTCGACCGGCTCTCGACCAAGGCCAACAAATACCCTGACCTCAACCTTCGCTTGCGCCCGATCCAGGACCTGCCGACCGGTGGCGGCGGCGGTACGTCGCAAGGTGGCCAGTACTCCGTATCACTGAAGGGTAACGACCTCGGCGAATTGCAGCTGTGGCTGCCGAAGCTGGTCGATGCCCTGAAGAAGAACAAGATGCTGAAGGATGTGGGCAGCGATATCGACGCACAGGGCCTGCGCCAGAACATGGTGATCGATCGCGATACCGCGTCCCGGCTGGGCGTGTCGATCGGCAATATCGATGGCGCGCTGTATAACGCGTTCGGCCAGCGTGCCGTGTCCACGATCTATTCCGATATCAACCAGTACCGGGTCATCGTCAACGCGCTGCCTTCGCTTGCGGCAACGCCGGAAGCATTGAACCAGCTGTATGTGCGTTCGAATAACGGCGCCATGGTGCCGATCTCGGCCGTGACGAAGCAGGTGCCGGGTCTGGCACCCAGTCAGATCGTGCATGAGGACCAGTACACGAGCATGGGTGTCAGCTTCAACCTCGCCCCGGGCGTGAGCATGGGCGAGGCGATGGTGGTGATCCAGAAGACCATCGATGGCATGCGCATGCCGGGTGATATCCGGCTGGATGCCGGCAGCGACTTCCGCCGTTTCCAGCAATCACAGAGCGACATGCCCTTGCTGATCCTGGCGGCGATCATCGTGGTCTACCTGTTGATGGGTATGCTCTACGAGAGCCTGATTCATCCAGTGACGATCCTGTCGACGCTACCCGCTGCCGGTGTCGGCGCCCTGGCGGCGCTGGTGATTACCGATACCGAGCTATCGGTGGTGGCGATGATCGCGCTGGTGCTGCTGATTGGCATCGTGAAGAAGAACGCGATCATGATGATCGACTTCGCCCTTGTGGCTCAACGCGACCACGCCTCCAATCCCACGGACGCGATCCGCGAGGCCTGCCTGGTGCGTTTCCGCCCGATCATGATGACCACCATGGTCGCGATCCTGGCGGCGCTGCCGCTGGCGATCGGCCTGGGCGAGGGCTCGGAACTGCGTCGTCCGCTGGGTATCGCCATGATCGGCGGCCTGCTGATCTCTCAGACCCTGACCCTGCTATCAACGCCCGCGTTGTACGTGATCTTTGCCTGCCTCTCCGACCGCTGGAAGGCACGCAAGGCGCGCCGCAAGGAACGCAAGGCGCTGCGCGCCGCCCAAGCCTGAAGGATGCTGCTCTTGTAGGAGCGTGCTTGCACGGGACCCCCGGCGCCCGGTGGCCGTGGATCGCGCGCAAGCGCGCTCCTACAGAGAAAGCGGTGTTGCACCCGCAGCAAAGGTGTCATGCCGGGAGGTCGCTTTCCCGGCCGCCTGATCCGGGCCACAATGGAGAGGTTTCCCGGTCGAAACCGGACCCCCTCCAGGCAAAAGGCTCGCCCATGTCCAACTCGCCCAAGATTATCTACACGCTCACCGACGAAGCGCCGTTCCTGGCCACCGCGTCGTTCCTGCCGATCGTCGAGGCATTCGCCGGCGCCGCAGGCGTAGCGGTCGAAACCCGCGACATCTCGCTCGCCGGCCGCATCCTGGCCCAGTTCCCCGATCGCCTCACCGACGCACAGCGCGTGGGCGACCACCTCACCGAACTGGGTAACCTGGCGACCACGCCGGATGCCAACATCATCAAGCTACCGAACATCAGCGCCTCCGTGCCGCAGATGAAGGCGGCGATCAAGGAGCTCCAGGCGCAGGGCTACAACCTGCCGGATTACGTCGACACCCCGTCGACGGATGCCGACAAGGACATTAACGCCCGCTACGGCAAGGCCATGGGTAGTGCCGTGAACCCGGTATTGCGCGAAGGCAATTCCGATCGCCGCGCCCCGCTCTCGGTAAAGAACTATGCGCGCAAGCATCCGCACCGCATGGGCAAGTGGTCGCCGGCATCGAAGTCGCACGTGTCGCATATGGACGGCGGCGATTTCTACGGCAGCGAGAAGTCTGCCACGCTCGGTAATGCAGGCAGCTTGCGCATCGAGTTCGTGGGCAAGGACGGTGCGACCAAAGTGCTGAAGGACAAGGTTGCGGTGAAAGCCGGCGAGATCGTCGATGCCGCCGTGATGAGCAAGAGCAAGCTCGCCGCGTTCATCGCTGCGCAGATCGACGACGCGAAGGCAAAGGGCGTGCTGTTCTCGCTGCACCTCAAGGCCACCATGATGAAGGTCTCCGACCCGATCATGTTCGGCATCGCCGTGCGTGAGTTCTACAAGGACGTCCTGGCGAAGCATGCCGATGCGCTGGCGAAGGTCGGCTTCGATGCCAACAACGGTATCGGCGATCTTTATGCCCGCCTCGACAAGCTCGATGCCGCGACGCGCGGTGCCATCGAAGCGGACATGAAGGCCGAGTACGGCAAGCGCCCGGCGCTGGCCATGGTGAACTCCGACAAGGGCATCACCAACCTGCACGTACCGAGCGACGTCATCATCGACGCCTCGATGCCGGCGATGATCCGCGACAGCGGTGGCATGTGGAATGCAGAAGGCACGCTGCAGGACGCCAAGGCCGTGATCCCGGATCGTAGCTACGCGGGCGTGTATGCCGTGGTGATCGAGGATTGCATCGCGCACGGCGCGTTCGATCCGGCGACCATGGGTAGTGTGCCCAATGTCGGCCTGATGGCGCAGAAGGCCGAGGAATACGGTTCGCACGACAAGACCTTCCAGCTCGCAGCGGACGGCAGCGTCCGCGTCGTCGCCGAGGATGGCAGCGTCGTGTTTGAGCACGCGGTGGAACAGGGCGATATCTGGCGCATGTGCCAGACCAAGGATGCCCCGATCCAGGATTGGGTGAAGCTCGCGGTTCAGCGCGCGCGCCTGTCGGAGACCCCGGCTGTCTTCTGGCTCGATAAGCATCGCGCCCACGACGCGCAGGTGATCGCCAAGGTCGAGCGCTACCTGAAGGACCACGATACCTCAGGTCTCGACCTGCGCATCCTCGCGCCGGACGAGGCCACGAAGTTCTCGCTGGAGCGTATCCGCAAGGGCCAGGACACGATCTCGGTGACCGGCAATGTGCTCCGCGATTACCTCACCGACCTGTTCCCGATCATGGAGCTGGGTACCTCGGCAAAGATGCTTTCCATCGTGCCGCTCATGGCCGGCGGCGGTCTGTTCGAAACGGGTGCAGGTGGCTCGGCGCCGAAGCATGTGCAGCAGTTCGTCGAAGAAGATTACCTGCGTTGGGATTCGCTCGGTGAGTTCCTCGCCCTCGCCGCGTCGCTCGAACACCTCGCCGAGCGCTATAACAACAAGCACGCACGCGTGCTGGCGAAGACCCTGGACCAGGCCAACGGCCGCTTCCTCGATAGCAACAAGTCCCCGGCGCGCAAGGTCGGCGAAATCGACAACCGCGGCAGCCACTTCTACCTCGCGATGTACTGGGCCGAAGCCCTGGCGACGCAGGATGACGATGCCGACCTGAAGGCGAAGTTCGCCCCCGTGGCGAAGGCGCTGTCAGAAGGCGAGGGCAAGATCGTCGGTGAACTCAATGGCGCGCAGGGCAAGCACGTCGAGACCAAGGGGTATTACCACCCGGACATGGCGCTGGTGAGTGCGGCGATGCGTCCTAGCGCTTCATTCAATGCAGTGATTGACGGGTTGCGTCGCTAAAAGATTGCGGCGTTCGTCGCGCGCAAGCGCGCTCCTACAGGGGCCCTCGCAGGTCGTTTGTAGGAGCGTGCTTGCACGCGATCGGTCTTAATTCAGGCCCCAGTCCCGCGGCGCCGCCTCGGCAGCCCAGTCTGACATCAGCTCATGCATGCGCGTGGTCGGGTGAAGCGTATCCCAGAACACGAAACGGCCGGCTTCGCAGTACTTGCGCGGTACCTGTCGCTGAACGTACGAGAGCGAACTCTCCGCATCGATCTTCAGGCACGAATCGGTCGTGTTGGTGAAGCCGTACGCCGAAGGATTCCCCAGGACTTCGTCAAAGCGCGATCGCGCATCGACGACCCGGATCTCCACGGCACCGGCGTTGGCCAGGCCTTCGTCACGCGCCTGCCGGGTTACACCACTGGCGATACTTGCCAGTGCTGAGTTGTAAACCTCTACGCGCTTGAGCACATCGTGCGCATCCTTTCTGCCCAGGCGGAAGACAGGGGCGCGGGTGACGTCGGGGAGATTGACAATCAGGATCTTGCGCGCACCGTGGCGGACGAGCTGCATCAGCGATTCGCGCTGTTCCGCCACGATACCCGTGGCGTACTTGCTATCGTTGACGAAGTCGTTGCCGGCGACCATGAACGTGAACAGCGTGCGTGAAGGGTCATAGTTCTGTTCGCTCTGCATGTGCTCGAAGAAGCTCTTGATCTGCGTTCCGATGCCGTGGATCAGGCCGAGTTGGGAATCGCGCGTTTGTGCACCACCCACCGCCCAGTTGGCTAGCGTCAGGCCGTTGCGTGATGCGAGGTATTCGATCCACGTGGGACCGTTGCTGAAGCGTCCGGCAAACCACGACGACGACGGCAGGCTCGTTCCTTTGGGCACGAAATCCAGTAGCTGCCGCGAAGCGGCATACATGTTGCCGGTGTCGGTCAGGCTATCGCCAAACGCCACGACGCGTTCGATTCGGTGTCCTGGGCGAAGATCACCTGAGTACCAGATCGGGAAGGTCGAACCCTGGGCGCCATGGGCACCGGTGACCACGGGTGCGATGAGCCGGTGGGCATCGGGCACGCCTTTCAGGCGCTCGAGGCAAAGGTCCTTCAGTCTCGCGGGCGGGATGGTGGTCCGGAACAGATTGCTCCAGCCGAGCAATCGGTCGTGCTGCCAGCGACCCGGCACGGATTCATGGGCGCTCACGGTCCCGGCCGCGGCGCCCGTGGCATCGCCGAGCTTCTTGTAGTCGCAGTAAAGGTTCGCGCTGTCCCTGGCGTGTGCAGCCGTGCTGGCTAACGCGATGAAGCTGCCGAGGAGCAGGCAGCGGCGGAGCGGGGTGTTCAATCGCATGGTGTCTTCCTTGGGGGGTGGAGCCGGATTCCTTCCGGCCCACCCAGCATGCAGGGAAGACGAGCGATGTGCTGTAGGGGGCGACCCCCTGGTAGCCTCAGCGTTTTCCTGAGGCGGTCACAACTCGCTCGCCGACGTCAGTGCGACGAGTTCATCCATGGTGAGTTGCAAGCTTGCCGATACGGCCAGCTCGGCAAGCTGCTTCACCGTGGTCGCACTGGCAATCGCCGCGGCGATCGATGGCTGCGCCATCACCCAGGCCAGCGAGACCTGCGCTGGCGTGGCACCGTGCGCTTCAGCGACCTTATCTACCGTGGCAAGCACGCGCATGCCGCGATCGGTGAGATATGCCTTGACCCTGGGGGCGCGAGCCTTGCTCTTCACAAGGTCCGCTTCGCTACGGTATTTGCCGCTGAGGAAGCCGCTGGCGAGCGAGTAGTAACTGATGACGCCGATGTCTTCTTTCACGCAAAGCGACTGCAAGCCACTCTCGAAGCCACTGCGATCCATGAGGTTGTATTCAGGCTGCATCGATTCGTAGCGGGTGAGACCCTTGGTGTCACTCGTTCGCAATGCATCGGCGAAGCGGGTCGTCTCGAAATTGGACGCGCCAATGACGCGGACCTTGCCTGCTTTCACCAGGTCGTCGAACGCCCGAAGGGTTTCTTCGAGCGGCACTTTCGGATCATCTTCGTGCGCCTGATATAGATCAATGCAATCGATCTGCAGGCGGCGCAGCGAATCCTCTACGGCTTCGCGGATATTGATCGGCGAAAGGCCCGGGTAGCGCTTCCATTTGGCGACCTTGGTAGCGATAACCACCTTGTCGCGCTTGCCACTCTTCTTTAACCAGCGGCCGATGATCGCTTCCGATTCGCCGCCTTCATTGCCTTCCGACCACGCGGAATAGACATCGGCCGTATCGATGAGGTTGAAGCCGTGGTCGATGAATGCATCGAGCAGCTCAAAGGATCGTGCCTCGTCGGCACTCCACCCGAACACATTGCCGCCGAAGGCGAGGGGGGCGACCTGCAGGGACGAGCGGCCGAGGGAGCGAAGCTTCATGCGTGGGTCTCCGGGGAGGGGGAGCCCCATGATGACCCACGCCAGGTGGCAGGTGCGTCAAGTGCGGCGCTTGGGCTCAGCAGCAGTTGCCGGGTGTCGCGCAAACCAGCGAGGCCTTGTGAGGGGCTGAGGCTCCACTATCCCGGGAGGTATCGCGCGCAAGCGCGCTCCTACGGGTGTCGGTGCCAGGCGCGGCGCGGCGGTCGGGGGCACCCAAGGCCAGTACGAGTTCCTTGTTCACGATATGCCCGTGCATGAAGGCGAGACCGGTGAAGATCGAAGCCATGACACCCTCCTGGTTCGGTTGAGGCCGCAGCAAGCTGCGACTTGTCGTGGGCTAAAGGTTGGACTTCCCGCCGCGCTTGAAAAAGCGATATGTTTGCAACCCGGACTTGAGGGAAATTCACGTGTCCCGACTGCCGCTCGGCTTGCTCCAGGGTTTCGTGCTCGTCGCCAGGACGGGCAAACTTGCGCGTGCCGCCGAGCAGCTGAATCTCACGGTCAGTGCCCTCAGCCACCAGATCCGCAACCTGGAGGAGCGCCTTGGGCGCTCCCTGTTCGATCGCGGTCCGCGGGGCGTCACGCTTACAGCCGACGGCGCCAACCTGCTTGAGGCTATCGGCCACCATTTCGAAGGGATCGAGCATGCGCTGGGCCGGTTCCAGGGCCGTCACCAGGATTCGGTCACCCTGAGCACCTTGCCCTCCGTCGCCTCCAGCTGGCTGGTACCGCGGCTGCCCAGGCTGGTAGCCGCACACCCGGAGATCGAGCTCAGCCTGCACTCCCAGGTCGGCCTGGTCGATTTCGACCGCGAACCCACGATCGACGCCGCCTTCCGCTATGGCCTGGGCGCTTGGCCGCGCACAAAGGCAGAGCGGCTCTTCGGCGAATTCATCGTGCCCATCGCCAGTCCTTCGCTGGTCCGCAAGATGGGTGGCCTGCCAGATACCTCGCTGAAGGGTTGGCCATTGCTTGGCGACCCTTCGGGCCGCTGGAACGATTGGGCCGAACAGTTCGGCATGCCGTTGCCCTCACGTTACGTGGCGCGCTTCGACAACACCGAGCACCTGCAGCGCGCGGTGCTGGAGGGCCTGGGCGTCGCGCTCGGCCGCCTGGTCATGGCCCGCTCGCTGATCGAATGCGGCGCCCTCACGGTGTTGTGCAAGGAGCGGATGCGCGTGGCCGAGGCGTATTACCTCGTCTACCCCAAGCGCTCCGAAGGCCATGCGGGCTTTACCCGCCTGCGTGAATGGCTGCTGGCCGAGGCGGCGGATTACGAGGCGGGTATCGCCGAAAACCGGCCATTACCCGCTTGACCCTTTTGCGCTGCGGCGCGACAATTGACCGGCTCCCCGGGCTATCATCGCTGGGCTGCACCCCCCTTCGCTTATCCAGGCATATGGACGTTTACCCTAGTACACGCGCCGGCTCCCGCACGCTTCGGGTCCCGGCGTTCGAAAACCACATCGCCCGCGGCGACCGCACCCGGTCGGCCGGCGCTTTCTCCTACTAGGGAAAGTCCGGCTCTCCTCGTCGGTAGCCGTGAGCTACCGTTATTCGAGGATTGAGCCATGAATCTCCAGCTCGACAAGACCGGCCCGCGCATGTTCGGGCGCCGTCTCGCTTTCGCACTCGCCCGCCGCCGTACCACCGCCCAGCCGGTGAAGCGCACGATCACCGTGCCGCGTTCGCTCGAGGCCGTTGAAAGCGTCCTGAAACCGGCGGACGGCAAGCTTCCGCAATCATGAACAGCGACATAGACACTACGACGCCGCGTTCGCGGTCCATCGTCACATCTAACGAGAATTCCGTTCGTCGGCCCCTAGCCGGCGCGCCTGCTTACGGCTAATCGCGGCCGCAAGCCGCTCGCGCCCGCCGGTCCTGCGTACCGGATAGGTAGCGAGCCATGAAGATCCACACCTCGCCGGCGACTGTCGCCGCAAAAACCTTCACCAACGCGACTGCCGACGCCTTCCGTCCGGCGGATGAGCTACTGCGCGCGTTGGATTCCCGCATCGACGGCCTCGATGAGGCCGCCATCGCTGAGCGCCTCGATCGCGACGGTGTCAATGAAGTGGGCCATGAAAAGCCGCCGCACTGGTCGATCCAGCTGCTGCATGCCTTCAAGAACCCCTTCATCATCGTGTTGCTGGTGCTCGCGGTGGTGCAGCTGTTCACCGATCCGGAAGACCTGACCGGTCCGGTCATCATCGCGGTGATGGTCGGCATCAGCGTGCTGCTGTCGTTTACCCAGGAGTACCGCTCCTCGCAGGCGGCTGAAAAGCTGAAGGCGATGGTCCGCAATACGGCGACCGTCACCCGCCGCGCCGAGGATGGCCATGCCGAGCGCATCGAAGTGCCGGTGGAGGAAATCGTCGTCGGCGACATCGTGCATCTGGGTGCCGGCGACATGATCCCGGCCGACCTGCGCCTGATCGCAGCGAAGGATCTGTTTATCTCGCAGGCGATCCTCACCGGCGAATCCATCCCGGTGGAGAAAGCAGCGCCGGGTGGCGTGATGGCCAGCGACAGCAGTGGCCCGCTCGACCTGCCCACGGTCTGCTACATGGGTACCAACGTGGTTTCCGGCACAGCCACGGCCGTCGTGCTGGCGACCGGCGCACGGACGTACCTGGGCTCGCTGGCACGCACGCTCTCCGGTGAGCGCGTGCAGACCAGCTTCGACAAGGGCATCTCCTCGGTCAGCTGGCTGTTGATCCGCTTCATGGCGGTGATGGTGCCGATCGTCTTCTTCATCAACGGCTTCGACAAGCACGACTGGCTGGAAGCCTTCATGTTCGGGCTTTCCGTGGCCGTGGGCCTCACCCCGGAGATGCTGCCGCTGATCGTCACCGCCAACCTCGGCAAGGGCGCCATCGCCATGTCGAAGCGCAAGGTGGTGGTGAAGCGCCTCAACGCCATCCAGAACTTTGGCGCCATGGATGTGCTGTGCACGGATAAAACCGGCACGCTCACTCTGGACAAGATCGTGCTCGAGCGCCATGTCGATCTCGACGGGGACGATTCCGATGAGGCGTTGGAGTGGGGTTACCTCAACAGCCGTTTCCAGACCGGCCTGCGCAACCTCATGGACAAGGCGGTGCTGACCCACCGCGACCTCGAGACCGTCGCCCACCGCTTCCGCATCGTCGATGAGATCCCGTTCGACTTCCAGCGCCGGCGCATGTCGGTGGTGGTGACTGATGGTGAGTACGAGCAGCTGCTGATCTGCAAGGGCGCCGTTGAAGAGATGCTCGCCACCTGCACCGAGGCACGCATCGGCGGCGTCGTCGAGCCGATGACCGAGGAGAAGCGCGCCGAGATCCGCGCGATGACCCGCCGCCTCAACGAGGATGGCCTGCGCGTGCTGGTCGTGGCCGTCCGCCGCGACCCGATAGGTGATCGCGCTTACGGCGTGGCCGATGAAGCCGGTCTCACGGCGGTCGGCTGCCTTGCGTTCCTCGATCCGCCTAAGGACTCGGCGGCCACCGCGATCCGCGCGCTGAACCACCACGGCGTGGCTGTGAAGGTGATCACCGGCGATAACGAGGCGGTGACGAAGAAGATCTGCGCCGAAGTCGGTCTCGACGTGGGCGGCACCGCGCTCGGTCGGGACATCGAGCAACTGGACGATGAAGCGCTGGACGCGATGGTCGAAAGCACCACGATCTTCGCCAAGATGTCGCCCGTGCAGAAAGCACGCGTGGTGAAAGCGCTGCAGCGGCGCGGCCACACCGTGGGCTTCCTGGGTGATGGCATCAACGATGCGCCGGCCCTGCGCGATGCTGATGTAGGTATCTCGGTCGATACGGCCACAGATATCGCCAAGGAATCGGCGGACATCATCCTGCTCGAAAAGAACCTGATGGTGCTTGAAGAAGGTGTGATCGAAGGCCGCATTACCTTCGGCAACATCATGAAATACATCAAGATGACCGCCAGCTCGAACTTCGGCAACGTGTTCAGCGTACTGGTGGCGAGCGCGTTCCTGCCGTTCCTGCCGATGCTTCCGCTGCAGATTCTGGTGCAGAACCTGCTGTACGACCTGTCGCAGCTGTCCATTCCGTTCGATCGCATGGATGAGGAATACCTGCGCACGCCACGCAAGTGGGATGCGGGTGATATCGGCCGCTTCATGGTCTGGATCGGTCCGGTCAGCTCGGTGTTCGACATCACCACCTTCTGGCTGATGTGGCATGTGTTCGGCGCACACGACGTGGCCCATCAGTCGCTGTTCCAGTCCGGCTGGTTCATCGAAGGCCTGCTCTCGCAGACCCTGGTGGTGCACATGATCCGCACGCGGCGCATCCCGTTCCTGCGCAGCATGGCCTCTGCCCCGGTGCTCGCACTGACCGGCGCGATCATGGTCATCGGCATCCTTATCCCGTTTACGGGGCTGGGCGCGCGCATCGGCATGATGCCGCTGCCCGGCGCGTACTTCGGCTGGCTGGCGCTGACCCTGGTGTCGTACTGCGTACTCACTCAGATCGTGAAAACGCTCTACATCCGCCGCTACAACCGCTGGCTGTGACGGCACACCCCCTGTAGGAGCGCGCTTGCGCGCGATGGATCTTGCCGCACCCCATCGCGCGCAAGC
>NZ_DASYCB010000013.1:0-11653 GCF_036500425.1 Luteibacter sp.
CTTGCGCGCGATGGGTGCTCGCGGCGAGCCCATCGCGCGCAAGCGCGCTCCTACAAGGGGCGGGGCGGCTTAAAGAACTGCCCGGTGGCGCCGATATGGGAGGGGACACCTTCTAAAGCAGCTAGCGCAGCATGGCCCGTCCGCTTCTCGATACCGTGGAAACCTTCACCCGCCTTGCGGGGCATAACCGCGTGGCGATGCTGTTGTTCCGCCTGGGTGACCGGCAGGCGTTCGGCATCAACGTGTTCAAGGTGCGCGAAGTGCTGCGTCGGCCACGGCTCGAGTGGATGCCGAGCATGCATGAGCTGGTCGCTGGCAGCTTCGACTACCGCGGGCAGACCATTCCCGTGATCGACCTGGCAGCCGCCATGGGCTATGCGCCGCTCGCGGCCGTGGATGCCGCCCACCTTATCGTTACCGAGTTCAGCCGCTCCGTGCAGGGCTTCCTGGTGTCCGACGTGGACCGGATCGTGCACGTGGATGGCGCGCAGATGGCCGCGCCGCCGCCGGCCCTGGGCTACGGTGCGCGCGTGAACGCGGTGACCCGGCTCGATGGCGACCTTCTGGCAATCGTGGACGTGGAGCAGGTGCTGGCCGCGGTGAACCCGCAGCAGGTCGAGATCTCCGACAAGGTCCAGCAGGCCGCGCATGTCCAGCAGGGCGGCAATCGCCGGGTGCTGGTCGTGGACGACTCGCTGGTGGCACGTACCCAGCTGGCTGACCTGTTCCGCAAGCTCGACCTGGAATGCCTGCTGGCGAAGGACGGCACCGAAGGCCTGGAACTGCTCCGCCAGTTGGCCGCAGGCCCGGCCACCGAGCGGGTGAATCTTGTGGTATCGGATATCGAGATGCCGTCGATGGATGGTTACGCGCTGACCCGTGCGATCCGCGAGGACGCCCAGCTCCGTGGCTTGCGCGTACTGCTGCACAGCTCGCTGAGCGGCGTCTTCAATGAGGCGATGGTGGCCCGCGTCGGCGCCGATCGCTTCATCGCCAAGTTCCAGCCAGAAATCCTGGCCACCGCCGTCCTCGAACTCCTCCCCGCCTAACCCCACCCGCCTCAGCCCTGTAGGAGCGCGCTTGCGCGCGATAGGGTGCAAGCGAAGGCCTTAGTGTCGAAGCCCCGTCGCCCACCTGCGCCAGAAAACCGCCACCCCCGGGCGCACGAAGCCAGCTCACCCCCCCCCAAACGGCGCTACGGCGCCGTTTCTCGTTCCAGCCCAGCGTGTGGCACGCGTCTTGCTGATCCCCACGGGTCAAGACCCACGAGGGGGCCACGCCCATGATCGACAAACCGGATCCGCTACTCGGCATGCACCCGCAGGCGCTCAGCCTGTGGCAGCGCCGTGCGGAAATCATTTCGTCGAACCTCGCCAATGCGGACACGCCGGGTTTCCTCGCCCGTGACGTGGATTTCCGCAAGGCCCTCACTGCGGCCACCGGCGCGCTGGATGGCAACCAGCTACCCATGGCGGCGACCGAGTCCGGCCACATCGGCGGCAACCCCGCCTATGCCATGGCCGACGCCGACAAGCTCGCTTACCGCGCCGCCACCCAGCCGTCCATGGATGGCAATACCGTGGATACGCAGATCGAGCAGGCCCAGTTCGCCGGCAACGCCATCCACTACCAGGCGTCGCTGAGCTTCATCACCGCGCAAATCAAGATGATGCGCACCGCCATCACCGGAGGCAGCTCATGAGCCTGCTCAAGATCTTCGACGTCGCCGGCTCGGGCATGGCCGCGCAATCGGCCCGCCTCAACACCACCGCCAGCAACATGGCCAACGCCGATAGCGTGGCCAACAGCGAAGCGGGTGCCTACCGCGCCAAGCAGCCGATGTTTTCGTCAGTGCAGGCCATGGTCAACGGCCAGATGGAAAACGAGGGTGTCCGCGCCATGGGCATCACCGAGAGTCAGGCGCCCGTGCAGGCGCGTTACGAGCCGTCGAACCCCATGGCGGATGCCGACGGCAACGTGTGGCAGAGCAACGTCAACCCGGTCGACGAGCTGGTCAACATGATCTCCGCGTCGCGCTCCTACCAGAACAACGTCGAAGTCATGAACAGCGCACGCCAGCTCATGCAGAAGACGCTCGACCTCGGCAAATAAGGGCCCGATCCATGACTACCGTCAACGGCACCAGCAACAACAGCAGCTCCGCGCAGTCCACCTCGTCGCAGCTCCAGCAGCAGACGCTGGACCAGTCCGATTTCCTGAAGCTCATGGTCACCCAGATGACCAACCAGGATCCGACCAAGCCGATGGACGCCAACGACATGGTCGCGCAGATGGCGCAGTTCTCGCAGGTGGCCGCCACCCAGCAGCTGCAGACCTCGTTCGATACGCTTTCGTCCAACCTCACCGGCGACCAGTTCGTCCGCGCGGCTTCGCTGGTCGGCACCGATGTGCTGATCCCGTCGAACGCCGGCAAGCTCACCGATGGCTCGCTTTCCGGCGCCGTCAACGTGCCGACCTCGGGCACCTACGTGAGCGTCACGATCAAGGACAGCTCGGGCAAGGTCGTGCGTACGCTTCCCATGGGTCAGCCGGACGCTGGCCTGCAGCAGTTCACCTGGGATGGCAAATCCGACGACGGCACGCAGCTCGTCGACGGCACCTACCAGATCTCCGCCACCTCCGGCACGACGGCAGCTGACACCTTCGTCAAGGGCAAGGTGGAAGGCGTCGGTTCTTCCGGAACCGATGGTACGTACGTGCAGGTGGCCGGTTACGGCGGCGCCCTGCTCAGCCAGATCGCCCAAATCCTGTAATCCCACCGAGGACATCCCTCCATGCCTTTCGATATCGCCCTTAGCGGCATCAACGCCGCTTCCACGGACCTGGAAGTCACCGCCAACAACATCGCCAACACCAGCACCGTGGGCTTCAAGGGCTCGCGTGCGGAGTTCTCGCAGGTGTATTCGCTGGCCGGCCAGAACCTTTCGGCCACGGCCGCCGGCAACGGCGTGCGCGTCACCAACATCGCCCAGCAGTTCAGCAACGGCAACATGTCGCAGACGGGCAATTCGTACGACATGGCCATCAGCGGCACGGGGTTCTTTACCCTGCGCGACGGTGCCGGCTATTCGTATTCGCGCGCTGGTAATTTCCATCCGGATGACAACAACTTTGTCGTCAACTCGACCGGCCAGCACCTCCAGGTGTACCCGCCGACCGCGTCGGGCGGCTTCGACCAGAGCGCCCTGCAGGATCTTCAGCTGACCTCCGGTACTTCCGCGGCCAAGGCCAGCACGAACATCGGCATCTCAGCCAACCTTTCGGCCAGCGCCGCGGCTCCGGCCAACGCCACTTTCGATCCGAAGGACGACACCTCGTATAACTCGATGTCCACGTTCCAGGCCTACGATTCGCTGGGCGCGGCACATACCGTGAACGTCTACTACGCGAAGGACGCAGCGGGCTCCAACAGCTGGCAGGCCTACATGACTGTCGATGGCACCCAGGCGGGCACCCCGCAGGCCATGACCTTCAACAGCGGCGGCGCCATCCTGACCCCAGCCAACGGCAAGCTGAACTTCGGTGCGGTCTCGCCCAACCCGGGCGCCAACCCGCTGAACCTGACGCTTGATATGAGCAAGGTCACCCAGTTCGGCGACGCGGCCTCGACCACGGCGACGACCAATGACGGCTACCCGGCCGGCAAGTTCTCGGCGATCGACGTGTCGTCCGAGGGCGTGGTGTCGGCGAAGTACACCAATGGTGACTCGGTCGCGCTGGGCCAGGTCGCGCTGGCGACGTTCGCCAACCCGCAGGGCCTGCGCCAGCTAAACGACACGAACTGGGCCGCCTCGGCCGATTCTGGCCAGCCGGTGCGTGGTACGGCGGGTTCCGGCGACATGGGCCAGATCCAGTCCGGCCAGCTCGAGGCCTCGAACACGGCCGACCTGACCGCCCAGCTGGTCAACATGATCAAGGCGCAGCGCAACTACCAGGCCAACGCCCAGGTCATCTCGACCGACAACACGTTGACCCAGACGATCATCAACATCCGCAACTAAGTCCCATGCGAGTGGGCGGCCGTGAAGGTCGCCCGCTCCAAGGGCTGTCGCAGGGAAACCCGCCATGGACCGTTCCGTATATGTCGCGATGACCGGCGCCACGCAGACCATGCGTGCGCAGGCGGAAGTCGCACACAACCTGGCCAACGCCAATACCACCGGCTTCAAAGCCGAGTTGTCGGCGTTCCAGAGCCTGCCGGTCCAGGGCGATGGCTTGCAGACACGTATCAACGGCGTGGCCCAGGGCATCGGTTTCGATACGACCCAGGGCAACCAGATGGCCACGGGTAACGACCTGGACATCGCCGTGCAGGGCAACGGCTGGATCGCCGTGCAGACCCCGGATGGCGCCGAAGGCTATACGCGCGCTGGCAACCTGCGCATCGACGCCGACGGTCTTTTGACGGATATGCGTGGGAATGCCGTCATGGGTGGCGGCGGCGCCATCACGATTCCCCAAGCATCCAGTGTGAAGATCGGCAGCGACGGCACGATTTCCGTCGTGCCGCTTGGCCAGTCGCCGAATACGCTTACTACTACCGACCGGATCAAGCTGGTCAACCCGGGTGACGACCAACTGCAGGCGGGCGCCGATGGCCTCATGCATACGCGCGATGGCAATCCGGCCGAGGCTGACGCCAACGTGCGCGTCGTCTCTGGCGAGCTGGAATCCAGCAACGTCAACCCTTCCGAAGTGCTCGTGAAGATGATTTCGCTCTCTCGCGAATACGAAATGCAGGTCCGATCGATCAAGGCGGCCGACGAAAACGCGCAGTCGGCATCGAAATTGCTACAGGTGGGGTAACCACCGCCGCGCGACGCAAAACCGTCGCGGCATAGCAGGCGCCAAGCGCGCAGGAGTCACAGATGTTCACGTCCCTCTGGATCGCCAAGACCGGCCTCGATGCGCAGCAGACGCGCATGGATGTCGTCTCGAACAACCTGGCCAACACCAACACCACGGGCTTCAAGCGCGCGCGTGCAGAGTTCGAGGACCTTGCCTACCAGAACCGCGGGCAGGCCGGTGGCCAGACGACCGAACAGACGACCTCGCCGACCGGCCTCATGATTGGTACCGGTGTACGCGTGGTCGGCACCCAGAAGATGTTCGAGCAGGGCGGTTCACAGCAGACCGACAACCCGCTCGACGTCCGCATCGATGGCCGCGGCTTCCTCCAGGTCACCATGCCGGACGGTACCGTGGGCTATACGCGCGATGGTTCGCTCAAGCGCGACCAGGATGGCCAGGTCGTCACCAACGATGGTTACCCGATCGAGCCCGCGATCAACATCCCGGCAAACGCCACGGCGGTCACCATTGGGAACGACGGCACGGTCAGCGTCACGACCCAGGGTTCGTCGGTATCGCAGACGGTAGGCCAGATCCAGCTTGCTGACTTTGTCAATCCCGCGGGCCTGGAGCCGCGCGGTGACAACCTTTACCTGGAGACCACCGCCAGCGGCACGCCGCAGACGGGGACGGCCGGCCTGAATGGCCTCGGCAATATCCAGCAGAACGCCCTCGAATCATCGAACGTCAATGTCGTCGAGGAAATGGTGAACATGATCGAAACCCAGCGCGCCTACGAGATGAACTCGAAGGCCGTGTCGGCGGCGGATCAGATGCTCCAGTTCATCACCCAGAAAACCTGATGACTCACGCCATGAATCGCCTGCACGTACGCCTCGTCCTCACCGCGTTGCCACTCGCCGCCCTCACCGGTTGCGCCATCGTGCCGCCGACGCCGAAGCCCATGTACACGGCCACGCTGCCGATCGCTCCGCCCGCCCAGGCGCAGGCGACCGGTTCCATCTATGCCGATCAGCAGTCGATGGAACTGTTTGCTGACCCGCGTGCGCACCGCATCGGCGACATCCTCACGATTACCCTGGTGGAGAGCACGCAGGCCACCAAGAAGGCCGCGACCAGCACCAGCAAGAAGAACGGCAACAGCATCACCGCGCCGTCGATCCTTGGGCATGGCCTGAAGGTAGGCGGTCGCGTCGCCGATAGCAGCCTGGCTTCGAACAACTCGTTCGATGGCGATGGTTCGTCCAGCCAGAGCAATGCGCTCAGCGGCGAAATCACGGTAACGGTCGCGCAGCGCCTGACCAACGGCGCGATGGTCGTGCAGGGCGAAAAGTGGCTGACAATCAACCAGGGTGAGGAACTCGTCCGTATCTCCGGCATCGTGCGTCCGCAGGATATCGGCAACGACAACATCGTACTGTCCAGCCGCGTTGCGGATGCCAAGATCGAATACGTCGGCAAGGGCACGCTCGCCGATTCGAATACACGCGGCTGGTTGTCGCGCTTCTTCGATTCGAAATGGATGCCGTTCTGATGAAGACCGCCATCGCCCGTCTCCGCGTTATCGCTCGCACGGCCGTTGCCGTCCTGGCCTTGTTCGCGATCCTGCCGGCTCATGCCGACAAGATCCGCGACCTCGCGCAGGTCGGTGGCGTGCGCAGCAACCAACTGGTCGGTTACGGCCTGGTCGTCGGCCTCGATGGCAGTGGCGACCAGACCAGCCAGGCCCCGTTCACCACGCAGAGCCTGGAGAACATGCTCCAGCAGTTCGGTGTGAACGTGCCGGCGAACGTGCGTCCACAGCTGAAGAACGCCGCAGCCGTCACCATCACCGCCGAGATTCCGCCGTTCGCCAAGCCAGGCCAGAAGATCGACGTGACGGTGGCCTCCATCGGCAACGCGAAGAGCATTCGCGGCGGCGAACTGCTGATGTCGCCGCTGAAGGGCGCCGATGGACAGATCTATGCGATTGCGCAGGGCAGTGTCGTGGTCGGTGGCGTCAGTGCGCAGGGCAAGAGCGGCTCGAGCGTGCAGGTGAATATCTCCGCCAGCGGTCGCATCCCTGGCGGTGCCAGTATTGAACGCAGCGTCGCCACGTCGTTCGACAAGGGCGGCGATATCATGCTCAACCTCAACACCGCCGACTTCATGACGGCCAACCGCGTGGCCCAGGCCGTGAACCAGAACTTTGGCGCAGGCACCGCCAACGCCATCGATTCCGGTTCGGTCGCGGTACGTGCGCCGCTGGACCCGTCGCAGCGCGTGTCCTGGCTGGCGACGATCCAGGCACTGGACGTGACCCCGGGCGATGCACCGGCACGCGTCATCGTTAACTCGCGCACGGGCACGGTCGTCATCGGCTCTGAAGTCAGGGTCGGCACCGCCGCCGTGGCGCATGGTTCCATCCAGGTCACGATCAGCGAACAGCCGCAGGTCAGCCAGCCGGGCGCGTTCAGTCGCGGCCAGACCGCCGTGGTGCCGAGCAGCCAGGTCGCGGTCAGCGAGAACGGCGGCCACATGTTCAAGTTTGGTCCGGGTACGACCCTGGATTCGATCGTCCGCGCGGTGAACCAGGTCGGTGCCTCGCCGAGCGACCTGATCTCCATCCTGCAGGCCCTGAAGCAGTCCGGCGCCCTGCGCGCGGAACTGGTGGTGATCTGACATGACATCCGCGGTCGACAACCAGCGCCTTGGCACCTACGCGGACATGTCCGCGTTTGCCGGCCTGCGTACGGCCGCGCAGAAAGATTCGAAGTCGGCTTTGCCGACCGTCGCCAAACAGTTCGAATCGATCTTTACCCAGATGATGCTGAAGTCCATGCGTGATGCGAGCGCCGCCATGGGCAGTGACGACATCATGGGTTCCAGCCAGGCTAACTCGTACCGCGACATGCTCGACCACCAGCTGTCGGTCACGCTGTCGCAGGGTAAGGGTATCGGTATCGCCGATATGCTGATCCGCCAGCTGGGCGGTAATGCCTCGACGGCTGGCGCAAGCGGCGCCAACGGCTTGTTCGATGGCGTGACCGGTTCTGCATCGACCTCGGATGCCGTGTCCTCGAAGTCGGACCAAGACAGCGGCCTGATGAACTCGCTCGAGCACATGCTGAGCAGCGCTGGTCAGGCCGTGGGGAAGGGCGCCTCCGCCGTGGCTAATGCGGTGGGTTCCATCGATAGCCCGCAGGACTTCGTCGAGAAGTTCGCCCCGCACGCGATCGAGGCGGCGAAGAAGCTAGGTGTGTCCGTGCGGGCGTTGCTCGCACAGGCCGCGCTCGAGACCGGCTGGGGCAAGCATATGCCGGCCCAGGGCGGTAACAGCAGTTTCAACATGTTCGGCATCAAGGCGGGCAGTAGCTGGGATGGCAAGCGCGTCAACGTGCCGACACTGGAATACGAAAACGGCGTGGCTGTGCGCAAGAAGGACAGCTTCCGTGCGTACGACTCGCCGTCTGACTCGTTCAAGGATTACGCCGACATGGTCGCCACCAGCCCGCGCTACGCGCAGGCGGTCGGCCGCGGCGACGATATCGCCGGCTTCGCGCATGCGCTCACCCAGGGCGGTTACGCCACGGACCCGAGCTACGCGCAGAAGCTGACCGATATCGCGAATGGCCCGGTGATGAAGCAGGCGCTTGCCGCGCTTAAGCACATCGCGGCAGATCTGTAACCACGGGCCTGGTGAAGAGAAGAAAAGGAAACGACGATGGCTGACCTGCTTTCCACCGGTATCTCGGGCCTGCTTGCCTCGCAAGTCGGCTTGTCGACCGTGGGCAACAACATCAGTAACGTGAACACCGTCGGCTATAGCCGACAGGTGACGGGCTTCAATGCGCGCGCACCGCAGTTCCAGGGTGGCTACTACGTTGGTCAGGGTGCCGATGCCACCAGCGTGCAGCGCGCCTACAGCCAGTTCCTCACCCAGCAGGTGTGGTCGGCGAACTCGAGCCAGAGCCGGGCGGCGCAGTACGCCAGCCTGACCGCCTCGGTCAACAATGTGGTCAGCGGTTCGACCAACCTGCAAACCTCGTTGGATAGCTTCTTTGGCGCACTAAGCGACGTGGCCAACGCGCCGGTCGATACGGCAAGCCGCCAGGCCCTGATCGGCCAGATGAGCTCGCTGGTCTCAACGTTCAAGTCGTTGTCCACCCAGTTCCAGTCGTTGGATGGGCAGACCAACCAGCAGATCAGCGGCGCGGTTGACAGCATCAACACGCTGGCGCAGAACATCGCCAACCTCAATGGCCAGATCCAGAAGGGTTACGCGAACGGCGCCGAGCCGAGTGAACTGCTTGACCAGCGTGACCAAGCCGTGGCCGATCTTTCGAAGATCGTCGGTGTCAGCGTCACCCAGACCAGCGACCACATGTATACGGTCAGCGTGGGCAACGGCCTGCCGCTGGTCAACGGCACCAATTCGACTAAGCTGGCGACGGCTGCCAATCAGTACGACTCATCGCGACTGGAAGTAGTCGATCCGTCGGGCGCCGTGATTTCGAGTCAGTTGGGTTCGGGCTCGCTGGGTGCCACGTTCGACTTCCGTACCAATGTGCTCGATCCGGCACGTAACCAACTGGGTCGTGCCGCCATCGCGCTGACCAGTGCGGTGAACAAGCAAAGCGCGCAGGGTATCGACCTGAATGGCGATGCCGGCGGCAACATGTTCAATATCGCCGACCCCGCTGTGTTCAACAGCACGAAGAACACGGGTACGGGCACGGTCTCGGCCGTGGTCTCCGACGTCTCCAAGCTGGGCAGCTCCGACTACATCATGCGCTTCGATGGCGTGAAGTGGTCGGCGGCGACGACCGCGGGCGTGACCGTGCCGATGACCGGTACCGGTGTCGCGGGCGATCCGTTCGTGGTCGGCGGCATGCAGGTCATCGTGACCCCGGGTGCGGCAGCGGGTGATTCCTTCCAGATCCAGCCGACCCGCAACGCGGCATCGTCGATCAGCGTGGCGATCAGCGACACCAACAAGATCGCCGCGTCGGGCCCGCTGGCGGCCAGTAAGGCATCGAGCAATACGGGTAGCGGTGTGCTCGGCGGCCTGACGGTGACCGATCCGACCAATGCGAACTTCAAGACACCGGTCAATATCGTCTTTACCTCGGCGAACACCTATAGCGTCGATGGCGGCCCGGACCAGAACTACACCTCGGGTGACACGATCACCGGGAACGGCTGGTCGCTGAAGCTGACCGGCAAGCCGGCGATCAACGACAGTTTCAGCGTGAAGCCAGCCGGCAGCTCCAGCGGCGATAACGGTAATGCGCTGGCCCTAGCCAACGTCGCCAACGTCGGCGTGCTCGATAACGGCGTGACCACGGTCGGCAAGGCGTATAGCCAGCTGATCGCCCAGGTTGGCACGGCAGGTGCTTCAGCAAATACCGCACTCAGTGCGCAGCAAAGCATCCTCGACCAGGCCACGGCATCGCAGCAGAGCGTCGCTGGCGTGAACCTGGATGAGGAGGCGGCCAACCTCCTGAAGTTCCAGCAAGCCTATTCGGCGTCCGCCCAGGTCATCACCACGGCGAACTCCATCTTCCAGTCCCTCCTTTCCGCCGTGCAGAGCTGATCATGCGCATCTCCACCACCTGGCAGCAGCAACAGTCCGTCAACCAGATGCTGAACCGGCAGTACGACCTGTCGCAGACGCAGCTCGCGCTTGGCAACGGCAAAGCGATGCAGAGTCCGTCGGACAACCCCGCCGCCGCGGCGCGGGCGGTCGACGTCAACTCGGCCAGCGCGCAGAACGACCAGTATTCGCGCAACATCAACATGGCTTCGACGCGGCTTTCGGTCGAAGAACAATCGATCTCGAACGCGTCCGATATTCTCGACCGTATCCGTACGCTTGCGCTTGAAGGTAGCAACGGCACACAGACCGATGAGTCGCGCAAGTCGATCGCGACAGAGTTGCGCCAGAGCTTGCAGCAGCTCGTCGCGCTGGGCAATACGAAGGACGGGCAGGGCGAATACGTCTTCGCTGGCAACAGCACCTCGGCGCAGCCATTCACGCAGTCGGGCCTGAACGTTAGCTATTCGGGGGACCAGGGCCAACGCATGGTCGCGGCCGGCGCAGGCCTGCAGGTCGCCACCGGCGACAGCGGCGATGACGTGTTCATGTCGATCAAGGGTGGCAACGGAACCTTCCAGACTGCGGCGGGTGCGGCGAACACGGGTACCGGCGTGATTGGTGCCACCTCCGTTACCGATGCGTCGGCGTGGACGGGCGGTAGCTACACCATCACGTTTACTGATGCATCGAACTACGAGATCCATGACGCGGCGGATCCAACCGGGCCGGCCGTGAGCACCGGGACCTACACCGGATCATCGGGTGTCATCAATTTCAACGGGGCGCAGATCAACCTGACCGGTGCGCCGGCGGCCGGGGATTCCTTCTCGGTCACGCCCTCATCGTCACAGGATGTGTTCTCTACCGTGGCCAACCTCATCACGGCGTTCGAAACGCCGGGCGGCGGTGCGCCGATGAACAACGCGGTGAATGCGCAGTTACAGAACCTCGACCAGGCCGCCGGCAACTTTCTCAATACGCGCACCCAGATCGGCGCGCGGATGAACACACTGGACCAGCAATCCAGCCTGGGCTCGGACATGAAGCTGCAGTACGACACCACCTTGTCCGGCCTGCAGGACCTGGACTACGCCAGCGCCGCCAGCAAGTTCTCGCAGCAGCAGACCGCGCTGGATGCAGCCCAGCAGGCCTACGTAAAGATGCAGAACCTGTCCCTCTTCAACTACCTCAAGTAATTCAAACCCCCTGTAGGAGCGCGCTTGCGCGCGATCGCGCGCAAGC